>JAXMBU010000015.1:0-128738 GCA_046349735.1 Planctomycetaceae bacterium
CCCCGAATCGGCATCGCTCGAAGGAAAGTTGTTTGCGAGTTGCCGAATTGCAACCAATGGTTCAGGGTTGACTGAAATGTGCAGCCGAATTTCTCGCCTGACTTTCTGTCGTGATTTCCGTGTGAGACGTGAGATGGCCGAGCAGACTCTTCTGGAAGCCCCAACCCCTGTTTTTGTTGAACGTCGACAGCGAGATGCTGCTGCACCACCGGCCGTTGCTGAGCGTCGCCAGTTTCGTGATGGAGACCGATCAGCTCGCCCGGAAGTCGCAGAGCTGGCCAATGCCATCGACGACTACAAAATCGCTTATCGCCGTCGCTTCATCACTTTTGAAGAACTGTACGATGTGATGACTTCTCTGGGATATCATCGCTAATCAACGGGTTGCCTCGTGACGACAGATTCGCGGCGCCGCCGTCATGGCCACGCCGCGAAAAGTGGTCTCGCATTTGAGATGCCGGGGTCGATGATTGGTTCTGTTGATCCTGCGCGACGAAACATTCCGCTGCACCACCGGATATCGAAGCCGAATCGTTGCAGAGCCCGATGCGAGGACAATCACTCCCTGCGCATCAGAGTTCGTTGCTCACTGATATGGCATTGCGATGAGAGTAATGCCTGAGGAAGCGACAGGTGTCGTTCCCGACCTGATGACAGGTCGGGCTACACGGCCTTGCGAACGGTGCTAACGAGCGTATCCCGCCTGATTGACGCAAGATTCTCGCAAAGCCACCACGCCGATACAGGTTGAGAACCGATTACCCAACGCAGTCGGACAACAATGCTCAACACTCATTCGACGATCTGAAAAGGCCTTACTTCCCCACTGAAAAGCGGCCGAAGGTCATGATTGTGATATCATCGTTCTGATCGCGACCGTTTGCATGACGTCGGACGTCGGACAGCAGGGCACGGCCGAGTTCTTCCGGATCGGGTGAACCGGTTCGCACGAACTCACGCACGCGTTCCTTCGTGTAAAGCTCGCCATTCGGGTCCATCGCTTCATCGACCCCGTCGGTGATCAGGACAAACATTTCGCCTTCACCGATTTCTCGCTCAACGACTTCGTACGGATATTCATCCATAATCCCGATGGGAATCCCGATTGTGGAATCATCGATTTCGTCCACTTCACCGTTCACGCGACGAATCAACGGAGACATATGCCCGGCGTTCGCGATCGTGATACGGTTTGTATCGAGATCAATTACGCCGAGGATATAAGTCACGAATCGCCCCTCAACCATGTTATGGCACATGTGAGAATTGATGCGATTGATTGCCACGGCCACGTCATCGGTAAAGCTCATGGTGTTCTGAACAACGCTGGCGATACGAGACATGATCAACGCACCGGGAACGCCTTTTCCTGCCACATCCCCAAATGAAATGCAGACCTTTCGTTCACCGATCATAAAGCAGTCAAAGTAGTCACCACCGACCGCCTGAGCGGCATCGTACGACGCATAAAAGCGATATCCAGGTACTTCCGGCAGTTTCTCCGGCAGCAGTGCACGTTGCACACCGCTGGCGATCTTCATCTCTTTGTCCTGCTTTTGCTTATCGATATACGTCTGCATCAGCCTCGCATTTTCATACGAGTGAGCAGCCTGATTCGCAACAGCAAGCAGCAATTCCAGATCTTCATCCGTGAATCGCTTCATCGGATTCTGAGTATCCAGGTTGATGATACCGAAGGGCTCACCTTCGATGCTCAACAAAGGCACGCACATCATCGAATGAATCGTCAGGCTCGAAATCGATTCACTGGCGCTGAAGCGAGAATCGTTCGCCGCGTCGGCCGACAGAATCCCGGCCTTATCGTTCAACACACGATCAAGAATTGTGCGACTGAGTCGAACCGACTCATCATCACCTTCCTGTCTTCGTTTTTGAGCAGCTGGAATAAATCGGCGTTGAGGAGCATTCTGCGGAGTTCGGGCGCTTCGTTCTTCTTTCATCAGTATCGTACCACGATCCGCCTGCGGGAAGATCTCGAACAAGGTATCGAGAATCTTGTTGGCAATTCCACCGATCTCAATCAAGCCCGCAAGGCTTTGATTGATTTTCAGGATCCCGCGCAGCTTATCTTCGGGACGAACTTCAAAGACACCAAAACCACGAGCCGATGCAGACCCCATGATGGTCGACGTTGCGCCATCACTAAGATCCAATCCGGCAATCATGCCGCTCGATGATGAATCTTCTTCCTCGTCTTCGAAGCGAAACTTGATCGGACCGAGCTTGATCCGGTCGTTGTGGTGCAAAGGATGCGGCTGGTGCTTTTCCAGCGGTTTGCCATTTACTGAGGACCCGTTGCCACTGGCAAGGTCCTCGAGCATGATCTTGCCGTCAACCTGAACAAGCTGAGCATGAAACCTGGACACCATGTTGGAGTCCACCTGCACATTGCAGTCAGGATGTCTTCCCATCCGCGCAGGAAAGCTCTTCAGTTCGTAGGGAAACGACTGACCGTCTTTCAGAAGGACTATGCGTGCCATGAATCTGCCCATCTCAGGTGAGTGCAAACTGGTTGAAATTCAGGGAGGGTTTTCACCAACAGCACTCGTGATCTCTCATCATCCATCAGAACCCGTAGGAGTTCCAGTGAACTACCATGTCGTCTGAAGTCTCCCAACTTTGGCTTGAAATACAGCCAACTTCCAGCGCGAAAACAGACAATTTTTCGCACAGAGGAGGGTTTCTGACAAACTCACCGTTTACCGCAACGTCGCTCACTCACATTTGCCGAAAATCGCCTCCACATTCCCCCGGAGCACCTGTTTTCCCAAACTCACAGCCCGATCAACCGACCAACGTCGTCCAATCACGAAGTCTTCTGCCAAAACCTTCGCCAAAATCCGGCGATACATGGCAAATTTTGGCAAAGCGAATTCCAGCTTGTACATGTCGCTATAGTAACCGATCTGCTTCGTCATGGGGACGGCCTGAAGTCGCGCCCGTGTGTCCGTCTCGATATGAACCGGTATGTTGGAATACCACCAATGACCACTGGTAATCACGTTGGGGAATATCCACGAGTAGCTGACAAGTTCCTGATTGCTGGTTTCGGCCAGAACTGACACAGGAAACAATACCGTGGGAAACGCATTGAACAGGGCCTTGTACTGGATCAGCGATGTGCGAGAATCGTAGAGATCCTGCCCCTGAAAAACTCCGTCTTCATACACACGACGGTTCACTCCGATCATCAGATCAAACGGCAATTTGTACTCGACACAATACTCCGCCAAAGTCCAGAAGACGAACTGACTGAGTGTCGCGGATTCACAAGCCGTCAGGTCCTGCCCGACAAAGACCTTGGCAACAATTGCATCCGCTGTCACAGTGCTGACAGCGGCCGGCGAAAAATCAGGGGGTAATGAGATCGCGCAAGCCCGCACTCCATTCGCTTTGAAGTGAGCAAACAACTTGCCCACAGCATCTTTCAATTGCGAAGCATTGCCGGGTGTCAATGAAGTCGCTTTCTGCAGTCGCTCTCGAACGCTCGATTTTCCGAGATGGAAAACCAGGTCGTCCGTGCGCAGGCACGGAACATACTTCTTCGTGTCAAATCCCTGAAGAGGATCATCGAAGTCGTTTGTCAGATACACCTGATCAAGCCCAGAACGATCCAGAACCTGCTGTTCCCAATCCGCAGCCTGCATCTGCTTTAAAGATCGATCGTAGAGTGATTCCCAGTTGTCAACGGTCAGGCGTTCTTCCTGAAAGCCAAAGAAGACCTGACACATCTCAAGCAACCAACTGTACTGAGCCGTATTCTCAATCGTCTTCAGCCAGGGAATCAGTCGCCCGACCTTCTCTTTCGGCGCAAGACCTGGCTCTTCAATCTGCGATTTCGGCATTCCCGATGAATGCGCCAGTTCCGTGTAATAGTGGTAGCCCAGAATATCGGCGAGTGTCTTTGACGCAGGCTGATGTGGATTGATGTGCGTATGCGGGTCAATGAGCCTCATGGATTGCAATGGCTCAAGAACTTCCTGAATCAGACTGGACGACATCGAAACACGAACTCCGGGACAAGCTTTTGAGAAGACAGGATAAATAGAGAAACCGACAGAGCCATCATCGGGCAGCAGTCCAACATGGCATCAAGGCTTCAACTCTTGGGAAGACGTCGTCCCCCCAGTCGAAGAACCTCAAGTTTCGAGGCAAATCTTATCGACACTCGGAGCCCTCGCCAACGGTGCCGGTTTGCTCTGCACACAATGGCACCAAATTCGCTACATTGGTGGCCCCAACGTGACTGCCAATGCCGAAAAGGATTTCGCTGAATGACACCCACTGGACTCGCAACACGCCTTTTTTTGCCCATTCTTTGCGTCTGCTGTCTTTCCAATTCCCCCGAACTGGCTTTCGGTCAGTCGAAAGCAGACACCACCGCCGCCACGCCGCCTGAATCTCCTGGGATCCAGGTTCCCGCAGGTTTTCGAGTTGAACTCTATGCCGACGACGACCTCGCGCATGACATTCATTCCATGACCGTCGATTCACACGGTCGGATCGTCGTCTCTGGTCCAGGGTATGTCAGAATTCTGATTGACTCGGACAATAATGGCCGAGCGGATTCGTTCAAACAGTTCGCCGATAAGCCCGCCACCGGATCTCAGGGCATGTTCTTTCTCGGCTCGAGCTTAATCTGCTCCGGCGACGAAGGCGTCCAGATCTTTCGCGACGATAACAAAGACGATGTGTCCGACGGGCCTCCTCAGGTCTTTATGAAGATCGCAGCGGGCGGTGAACATCACGTGCATTCGATTCAGAAGGGGCCAGATGGCTGGTGGTACATCATCGCAGGAAACTTTTCCGGCGTAACAAGTTCTTATGCCACTGTGCCGACGTCTCCCATCAAGAATCCGATCTCAGGAACTCTGCTCCGATTGAAGCCGGATCTCTCCGGCGGAGAAATCGTCTCGGATGGTTTTCGTAATGCATATGACTTTGCATTCAACGGCACCGGCGATTTCTTCACGTTCGACAGTGATGATGAACGAGATATCTCGCTGCCCATGTATTTGCCGACTCAGGTCTTTCATGTGTTGCCTTTATCGAATGCTGGCTATGTGACAGCAGGCCTGAAGCGTCCCGGAAGCTATCCGGACATGCCGCCTGTTCTCGCAACCTTTGGTCGTGGCTCGCCAACGGGAGTTCTCTGCTATCAACATTCACAGTTTCCGGATCCCTATCGCGGCGCTCTTTTCGTACAGGACTGGACTCTGGGACGCATCCTCGTCGTGACGCTGACTCAACAGGGGGCGGGATGGAAAAGTCAGCCGATTGAATTCGCACAGGGCAAGGACCAGTTTGGATTTGCGCCGACGGATATGGAAGTCGGACCGGATGGAAGCCTGTTTGTCAGCGTCGGAGGCCGGGGAACTCGCGGAAGTGTCTTTCGCATTTCACATGAATCCGGCCCTGTTCCGGTTCATGCACTCTCAGCAAATGCCGACGCGGCCGAGAAGACCAACGCTGTTCTGCGAGCCGAACAACCCAACACCAGCTGGTCACGATCCAAATGGCTGCCAATGGCCAAATCACTGGGCGCGGATGTCTTCCGGTCAGCGGCCATGGAAGAAACTCGACGCGTTTCCGAGCGAATGCGAGCGATCGAGATCCTTGTTGAAATGTACGGTGGCCTTGATTCAATCACGGCCATGAAGCTCAGCACCGCCGGTCCTCCGTTGGTGCGAGCTCGAACCGCATGGGCCATCGGTCGTACCAATCCGGCTGCACCAGAACTGGAATCTCTGAAGAAACTTCTGACCGACCGTGATCCTGTCGTTCAGCGATTTGCACTGGAGGCATTTACGTCTGTCACCAGCGTGGCAACCTTCAATAAGGTCCTGAACGAAGTCGCACACGCTTTGGCCAGCGAGGATCGTCATATTCGATATTCAGCTGCCGTGCTGCTCACACGTCTCAATGATGAACAGCGCGATGCACTTCGAAAAGCACTTGTCTCACACCCGACAGGCCTGCTCTGGTATTCATTGGGCCGATTGATGCGCACGACAACACTTAGCCCGTCTTCGGCCGAAGCAGCGGTCAATGTGATTATCTCCGACAAACAACCACTCGAACTTCGGCGTGATGCGGTTCGAGTCCTCCAAATGGCATTGAGTGACGTGGGCCCCGGTGACCAGCGTCCTGTGATGTACGAAGGTTATGCACCAAGAGCATCGCTCGACGCCATCGAACGAGAACTCAATCCCTTAATGACAAAAATCGCTGACATCTTTCCAACCGGCGATGCCGCGCTGGATCATGAACTGATCCGTGTGATCTCGATGACGGCACCGCTGAATCGCGACCTCTTCACAAAACTGCTGGCGGGCATTTCCGATTTGACATTGCCTGAGGACGATATTCATCACCTTGTCGCTATCAGTCGTATCAACATCGAACGCTCGTACGAAGAAAGCGTTGCCACGGCGAAGGCACTCGTCGGGATCGATGTCAAGATTCGTCGCCTGAAGCTGAAGCAGGATACGAACTGGGATGATCGAATGGGAGAACTTTACACGACACTGTGTAAAGCGGATCCAGCGATGTCCAGTGTTATCACAGAGCAACCGGGATTTGGTCAACCAGGTCATGTGCTGTTTCTAAGCCAGGTGCCGCAGGGGACGGTCGCGAAAGGCATCGATGGCTTTGTCGCGACGATTACCGCAGACCCTGATTTCACATGGACCAACGATGTCGTGTTCACCATCGGAGAATCAGAAAACCCCGAGCATCAGACACTGCTTCGATCGCAACTGGATAATCTTTCCGTGCGTGACGCGGTGCTGATGAATCTTGCAGACAAGCCGACGAAAGAAGATCGCGCATTGTTTCTCTCTGGTCTGGAATCGGCACAGCTCAACGCTGTCGAGGCCTGCACATTGGCTCTGACGAAACTTCCGCGGAGCAATGACCCGGCTGAACAATATCAACTGCTCAGCGCCGCCCGGCGACTCATGAATGATCCGCGTGAACTAAAAATTCGCGAAAGCATTATGAGGCTGCTGCAAAACAATACCGGGCAGTCAATTCCATTTATCTTTGGAGAGGATGGGTTTAAGCCGCAGCCGGAGTCCATGCAGGCCTGGCAAACCTACCTGCAGCAGCGTTACCCGGATTTCCACCCCGTCAGCAGCAGTGCAGCTGGCCAGCAATTACTTGCAAGTCTCGGCACGATTAACTGGGAAACGGGTGAGGCCGAACGAGGCCGCAAGTTGTTTGAACGTCTGGCATGTGCGAAATGTCACGGTGGCCGACGTGCATTGGGGCCTGATTTAACTGGCGTCGCGAAACGCTTTTCACGTGACGACCTGTTCGCTGCGATCGTTGAGCCCAACCGGGATATTTCCGCTCGGTATCAGACGACTTCTATCGAAACAACGGCTGGCAAAGTTTACACCGGGCTTATTGTCTACGAATCTGTCGACGGACTGCTGCTGCGAGACGCAGAGCACAAAACCTACCGCATTGAAGCAGCTGATATTGAATCCAAACAGCTTCAGCGGAATTCGTTGATGCCATCCGGACTTTTGAAAGATGCAAAGCCGGAGGAACTCGCAGACCTGTATAAGTATCTTCAGACCCTCTAAACTCCGCGTCCGGCTGCTCCCGGCAGCGGTGTCCGAACGGTGGTGATCGTTCGTTCAACGAGGACCATAAAATTTGAAAAACACCATGAAACGCACCATTGGATACATTAGACCCTTGTTTCCAACTCCTTCATTAGCCACTTTCCCCGACTTCCGCTGCCGTACGGCCAACTGGCCCGTCGACGGATTCATGCATTGAATCCTGTTTGTACAGAAGCCCGCAGAGGTCATTCGATCTGAGATCCAGACGAATCTTATTTGCAGAATCAATTTCATGTCCGGAAATCATCACTCCGGATTGTCGAGCAGGCATCTGCAGGCAATCCTGATCGTCTTCTTTTGCTGCCTGACTCCCGCGTTTGCGGCTGATAACGACAGCACTCCGTGGCGTTACACAACTTCGACACCGCGAAGCTGGTATGAGAACAAGTATGACGACGTAAAATGGAGTGAAGGTCCAGGTGGATTCGGTACGACCGACGCTCCGGAGCTACGGACGTTTACCGAATGGATGACTCCCGAAATCTGGCTGCGAAAGTCACACGATCTGCCTTCTCTTCCAGAGGATCCAGGCTTCTATGTGCACCATCTTCAGGACGCCGAGGTTTATCTTAACGGACACCTTGCTGCAGAACTTCGCGGCGCGAGTGATGGATATGTCCGAGTGCCCCTGAATAAGGAAGCTTCAGCCCGATTGGTCAAAGGCAAGAACCTGATTGCAATACACTCATCAGTTGCAAAGGCAGACGATGAGAAACAAGAAGACCGGGGCCAGGAACCTCGACAGTTCATTGACCTTCATCTGATCGACGGAAATTCGACGCCGACACTGGCTGACAACTCTGGCTGGAACTGGATTACGAGCCAGTGGAAAATGTGGCTGAGTATCACCGTGACGCTCTTCGTTCTGATTGCATTGATGTATGAGAAGCCAGCCGACCTTGTGTTCGTCGCTGCCATCATCCTTCTGGCGTTGTGCAATGTGATCACTGTTGCCGATGCCTTCGGCGGCTTCATCAGTAATTCGCTATTGATGGTCGCGGCGTTGTTTGTTGTGACTGCAGGGCTCAAGGAAACCGGAGTCGTCGATGCTGTGGGAGCCAAAGTCCTCGGCCCGGCTCGTACGGAACTGGGCGGCCTGTTGATGCTGGCAGCATTCACGATTGGAACATCCGCGTTCCTGAATAACACGCCGATTGTTGCGATGCTCATTCCCGTCGTGATTTCATGGTGCCGTAAGCAGCACGTCGCGCCATCAAAACTGTTGATCCCATTGTCGTTCATGACGATTCTGGGAGGGTGTTGCTCACGTATTGGGACGAGCACCAACCTTGTCGTCGATGGTCTGATGAAAAAAGCCGGCATTGAGGAAATGACGTTCTTCGAAATTGGCTATGCGGGAATTCCGTGTGCCATTATCGGTGGAATCTACATGCTGACCGTGGGACGCAAGCTTTTGCCGGAACGAAAAGAATTCATGGAGCAGCTTGGCGAATCGCGCCGCGAGTATCTCGTTGAAATGGTCGTCACGCCTGCCTGCCGACTGATCGGCCAAAGCATCGAAGCGGCTGGTCTCCGTCGCCTGCCGGGACTCTTTCTGATTGAAGTCGATCGTCGAGGAACCGTCATTGCTCCGGTAAGCCCGGACACCGTTCTCGAAGCCAACGACCGACTGGTCTTCACAGGAGTCGTCGGCACTATCGTAGACCTGAAGAAGATCCCAGGCCTTGAACCGGCCTCTGACGTGTCAGATGCATCAGCGGTTGAACAACGAAAACGAAGACTTTGCGAAGCGGTCGTCAGCCGATCGTCTCCTCTGATCGGGCAAACCGTGCGCGAGGCGCAGTTCCGTTCGCATTACAACGCAGCGATTGTGGCAATTCATCGTAACGGTGAGCGACTCACAACCAAGATCGGGGATGTGAAGCTGGAATCAGGCGACACGCTGCTGATGCAGACCGGAGCCAACTTTGTGCAGGCTCATCGCAACAATCCGGACTTCTACCTTGTGAGCGATGTCGAGGGATCTCAGCCCCTGCGACATGAACGTTGGCTGGTTGCGATATTCATTTTCGCAATTCTGTTGATCACGATGTTTTTCGGCGGAAGCGATACCGCGATGCTGGGAGCATTCGTCGCCGGTGGCCTGATGGTGCTGACTCGGTGCATGTCCGCGTCAGATGCTCGCCAGACAATTGAATGGCCCGTACTCATTGCGATCGGAGCATCTTTTGGTCTGGGCACAGCCCTGGAAAAATCCGGAGCAGCCCTGTTTCTTTCCAGTAAGCTTGTCGCGATTACGCAGCCACTGGGCCCCTACGCCACACTGGCAGCCATTTACTTTGTCACGATGGTTCTGAACGAATTGATCACCAATAACGGTGCCGCAGCACTGGCGTTTCCATTCTGCCTGAAAGCCGCAGAACTCAGCCATTGCGATTCTCGCCCGTTTGTAATGGCCGTGGCCCTCGCCGCGTCCTTCGCGTTCGCTTCACCTGTTGGGTACCAGACGCATATGATGGTATTTGGGCCGGGCGGTTATCGCTTCAGTGATTTCGTCAAAGTCGGAGTTCCCCTGAACATCCTGCTTTGGATCGCCTGTGTTATCATGATCCCATTGATCTGGCCGTTTACTATCTGATTCTGATCCAACCGGAGTACTGTCGTCCTATGTCGAACGAAAGCCTGAAGTACGTACCAGACGCTGCACTCAAGCTTTTGCCTGCCGGTCGAATCGGTGCTCTGAAAGACAAATTGCTGTCGGCGGCCGAAGAGACGCTGAAAGATGTCGACCTGTGGCAGTCTGGCGGGCCTGTCCCTGCCGCTAAGCAACCGCTGGATGCTGGGTTCATCCAATGGCCTGAAGAGCTTCTGGCAGACCTGCAAAACAATCGCGACAAGAGTCTGGTGGCAAGGCTGGAAACTTGTGGAGCTCGACTTCGAGACGCCTCCGATTCGGTCGTGGTGCTGGGAATTGGCGGTTCCTACATGGGCATGCGAGCCATGTTCGAAGCGATTAGAAGTCCTTACCACAACGAGCAATGCCGCAAGACTCGCGGCGGAATTCCTCGCCTGTATTTCGAAGGCTGGAACGTTGACTCGGATCAACAACAGGTCCTGCTGAATCTTCTGGAACAGCGAGCGGATCAGCATCCCGATTCGATCGACGGCCGCGCGTCGGTGATTGTGATCAGCAAGTCAGGCGGCACTCTGGAAGCCGCCGTGGCTTTCCGAACCTTCCGCGAACTGATTGAACGAAAATTCCCGAAGCTTGCCAGAAGCCTGATCGTGCCCGTCACTGGCGACGCGGGAAGGCTTCGAAATCTTTCTAACGCAGCGGGATACGAGGACGTCTTCTCGATTCCCGACGGTATCGGCGGACGCTTTTCAATCCTGACCGCTGTCGGACTGCTTCCGGCCGCCGCCAACGGCATGAATATCCGCGCGTTGCTGCAGGGGGCTGCGGATATGACGGAACATTTCCGAAACGCTCCGTATGAACAAAACATCGTTCTCCAGTACGTCGCGGTCGGACATGCTTTCGAGATGGATCTCGGGATGACAACGCGTTTGTTGTCTACCTGGGGCAGCAAGCTCGAAGCCGTTGGCCTGTGGTATGACCAGTTGTTGAGTGAAAGCCTCGGCAAACATGAACGCGGGGCGACACCTCTGACTGTCGTGAACACTCGCGATTTGCACAGCCGCGGGCAGCAACATCAGGAAGGCCGCCGCGATAAGCTCATCACAAATCTATTGCCCGGACGACCTCAGAAGCCTCCAATCACAGTACCTAAACATGAACTCGACCAGGATCAACTGAATCAACTGGCCGGTGTACCGATGCCGCGAATCCTTCAGGCAGCGATCGATGGCACGAACAAGGCCTACGCTGACGAGCAGCGTCCAACAACTGATCTGCTTTTGCCTTCTATTACTGAACATGCCCTTGGACAGTTGTTCCAGATGCTGATGCTGGCAACAGTCGTGGAAGGCCGTCTGGTTGGAACAAATCCTTACGGCCAGCCGGGCGTTGAAGCCTACAAAAAGAACATGCAGGCCAATCTTGGTATCAAGTAATTGCTGGCCAGAAGCAGAAGGTGAAAAATCATGAGCACAACAATTACGTTTCTCGGACACGGCGCATTTCAGATTCAGACCGCAGGGAAGACGATCCTGATCGATCCGTTTCTGACCGGGAATCCTCTGGCTTCTGTCTCTGCAGATAACGTGCAGCCTGACTACATCGTTGTCTCACACGGACATGGCGATCATGTGGGTGATACCGTCGCCATCGCCAAACGAACGAATTGCCTGGTCATCACGAATTACGAGATCGCAACGTGGCTGAAAGAGCAGGGCGTTGAGCGAACTCATGACATGAATACCGGGGGCAGTTACAAATTCGACTTCGGGACGATTAAGCTGACCATGGCTCATCACGGTTCTATGCTGCCGGATGGGTCCTATGGTGGATGCGCGACAGGAGTCTTGCTGAAGACCTCCGATGGCAATATCTACCATGCGTGCGACACGGCCCTATTTTCTGACATGAAGTTGATTGGCGATGAAGGCCTGAAAGTGGCGATCCTACCGATTGGTGACAACTACACGATGGGCCCCGATGACGCAATCCGAGCGATCAGCATGCTTCGTCCGGAATACGTGATTCCCGGGCATTACAACACGTTTCCGGTCATCAAGCAGGATGTGGAGGCGTGGTCAGAACAAGTACGATCGGACACGTCCGCCAAACCTGCGGTTTTGAGTCCAGGCCAGACATTTACGTTGTAGTGTTCTGGCCCTTTGGACTGCGGCAGCCCGCTGCAGCTTTCCGACCACAGCCTGCTGTGGACAACGGCTTCCACCGACAACTTCAAACCCGGGGCGTTGGCAGCAGGCTGCCTGCACCAAAGCGGCAGCGGGCTGCTGCAGTCCAAAGAGCTGGACAGATCAGCGGTAAAGCAAAAACTCGCTTCGTTCCTCATCCCATGCTTCGCAATCCAGTGCCATAGCAGCTTCGATCTCTCGCTGTTCGATCAAACACTCCCGCAGCAGCGAACCGCCACTGATAATGTCGATCGGCATTAGTGAGTTTTCATATTCGTACGGCGGAGGGTTAAGCATAAAACAGTCGGGATAATTCGCACGACACAGCTTCAAAATCCGTACCGTCATTTCATACGATCGAAACACAGCTCGATCAGTCACGTGAATCGATACTCCGCCACAACTTTGCCCGGCCCATTTATCAAATGCCGGCGTAAACCGTATTGGCAGGAATTGAACGCCCGCCAGGTTCAGGGATTGAAGCTGCTCGCAGAATTCCCCCGGCTCAATAAACGGCGCACCGATCACTTCGAACGGCACCGTGGTTCCGCGGCCTTCGGAGAGATTCGTTCCCTCCAGCAAAACCTGTCCGGGGTAGACAACAGCCGTCTGCACGGTCTGCATATTGGGTGATGGCGGAACCCACAACCGACCAGTCTCATCAAAGTACTGATCGCGTCGCCAACCCTCCATCGGAACGACCACCAGTTCTGCATGGATGCCGTAACGTCGGATGAGGAATCCGGCCAACTCACCGATCGTCAGGCCATGTCGCATCGGAGTTTCCGCCTCACCGACGAAGCTTCGAAACGCCAGATTGAGCAGCGGTCCTTCGGAAATCTCTCCACCAACGGGATTCGGTCGGTCAAGAACAACGACTGGAATCTTTCGAGCAGCGCATTCCTGAAGACAATACAGCATCGTCCAGATGAACGTGTAAACCCGAGTCCCTGCATCCTGCAGATCGATCACGAGGCAATCGATTGCGGACAGCATCTCCTCTGTCGGCCGCCGCGTGTGCGAATAAAGACTGTAGACGGGAACTCCCAGACGACCGTGTCGGCCATGAGCCGTCTCAATCATATTCGCCTGCTGTTCGCACCAGAGACCATGCTGTGGCGACAGGATAGACCGCAGTTGACCCGGGAAGTTCTCCGCCAGCAGATCGCAGGCGAGACGAACATTCGAGTTCACTGACGCACGATTCATGACGACAGAAAAACGACGTCCTTCAAGGACATGCCGCTGATCCGATAACAGTCGTTCAAGCCCGATGCGCAGCGAGGAATCCTGTCGGCTCATAAGAATCGCATTACTACGGAGCAGCACGGAAAACCGGACGCTAACGCGTTCCGGCTAATTCGATCAACAATTGGATTGCTCTACCTGGCTGGTACTGGCGGCATGCGTCCTGTGTCCAGTGCTCGTCGAGCACACCCTGCGGCCCCAATAAAACCGGCGTCACCTCCCAATGAGGCGTATTCAATCGATATCTTGTCGGCAATCGTCGTGAATGTTCGGCCACGAAACTCCTGACGCACACGATGCAGGAATTCACGACCGACCTGAGTTTCTTCGCGGCCAAACGTCATCGCTCCGCCCAGCAAAACCATGGCCGGATCAATGACATGCACGGCCGTCGTGATTGTAGCCCCCAGATATCGAGCCATCTCCATGATCAACTCGAGCGCGAGGTGATCACCATGTTCGGCTTCGTCGGCGATAAGTCGTGGCGATAAGTCCGATCCGGACGCCATACGAGCTCGCACCGACGTCACATCGCCAGCCTCGAGCCGTTCACGAAACTTTTTCATCAAGGCTGTCGCACTCACGTAGGCTTCGGCGGTTCCATATTGGCCAGTCGGACAGAGCCGTCCTTCATCCATTTCCAGAATCACATGACCAAGTTCAGATCCGTGGGAGTGCTCGCCCTCGATAATGTGATCATCAACAATCACGCCGCCACCAAGTCCCGTGCCAAGCGTGTAAAACAACAGACTGCGGGCATGCTTTGCGGTACCGGCCCAGTATTCCCCATAAGCCGCTGCATTCGCGTCATTCTGCAGAATTGTCGGACGTTGCAGCCGTTTGGCCACTTCATCCCGAATCGGAAAGTTGATCCACCCCGGCAGGTTTGGAGGATCCAGCAGCATTCCGCCGGGAATATCCATGGTGCCCGGCGTCGCCAGACCCACCGCCTTGATTTCACCAATTTCAACGCCGGCCGCTCGAACCGCTTCCAGTCCCGCTTTAACGATCTGCTCAACGCCCTTCACGGGACCATGGATTGCCTGAGTTGCAACGCTGCTGGATGCCAGAGCATTGCCCTGATCATCAACTACGCCAGCCTTGACGTTGGTGCCGCCCAGATCGAGCCCAAGAAATAATCGATTCGCCACAGTTCACGATCCTTCAGTCATCGCAGCAGAAGTTTGACAATCAACTGGACTCCGAAACACAACACAGCTCCAGCCAGCATCCATATCAGCGAAGCCGCGCTGAAAACTTTCCGATCACGCCACTTCAGAATTCGCCCCCAGATCGGTTCGTGATAAACCGACACAGGATTCCCCAGCAACGCTGCGCGAAGGTCTTCACTGAACTCTGACATCTTCTGATATCGATCGGTCACAGACCGCTGCAGAGCTTTCATGCAGATGGCGTTCAGTTCAGGCGGAATCTTCTTGTGCGGGGCAACCTGTCGAGGTTCCCGGACGGGATCTTCCTGGAGCTTACGCTTGATCTCTTTGAAATTCCGGCCGGACATGTAGCTCTCACCAGTCAGAACTTCGAACAGGATGATACCCATGTTGTAGATATCAGTTCGTTCATCCACATCGCCGGTTTCAACAGCCTGTTCCGGAGACATATAGAACGGTGTGCCCTGCACATCACCTCGCCCCGTCAGCCGTCCTGACATCGCCTGCTGCCCGCTTCGAATCAGACGATCAACGTCTTCGTCGTCTTCCATATCCCAGACTTTGGCGAGGCCCCAGTCCAATACCATGATCTCACCGTAGTCGCCAATCATGATGTTGGCAGGCTTCATATCACGATGGACCACCTTCTGGTTGTGAGCGAATGCAAGACATTGACTGCAATGGATCAAAACGTTGAGCAGGCTGTCCAACGGGTATTTTTCGATCGTGGCTTTGTCGCCTTCAGAGATCTTGTCCAGAATGTCGCTCAGATCCCGCCCACGCAGTTTCTTCATCGTGAAGTAGGCATTTCCCTCGGAGTCCCGGCTGAGCTCATAAACCGGAACTGTAGCCGGATGAGGAATCTGCGCGGTGACTCGGGCCTCCCGAAGAAACCGCTTCTGGTACGTCGCAAGATTCTGGAACTGGGGCTGCAGTGTCTTCATCACGACGGTCCGGCCGAGGTTTTCATCGACACAGGTCCGCAGAATGGCCTCGCCCCCCTGAGTCAACGGCTGAAAGTCGCGATACCGCATGAAGCCGTTTTTGACATGCTTCGGCAGGTCTCGGTCGGTATCCGACAGCGTAATGTTTTCAGTCACGCCAGTTTCCCCTTCAGCGACAAATCATGCGGAATCAGAGTCCCGGAACGTCTCTGCAAACCGCCTTAAATGTAGCGGACCGGAACAATCTGCCACAGGGCAACCACAGAATTCCCTTCAATCGTTGCGACGGGAGGCCACAGGACATATGCTCTTACAGGCTCCGATAATACCGGGACAGTTTCCTGCCGTTGTTGATTCCTCGTGATCTTCTTGCGCTGTCTGGGACGAAGTTCTGGTTTTGTACGGCGTTCCTGGCCACCTGTTCCTGCCCCACTTCCTGTCTAATGTCTCGATGATTCGAGCCTGTCACGCCGAGGATCTCGCATGGACGGCCCGTTCGTTATGAATTTCCGACTTCCGAAAGTCGCCGGATTCCGACGCTTTTTCCAGCGTTTTGGCCGGATGATGATCGCTCCTGTTGTCGTGACCCTGACTCTGACGTGCGCAACGACCGCGCGCGGAGATGAGCGGTTTATCGACTTCATTGGCGGCCTGAGGGAACGTCAATTCTTCGACACAGCGATCGAGTATATTGACTCGATCAGCCAGAGGTCAGATCTGCCGGCTGAAGTACGCGAAGTCCTGGACCTCGAACGAGGCATGACGCTCCAGCAAAAAGGGGCGGCTTCGCGCGTCCCGGAAGATCGGGAGCAGGCGTTGTCGGAGGCAGAAACTTCACTGCGCAAATTTATCGCCGAACATGGCCAGCATGCGCAAGCCGCTTTGGCTAATTCGATGCTGGGAGAACTACTCTTTGAACGAGCCCGTTCATTGATGTGGAAAGCCGCAGAAACGGAGGACGCCCCAAAGAAATTGGAGCTGCAGCAATCCGCCAGAACCCTTGTCGATCAGGCGAAGGCAATCTATCAGACGGCTCAGGATCAGTACAAAGCAATCTATGATGCGTTCCCGAAGTTCATTGATGAACAGAAAGACGAAGAAGAGTATCAGCGACGCCTTGAAGCGGAAGCCAAGTACCTGCGGGCGTGGTTCAATTTGGTTCGCTGCACCTACGAACGCGGCCAAACATTCGAAAAAGGAACCGAAGAACGCAAACAGACGCTGATTCAGGCGGCCGAACTCTTTGAAAAGATTCACACCAGTCGTCGAACGAATCAGATCGGCCTCCATGCCCGCCTGATGATGGGAAAGTGTTTTCAGGAACAGGACGATATCGGGCGAGCTCTTGGCATTTACAATGAAATGCTGGGGCATCCCTCTGATAACAGTGCTGTTCTGGTGCTCAAGGGGATCGCACAGCATTATCGCCTGATCTGTTTGAACGACCCGCAAAAAAATGACCATCAACTGGTGATCCAGGAAGCGACGGTCTGGTTGCAAAACAACCGTCAATTGGCGACGACTCAATCAGGCCTGGGAATTCTGTGGGAACGCGCGATCGCCGCAGAAAAACTGGGAGCTAATCGCGAACTGCCTGAAAAAGAAAAAGAGACCATCCTGCGATCAGCGATGGATGACGCAATTCAGGTTGGGAAATATCCAGGGCCGTACAAAGAGACGGCGGCAGCAATGGGACGACGTCTCAAGCTGGTCCTGGGAGAAAAAGATCGGGAACCGAGGGATTTCGCGACGGCTTTTGAACGCGCCCGTGGCATGATCGCTCAAATCCAACAACTCAGTGACGATGCCGCAAAGGCGACTGACGCGACAGAAAAAGCGACAAAGTCAGCAGCGCTCGAAAGCCACCTGAAGGAGGTCGGACGCCTTTTGCAGCTGGCACTTGATCTGCGTGATGACGATAGTGACCCAAAGGCTGTTGCTCAGTCACGATATCTTCTGAGCTTCGTGAAGCTGCGTCTCGGCAGGCCTCTCGATGCCATTATTTTGGCACAGTACTGTTTTGAACACGACATTAAGGCAGATCCCGATACCGCTCTGAACGCCACGGAAATCGCGATGGCGGCCGCTGTCGCGGCATGGAATGCTGGACCACCCAAGGACCGCGATTTTGAAACTCGAACCCTTCGCGATGTCTGCGAAAGAATTCTGGCGTTGTATCCGCAGTCCGCAAAAGGTGGCGAGGCCAGAATGCGACTGGGGAGCGTTTACCGAACGTTGAATCAGCCGCTCGAAGGAGCGAAATGGTACCTTCAAGTGCCCGAAGCTGACCCTCAGTATATTTCTGCTCGCATCAATGCCGGACAGTCCTACTGGACTGCCTGGACACAAAAGGCGGCTATGGCTGCTGCAGATCCGCAGGGTGAGCAGCCGGATGCTCAGGCAATGCTGCAGTGGAAAACAGAGGCAAAAACACTGCTGACAAACGGCATTCAGTTAACTCGGCAGAAGCTCGGCGATATGGCCAGGCCGACTGAAGAACTCGCAGCGGCAGAAGTGTCTCTGGCCAGTATTCTGAATCTGGACGGTGAGTTTCCAGCCACGATCGATCGACTCACCAAAGGAGCTGAGAACTCCGTGGTGACTGCGATTGAAGTCGCCGAAGGAACACAGCGGCCGGAAGAGGGCATTCAAAGCCAGTCGTTCGCAGGCCTCACCTATCGACTGCTGCTGCGTGCCTACATTGGCACGCAACAAATCGATCAGGCTCTGCAAACAATGACGAAGCTGGAAAAGGTCGGCGGACAGGACATTCTTGCGGCCTACACCCAACTTGGCATGGAGCTCCAGGAAGAACTGCGACGCCTGAAACTTTCAGGCGAAAATGAGCGATTGGCTGCCGTTCGTGACTCGTTCGAAAAGTTTCTGCAGAAGGTTTACGAATCGCGGAACAAAAGTGATTACAACTCTTTGCTGTGGATTGGTGAAACCTACTACGGTCTCGGGCAGGGCGTATCGAGCGATGCCGCCAGCGCCGCTGCTTACTATTCCAAGGCTGGCGATGCCTACTCCGAAATCATATCAGGCGGACTGGTTAACGCGGATAACAAGAACGCTGTCAAACTTCGTCTCGCACGCTGTCGTCGTCAGCAGAAACAGTTCGAAGAGGCTTTGAAGAACATCGAAGAGATTCTGACCGAGAATCCGATGACTTTGGACGCTCAGTTCGAAGCCGCTTTGATTCTGACGGACTGGGGTGCTGACACAGATCCAAAGAAATTTACAGAAGCTCTTCAGGGACGAAAAGATGCGTCCGGAAAAGCAACAGCGGTGTGGGGATGGTCGCAGTTGGCGAGACGGCTCCAGCAGATTGTCGCCAAAGATCCATCACCGGAATTAAGGGGACGATTCGTCGAAGCTCGTTACGAAATGGCGAACTGTCGGCGTCGATTTGGGAATGCATCGGATGCAGATGCTGACAAACTCCGAAAGTCAGCGATGGCGGAAATCACCAGCTTCGTTCAGGTCTATCGCGATCTGGATGATGTTTCGTTTGCCAAGTTTGATCGGCTGTATCAGGATATTCAGGCAGATCTTGGACAAGCGCCGACACCACTTGATCGAAACGCTGTGGTTGAAACCCCCGAAGAGCCGCCAGTTGAGGTCGCTCAAAGTGCTTCAGGAAGTCCCGCTGCCGCAGCAAACGGCGATCAGCCAGCGGTGACCGAAGCGAGTGGATCCAGCACCGTCCTGATCGTTGTCGGCGTTGGTGTCTGCTTGGCCATCGCAGGTGGCTTGTTTTACTTCATGCGGAAACCTAAGGATCGTGTACGCGTTCCTGGACCAACAGCAGCCCCCAAGTTTTCAGGGCTAAATGTGGCCGTTGAAACGGAAGCGGCAATTCCGCAGGGCTTGAGTTTCGAAGCCCCTTCCGAGCCGGACTTCAGCGGGTTCGCGGGTATCGGCGGTGGAAAGAAGGCTGCTCCGGCCGCAAGATCTGCGGCTGCAAAACCAGGCTCCACTGCAACAAAACCGACGGCTTCGGTCGCGAAAGCAGCACCATCGGCAACTGCTGCAACATCGCCGCCGCCCGTGACAGCGAGTCCGGCGAGCCCTTCCACACCGGATGCGAAGCCAGTCGCGAAACCGGCTCCAAAACCTGTTTCTGCTCAGGGCAGCCCACGTCCTGCAGCTCCAACGACTGGGGAAGTACGACCTAAACCAGTCGCCCCGTCAGCAGCAACCGGTGAGGCTCCAGTCAGAAAACCAACAGCACCTTCGGCGACGTCCCCAACGGCAGGGGCCGCTCCTTCTACGGACCCGACTGCTCCAAAGCCTGTACCAAGACCTCGCCCACCAGCTCCGGAAGGTGCCGCACCTGCGAAACCAGCAGCACCAAGACCGGCCGCACCGAAACCAGCATCTGCTGACGGCACAGCACCGGAAGCCAAACCTCTGGCACCAAGACCGCCCGTCACTAAGCCTGCAGTGCCAAAACCAGCCTCCGCGGATGGAACAACTGCAGAGCCAAAACCTGCTGCTCCTCGCCCCACAGCGCCAAAACCTGCGGCTGCGCGACCAGAAGGATCAACGGATAAACCTGTTGGAGATCGTCCTGTAGCCCCACGTCCCGCTACTCAAAAGCCTCCGACAGATCCTTCCCTCGGCGAACGCCCCGCACCACGTTCAGCTCCAGAAGCACCGCCGGTTAAACGGCCGAAACCTCCGGAGTCAGATGAGTAGGCTCCGGAAGACGGAGAGTGTCACACAGACACAAACTTTTCGTAATGAGACAAACTCAGAATCAACACCCCATCGGGATTCTTTTATGATCGCTCCATCAAAAATACCCACTCGCAGTATCACGACCTTATTGATGCTCAACCTGATGTTGGCCGCTGACGCAGCCGATCAGATCACTCGACGCAGTGACCGAAGTGTGTTGCGAGGCGAGTTTACGGCGATGACGACAGCTTCCGTCAAGATTAAGCAAGTCAACGGCCAGGAAGTCGAAGTACCCGTCAGTGACATCTTCAACGTCGCATTTGACATGCAGCCGTCGACTTTGACGCAGGCTCAGTCAAACGAACGCAGCGGTGCCCTCGATGCTGCAATGGAAAAGCTTACAACGGTTCAAAAGGAGTATGGCGGCGATGATAAACGACTGGTTGATGACATCAAATTTCTGATCGCTCGTACCAAAGTCAAGTCGGCCCTTGCCAATCCGGCTGTTGTTGCGGATGCTCAGAAGGCGATTACTGACTTCCGCACCCAATACAAAGCGAACTTCCGTTACTTTGAGGCCACTCTGCTCGAAGCTCAGCTTTTGTCACTGGATGCAGCCAACGCCGATGCAGCTGAGAAACTTCTGAAGGAAGTTCAGGCGTCCCCGGTTAAAGGGTTCCAGCTTCAGGCGGGCGTCCAATTGGGGCGACTTCTACTGTCGAAAAAGGATACCGCAGGAGCATTGACGGCCTTCGATCAGGTTATTCAAACCAGCGCAGGCGATGCCGGAGCGACCTCTGCCATGTTTGACGGAATGCTGGGAAAAGCTCTCTGCCAGCAACTGCAGGGACAGGTGGATGAAGCCATCACAACCCTGAATGAAATCATCACCAAGGCGTCAGAATCGGAAACTCAGACACTGGCTGAAGCCTGGGTTCTGAAAGGCGACTGCCAGAGAACAAAGAATCTTCCCAAGGATGCTCTGTGGGCGTACCTTCAGGTCGATGTACTCTATCCTTCTGAACCGGCTGCCCATGCAGAAGCGTTGTATCGACTGGCTAATCTGTGGGCCCCGGCCGGCCATCAGGACAGAGCTGATGATGCTCGCCAAAGACTGACGGAAAAATACCCGAACAGCTCCTGGGCGAAGCAGGGCGCTACGGCAACCCCCTGATTCCTGATTCTGTGCATCTCAAACCTTTCGCCAAGGGTGACGAAAGGTACATAACTTACTACAGTCCCCATTCACAGTTTCCTGGCTATTCTCAACTGGCGAGTCCGCCCCAATGAGGTCAACTCGGAGATCATTTGAAATGCGTAATGTCTTTGGTTCAGCAGAACGAAATTGCGGACGCAAGTCCATTCCTGCACTCCTGCTGGCAATGGCAGTGGCGTTGGTTAGTCCTTCTTTCTCATCATCATCACTGATGGCTCAGGAGGAAACACCGTCAGCCGCTGATGCTGCCGCCGCTGCGCCTCCAGCCGCGGAGGCAGAAGCCGCGCCTGCGGATGGCGCTGCCGCTCCAGCAGGAGCAGCGGCCGTGGATCCCGCTGCACCGCAGCCTTCTCGAAGTTTTTTGGCCTACATTGCTCGTGCCTGCGGCTGGTTTTGGGGCCCGGCGTTCCTGCTGGCATCATTTATTCTCGTGGCACTGATCATGATGAACCTGTTGCAGGTTCGCCGCGATGTGTTGTTGCCGACTGCGTTTGTGGAAGAGTTCGAACAGAAACTCAATGCCAAAGACTTTCAGGCCGCCTACGAGTTCGCTCGTAGCGATGAGTCATTCGTCGCACGCGTCCTCGCCGCAGGGATGGGACGCTTGAGCCGAGGCTACGAAGAGGCCGTCGAAGGTATGCAGGAAGCCGGTGAAGATGAAAACATGGCTCTTGAACATCGACTGAGCTACGTCGCTTTGATCGGCACAATTGCTCCGATGATGGGACTGATGGGAACAGTTCAGGGGATGATTTCCAGCTTCGACGTGATTGCGACTTCTGCTGTTGCACCGAAGCCTTCGCAGTTGGCCGATGGTATTTCCACAGCTCTGGTAACAACACTAATCGGGCTGATGTTGGCAATTCCTGCGATGGTGTTTTATGGGATCCTGAAGAATCGCATTCAACGATTGGTTTTGGAAATCGGCATGGTGAGCGAAGGTCTGATGGGACGGTTCGCTGCAGTTGGTAAGAAGGGCTGAACCTTCGGTTCACGACGCGGCCACATGCAGTTTCTTCGAGTTCCTGCTCACATTTGTCCAACAAACGACACGAGCGGGTTCGAAGCGAGAACCAGAAGACTTCGCTTGATCAAGGGTAGTCAACCCTTGTGGATTTGATTCATCTGTCAGGTTGTTGCCATGAAGTTCAAGCCCGCTGATGTTTCCCCGCCTGATCTCGACATGACACCGATGATTGACATCGTGTTTCAGCTGATCACCTTTTTTATGGTGATTAACAAGTTCGATCAGGCGGAAGCAGATGAGCGAGTCACATTGCCCAAAGATCAATTGGCGGTACCACCGGCGGTTCAGCGAAAAGATTCGTTCCTGCTGAACTTCGGCTACCTCAGAGATCAAAAAGGCACGCTGATGAACCCTGAACCGTTTTTCTTCTTCGGAGATGAACAGGTTCCACTTGCTCAGGTTCGTCAGCGACTTCGCCAGGAAGCCCAGTTCTATCAAACGATCGGAACTGATATGAAAGAAGTCGTGGTAGAAATTCGAGCTGATGCCGACGTGAAGTCAGGCATGGTGCAGGAACTGATCCAGATGTGTCAGGAAGATGGAATCGGCTTTCAGCGTTTTGCACTGAAAGCAACACAGAAGATGATTGAGTAGTCGCGTATTCTTAAGTCGGCCCGGATCTGCCCAGTATTCATCTTACATCAGTTGTGAACCATGAAGCTTCGAAACCGCGTTGGCCTCGGAAAAATTCAACTGGACATGACGCCGATGATCGACGTTGTGTTTCAGCTGATGATTTTCTTCATGTGTACCCTGAAGGTTACGGAACCAGAGGGTGACTTTGATATCAGCATGCCGCTCGGTGCGGCCGCTCCGTCCGCATCAACCGAAGCTGAACTTCCACCGTTTAAGGTGCGGATGATTGCTGACGCGGAGGGCAACCTGAATGCCTTGTCGTTCAACGGCGTGAATCTGGGTGGCGGAGAACAGGCTTTTGCCAAGCTGAACTCCGAAGTCTTCCGAGCCATCAATGCGTTAAAGGCAATCGGTCCCGACCAGCAGGAAAAACAGGAAGTTGAAATCGACCCCGACTACAATCTGCACTATCGCAACATTATCAGTGCCATTGGTTCCTGCTCGGGACGCATGGGGCCAAACGGCATTCCTGTCCGATATATCAGTAAGATCAAGTTCGCTCCTCGTCGCGAACCTTAATCAATGGCCAACACCAAAGGCACGGAGATTCGGGTTCTGTTGTTCTCGTCCGATCTGATGCTGATCAGCTCGGTTAGTGGTGCTGCGGCGGCGTTGGGATTCTTCTTTCGATCGGTCTCTTCGATAGAGGATCTTGTTGCCAAAGCAACTCCAGCCACGGTGCTGTGTGTCGATCTGGCATTTGCTCCTGTCGATGCGACAAAGATCTCCGAACAACTGCCAATGCTGACGGCACGCTCAGGAATCGCCTTTGGTCCTCACGTTCATACCGCCAAACTTGACCAGGCTCGCGAGGCAGGGTTCGCAAAGGTCATGAGTCGTGGTCAGTTCGTTGGTCGCATGATCGACGAACTGAAAACTGCCGCCGCCATCTACCTTCCTTGACGTGTCCACTGGGTCTGCCGATGCCTTATTCCGAATGGCGTAGACTTAGTGAGCGGAATGGCGCTAGCCACCGGTGATTGTTATCACGAAGTATGGAAAGCACCGGCGGCTAGCGCCGTACCGCTCACAGAAGAACCCGTAGGTCCACGCCACCAGGACCTGCCCCAGTCGTCAATCGGCTTCTGCACCATGCACCATCAACAGGGACTTTGGCGCAAATTGCAATGATTCCTTACCAGAACCAATTACTTCGCTGCAGGCACCGCCACCGGGAAGAACTTGAAGTACTGATCTCGCAATGCGTAAATGGCAACGGCGGTGATCGCTACGAAAGCCAGCCACATGCAAACGTCCAGAAAAAACGCGGGGGAGATTCTGCGATCCAGTTTGCGGTATCGAAAATAGATGGTCACGGCGGAGATGATGGGAAGCGTCAAAGCCTGTCCAAAGCCACCGACAACGACCATCCACCGAGGCTCTTTAAACGCAAGGAATAGCACCAGAGCCAGCACGGGGATCATCAGAGACACCCAATGAATCACTCGGCCACGCTGCGCGGGTTCACGGTATGTAAACACTCCGGCCAGACTCATAAAGTCGGCCACCAGCCGAGCATTTCCGGCACTGGACAGATACAGCGTCTTAAACAGGACAGCTGCCGCCCCAATCAGAAATACGATTTTGGTCCAGAGTCCAAACGTATCCACAAACATTCGCGCCAGCGTCTGGATCATGTCTTTACCTTCGGGATGCAGGCCCTGAGCATGCAGGACGGCAGCTCCCATGAAATAGAAGGCCAGCGTGGAGACCGTAAACACGACCATGCTGACCCACGCGTCCAGATGCATGACTCGAACCCAGCCCCTGGCTCGACGCTCCCAATCCGGTCCTGATTCGGCTTTTCCTGTATAGCGAGCGTACCCCTTCTCAAGGCACCAGTACGGATAAAAGAACAATTCTGTCGCACCAACTCCGGTAATCCCGAAGACTCCAAATGCCACTGCAATTCCTTCTGCCGGCATACCAAATGTCAGACCATTCGCGACATCCGACCAGTTGATCGGAAACTTCGTGGCAGGCAGCGCACAGGCTGCGGTGACTGTCAACAAAGTAACCCCGACAACCAGGACCGTTGTGACAATTTCAATTCGGCGATAAGTCCCGCTCCAGAGTAGTCCCATTGCCGCCAAACATGTCAGTACGGCCCACGGAAACTCAGGACGTTGACGAGTTGCCGCAGCCACTGATGGCAGAAACTTATCGAACGAATCAGCAAAGCCCTCCGAGACAGATGGAAATGCCAGATTCAATGACTGTCCAACGGTCCCCGTCATGGCTCCCAGCTGAAACACCGTCGACAGCATCATGATCAGCCACCACCACGCAATCCAGTGGGCTCCGAGGCGAGGTCCACTCAGTTCGTTGATTGCGCCCAGGGTCGGCTTCCCCGACGAGATCGCATAGCGTCCAAGCTCGACCTGCATGAACACTTTGATGATACAGCTGAACAGGATCAACCAAAGAAATACAAATCCATATTTCGCTCCCAGAGAAGTTGTCAGCAGTAGTTCGCCGGACCCAACGATCGTTCCTGCCAGGATGATGCCGGGGCCAATCATCTTTAGCGCCGCCCAAAGTGAAACGGGGGGCTCCTGAATGGCTTCTTTCGGAAGCGCATAGGGGTCGTACTCAACATCGTCCCGTTTCTCCACGACATGGGAATGTTCGAGGCCATCCTTCAAAAGCCTATACGGATCATTCTTATCAGCGTCAGACATCGAACGTGGCCCTTTGAAACTCAATACCAGTGGGTGGGGTGGCAACGAATCGGGGCACGTTACGCGTTCAACCTGCGAATTTGCAACTCAGGAAGGCTTCAAGTCTCTGCAGTTTCAGGGGCTAAGGAGACTCAACTTCCGGCGGCAACTCACGACGCATGACGACAGCTCGCGTGTATTCCAGTCCCGGATAATCCGGAGCCGTCCGAATAAAGCGACTAACGAACGCCGCAATCAGAAAGCTGCAAAGATATGGAACCGCAGTCGTCAGAGTGATGGACGGCTGGTAGCTGGTGCCAAACAGGATTTGCCAATAACTCCAGAAGAACGAAATCAGAATACTGAATGTGACAGCAATCTTCGCTGCGCGACCATCACAACGCAGAAACATTCCAATCAGGAACAGCGATGCTAGAGGTCCCAGAAACATATTGAACGCGGGAGCCATCAAATCAAAAATATTGCGTCCTGAATTCTGTGCCAGATAAGCAACTCCAATGGCCAGAGAAGTCACGACTAAACCGACCACCACTGAAAGGATTCGAGCGAATCCGATATCTGACAGACTTTTTTGCCGATCCTGACGAATCCTTCCATAAAGATCGGCTGCAAAGACAGCGCTGATGCTGTTGACTCCGGAAACCAGAGTCTGCATGGCGTCACACACGAGTACGGCCAAAATAACTCCGCCAATCCCGGCGGGGAGCTGATGTGCAAAGAAATGAGGCATCACTTTATCCCCTTGCTTCACGACGGTGTGTCCATTCTCAACAACAAAGATTCCCTCCGGCAGGTAGGTCGGATGTTGAAGGTAAAATGCCAGCAACGCGAGGCCGCACAAGGCCAGTAGAAAGCCGATCGTGACATCCGTCACCGCAGCGACAAGGTAGCTGCGTCTCGCCGATTTCAGTGACGTCGTTGAAAAGTACCTTTGCAGGACCACCTGATCAGAACCATGAGTGCAAATAACCCAGAAGAAATTGAGCATTGCCGCAGTGACTACGGTCATTCGAACCGTCGGATCCAGGCTGAAAACGACCAGCTTCGTATGCCCGGCGGAATTCTCGGCAGCCAGTCGCCACCATTCGGCAGGGCCGGTACCAGTCGTCCAGACAACATACCCCAAAGTCAGAACCGTTCCGGAAAACAACATCAGGGATTGCAGGACATCATTCCAGATCGCAGCGCGAAATCCTCCTGCACTTCCATACACAGTCGCCGACAATCCCACCGCAACGATAATCCAATACAGGAATGATTCACGAAGAGGGTGTGAGGTTCCGGCGGAACTGAACCACTGAGCAATCGGATCCTGAGTCTCAATCGGTATCAGAGTTCCAACCATTTGCGTGAGCGCTAACGACCCGACATAGGTCACCATGGACATCCAGCCCAGTCGCAGAAAGAGAAACAAAACACTGCCGATGATTCGAGTCTGTACGTCAAATCGTCTCTCCAGATACTCGTAAGCGCTGGTAAACCGGAGTCGCATAAAGAAGGGCACCCAGACGAAAAGCACGACCGACATACTCAAAGGCAGTGCGAGATACTGAGCAAACATGGCAACGCCGTTCTTGATCATCTCCCCGGGCACACCCATGTAGGAGATACTGGACATCAATGTGGCCAGCACACTGAGCCCCACAGCGATCCACGGCATGCGCCGACCACCGAGAAAAAACTCGCTGGTGCTGGCCTGACGTCGAGATGACCAGACCACAATCCCCATCGTGATCAGTAAATAGACTGCCAATCCCAGAAAATCGATGAGTTGCAAACGATCGCGAGGAGCCGGAGCGATACGGACTGCAATCATGAAGTCATCAATAAGACGCATGCTTGAGTTCCTGAGCAGGAATAGTTATCTACTGCGCCGAGCCGATTTCATATCCGCAACCTGAATCGCCAGCATTCAGCCCCTTCGTTAAGGGTATCATTTTCGCATGCCGACAAGCAAACCAACTGACTGGCAACATCGGATCGATCTTCAGCGTCGAGAGAAGATTCAAGGCACAAAGCCTGATCTCAGGACCGCGGTGCAGACATCTGCGTTGACTGTTACGCGAGGTTCACCAACGCCTTGTCAGCGATTGAGTGGAGCATGCCAGATTCGCACCGTTCCATCATGAAGTGCGGCCGCCAAGAGCTCTCCATTCGGCGAGAATCGAACCTGATTGACGGCCGCCGACAGGTTTTCAAAAGCGAGCAGTTCCTGGCCCGATTCGATATGCCACAAATGGACTGATTTATCGTCACCCGCGACGGCTATCGTCAAACCATCAGGAGCGACATCCACAGTTCGAATGTCGGCCCCCGGCTGGCTCCCATCAAACCATCTTCGATGAAGATGGTTCCCAATGCGCAATCCTCGGAAGTTGCCGCCTTTGCATCCGTAAACGACATTCACTTCGGGAGTAAAATCAGAGATCCGCTCCGCCAATGTCTGTGCAGTCTGTTCAGAAAAAATCACAGCGGGAAAACGCGGATCAATGGCCATTACCTGGAGCGAATGGATTTCTTCACTTTCACCTGCCACGATGGTATGTGAACCATCGAGTCGCCAGCGGATCAGATGACCATCAGCACTGGCCTCGATTAAGTCGTTCGCAGAAGAGAACCCCAACCCACGAATAGCCCCACCGCTTCTTGATAATGTCGTCAGTAATTGACCATTCTCGACATTCCAAACTCGAATCTGATTGTCGCGACCACCACTGGCTAGTTTCGTACCGTCTGGAGAGAATGCGACTGCTCGCAGATCGCCCTGATGTCCCACAAGCACTGATTTAGTCGTCATCAAGCGTGCGTCCCAGAGAACGACTTGCTTGTCGTATCCCCCCGTCGCAATCCAGCGACCATTGTCGGATGTAGCGATGCAGGAAACAAGGGCCGTATGTGATTCACCCGAAGGCCCCGCTGCCGACGTGGCCACATCCCACGATCTCAACCGACGATCGTCCCCCACTGTGTATAGGGTCTTAGAGTCATTAGAAAAAGCGAGACCCCAGGCTTCCGAAGGCGAATGCCCGGGAAGCGTAGTATGGGTCGGCAGAACCGTGGGCTTCCAAATGCTCAGCCGACCTCCACCTTCGCCTATGATCCACGATCCAGAAGCTTCATGGCAGGCAAGAGAATGCAGACTCTGCAATCCGTGAAATGAGGTCTCGTAGGTCCGCCCCGTTTTGAGATCCCGGAAGATCAGACGATCGCTGGCAGGTTCACTGTCTCCTTCAGACCTCGATAAACGGCCCGGGGCGGAACCGATAACGGAATCACTAATCCCCAAGGCCAGTGTCGTTCCATCAGCGTTGAACGCCAAGCTGTCAACAGACTCACGAAGATCAGGCAATTCATCGACGAGATGACCCTCCGTCACGTTCCATACGATGACCTGGTTCGGGGAGGAAGAGGAAAATGCAAGCAAACTTCCATCAGGGGAAAACTCAGCCATCGTTTTCAGGTCACCGCTGAGTTCTGTAACGGAACGCCAGGATGTGATTTCGGGGATGCCTTGACCCTGACTGCTCCCGGACGGCCAGATCAGGTCAGCAACAAAGATACTGTGCCGAAATGTGCCATTGGATTGGCTCGATTGAAAACACAAGGCAACCGAGGTTCCATCCGATGTGACCGAAATTTCGTTGAGACCGTCGAATGCATGCTCCTCTGTGAGTGGAAGTTTCACCAATTGAGATTCTCCTGTACTGAGGTCCCAGAAACTCAGAAAAGGCGTGTTCTCTGAGTTCTTCCTGCCGCCGACGGCCGCCCACGCTCCATTCGGTGCGATGGCCAGCGAAAGAACGCCAACGTCCGGAAGCAGTCTCCGATGAAGTGCTTCTCCTGCTCCCAGATCCCATGTCACGACTTCGGTGACATCGGAATCCGAAAGGGTTCTGTTGACGATCGCTCGGGAAGCTCCCGGCTCGATCCGTGCGGAGTAATCAGTGGCCGGGGGACCGATGGACCATGTCTCGATCAATTGACCGGACCCGGCGTGCCATCGCCGAATCGTTTCATCCTTGCCGATGGAATAGCATTGAGCACCATCAGAACTCATAACCGCTGCCAGGATCCGAGCGTTATGGCCGCGAAGCTCTCGATGACTCGCCGTCTGATTCCAGAGATACCTCCATTCAAACCCACAGAGTGACAGATCCGTACGATCATCTTCCGCAGTAAGGAATTCCTGAAGGTAACTTCCCGTTCGCCCCCGCTGATTCGTTCGAAAAAGTTCACTGGCTCGTATCATGCTTGTTGCGTAATTTCGAGTACCCGCATATCTCGCGAGTCTCTCGGCTCGAAGTCCCGCTTCCGTCGCAGCCTTCGTTTGCAGGCGTAGTTCATCCACCGACGTATTCAAACGGCCATTCAGATCATTCAACCGATAAACATGCCAGAACGAAAAGCAGAGCAGCCCCGCGACAAGTGTCCCGGATAAGAACAACAGGCTGGCGACAGCCGGACGCCGCCTCGACCAGTTCCGGAGCGACTCATACCAACTCTGTGAACGCGCTTTGACGGGCTCCCCATTAAGATAGAATCGGAGATCTGCTGCCAATTCATGTGCACTCTGGTATCGATCGCAGCAACACTTTGCCAGACACTTAAGACAGATGGCTTCGAGATCTGCCGAGATCTCGGGGCGACTGCTTATCATAGCGGCGGGAGGTTCGTGAAGGACGCGATTTTTTAATTGCTCCACTGAACCTCTCGGAAGTACTGGCCGCCCTGTCAGCGTTTCGTACAGGATTGCTCCCAACCCATAAACATCAGTGGCCGGACACAGCTCCGCGAAACGGCCATCAATCTGTTCTGGCGCCATGTATTGCGGCGTTCCAGCCAGCAGTGTTTCGTGACAATCGTGATCCTGCAAGTGGGTCCCTGCAGGGGAATCTGAGGCGTGGTCATCGAAAAGCCTGGCCAGCCCGAAATCTGCAATCATTGGCTCGAACAGGTCACACAGGTCCGACAGCGAAATGGATCCCGGATCAAAGGTTTCTTCTTTGACGCCAGATTCAAATTTCGGCCGAAGAAGAATATTACTGGGCTTCAAATCACGATGCAGGATCCCATGTTCGTGGGCATAGCTGAGCCCTTCTGCAAGCGCGAGTACAAGACGAGCCGCCACACGCACCGGCAATTGTTTTTGATGTGCCGGTATCTGTTTGTCACCCCCCTTTACTGAAACTTCCCCTGTCGGTAGTCCATCTGGCGTCTGCGAGTTCTTCAACCAGGTAGCCAGATTGCCCCCGGCACAATAAGCCATAACCTGGTAGCTGACGGGGTCCGCCTGTCCGGCGTCGTAAATGGGCACGATATGTGGATGACTCAGTCTGGCCGCGAGTTGCGATTCTCGAATAAACCGTTGCTGCAAGTCTCGCGTGGAAAGAGTTTCAGGGCGAGGAACTTTCAGCGCCACCAGACGTTGCAGAATCGGATCTTCAGCGAGGAATACGACACCGAATCCACCAGAGCCGATACGTCGAAGCAGGTGGAAGCGGCCAATCCGAGGCGAGCCTGACTCAGACAATTCACACCCGGTTAATGACAATCCTGAGTGCAAACCGTCCTGCATATCTCCCGGACTCACCCCTGCTGCAACTTCTGTCTCCGTATCACTGCAGCCACATTGCGAGCCGACATCGCCGAGTTGCCGTCTTCGCAATTGTTCAAGCAGTTCCAGACAGTCCCGACCACGCTGAAATTCGAACTTCAGTTCATCACTGGACAATTCTGCGACAGCAGCAAAGCTCTCTACGACGGAAGGAGCGGAACATTCCGCGAGCGCCTCATCAAATTGCACCAGCAACTGGCTAAGTTGTGTGATTTGCTCGGGAGGGAGTTGTCTCATCGCCAGAATCCAGTTCCTGCTGCAACGCGTCCAGTGCACGCACCCAAAGTTGCTGAGCTGCTGCGGAAGAACGTTCTAAACGTCGGCCTATCTCATCAAACGGTATTCTCTCAAGATTTCTCCATCGGATCACATCCTGATAGTGCTGCGGCAATCGTTGAACTGCGGCCTGAACACGATCCAACAATTCGTTTTTCTGGACAATGCTGCTGGCCGTTGCGTCACCAGCAACCAATGCCCCGTCCCGATCGAATGGATTAACTAAAGCCACTGGTACTTCACGGGAGACATCTCGCTTTGCGGTCGTTCGATAGCTGCGATTCGCGTTAGCGACATTGTTCAACAAGACTCGTCTCAGCCACCACTGAAACTCAGACGGAGTCTTGCCGGCAAAATGAAGAAAGTCCCTCTTGGCTTCGAGGAAGGAATCCTGAATCACATCAGATGCACTCACCTTGACCTTTAAGTCAGACCCGAGTTCTTCATCCGCAATCGCAAGCAGATAGTCGCGATAAGCGATCAACAACTCGCCCAGACTGCTGTTCGAACCCTCCTTAGCTTTCTTCAGCAAAACGCCCAGTCGCTCATTCGGCTCGGAAGCCGACACTTCTGAAATCGACATAGTCTCCCGTCCTCTCAGGCACGATTCTCGCCAAATTCAGATGAATTATTTCCATAGAATTTTCATCGCGTTGACTCTCAATTGCAATCGTTCAATTCCCAATGTCGGGCCAACGCCAGGAATGCGAAAGTTTTCTCGTAATGTCACCAGCGGAACCGTGCCCTGGAGAACAGAGGATTTACGTCCGCTCGACGGCACTTCCGATTCCAACCTTGAACTTCCGTTAAGTGACCAGATCAGATACCCGTTGGTTCCTGCTGATCTGCGATCATTGAATTGAGATCTCCTGGCTCGCCATTCGACGGAACGTAGAACTTCAAATCACTCGTTGCGATTTACTGACACGACGCCAAGGTCGTGCTCGCTGTGATATTGCGATGGCTCAATACCGCAACCTGGGCGCACGAAAGCGACTTAGGATCATGTTAATGAAATCTCTCCTCAAAACCTTCTCTCACGTGCTCAGAACAACCTTCATTTACGATCAGCGACTTTGTCGCAAGCGGAAACTCCGCCGGGAAGTGTCGCCCCGCATCGACTGGCTGGAACAACGAAAGCTCCTGACTGGAGTCTATGAAAGTACTGTCCTGGCAGACAGCCCCACAGCTTTTTGGCGTCTAGGCGACCCTGCTGTTGTTCCGCCAATATCAGATAGTTCGGGAAACTCAGTATCCGGAACTCCTTTAAATGGCATTAGTCTCGGGCAAACGGGTGCGTTGACCGGTGATTCCAGCACTGCTGCACGATTCTCCTCCAGCGGAGATGGCGTGCTCATCGATGATCGTGATTCGCTTTCGCCGGGTGTTGCGGCGACCTTTGAACTATGGATCAGACCAGACGCGGCATCGACAGGCCAATATCAGAATCTGCTCAGTAAATTCGACTATGCGCAGGGACGAGGATTTGAATATGAGTTACTCATCTCACCCAGTGGACAACTCTACTTTGGAAGAAGCGGCTCAGCATTGAGCAGTGTGGCAGTCACCAGTGGCGTCTGGCAGCATGTCGCGGTGACACTCAATAATGGCAGTGTGTCCTTTTTCATCAACGGGGTTGCCAGAGGTGTTGGCAGTGTCGCCGCTTCGGGATTGAATACAACTGCTCCCGTGCAGATCGGTACCTCGCAAAACACGCCCTACCAGTTCTTTGGGGCGATTGACGAAGTGGCGACCTATAGTACAGCATTGACTCCATCGCAGATCCTGTCTCACTACCAGTCAGCAGCCAATGGGACATACGCGACAAGCGTGCTCGCCAACAGCCCGGTCGCGTACTGGCGGCTTGGAGATCCGCCATCAGTGGCTGACCGTTCGGGAAACAGCCTTTCGGGAAGTCGCCTCGGCGGAACGTTCGCGCAACCCGGCGCTCTGGCAGATGACTCCAATACTTCAGTACGCTTTTCGACTTCGGGGCAGGGGATTCTGGTCCCCGACAATCCTCTGCTGACACCTGGCACTTCGGCAACGTTTGAAGCGTGGGTGAAACCCGATTTCGTGGCGACCGGAGCCTATCAAAATCTTCTCAGTAAGTACTCCTACACTGGACTTGGTACGGAATATGAACTGCTGATTTCACCGACCGGTCAGTTCTACTTCGGAAAATCCGGGGGAGGCGTACTAGTGAGCGCCGCTCCTGCGGTCGCTGGAGCGTGGCAACATGTTGCGGTGACAGTGAATAACGGGAATGTAGCTTTTTACATCAACGGTGTCGTTGGTGGCATGGGAACGGTTGCTTCCGGGTTCGTCAATTCTGCCGCACCAATTCAGATCGGTACAACATCAAACAGGCCATACCAATTCAATGGCCAGATTGATGAAATCGCAATCTATTCGACAGCCCTTTCGGCAACCCGAATCCTTGCCCACTATAAAGCGGGAACAAACTTCATTCCGACGAATATTCAACTTAGTTCAGATCATGTGGCAGAGAACAACGCCGCTGGAACCACCGTCGGTACAATCAACACCGTAGACACCATTGGCGACACTTTCTCCTATGCATTGATTTCCGGCGATGGCGACAGCGACAACTCAAAGTTTCAGATCTCAGGTAATCAACTCCTGACGAGTGAACCGTTCGATTACGAGACTCGTTCCAGCTATTCAATTCGGGTACGCTCAACGGATCAGGGACAGTTGAGCTTTGAGAAATCGCTCACTGTCAATGTGACAGACGTAGATGAAATCTCGCCGACAGTTCTGACCACAAGTTTTCTTTCTTCCGGAACGCTGGCAGTAGGCTCAACCACGCTGGCGGTCACTTTCAGTGAGCCGGTCACAGGGGCTGACCTGCCAGGCAATTATGAGCTCAGGAGGGCGGGCACAGATGGGTTGTTATTGTCCAGCGATGTGCCAACCAATCCCACGAACGTGTCCGTGGTCGGTAACGTCGCGACGTTGACATTTCCTGAAATGGCAGAGGACACATGGAGACTCAACGTCAGAGACTCGATTTCAGATGCTGCTGGTAATGGACTCGATGGAAATGGTAGCACGGTTGCGGAGGGTGACTGGCGGAGAGACTTTGTGGCTTCCGAGCGCACGGCTCTCGATCCTTCGTTCGGAGTTGCAGGTCGCTCAACAACGGAGTTTTTCGCAAATTCCCCGGCGTCCGAAAAAGCGAGAGCCTTGGCGATTCAGCCCGACGGCAGGTTTGTGGTTGCTGGCGAAGCAGGATATCTAGTGAGATATCTGCCTGACGGCCAGCTTGATACGTCATTCGGGGAGGCCTCGAATGGAAGGGCATTCTTTGGCGGTACGGCAACTGCCATTGCGATCCAGAGTGATGGTAAAATTGTAGTCGCTGGCTATGCCGCTGCTGCTGGCGGATACGACGACTTTATGGTGTGTCGGTATTTTCCCAACGGTTTGTTCGACACCTCATTTAGTGATGACGGTACTGTACTCACGCCTATCGGTTCGCATCACGATCGTGCCAGGGGCATTGCAATTCAGCCCGACGGGGCCGTCGTCGTTGCCGGTGAATCTATACTGGGCAGCACGAGTGACACCGTCGTTGTACGCTATACAAGCTCCGGAATTCTGGACCCGACATTTGACGGAGATGGCATTCGGTTACTGGCTCTGAGCACCGGCAATGATGCGGCAAATGCTGTTGCACTTCAAGCGGACGGAAAGATCGTCATTGCAGGCATCAATACAGTTGGATTCTCTCCTGATTTTTCTGTCACACGATTCAACAGCAACGGCACACTCGACACATCGTTTGACGGAGATGGAACGCAGACGACCAGCGTGACGGCCTCAACTGATGTTGCCAACGCGATTGTCATTCAGCCCGATGGGAAGATTCTCCTTGCCGGTCATGCCGTCTTTGATTTTGCACTCGTGCGTTACAATACCAATGGTTCTCTTGACACGACATGGGATACCGATGGAATTCAAACGACTACGTTCGGAACATCGTCTGAAACGGCCTATGGAGTTGCATTGCACGCCGACGGAAAAATTCTGGTGGCAGGCAGCGCTGTTATTTCGGGTTCGTCTGACTTCGCGTTTGCTCGATACAATGGTAACGGCTCTCTGGATGCAACCTTTGGCACCGCAGGAAAACAGACTGTTTCGTTCGGGAGCATCGAAGACATCGCCTATGGAGTTGCCCTGCAAACCGATGGTAAGGCAGTGGCCGTCGGAACAATGCACAATGGTTCGTACTATGATGTGGCTGTTGCCAGACTCGCGTTCAATGGTACGCCAGATGCATCGTTCGATGCGGACGGGAAAGTCATCGACACACAGGGGCTCTCATCCGAGTCTATCAGCAATCTTTCGGTGCTGCCCAACGGAACGATTGTTGCCTCCGGAGTTCTTTCGGCATCTGACGGCGGAACAAACTTTGCGATTGCTCGTTACGATTTGAACGGTCGACTGGATGCAACGTTCGACACGGACGGGAGAGTCGTCACTGACTTTGGCGCTACCACTCTCTCGACAGATATTGCCAACGATCAGACGATTCAGTCGGACGGAAAGATCATTGTCGCGGGATACACCAGTATCGGAGGTAATGTCGATTTTGCATTAGCTCGCTATAACATCAATGGAAGCCTCGACACGACGTTCGATGGTGATGGTCGGGTCCTGACGTCGTTTGGCGCGAGCGATTATGCGAGAGGCGTTCGAGTTCAGTCAGACGGTAAAATTGTCGCGGGAGGGTACACCACTCTAAGTGGCAATACAGATTTTGCGTTGGCTCGATACAACAGCAATGGCTCGCTCGACACAACGTTTGGCAGCAGCGGGCGCGTTTATACCGCTTTCGGTTCTTCTGCCGATGTCGTTGACCATATTGAAATCCAGAGCGATGGCAAAATCCTGGCCATTGGACATACCAACAACGGTAGTAATGACGACTTTGCAGTTGCTCGCTATCTGCCGAATGGGACGCTGGACACGTCGTTTGATGGTGATGGGAAAGTTTCCCTTTCATTTGGAGCTTTTGCCGATTATGCGGGTGCAACCGCCATCCAGTCCGATGGAAAGATCCTGATCGCAGGCCGGAGTTCGAATAGCAGCGGCTACACGGACGTGGCCGTCGCTCGATTGAACGCGGACGGATCGCTCGATACCAACTTTGACGGCGATGGCAAAACGGTACTCTCGTACTCAGCAACTACAAACACGACGATCAGCGACGAATTGGCAAGTGTGTTGGTCCAAAGCGATGGCAGGATTCTCCTGGTTGGATTGATGCAGAACGGTGGATTGCGATCGTTGGGTATCATCCGGCTTGACTCAAACGGCTTACTCGATAATTCGTTCGATGATGATGGCAAGCTGACGACATCTCTCGCAACATCATCCGTTGGTGTAGGATCCGCAGCGCTGCAGAACGACGGAAAGCTGGTCGTCGGCGGAAGTGTTTCATTCGGAAACAATGGTGATTTCGCCGTCCTGCGGTATTCCTCTTCCGGTGAATCAGAATTTATCGCCTCAAACGGCTCAACATTCGACGTCGACACTTACGGAAACGGGACGGCACAACTCATTGAGGGGCCATTAGGTGCATTTGACGGTTTCGACAGACTAACAGTGAATGGCAACCATTTCGCACCATTGGATGGGATCACCGCCACCAATGATGCCGGGCAAACATTGTTGACAGGCACATCACCAATTTCAGGCGTTCAGATTCGCCGAGAAGTAACGATCCCTCAAGCAGGGTCCATTGAGTTTGCTCGGATCTCGAATAGCTTTTTGAATCCAAATGCCAATGCCATCAGCTTACCTTTACGATTCTCCGGCAATCTTGGCTCCGACGCAGGCACAACAGTCTTCGCAACGTCCGATGGCGACCTGCTTGTCGAGCCAACCGATCTGTGGTTTGGAACAGACGATGCCGATGGAACCGGAACGCCAGCGATTGTTCATCTGCTGCATGGTCCGTTTGGACTACGTCCATCCACCGTGAATGTGATCGAAGATAACGTCGAGTGGACCTATGACCTGACAATTCCTGCCGGCGAAACAAAGCGGCTGGCCTCTTTCACCGTTCTCGGAACAACTCGTGCGGAAGCGATTGCTGCAGCGAATGTGCTGGTCACAAACACCGCCTTCGGAGGTGAGGCGGCGGCCTATTTGACGGCCGATGAAATGGCTTCGCTGGCCAACTTTGAGTTCAATTCCGCTCCGACGAGTATTGCAATCACCGCACATTCCATCGTGGAAAATGCTGCACCGAATGCCTCTGTGGGGACTCTCAACTTCACTGATCTCAACGCTGGCGATACCGGCAGCTTCAGCCTTCCCGCGGGTCTCGGCGACAATGCGTTATTTAATATCGCTCCTGATGGAACGACTTTGCAAGCCAAACTTCCCTTTGACTACGAGTTGAAGAACTCATACAGCCTGATAGTACGAGTCACTGACGCGGGTGGACTTTCCGTTGACGAGACGTTCCAAATCAACGTCACTAATGCCAACGAATCTCCCACAAACATCACGTTGCAGGGGACCACTGTCGACGAAAATCTGCCGAGTGGTACGGACATCGGCACGTTCTCGACCATTGATCCGGATTTCGAAAGCACATTCAGTTACGAGATCGTTCCTGTATCAGGAAGTTCCGATCACGAGAGCTTCACGATCTTTGGCGGCACCCTGAAAACGACTGCCGCCTTCGACTTTGAGAGTAAGTCGAATTACTCGATTCGAATTCGCTCGACAGACCTGGGTGGTCTCGCCTACGAAAAGGACTTTCTGATCAGTGTGACCGACATCGAGGAGGACGCAACCACTCCGGTCAGCACAATCGCGGCTCTTCCGTCGACATCAACGTCGTTGTTGATCAATATCAGTCCAAGTGGCGCAGATCCTGGAGCCGGAGCTTCCGGTGTGAAAGACTATGATCTGTATTATTCAACCGGCGGCTCATTTAACAAATTCGCAACCGTGCCCGCCTCATCTCCCTCAACGACGTTTATGGGATCCGCTAATACCACGTACTGGTTCCGTAGTTTGGCTCGCGACAATGCGGGGAATGAGGAAACGAAGACGAGTGCGGACACGTTTACTCGTATCGGCGATGTCGTTCCACCAGCGACTCAGGTGACTTCAGCGGTGCCGAATTCCAATGGACTATTCTCCGTCCAGATGACAGGGACGAAAGTGGGCGGGACCGCCCTGACCGCGTTCGATGCCTATGTATCTATCGACAGCAACACTCCAGTTCTGATTGGCTCGGCCAGCGGCGTATCGTTGGGATCCGGAAATTACTCGAGCCAGATCCTGTTTCAGGGCACATTGGACGGAGCCAGCCACACCTACCGTTTCTTCAGCGTAGGTCGTGACGGTTCAGGAAATGTGGAAACGGCTCCCGTGAGTGGAGATGTTTCCGTCACCTATTCGTTTGCCTCAGCGGGGCTGACCGCAACCGCAATTGATGTGCAGAACGGTGTCAACCAGCGTTCTTTCGTTCGGTACCTGGATGTGTTGTTCAGTTCATCAACGGGCTTGAACGCGATGCTGAACGCCGATCGAGTGAAGGTCGAACGATTTGCGATCGATGCGGCATCAGTAACGCCGGGGACTGGAGTTGATAGCCCGGGAGCAGTGCTGTCTCAGAACGGTAATCGCCTGCGTCTTGACTTCGGAGCCAACGGCCTCGGTGGCCTTCGTCAGTCAGGCAACGGATTCTATAGGGTTCTGCTGGATCTCGATGGAAACAGTTCTTTCGCAGATGCAGGCGATGCGGCATTTGAATTCCATCGACTCTTTGGCGATGCCAACGGAGACGCAAAAGTCGATGTCGCCGACACAAACCTTGTGACGAGCCAGATCGGACGCACGGGCAGCAATCAGGACGGCGACCTGGATGGCAACAATGCCGTCAACTCAACCGACCGCCTCTACACGACGCAGCAACGTGGCAAGAAACTACTGGACCCGATGCTGAGCTGGCTGGACGACTGAAACGCATGCCTACTGCCCATTTAATCTGAACGTGGCGTTAATCGAGTTTTGTAACAAGCCAGAGCATGGAAGCCGCCATTGGAGTCGCGATTTGCTGATGCAAAATCGGCAGCATCAGAAAATCGCAGGGCGGGAGGCCGCTGTTGAGTAAGGAATCTTAATGCTTCTGTCCATTTTCTTGAGTGTTACACAATGCGTATTTCTTTAATGACATTGATTATCGTTCTGTCAGCATCTGCGTCCTGCTTCGCGGACATCATCGTGGAAGTTCAGAATGGATCAATTTCGACTGGCGGAATCGGATTCATCGATGTCCTGATCAGTTCGGACGCGACGGATAACCTGTTTCAGACGGCCTATCACTTCGAGATTACTGGATCTGCCGCAAACGGAAGTCTGCAATTTCGCTCGGATCCCTTCCAGACAAACGATCAGCAGTCTGTGATTGCTCCGGCGCCCTATGTTTTCGGGGCCGATATTGATCCGGGAAATTTTTTTGCAACTCGCCAGGACCCTACGCTGACACAAATCATTGGCGGGGACAATACTCAGTCCGGCGCCGGTGTATCACTGACATCCACGCAACTCCTGCTGACCAGATTGTACGTCGAGCATATCACCGGGACTCCTCTGGCTGCAGTCGGAGACATATTCACAATCAAGCTGATTAACAACGACAACAGTACTCCCGGGGACTTCACTGACGATTCGACCCAGTTCAAAGATGACTTAATGAACAACCTGACGATTGATCCTCTGTCTTACTCCGGCAGTGGCACAATTACAATCTCATCCGCAGCCGTGCCGGAACCATCAACATTCGCAGCCCTTGCGACCGTGGTTGCGGCAATATTGCAAGAGCGACTTCGACGCCGCAAAGTCCAGGTGTGGCAACGATAAGGGGGAGTTTTCGAGTGACTGAATTTCCGTGATTGAATGGCCCGCATACCCATTGAATCGTCGTCGTGTAATTTCACTTCAGTCGTTATGGGAATGACTCATCACATTGCGATCAAATTGTGTTACGACACAACGGCATGAATTAACTCACCATGTACATCCGTCAGGCGGAAATCGCGACCGGCGTGGTGGAACGTGAGTCGCTTGTGATCGAGGCCGAGGCAGTGCATCAGCGTTGCCTGAAGGTCGTAAATATGAACCGGATTCTCTGTGACGTGAAATCCGAAGTCATCCGTCGTGCCTAACGTCATTCCAGGGCGAATCCCTCCGCCAGCCATCCAGACCGTGAAGGCCTGAGGATGATGATCGCGGCCCTGAGCTCGCCCGAGTGCAGCATTGGATTCAACCATCGGAGTTCTTCCAAATTCGCCGCCCCACAGGACCAAAGTCTCGTCCAGGAGACTTCGCTGCTTCAGATCCTTCACAAGTGCTGCGCTGGCCTGATCAGTGACTTTGCAATTGTTTGTCACATTACCTTTCACATTTCCATGTGCATCCCAGCCACTATGAAAGATGCTCACGTATCGAACGCCACGCTCAACCATCCGACGAGCCAGCAAACAAGCGCGAGCAAATGATGGTTTGTCGGGTTCGCAACCATACATCTCCAGCGTGGCCGCCGTTTCACTTCCCAGATCCATCAGAACCGGGGCCGATGTCTGCAGCCTCGCCGCCATTTCAAACGACTCGATACGTGTAGCAATTTCCGGATCATGAACCGTTTCCAACCGATGCCTGTTGAGCCGATTAATCAGCGAAAATGTCTCGGCCTGAAGCTCGTTACTGACTCCAGCGGGAGTCGTCACATTGAGAATCGGCGGGCCCTGACTTCGAAACTGCACTCCGGTATAAACCGTCGGCAGGAATCCGCTGGACCAGAGTGACGAACCTCCGCTGATACCATCGCCGGTACTCATCACCACGAATGATGGAAGCTCTTTTGTCTCTGAACCCAGCCCATACAACAGCCACGAACCAATGCTCGGACGCCCTGGTTGCGAAAAGCCCGTGTTCATCAGCAATTGCGCCGGAGCATGGTTGAACTGATCCGTGTGCATCGATTTAATTAAACAGATCTCATCTGCGATCGAAGCCAGATGGGGCAGGGCGGAGGACAATTCCGCTCCGGATTGGCCGTGACGTGCAAACTCAAACTGAGGCCCCATAACTGCGGCATCTGGCTGAATAAACGCATACCGCTGACCGCCAATGACGGACGGTGGCAGCGGTTTCCCGGACAACTCCGTTAACATAGGCTTATTGTCGAACATCTCCAGTTGACTGGGAGCCCCCGCCATGAACAAATGGATGACGGCTTTTGCTTTACCCGGAAAATGTGAAGGGCGAACGTCGAGCGGATCCGTCGATGTGACCTCAGCTCTCGCCTGATCACACAATAGCCCCCCTAATGCAAACGCGCCGAGTCCGGAGGTCAGCTCTGACAAGCAGAATCTTCGAGCAATTGGAGAAAACATATTCATGTTTGACGGCCCTGAGGGAAATCACAAAAAATCAACCAGAACGTCCAAACTTACGGACAATCAGCTGGAACGCGTTAGTGTCCGGTTTTGATTGTTTCTTCCACCAGAACCGGGTGCTAACGCACTCCGGCTAATGAAAACATGACGCTTGCCGACTATGGCCGCATCACCACTTCATCCAGCGCAAACACTGCTCGCGACAGGGCAGTCCAGGTTGCCAACTCTGCGACTGATCGTGCAGTATCGTTGTCAACTTGCTTCCCTGTGAGTTCCGCAGCCTGCTCGGGATGGTCCAGAAACCTCCTGCGATGTTGAACGACGAAACCCTTCAATGCTGCCACTTCTGTTTCGTCCGGCGTCCGAGTCAGGAGTCCTCGAAACAAGGCAACGATCCTCTGATCATCGTCAATGCGACTCATCTGCAAAACATGATCGCCTGACACTCGGGCCAGATCGACGAACATCGGATCGTTCAGTAGTGTTAACGCCTGCAGCGGAGTATTCGAACGATTCCGCCGAGCAATACAGGCTTCCCCTGTCGGCCCATCAAAAGTAGTAACCATCGCAAACGGTGCTGTACGTTTGATGAAAGTGTAAATGCTGCGACGGTAACGATCCTCGCCCTCGCTGACATCCCAGCTCGGGCTGGCAAAAGCCACTTCCGTAATGCCCTTCGGCTGCAGCGGCCGAACTGGTGGACCGCCTCGCTTCTTCGACAGGACTCCGGCAGCCTGAACAATGGAGTCTCTGATTACCTCCGCATCCAGCCGAAATCGCGGAGCATACGCAAGCAGCCGATTCTCGGGATCCACGGCAACCGCATCGTCTCGCTTCGTCGCGGCCTGACGATACACGCGACTCATGACAATCCGACGATGCAGTGACTTCAGGGACCAGTCGTCGTCATCCATAAACGTCACCGCCAGCCAGTCGAGTAACTTCGGATGACTGGGCTCCGTTCCCTGTATTCCGAAATCATCAACCGTCGTAACAATTCCTCGCCCAAAGAACGCCGCCCACTGACGATTCACGATGACTCGCGCCGTAAGTGGATTGTTTCGATGTACGAGCCACCTCGCAAATCCCAGTCTTGTCCGTGGAAACTCCTCGGGCCACTGATGCAAAAATTCCGGAGTCCCCGATGACACCTGCTCCTTCGGCTGCAGGTATTCACCACGATGATGGCGATACGTTCGTCTCGGATTCTCAGAAGGCCGCTCCTGCATAACCAGTGTCGTCGCAACATTAACCGGAGACAAAAGCTGTCTGACCTGTTCTGCTTGCCTTGCAACTTCGGGTGCGTTCAGCAGGAACGCATTCATCAAACGAGATTTCTCTTCCGTCGTCAGTTGTTCCGGCGATTTGAGCAGTAGTTGCTCCTCTGTATCTGAAAGCCGCAGAGCAACAGGAGCATGCCCACTATTGACTGCCGAGAACCGAAACCTTCCAAGGGAACTGGCGAAGTGCCTGCCAAAAATCATCTGGATCTTTAGTGCAGTAAATGCCGGGACGGGTTTCTCGAACACATAAACTGCTGTATGCCGCTGTCCCTCTTCTCCGGCCACCGACCAGCCGGTTTGTACGTCACCATCCAATGTCAATGCGGCTGATGTGGGGGTGTTGCCAAATTTATTCCGCGTAAAACTCTCGGTCGCTGAAGCCACCTTCGCCGGGAGCTCGCCTGCAAAAACCGAAAGCTCATTCAAATAAAAATCACCCGACGATCCTTCATAAAACGTCGTCCCTGGACCGCCTCCAGGCAATCGTTCATCCGGCAGCGCTTCGAGTCGCAATGCCGTGATCGGTTCCGTCGATGCCCCCAGAAGAATTTCATAACGATCCTGTTTAGTCGTATCTCCCGAGGCCAGAATGGAAGCATCGTCCAGAATCATCAGATGAGGCAAATTCGAAGTGGCAGCAAGGGGCTTAAGTGGAGTCCAGGTAACGACCTGTCGACTCCGTTCGCTCCTCCATTCTTCGAACTTCCTGGCCACAAATTCGGTTCGTCGAGCGACCTGTTCTGCAGCCGACAGTGACTGTCCAACAGCCAACCGAAATGCCCCGAGAACATGCCGAGCCCCATGATTCTGGACCAGTCGGATACGCAATCCGACTGGCGCCTTTGCGGAATCAAGCTTTAATAGACCTTTCCTGAGATGGTCTTCGTCGAAGAAAAATGTCGCCTCTGCGGTTGTCGGGATACTTCGCCCATCATCAATGGCCCAGCCAGTTTCCAACTTTCCATCAATGCTGAACGCAGCTGCGTAATTCACCTGCTCAACAGTTGCAGTAACGGACTTTAATGGCAACTGAACTTCTGATTCGGCGGTCTTCTCATCCGGGGAATCGGGCTTTTGAAACAAGCTCAATTGCACTTCACTCAACACAAAATTGCCGTTATCTGCTCGCCCCGGGCCAACATGCGGCTCCCTCTTGAATGCACTTAAACGCAGCGAAGAAACCGATGCGATGTCGGCCACTTCGAGGTCAACCACATAGGTGGTTCGAGCAGGTATTTCCCCCGAAACAACGACCATGTCTGGTTCTTCGATCGCCAGTTTCTCGCCCTCGTCGCCAGCAGCACGTACGATTCGCGATGTGAGGACTTCCATTTGTTCGAGCGGCCATTGCTGCGGTAGTTCCTTCAGCAATTGCTCAGCACGTTCTTTGTTTGCAGACTCTCGTTGCAAAGTGGAATCGTCTGGAAGCGACAGCGACGGCTCATCTGCGTTGTTGAGAAAAGCCATCAACTGATAGTATTCTCGGTGAGTCAAAGGATCGTACTTGTGCGTATGACATTGAGCACACCCGACGGTCAGCCCCAGCCAAGTCGTCCCCGTGGTGGCCACGCGATCGGTCATTGCATGGAACCGAAACTCGAGAGGATCAATGCCTCCTTCTTCGTTCAACATTGTGTTGCGATGAAACCCAGTAGCGATCCGCTGAGAAACCGTTGCATCCGGCAACAGGTCTCCGGCCAATTGTTCAACCGTAAAACGATCAAACGGCATATCTTCGTTCAAGGCATTGATCACCCAATCACGATACGGCCAGATCGAGCGAGGACGATCCTTTTCGTAACCGTTGGTGTCAGCGTACCGAGCCATATCCAGCCAGACTCGAGCCCAGCGTTCGCCGTATTCCGGACGAGAAAGCAGATGATCAACAAGTTCCTGCCACACTGAAACCGTTGTCGCATCTGACGACCCGGCGGACTTCTCATCTTTTAATTTTGCCAGCCAATGATCTGCCTCTTCAATGGTTGGAGGCAAACCGATCAGATCAAGAAACACGCGGCGAATCTGAATGACCTCATCCGCAGGCGATGAAAGGGGCAGTCCCGTGGCCGCAAGCTTTTCGAGAATGAAGCGATCAATCTCGCTCGCATCCTCAAAGTCCGACGAAACCTCTGGAGCAATAATGGGGACATCAGGCCGCTGTGGAGGGATGAATGCCCAATGCTCTTTCCATGACGCACCGGATGCCACCCACCTGACGAGAACCTCTCTCTGCTCCGGCGTCAGAGACTTTCCCGAGTCCGCAGGCGGCATCTGCACATCGATTTGTTCAGAGCGAATTCGACGGATCAGTTCGCTATGGTCCGGCTCACCCTTCTTCACAACTTGCCGATCTTCAATCGCGCCGAACAAGCCCTCTGGCCTGTCCAGTCGTAACCCCGCTTCGCGAGTTTCTTCATCGGGACCGTGGCAGTGAAAGCATGCCCTTGCAAGAATTGGACGCACGTCCCGATAGAAGTCGGGATCATCCGCAGCAAGACCCTGACTGATAAATAGCTGGCACAATAGCGTCATTCTGATAATGAACGTCGCCAATCCATGCCTGAGTGGTCTATTTGCATCGCGCATCGAGCCGTAACTCCGACGAAAATCTGCGTGGAAATTCTGCGGCCCGGATTGTAATCAAAATTTCTTACAGAGTCGTTCGATGCGACAGTTTCGGACTGTTGAGCAACAAACATCTCGACCAGGTCGAAAACAATCGTCCGAAAGTTTCAGGGTTTCTTTTGCGACGACGCCTCAGACACTGCAACGGCAGGAGCGTGGTCAGCTCGCAGTCAGAACAGAGATTGCCCCCCCCAAAAAAACGGCAAGCCTCTCTGGGAGTGCTTGCCGTGGTGATTACTGACCGACTGGTCGTCGACCCATTGATCAAAGACTTCAATCGCCAGAGTTCAGCGTCAAATGCCGGATCATCACTGGCGAATGCGTACAGACTCCAGGGCACTGACTTCAATGATGTCGCGTTTTTCTTTTTCGGACCAGCGACTGCCCTGAACACCAACCTGCTGACCGACAAAGTCTTCAAGCCGCACATTGCCCGTTGGCTTCAGATCAGCAAGGATCTTGCCTGACGGCGCCATCAGTACATAGCCGGCCCCTCCGGGTTCTCCATCGCCAACCTTCTGTACAATCCCAGCGCCGACAAAACGGTTCTGGGGACTGCCGGGCGTGATCACACCGGCCGATGCTGTCGCTGGATTCTCGGACACAGAGCCGGTTTCGGGCGTCGTCGTTGAAACAGCCGGAACAGATTGCCCGTTGGCTGCGATGTTCGAAATATCTCGATTCAGGAATGAGTCAAATGCGGCGGCCAGTTCCATCGGTTCTCCCTGCGGAGCCATTGACTCAGGCCCGGCACTGGCAACTACCGAACCGGGAAGGCCGAAACTATTCTGCGAATGACGTGCGACCAACTGAGCATCGCGCATTTCAGTCTGTGTCGTGACGTCTTTGATCTCCATCAGAGTTACCAGTCGACGACGATAGCGTTCAATCGCCGGATAACGCATATCAATTTGCCCGGAGATCGGTTTATGCGTCGATGAACCTTGCAGGCTCCGATACTGGTTCTCGATCGCATCCAAATCCCAGCGGGAAGCATCCTGAAGAATCATCTCACGGAATCGACGATCAATTTCTGCCAGCTGTTGCTGCTCCTGACGAAGAGATTTCAGGTTCTGCAATTGATGACTTGGACCAGGTGGTGGTACGTCAACAACTCCGCCACCATTCAAGGCTGTTCGTTCCCTGGCCTGCCCAGGCGTCGCAATAATTCCGTCCTGAAGTTTCGCGTTGCCCGGGACCTTGTAGGGATCAGCATTTTGCTTACGTCGCAGGTTTTCATCGACAGGCACAACGGCCGCACCAGGAATCCAGCGACGCTCTCTTGTTGGGGGAACGACCTTCAGCATGGATTGTACGCCACTGGTCGTATCAATTTGCTTCTGACCGAGAATTGTAACCTTCTCACCAGCCTTCATACGGCGTTGGAAAACAGATGTCTCATCACCGAATTCACTGCCCACCCAGGCCGCGACATTCTCTTCGGTCACTTCACCCTCAGAATCGCTCAACCGCTTTACGAAGCGTTCAGGGATCCAGCTGAAACTACCTTCCGGAGGTTCAATGGAATACCAACCACCTGGATCATGGCGATGAACAATCACAATGGACTCTCGGGGAAGTCGCTGAGTTGGGTAGTAGGCTTCTCCGGCTCCGCTGCGAGCATATGTCTCTTCTGCGACGACTTTCGCCTCGTACGGAAAATCTGTGCCCTGCGCATCTGCTGCTGCAGACACGAACGCACAACAGGCAAGGGTGAGCGGATACAGGACAACCGTTGCGAATGCACGCAGCATGGCAGTGCCTCCGTGAAGGGGTCGACGATGGAAATGAACGGCTTCAGAAAAATCAGTTTCAGTCGGAATATCAAGTCGCGTTTTGCAGTCAGTCATGATTCGGCAGTCTCTGCGATCAAAATAACAGTCCGGCAAACTCTGCCGATTTATGAAGAAAACGGTTTGGCAAGCTGGGAAGAATGAATCAACTTCTGAAACCCTCGTCAGAGCATCTCAGATGAGGGAGCAATCAGATTCGCGGCCCTCGACCGCTTGATTAATCACGCCTGTTCCGCAGAAAACACGGACCAAACGCTACCACTTCACAGCAACTTTTGCCGCAAATCGCTTACTCTTCGATTAAAACCTCATCAGGCTTAATCGATTTCTAAATTTGGCTCAAGTCGGCTTTTGAAAACCAATCGAGACCGGAAATGACCATTGATTTTGGCGACTCGGTCCAGCAGAATTCCGAGCAATCAGACGTGGGTCACTGCTAACAATCAATATCTGAACGCGGCAGCGAAATGGCGACCACCGATCACGGGCATGCTGAGCTCATTGATGTGCAGTCAGCGAAAGAATTAACAACGGCTGCAGAGATGCTTAGGAGATAGCCCCAAAATAACTTCCGTAGCTGAAGTCGTGAGACTTCAGTCCGAACTCTCATGAGTTCGGCTACCACGGGAACTTATTTCGGGACCGTTCCTTACGCGCATGAGCCATACGAAAACCTGACAGGCCATTTGTCAGTCGCCGCATCCAACAGGATGTTTGAGGGCGATGACACACCATGGAGATTCGAACAATGAGTTTTCGATTGACAGTTTCAACAGCACGAATCGCAGTGGCATTTCTTGCCGCTACGCTGTGCTATACAGCATTAGTTCTCGCCCAGGAAGATTCTTCGGTCGAACTGAAGATAGGAGATCCAGCGCCGGGGTGGAACGATCTCAGGGGAACTGATGACAAACTCCATTCGCTGTCAGATCACGGTAACAAGCACGTGGTCGTTGTGTGTTTCACCTGCAATTCCTGCCCATATGCGGTCGATTATGAGGACCGGATGATCGAACTTCAGAAAAAGTACGCAGATCATCCACAGGGAGTGGTTCTCGTGGCGATTAATGCCAACAAGAAGCCATCCGAGCAAATGGATAAGATGAAACAGCGAGCAGAAGAAAAGAAGTTTCCATTTGCCTATTTGATCGATGAAACTCAGCAGGTCGCGAATTCGTATAAAGCGATTTACACACCCGAGTTTTTCGTTTTGGACAAAGAACGCAAAGTCGTTTTCGTCGGAGCGATGGATGACAAGACGAATGCTGCCGATGTGACGGAACGATATGTTGAACAGGCGATCGAAGCGGCATTAAAGGGTGAGTTACCAAAGACTCAACGAGTGCCCGCTCGAGGATGTGCGATTCCGTACAAACGTTCTCGCAAGCAATAACGATCCGACTGAAGTCCATCCGGAATCCGAGGGACTTCCGAAAGAAAGTTTGTCGATTGCTGCCTCTGGCGGGCCGATTGTGCCAGAATTGTAGAACTCCGAACGGACAGAGTATCATCTGCATTCGCGCTGCTGGACAGGCGAAATTGCAGTCATCAGGGAAGATGTCATGAAGTCGCTCAGGAATCGCAACGCTCTTATCACCGGAGCGGCGTCAGGAATTGGACGAGCACTGGCGAATGCACTGGCGGCACAGGGATGCCATCTTTTCCTCGTTGATGTCAACGGAGTCGGACTTCAAAGTCTGGAACAGGAACTTGCTTCGAGTCATGTTCGCGTTTGGACCTGCTCATGTGACCTTTCTGACAGCAAAGCAATTCCTGCAGTGATTGACACCGCAATTGCAGTAAGCGGCGGAATTGACTTGTTGATCAACAACGCCGGCGTGGTTTACTACGGTCCCACCGAGCATATGTCGCAAGCCCAATGGGACTGGGTGATGTCGGTCAACCTTCTGGCACCCATTCAGATCACGCATCAAATGTTGCCAGCTATGCTCCAGCGACCCGATGCTCATATTGTGAACATGTGCAGTATCTCTGGCCTGGTTGCAGGGGGAAGGCTTGCCGCTTACCACACCAGCAAGTTTGGCCTGATCGGATTCACGGAAGCACTCAGAGCTGAGTACGGTCGTCGCGGGCTTGGAGTCACGGCGATTTGTCCGGGACCAGTCACAACTCGGCTATACGAATCCGGGATTTCCGGGAGCATGGCGGGAAAGGTTCCGAATCCTCCGAAGTGGCTTTGCGCGACTCCGGAGCGGGTCGCAGAATTGACGTTGAGAGCCATTTTGAGAGATCGTCGGCAGGTTTTAATCACCCCGCTTGCTCATATGCTGTACCACCTAAAACGTTTCACGCCGGGCCTGATTGATTTTGTCAACCGTTTCAGTTCCAGCCGCCTGAAAAAACGCATTTGGGGCCGACCAATCGCTGTGGAAGCCTCACCAGCCGAAACGATTCAGCCGTCGCAGAAAATGGCGAACTCCGAGCAGGCCAACGCCACAAAAGAGCCCCTCGGACAACGCGCTGCGTGATTAGGCAGATTGTGCCTTTTTTGATGACTCTGACGCCGCGCGCTGGTAAAACGATGTTCATCGTTGCCCGGAGGCTCCTACGCCTCTCAAAGTCGGCGTAGCTTTCTCAGATTCTGCCCGGAAGGACAATGATTTTCGTTTGTGAAAAGCGTTTTGGACCTTAGAAGACTGCCAAATACTGGCAAAATCTCCGAGAATCACGGTCGACGGTAGCACTGAACGCAGTTCCCCCGCCGGGATCGCGGTCTTGCTCGAACGACAGTAACTTCGTGTTCCGGGTCAGGAGGCCCCGTTCCGCGCAGTTCCGGTTGATGCCAGCCATCACGAATTGACTTCCGCGAAAGCCTGATCATGAATTTGGAAGATCTGATTCTCGAAACACAGATTTCTGAACTGAAGAAACTCCAGATCCGCTGCGTTGAAGCTCGTGCTTCCGTTCTGAAGATTCGAAGCCAGCTGGATGAACTGGACGCTCAGTCGACTGCCGCGATCTCACAATTGCAGATGCGTCTGGAGACAGAAACTAAGCAGAAGATCGAACAACTGGCCGTGGAAGTTCGGAACCGGCTTGAGCAAACCGAAGTCGATGTTGCCGGCCAGCGAGAATCCGCCAGTGAATCGCGTGAACGACGCCTTGAAGAACTGCACGCAAAGCTGAAGCAGGATGTCGCCGAGTGTCGCCAGAAACTTCAGAACGAACTTTGGGTTCTGCAGTCAGTGTGTGATGAGTCCAATGAAGACACTCCTGTTCGCAATGCCGAACGTGCTCAGGAATCATTCAATACTCAGAGAGCATTCATTGATCAGCAGTTGTCCGATTTGAATACTCGCGTCGACCATACTGCGAAGTATCTCGACGAGTGCCATGCAGGTATGGAGAAACAACTGCCAGCTCCCGTGGTTGAGTTGAAGGGACGCGATGCCAGTCGTCAGATCGCTATCGAACAACTGGATTACGCGCTCGCGGCGGCAGGAAGAGTCGACAGTCAGCTACTACCTCAATGGATCGCAGGTTGGCGTCTCTTTGGGTTGGGCCTCCTGATTTTTCACGTGGTCACCATTGCTTCGACCGCTCTGCGTGCTGACCTGACGAAGTTCGTGAATCCCGAACTATCAAAGCCCGACTGGGAATGGTTGGGGGTTTCTGCGGTCATCGGTCTTGGCGCCTCGGTACTGATCAACACAGTTCTGACACTTTTGGCCCGTTCCAGCCTGCGTGGAGCGTTTGAAGATGTTCTGCTTCATACGTCAAATGCCACAGCGGCGACGAATCACTGGGCTCAGAAAAGCCAGCAGGAACTTCAGCAGTTGATGCTGGCGGCCGACAAATGGAAGGCGGAAATGGTCGATCGTCGTGAGAAGCATGCGGCGAAACTGCAGGTTGCTACCGACGAAAAAGTGAATGAGTTAATTCAGAATTATACTGAGCAGGTTGCACGGCAGACTCGTCTGTTCGACGAGCAAATGTTGAACGGAGAAACAGAAACTTCTCGCCACCAGACGGCGGTTGAAAACTGGCGTTCACAGGAGTTGGCTCGTATTCACAGCCAACAGGAAGCGGAACTCGCTCAGGGACTCGAAGCCATTGAACGGGAGTTCGCTGCACGCCGTGATCAACTGACGTCAGATGAAGCTAACGCTCTTGCTCGTTGGCGCGCTGGCGTTCTTGTTGCATCAGAGCTCTCTCGCATCAGTAATGAACGAGCAGACGGCATTCATTCGTGGGAGTCTCTGAAATCGAATGGCTGGACATCGCCAGCGGCGTTCCCGACAGTTTTGCCAGTTGGTGAACTTGAAGTCATGCTGCCTGCTCCCCCCGAGCACGCCGAGGGCAGCATCAATGCCGATTCCGTTTTCGAACTTCCGGCGCTGCTGAACTTCCCTCGGGACACATCGATCCTGGTCGAACACGATGCTGCGGGACGCGAGCCTGCCCTGGATTTTGTTCGAGCCATCCTTCTGCGACTGTTGACTCATATCCAGCCAGGTCGTGTTCAGTTCACATTGATCGACCCGGTCGGTCTTGGTCAAAGCTTCTCCGCGCTGATGCATCTGGCAGACTTTGACGAATTGCTGATCAACAATCGCATCTGGACCGAGGCAACTCAGATTCGCGACCAACTACAGAAGATTACCGAACACATGGAGAGCGTTTTCCAGACGTATCTTCGCAGTGAATTCGAAACGATTGAACAGTATAATGCCGCTGCCGGCGAAGTGGCCGAACCGTATCACTTCGTTGTCGTGGCGGGATTCCCCCACAGCTTTACGGAAGAAGCGGCTCGCGCTCTGACCAGTATTCTTACAAGCGGTCCTCGTTGCGGCGTGCACGCGATCGTGACATGGTCTCCCGATCAGACAGTGCCACGTTCTTTCGACGTGAACAACCTTCGAAACTGTTGCACTCAGTTCCATGTGGCCAAAGGGCATGTACAGCCAGGAATGTCGCCTGCCAGCCGCCCGGCCGAAAAGCCAAAAGCTTTATCCGGCCAGGATTTTCTGGAACACAAACCGGCTGCCCCCACGGTTTCAGAATCCGCCGACAACTTTCTGGAGTTCTCAGCGCTGGCTCCTCCGGAGTCTGCTGAATACGTCAGCCTCGTTCGAGCGGTCGGAGAACAGTCACGGAATGCTCGCAGAGTTGAAGTATCCTTTAATCGCATTGCACCCAAGTCTGATGCGGTCTGGACCTCTCGTTCTGCAGACGGAATCGACCTTCCAATTGGCCGTGCCGGCGCGGCTCGATTGCAGTTTATGCGCCTGGGGCGAGGAACGAGTCAACATGTCCTGGTTGCAGGGAAGACAGGTTCCGGCAAGTCGACGCTGCTGCATATTCTGATTACCAATCTCTCTCTGCATTACAGTCCCGACGAAGTTCAGTTTTATCTGATCGACTTCAAGAAGGGTGTGGAGTTCCGAACCTACGCAGCCAACAAGTTGCCACACGCTCGCGTCGTGGCGATCGAGAGTGACCGTGAGTTCGGACTCAGTGTTCTGGAACGTCTGGACGAAGTACTTCAGGAACGCGGCGAATTGTTCAGAGTTCGAGGCGTGCAGGATGTTCCCTCATTCCGAAAACAGTTCCCGAATGAGAAGATGCCGCGTCTGCTGCTGCTGATTGACGAGTTTCAGGAGTTCTTTACTTCAGAAGACCGTGTCTCGTCCAAAGCCGCTCTTCTGATGGATCGCCTGATTCGTCAGGGGCGTGCTTTTGGTATCCATGTATTGTTGGGTTCACAAACTCTCGGCGGCGCCTATTCACTGGCTCGAAGCACACTGGGACAGGTGGCAATTCGAATCGCCCTGCAGTGCAGCGAAAGCGACGCGCACCTGATTCTCAGTGAAGAAAACGGTGCAGCGAGACAACTGACTCGGCCCGGCGAAGCCATTTACAACGACGCGAACGGAATGGTCGAAGGGAATCACCCATTCCAGATTGCATGGCTGGATGAGGAAAAGCGTGAATCGATGATTCACGAGATGACTCAGCGGCCGGATTATGCTGATAAGGCCCCTGGACGCATGATTGTGTTCGAGGGTAATATTGCTCCAACTGTCGATGAATGCGAACCGCTGAACGCGTGGATCAATAATCGAGCTGCCTCCACAAGAACAAATGCAGACAGTGTGCCAGCCTGGATCGGTGATCCGGTAGCCATTTCCGAACCAATTTGCATTCGTTTCCAGCGTTCCGGGGGACAGAATGTTCTGATCGTGGGTCAGGAAGGCGATCTCGCAGACTCCATTCTGGCGACAACAATTCTCAGCATTTGCGCCGGCGCTCCAGGCAGCGTTTCGTCGGGATCTTCCCGGCTCATTCTGCTGCACGATGGTAAGGACCTTGTGTCGCAGGAGAACTTTTTGTCAACGTTCACTGCGAATATAGCACCTCGGTTCTCGCTGCGCAGAGCATCCGAGGCCGACGCCGTAGTCGCAGAGCTGTCCTCGGAACTCGCATCTCGCGAAGCCGCAGGGGCCGGAACAGATTCTCCAGCCATCATTCTCGCGATTCGCAACATCGGACAGTTCAGATCTTTGCGTCGTGATGAAGATGATTTTGGAATGAGTGGTTTCGGGGCCGCCAAATCGGCGACACCAGCTTCACAACTCGGCGATCTGATTCGCAAGGGACCACTGGTCGGAATTCACGTGATTGTGTGGTCTGATACTTTCAGCAACTCGATGCGATGGCTGTCCAATTCGCTGCTGCGGGAGTTCGATTCTCGCATCGCGTTCCGACTCAACCAGACGGATTCTTCAAGCCTGATTGATACACCGGCGGCAGCGTCATTGTCACCCGGGCGAGCAATCCTCTATCGTGATCAAACCGGAGCTGCCGATCGATTCCGTCCATTCAGCTGGCCGTCACAGCAATGGCTTGCCACTGTCCCTGTGGCAGTGGACGATAAGATTATTCCAGCAGCTCAAAATGTCGAGCAGACACTGGAAGCAGAGGCTCCAGTCCCGGTCCCTACGGTCGCCGAAGCTGCGCCCGTCGAGGCACTCATACACGTCGCAGAAGCCGTGTTGGCCAACGAATTAATCGAACCGGCCATCCAGGAATCGACTGAAGGAGAGCCTGAAGTTGACCGGCCTGTAGCGGTTGAAGCTTTGACGGAAGAAGCAGAAACCATTGCTGCCGAGATTACATCTGCCCCGGCGGAATTTCCTGACTCCAAAGCCACAACGCTTGATGCAGATGCCTCACAGATTGCCACCGTCGTTTCTGAGGCTCCGGCAATTGTCGAAGTTGTTCACGAGAATGCCACCGAAGCAATCGGTGGAGCCGAAGCAAACACAGAGTTAGTAAAGTCTGCAGTTGACACAACGACCTCGGACGTCACGACGCATGACGCCGCAGCCACGGAAGTCGCTGAGGCTGCAGTCCAGGCTCCACCGACCGCTTCAGAAGTACCGTCTCTTCCGGTCGCTGAGCCGGTACCCGATGTGGCAGTAATCGTCGCGGAATCGCAGGTTGAAGCGGTAGCGGAAAAACCTCAGCCTCCAGCCAGACGTTCTTCCAGGTCAGAGACCCGAAAGCCATCCGCTCCCGAAAAGACGGCTCCGAAAGAGATGCCGGTTGGCGCAGAAACGCCGGTAGAGACACCGATAAAAACGCCTGCTAAGCAACAGAAGCAGACAAAAAAGAAATCAACTGCCACTGAAGTATCACCACCTGCAGTGGCCACACCGGAAGTTACGCTTCAAACTCCAGTGCCACAGGCTCCGGCTGCTGCCGAGCCGGTTTCAAAACAACCGGCAGCACCACCAGCCAAAGCCCCCGAACCAGTTACAACCAATGCTGACGATGAAATGGACTTCGTGCTTGACGATTCCATCTTCGCCAAAACAGTACCCACCGTCGCGCCGGCTCCAACCCCAGTACCGATGAAGCCGACTGCCCCGGTGCCTCCAACTCCAGCTGCGGCCGCGTCAGCGTCTCCCGAAGCTCCCCAAAAGAAGGTTGGGAAGCCGACGGCAATGGCCGTGCGATTGTCCTCTCGGCGAACCGACCACAACCGCCTGCTCGATGCACCTCCTGAGCCCAAAGTCCCTTCGGAACCGCGGCTCGCGCCAAATCAGGAAGAACCGACCAGCGACTTTGATGAAATGGATTTCAACAGCCTGATGATTGAGTAACTAAGCTGGGCAAAGGAAGTGTTTTCGTGTCCTTCTACCAGAAGCGCAGGAGTTGAGTTATTGCCAGTCGAATCAACACTCGTGATCGCCGCCAGTGGTGGTCACGAAAACACCTGATTGGTAGAGAACGGCCGGGCAGAATTTGACCATCGTAGCTGCTCCATGTGTGACACAGTTACCGTGTGCCAACGGATGATCCTGACATCGCGGAAAGGTAGTCTTCGCGGCATCCTTTTTTGTCAACGGTTTCGCATCCAACTGACAAGTGAAAAAGCCATACCCTTAAACCGACTAATGGCCAGGGGCAGCAGCAAACTCTTCTTCGTGCGAATCCCTGCGGGAATGATGTGCCAACTTATAGGCTCGAACAAAACCGGGACAGGCGCCGTCGTTGACCAGTCATTCAAAGTTATTCTTTTCTGATCCGGGAGCCAGTCCCGGTTTTGTTGGGCGTTCTTGCTCAACTTCTTCGCTGGAGACTCACTGACGCTGACTACTGGCACATGATCGATGACACTGTTATGGTTCTGCCTCGGCCTGATGTTGTCTGCTGCCCATCAACGATCATACTGAGTCATTCAAATGAAACGCCTCGCATTTTTCATCTGTTTTCTTCTATCAATATCGATCAGTGAATCATTGTTCGCAGAAGACGCTTTCCCGTTGAAGGCCCGGAAAATACTGTTTCTGGGAGATTCAATCACTGCGGCCGGGGAGTATGTCTACATGATCGATATGCAGTTGCGACTGCAGTCAAATGGCTCCAATCCCGTGATCATCAACGCTGGATTGCCCAGCGAAAACGTGACGGGACTGTCCGAACCCGATCACCCTTTTCCACGCCCGAATGTTCACGAGCGTCTCGATCGTGCCCTAAACATGTTCAAGCCGGATGTTGTGGTCGCGTGTTACGGCATGAATGATGGTATCTATTATCCCTTCAGTGAAGAGCGATTTCAGAAGTATCAGGCCGGCATCAATCAGCTGATTGAGAAAGTGCACGCAGCCAATGCCAAATTGGTTCTGCTGACTCCTCCTCCGTTTGACGCCACACCACTGAAGGCCGCTGGAAAACTCCTGCCAGCCGGCGCGGAGAAATACGCCTGGTTCGCGGTCTACGAAGGCTACGATGAAGTGATCCGGAAGTACGGGAAGTGGATTCTCGAACAAAAAGACCGTGTCGAAATGGTGGTCGATGTTTACTCGCCCAGCATTGAATTCTGGACCGAGCAGCGAAAGACAGATCCGACATTCACGGTCGCTGCGGACGGTGTTCACTGTAACTCAACAGGCCATCGCACTCTGGCGGAAGCGATCCTGAAAGCGTGGGGCATCACGAAATGGGTTGAAACACCTGGAGAGTTGACTCGATTGTCAAATCAACAGGGGGCCGTTCTGCATGACGCCTGGCTGTCGCATATCGGGCACAAACGTCCAGGAACCGGAACTGGCTTGCCACTTCCGGAAGCCGAGGCCAAGGCGGCGGAAATCGAAAAGCAGCTTCAGCCTCAGGTAGAAAAACTGAGAGCATCAGCTCGCTGATCAGGTATTGATGGAACCGACGACATTCCAGATCCATTCGGAGAACTGTTCCGACACGGCGGATGCTGTCGCGGTCACCTCGGAATGACTCAACGTCTGATCGGTCAGTCCAGCGGCACAATTCGTAATACAGGACACGCCGAGCACGGACAGCCCCAATGAAGACGCCTCAACGGCTTCAGGCACTGTGCTCATGCCGACCGCATCTGCGCCGAGTTTCTGTAGCATCCGAATCTCAGCTGGCGTCTCATAACACGGACCAGGCATCATGGCGTAAGTGCCTTCGTGAATTCGCAGCGATGTCGTTATCCCTAACGCGGCAGATCGCAGATTATCGCACCATAGCCCGCGTTCTTTGCGCATCTCCAGGGCCTTCAAATTTGACGAAGGCCCGGAAAGCATCACAGGAACAGCCGCTGGAACAGTATAGAGCAGCGGTCTCAGATGTGATCGTATCAACATCAGATCGCCGGGGGAAAACTGAGGATTGATGCCCCCGGCCGCATTAGTCACGAGCAGATTTCTGATTCTCAATCCTGCCAGTAATCGTACACCAAACAGAACGTCATTAAGGCCGCGTCCTTCGTACCAGTGAACGCGACCTTTCAGCATAACGACTCCCTGATCGTTCACTCGACCGAATATCAGAGCCCCGCAGTGTCCTACTACGTGAGGCCGTGGCATTCCCGGGATGTCGCTATAGTCCAACGACATCCCACCGGAGTTGACCAGTCGATCAGCTGCACATCCCAATCCGGATCCCAGAATGACGCCGACCGACGGTTTGAACAAACCAGCCCGTGAAAAGGCCTGATTCACAAACGTCACGGCCGAACTTACAGAGTCTGCGGAGTCACTCAGGGAGAAATCTCTAGTACTCATCTCTTGTCTGCATGAACAACGCTTTCTTTTCACCGGGCAGTGTGAAATCAAACCCACACTTCTGGAAGAAACTGTCAGCGGAGGTAATAGCCATCACTTCGAGGATGTTTCGTTTAACGGCGAGGTCCACGCATTTCTGCACGAGAGCTTTCCCGATTCCAAGCCCCTGATAGTCATCATGCACCGCCAGGCTGCGAATTTCCGCGAGCTTCGCCGAATAGATCTCCAGTGCGGCAAACCCAACGACCTGATCACCATCGACCGCCACGAATCCAAACGGTATCAGATCGCTCAACTCATCCGTCGTGCGCGGCAGCAGCCGGTTCCGCTGAACAAAGCTGTCCACGAGACTTTCCAGCCCCGGGATATCATCTCGACACGCTTCTCGAACGACGTAGTTGTGACGGGCGTTTTCCAACAGACGAATTCCTCAAATCAAACACAAGAGCAGGCAACGACCGGGAGAAGCACGCCCCAAGGTGGACAAACGAGTCGACCAAACGGAGCTCCTGAATCCCGCCGCATCTGCACAAATTCCATTATTCGAAAGACACAACTTTTTGTCTGCAGGTGAATCTCTTATTTCGTGCTTTCCGGGGAACCAGTGAGCTCCGAATTCGCAAACATCCATCGCTTCAAGGCTTCCTTCAGCCGCCGAGATTTGTCAGTTCCTGATAACCACTCACTCCACCCACTGTCACCGTGCAGACGATCATTTGAGCAATCAGCAGAATCAACCAGTACGGATCATAGATCGCTCCGGGATTTCGCAGAAGACGATTCTCATCGTTCCGCTCCTCAGAGAAACCCGCCGCCAGCCGCATCGCCGCTCCGATTACAAACCACGGCGTCAGAAAACACCACAGCCGCGCCGCTTCTCCCATATTCTTGCCGGATAACCACAGTGCCGCCCACGTAGCGAATAAACTCAGGGCCAGCCGAATCATCACCGTCGTCGGCTCCGCCTTCAGCCCGCGAGCGATCCGCGCTAACGATTCCAGATACACAAGCGTCAGAGGCAGGCCGATCGAAAAGGACAGCTCCACGGGGTTAACAAGAAACCACTTCCACCATGTCCGAGTCGACTGTTTATAGAATCCGGCGTGGTTCGACAGATTCCAGCTCCAGACACGCACCAAATTGCAGTCCGTCGCGTAATTCCAAATGGTCGCGGCCAGCGCAAATACAGCCAGGGCCACTCCACCGCTCAACATGACATGCTGCCACGGCACTCGCAGCGGTGGCGGACCAGCACAAACCAGCAGGAAAAACAAGCTGCCGGCGACCAGCACCGGAATGTGGGCGAGGCTCACGGTCAGCGACACAAACACAAACATTCCGGCCAGCACCGCAAATACGCTTAATGCAAACTTTGATTCCGCAACCACCGACTGAACCAACAGACAGAGAATCATCGTGGCCGAAAATACGTAAACGATGTCCGATCGCGGTGCGAAAACGGCCAAACTGGGAATCGTCAGCATCACACAAGCTGCTCGCCATCCTGCACGGCGATTCAACAACCGACTAACCAGTCCATAAACAGGAATAACGGTCATGGCAGACAACAGCGTCGACAAAAACGACACGAGACACAGAGCTGCAAATTCGCCGCGAGTCAACGGCCGAGCCGTCTGAACCTCTGCTTCCATCAACCGAAACAATCGAACAGATTCTGTGCCAATCGTCCACTCGGCCAATGTAGCCAGTGCGTCGCTGCGTTCTGTTGCCCTGATGGCCCAGAAGTTGAGCAGAAAAAGTCCGGGCGGATGAGTTCCCTCATGCAGCACATCGCCTTTGGCCATCCGCTGCTCATAACCCGCCAGCATTTCCGTGGCCGAGGATGTATGAAAAGCAGCTTCAAAAAAGTAGCCGGACGCAAAACGATCGTAAAGCACCCACAAGGGCCGGAGTTCCCGATGAGGAGTCGCGGCTGATTGCCGAACCGCATTGAGCCAACTAAAGGCCCCCACCACCAGCATCGTGACATAAATTGCACAGACCAGCTTCGAAGATTTCTCAATCCGCCTGTCTACAAACTGTCCAAAAGCCACAACGATCGCCCCGACAATTACCGGGATCGCCAGGCGGTCCAGCGCTTCGATCAGGTTCTCCGGAAGCTGTTGACGACGCCAAACCCACTCGTCTGGAACTCCCAGCGGAATATTCGAAACGAGCAGCAACAGAACCGTGACAATTACGGTCAGCAGCAAAACAACAATGCGTGCCATTGACCGTCCGTTCTCTCCTGGGTTTCAATCGGCCATGGCCGAGGTTCTTGCTCTCTTGTTCTTCACTGCAGCAGTATCGAATGCCCGAGCCTTTGGATCAAGTTCAAGGCCGAGCTACTGAACATTCCCTTGTAGGTTGGACATTCTTGTCCGACCCTTGTCACCTCAAACAAGCTGACGGTCAGGAATTCCCATCGTACGATTCTTTTCTTACAAACGCGGACTCCAAAGTTCACAAAAAATCAGAAACAACACTGTCCGCGATCAACAGGCCATTCTGAGTTAACCGCAGATACTCTCCGGAATACTCCAGCAGCCCGTCCTCAACATGCTGTCGAATCTCCTGTTCGGCCAATTCCTGTAATGACACCTGAAACCTCGCCTCAAAGCTCGGTACATGAAGCCCAGCCATGCGTCGCAACGACAGCATAATGGCTTCGCGAGCTTTCTTCGGTCGTCAACTCTTCTCGATCTTCCTCACAAGGCTCCCCTTTGCTCCATGAATTCAGCCACTTGACGACGCTGCGAGCATTCGTGCTGCGGATTCCGTCAACATACCCTGCGGCCCCCGGCCCAAACGCGAAGTACTCATCCGCGTTCCAGTAGACGTTGTTGTGCCGACACTGATATCCGGGCAACCCGAAATTGGAAACTTCATAGTGTTCGAATCCGCGTGACTCCAAATGAGACATCGCAGTCAGATACATGTCGCGCTCCAGATCATCCGGCATGCGTTTCAGGGCGCCGCTCTTCTCCTGTCGATAAAATGGCGTTCCCTGCTCGTACGTCAATCCGTACGTCGAAATATGCCGCACCGGCAATTGCGTCAAGTTTTCCAGAGTCTGCTGCCACGATTCCAGACTCTGTCCTGGCACACCAAAAATCAAGTCTACGCTGACATTTGTGATGTATTGCGACGCCCGAAAAATTGTAGCGGTGGCTTCAGCCGCCGAATGTTTGCGTTCCAACGTCTTCAAGACCATATCATCGAACGACTGAACTCCCAGACTCAGGCGATTAATCCCGTTGGCTTTCAGAACGCTCAGCCGTTCATCACACAGTCCGTCCGGATTCGCTTCAATCGAAAACTCACCGTCATCACTGAGTTCAAAATGACTACCAATCAGATCAAACAGCGTCTGAAGGTCTTTCGGCGAAAGATGAGTTGGGGTACCGCCGCCAATAAACAACGTAGTGATTTTCTGGCGACGAGTGAACTCACGACAATAATGATTCAGTTCGCGGCCCAGCATCTCCAGATACTGCGGAATCAAATGATCCCGATTGGCCACCAGCGTGAAGTCACAGTACCCACAGTGATGCAAACAAAACGGCACATGAACATAAAGCGCCTGCGGCGGCGTTTGAGGTTTGAGGTTTGAGGTTTTCAGAAGGACAAACTCCAAATTTGACGTTGTGTATGCAGCTCTTTTGGACTGCTGCAGCCTGCTGCCGCTTTCCCATAAGCAGCCCGCTGCTTATGAATCCGGAGGACAGGAACGGTCCGCGTCCAACAGCAGGCTGTTGAACGGAAAGCGGCAGCAGGCTGCAGCATTCCAAGGTCATTTCCCCAGCAACCTTGTTCTGATTTCATGAGCCAGATCAATTTCACCTTTGATTCCCATGGATGTTGCCTTGATCTGTTCATCCACGGCCGCGGCAGAACGTTGTTCGCATTGAGCAACCAGGTCCGCCAATCCAGCGCGCTTCGAGACAGCAACGCACTCCTGCGACACAGCCACTTTGATCAATCGGTTCGCTGACCCATTGGCAGCCACAATCGATCTTTGAAGCAATCGATCGACCAAGCTTTTTTGCTCCTTGCGACTTGCGACGAGCCCTGCCATCAGAACGCAGCTCAAGTCTGCTTCGCTGCGCAGAATCTCGGGAATTCGATTGGGCCTACCCACGAGGTTTGCAGCCTTTTCAGGCACTACGCCGGGATACTCTGCCGTTCCAGCAACTTCAAGGGACCTCTTGCAAACTTGCTTTATCGTCTCCTCATCGGTCGCCTGTATCGCCAGTGCCAACGCAACAGTCAACATTCGAACATCGGCCGCCGACTGCGCCAACAGAATCTCCGTGGCCGCCTTGATTCGCTGTCGCAGCTCCTCAGATTCAAACGTCGATTTACTGATAACACTAAGCAGGACGCTATCCAGACGCAGCCCTCGTAACTCTTCCGCATCTCGACAACGAGGATCCGTGGTGCCGGAGAGTTCCAACAGCAAATCAACGGCCTGATCGGCATCAGTCTGATTGCTGGTCGGATCGGCCGCTGCCGCCACGACGTCGTCGACAGCCATCGCGTACCAGGCGACCAGCTTCTCAGCAGAAATCTGCTGTCGAGCCCAACGCTGAGACGCATTGAAGCGTGACTTGAACGCGATCGCTTTGTCGTCGTCGAGATCACTAGTGAATTCATCGATATCGTGAGGTGTCACGTTCAGTAACAAACGAGCACCCTCGATCGGAAATCCGGAATGCTGGATCTTTTCGCCGGCCTGTAACAACTGTCGAATCGACTCTGATGCATTGCCCGTCGCCGCGCCGGTGTTGACCAGCATTTTTTGAACTCGCTGGTTCAGGATTCCGCGAGCTTTCTGAAGTTCACCAAGCGACGCCCAGGCAGCGCCCAATTCATCAAGAACAGTGTCCTCAGTTTCCGCGTCTTCAATCTCCAACGAGACCAGACACTCCAGCAGTTGAGTTCTGACGCGATCCCAGTCTTTGCTCAACTCTTTCAGACGCGTGTTGAGAGTCAAGATTTCGTCTGGTTGCAGTGAAGCGACTTCTGCCTTGCAGCTGGTGATTGTGGCGACCTGTTGTCCAACCTGTTCACGAAGTCCAAGGCGAGCGGCAACATAGAGAAGCGGCAGTTCAGCGTATGACACGGAATCCTGATGCTCGGCCGCTCGCCGGGAGAGCAGGAATTCATGCAGCGTCTTTAAACTGGATTCGTTTTTGACGGCCTGCAGAATCAGGAAGGATTGATTGATCCGGCTGATATCACTAAAGGCTTCCTCCCTCGTCAGTTCGACTTGAATCGCAGGCAGCAATCTTTCTTCGGCGATCACTTCCGGCCGAGCCAGAAAGCCGCCAATGGCAAATCGTCGAGTTTCCTCACTGGACAGCATGGCATCGATCGACTTTTGAACAACCTCGTCATTTGTCTTTGCTCGAGCAAGATCAGCAATCATATTGACGATCAGACTGGCATGCTCATTCCAGTACTTCTCGTCGATACTCAGAACCGCCGAGAGAAAATCCGCGTGCCGTTTCGCTCGTTCAAACGCCTGAACGTAAGTTTCCATATCTTCGGCAAAGGCCTGTGGATCGTCCTTCAGAATTTGCAGATAAATATCACACGCACCACTGACATCACCGCTATTCTCCAAAGCCACAGCCTTCGCTTTCAGGCTCGGCGGAGCTTTCTGCGACAGCAACGCAATGCGATCTCGCTTCTCGGATAACTGCGGAAACTGTTCAGCGGCTTCATGAAACTCACAAAGAATCTCCAGCAGATCCAAAGACTCCGGCGAAGCTTCCAGCATGGCTTCGTAACGATCAATCAGCGGCTGCAGTCGTCCGAGTTTCCCCAGAGCCTTGATCGCCTGCAATCTCTCCCCGCCGTCATCGCGATCATCATTCGGCCTCTGCCCGGAGAACAATGTTCCCCCCGAAGCCAATTTCAACAACTCCCACGCCACTTCCGCAGCCAGTTCATTGTTCCCCTGAGCTGTGTAAGTCTGCAGTTGCCGAGCCAGAACGGACTGGCGAGTTCCCGCTCCGCGTCCCATTCTGGCCTCCAGCGAGCGAACATCCTCATTCAAGCCTTGCTTCGACAACAAAGCGATCAGGTTTTGCTGATCCCTGGCTGCCATTGGTAACCCGAGGAGTACCTTCGCCACTGCACGTATTTGCTCCGCATCGCCAAGTGCAATAGCTATTCCAAGTTGTGCGTCCGCGACTGCATGCAGCACTTCGGTGTCATTGGACTTGATCCGTGCCAACAACTCTGACGCGACCTGTAGCTGTCCTTTTGCAGCGCACTCCCGAGCAATCTCCAGCCACAACAGGTGATTGGATCGCTGCAATTCCGCGAGTCGAATCTGATGAAACAACAGCGCATCGCGGTCACCGCTCAGTCTGGCAAACTGAGACTGCATGTAAATAAGAAGTGCCTGCGATTCAGGGGACGCATGCTGTTCCTGTTGCTGTTTCCATTGGTCAAACTCCGTCTGATGGTCGAGTCGGAGTAGTTCAAGCAGAATAGTCTTGATAATGCCCCGTGATTCCGACGAAAGGAAGTAATCCCAATCCCATGTGGCGGCTGGTCCAGAACTGCTGTTCTCCAGTCGGGGCTGACAAAGGCATACGATGTCCAGAATCTCAAGTTGTTCTTTGCTTCCAATTGAAATCGATCTATTTTGAAGACTTGGATGCAGGCACTTCAAGACAATCGGTTGCCAGAATTTTGACAAAAATTCTTTCCGTTCGTCATCTGATAGAGAGTCCTTCAGAAGGCTTTTGACTTGGGTCAGCACATCAGCCAAAAGCTCATGATCCTTCAGAGCGACGGCGAAAACCAACAGAACGCCACACTGATCAAGAGAACTCGCGTCTCGCAAATAACCAATCAGAATTGCCTTCAGCTCGGAACGTCCCGCCGGGTCGTCAATAGCTCGCGCAACGCTTTCGGTTAATGTTTTCTCTATGAGGATGTTGAAGCTCTCTGCCCAGAACAAATGAGGACTTGACCTGAGGAGCGAATCAAGGTTTTCAATAATCCATTTTCGCGCAACGGCTTCTTGATCTTGAGTCAGATCCTTGTTGTCTATCTGCATCAGCATGGCACGAGTTATCAGTGGTGACACATCCTGAGTCGGAAAACGATTCAGATAGCTCACCAGCGCCTGACGTGTCTGTGCACTAACGGAATATGAATCGACCATTTCTGTCAACAGTCTTGCCAGCGGTGTTCCATATCGCCGAACAGCCGTGTCACCAAAGACACGCTCAAGATCTTCAACAGCAGGATTCTCAATCTCAGACCCAACAAGTTGATTGCAGCTCCGAATGAGCGCAACTTCGTAAATGCCGGCTTGCCGGTCATTCACAGCTTTCATCACAGCCATCGCACGAAGGTATTCTTTGCCATCTGCCGAAACATCATCAGGAATGACATATTTGTCCGGATAGACCGCTGAGGGCGTGCTGAGATCGAGCCTCAAATCTACAACGCGGCGGAAATACGCTTTCGCGATATCAATCTCTTTGGCTGCAATTGCAATTTCCGCCCGCCGCACAAGGGCTTCCCAGTCATTGGGGTCGATCTTGAGCAATCGCTCACAAAGGTCAGTCGCCAATTCCGGTGATTCAGGAATAAGTTCATTAATCTTTAAGAGGATTTCTTTGCGGGACGTGAGAGCGTCTGCGTCGCGTTGAAGCAATGATTTCGCATCGCCGGATCGCCCACTGTCTTTTGCAAGGCGAAGCAAAACGTCAACTTCAGTCCGAGCCGAACTCTGTTTAACCACCTGCTCCTGATAGGCAAAGGCCTGTTGAAGATTGTGCTCCTGCGTTGCGACCGTCACGAGTTCCTTCAGGATGTCCGTGTCTGTGTCGTCATGATTCAACAAAGACTCAAGCGTCTCTCTCGCCTTACGAAAATCTCCCGCTTCCCGATACGCCGTAGCGATACAGCGAGTCATCTCCGTGGGAAGATTGAGTTCTCGACTGCGAAGTTCGAGGCGTTCAATCAATTTCGGAAACTGATTGCTGCGTAGATAAAGATTGCTCAGCGCAACCACTATCTGCGTCTGGCTGTCGAGGTCTGCGGCTTTCTCGAAAGCTCGCCAGTAGAGCTCAATGGCTTCCGGCGTTTGAAACTCATCGGCCAACGTCTTCGCGAGTGCCCGCAAGGAGGCTTCGTCACCCGGGTTGACTCGCACAGCACGCCGTAAAGATTCAACCGCCTCTTTTGGTTGCCCGACTTCAAACGCGAGGTCTGCAAAGAACTGATACGCCTCCGGATTACCAGGCGTGGCTTTGATCACTTCGCGGCCCGTTGCCAACGCATCGTCAAATTGCCCCAGCCGCACCTGAAGTCGCGCGGTCTTGCGAAGGTATTCGGAGATTCCTCGTCGATCCAACGAAGCCAGTTTTTTCATGGCATCTGCGGCATCTCCCAGTCGCCCCGTGCGCTCATAAAGATCCGCGAGAATCGACCAACCGGGGATTGAATCCGGTTCCAGCTCGACAACCTTAATCGCCGATTCGGTGGCTTCATTGAGCTTCTCTGCGGCATCCTGACAGGTCGCCAAGATTCTCCAGCGATCCGCCGTAACATTTGTGCCAGCGGCCAGCTCCGCAGAAATCTTTTTAATCTGTGACTCCAGTTGTCCAGCGACCTGCAAGCACTTAACTCGTTCATTCAGAATCTGCTGCCGCTCGTCGGCTGCTTCCGTTGATTGCTCAGCCAGATCCAGTTGCTGCAGTGCCTCATCAAGAAGTTCATCCTCGGCGAGCGGGGGGCGTAAGCCCTCCGTGTTTACCGCTGTTTCGTTTGTGCGGACGGTCGTGGGATCTCGCTCCGACACGGAGGGCTGACGCCCTGCCGCTCGCCGATTGCGAAGCATTTCGGCAAACTGCAGACGTTCCGTTGGTTCAGGGTTCATCTCGCAGGCTTCTCGCATGGATGCCACGGCCAGTTCATTCTGGCCAAAACGATTCAGCACTTCCGCCAGTCGAATCAAACTGGCCTTTGAGCGACGATCGCCATCGGCTATCTGCTTCCACTCCGAGACAGCTTCATCAGTCCGCTGTAACTGATGCAGATACTCGCCAAGATACGCGCGATACTGGGGTTCATTCGGAGACTTCTCAATCGCCTGGCGATACAACTTGATCGCTCGTTCGCGAACGTCTGCTCGACGGAACAATCCGGCCAATCGAGCCAGTGTGACGGAATCGTCTGCTCGATTTTCCAGCATCCGATTCCAGACAGCCGCCGCTTTCGCCTGTCGTTCTTCCTGCGGCACATCCTTCTGCGAAACGATGAGCTGTCCCCAGTCTTCGAGATGATCCAGATTTCCCGAATCAAACTTCGACAACTCTTCGTACTGCACGATGGCGTCCGAAATCTTATTTTCTCGAACCAACTGCCCGATCAAAGATTCTCGAAGCGATTCATTCGAAGGTGCCAGGGCAATCGCCTTACGATACCAGTCCGCCGCATTCGCCGTTTCGTTCTGCAGAGACAACGTCCGTGCCAGCCGAGCCATCGCGTCGACATCGTCCGCATGTGTCATCAGCCATTGTTCGTAATAGGTGACAAGCCCCGGCAAGTCGTTGCGACTGCGAAACGTGCCTTCAATGCGACGACGAATCTCTTTGTACAACCAACTGTCCGGATCCAGATCGCTCAACTGAGTTTCCAGGACCGTAATGGCTTCCTGAGATCGGCCAAGCTGAATCAGGACATCGCTCGCCGCAAGGCTGGATTGCACTCGCTGATCCGCGTTTCGGGTTTCCTTCACCAACGCCTGATAGCGAACTAAGGCTTCTTCCCAACGACCATCTTCCGTTAACGTCGCCGCGATCTGTTCTTTGACGCGAAGGTCACCGGGAAACTCTTTTTCAAGCCGTTCCCAAACAGCCAGGGCCGCATCCGGTTTTTGTGCTCGCTGATGCAAACGAGCCAGTTCTTTGTAAATCTCGAGCAGATCAATTTTCGCTGGACGAGACGCAATCGCCTGCTCCAGAGCTACAGCCGCCTCATCAAACTTCTGCCCCAGTTCCAGCGCTTTGGCGAGATACCAATGAGCCACCGGATCTTTGGGACGCAGTTCGGCAGCCTGCCTGAGAACTCTGCTGGCCGCGTCGGCTTCCGAATGCCGCAGCTCAATCATGCCAAATAACAGACAAGCCGCTCCAGCATCGACCGTCGTGGGCAACTCCAGAGTCACCATGTCGCTTGTGATTGTTCCCTCGGCCGGAGCAAATTCTACCGGCAGATTCGCGGCCGCTCGCAATGACTCTTTCAACGTCGCGATCGAACCGCGATCAATGCAGAAACCGTAAACACGATCGAACGCAGTCCCGAAGCGAGGATTCTTCACAAGGACCGTGAGAAATCTCTCGGCCGCGATCCTGGCATCAGCTTCGTCAACCTCGTCGGCTTCAATGGAGTGACTTCCACAGACTCCGCTGCTGACCAGTAAACAGAGCAGCAAACACAACCGGCAAAACAAACAAACCTTCAGCATCAGCCGGAATACGCTGACGGACTGCTGATTTTTTCGCCCCCGACTCTGCGTCGGGGGTTTAATGGCTTCTGCACCACTCGAGTTCACATCTTTGTTAGTGGTGCAAAGGCCCTGCAGGCCTGAGGCAGGCTCAGGGGGGCGAAAATCAACTTCCCTCCAGCAGCAGCATTCAATCCGTAGTGAAGCATCATTTTACAAACTGGAACTCTCGAGCATTCAAAATTGCCCAGATCACATCTTCCAGGCTTGCTGCTTGTTCTGATAATCGGCCACGCGCGAAAGGATGAACTCGGATTCTTCCGGACGTGGCTCGCGAGCAAACGCGGCCAGATAAAGTTCACGAACCTTCGCCGCATCGGGTCGATCCGGCTCGCGATTGAACCGAGCTGCTCGGCCCTGACCATTCTGCAATCGCCCCTGCACATCGCCTGAGTTCAGCAAATGCAATGACTGTGAGAGATTAGCCTCGGCTGATCGCTCACACTCACAGGCACTTTCCGCTTCCGGCTTTCCGAACACTTCCAGAAAGTAGTTGTTGAAACCGTGGTCCGGAAGCTGAACTGCGGTGGTTCCCTGGGGAATCGTGCCGAAATTTGATGACGTATCCGCCACAGCATTCACGGCATCGTAAAGAACTTCGGCCGTCAATCGACGAGGATAGAAGCTGGAGAAATTCTGTTGATCGTTGCGATTGAATTCGGTCGGTTCAGAGCTGAGCTGATAAACGCTCGACTTGCAGATCGCGCGAACCAGATCTTTCAGATCGAAGCGATGATCCAGAAAATGCTTCGCCAGAGCATCCAGTAATTCGGGGTTTGAAGGAGGATTCGTGACACGCAGATCGTCTTCCGGATCCACGATGCCTCGTCCGAAGAAATGCTTCCAGTAACGATTCACGAGAGCCTTAGCGAAGAATGGATTCTCCGGAGCCGCCATCCAGTCTACCAGATACTGGCGAGCATCCTCATAGGGGGAAATGTCCAGCGGCGTTCCACCGAGCCCCATCGGCTTCACGTCCAGTTGAGAACGAGGATTCTTCGAGGACGGTGCATTGGTCTTCAGGTAAACCATGTCCGGCTGATTGACGTTGGGATTAAACTTGCTGTTCTTCATCCCCACCTGTGAAAAGAAGGCTTCGAAGCCGTAATAATCCTGCTGGCTCCAGCGTTCAAACGGATGGTGATGACACTTGGCGCACGCCATTCGCATGCCGAGAAACAACTGAGCCACATCTTCCATCTGCTGAGTCGACGTACTGACTTCTCGATACCACGCCACTGGTGGATGCGTTTCCGGATCACCGGTAGCGGTCAACACTCCACGGACAAACTGATCGTACGGCATGTTCTCACGCAGAGCGCGGCGGATCCATGCATGAAACTTGTACGTGTAAGGAACGTCAGTTCCGTTGCGGCGTTTATTTCGCAACACCGTGGCCCATTTGTTGGCGAAGTAGTCGGCATAGCCGGGACTTTCAACAAGTCGATCAACCAGTCGATCACGCTTCTGGGGGTCAGTATCCGCAAGGAACTGCTCAACCTCAGCGACTGACGGCAAACGTCCGGCGACATCGATGGAAACTCGCCGAATAAAAGTTGCATCGTCACACAGCGGTGACGGTGGAATGCCCAGCTGGCGTTGCTTTGCAAAGACCAGCTTGTCAATGAATGTCTTCTCGGGAGGAGTCGTGGGAACTGGCAGCCCCTGAGGAATGATCGCCCGGAAGACACCAACTTGTCCCTGGAACCTGACCATCATCGCAACTTCACCGGGGACATCTTCGACAGTAATTCGACCCAATGACGTTGAGACTGCCATTTCCGGATGGTTGGCATCGTAAGATGCCAGTCGAGTTACGTCGCGAATCGACCCGTCGCTGTAATGAGCGATCACCGATAATTGCTGGCGAGTTCGCACGTTCATTTCTCGCACAGCCGGCACTGCTTCAATACGTTCCAGAACGGGATCCGTTTCCGCTCCGTACGGCATGCCCTGACGAATCCAGCGACTGATCAAATCCCATTCGTATGATCCCGGCGACATACGTTGCCCACCACCGTGCGGCAGAACGTTTGCTGGTTTCTGCAGCAGCAAACTGTAATCCGGATCGGCCGGAAAAATTCGGCGACCACGATCCTCATGAACGAGATACTCGTAATCTTCCTCAGGATAGAATCCCAGCAACGACAGTTTGAACCCGTTCTGTCCATCCGCCTTTCCGTGACATCCGCCTGCGTTGCATCCCAGCTTTGTGAAGATCGGCACAATCTCGTTTTCGAAATTGACAGGCAGTTCTTCGGCGCATCGCGAAGCCGTCAATGCGATCGTCGCTGTTTTGCCTGAGGCTTCCGTCGCGGTGATCGTTGCGGAACCATCGGCCAACGGAATCACGAGACCATCCTTTTCGACCCTCAGGACATTTGCAGCATCGACAACGTAAGTGACGTCATGAGTCAGGTCATGCTTTTGGCCACTCGAATAAACGCCCGTCACAAGTAATTGTTTACGAGCATTCTGGCCCACCAGAGATGTCACGCCGCTTGATTCAAATTCGATTTGAACAAGATCACCTTTCGGCCCCAAACCGGGAAACTCGGCAACAGCAACGTCGGAGGTAGCCAGAGCATTACAAAATGCAAACACAAGAACAGTCGAGACTGCAGTCCGCATCGCTTCATTCTCCTCACGAAATTGACCAGTGACCGAGACACTGCATTGTGACCAATCACCAGCTCACAATCAACGTGGGAAGAGAATTCGTCAGCATTCAAGAACAAGTTCATCCGGCTCAAAATCTCAGGCCTTTTCCGCAAAAACTTAGCCCGCTTAGTGCATGTAACTAAGAGAGCCCGGATTCTCGGTTCGAGATGTGAGAATTGAGGACTTCTCAGTGAGCACAAATCGTAAACGTCATTGCCAAAAGCAGATTGCTTCGAGGTACCAAAATGCCGAAGCCATGATGAATTCAGGCAAGGATCCGGCCGAAATCTGAGAGCTGCCCGGGGGCATAAGGTCACATATCGACGATGAAAAGAGCCGAATGGGTTCGAGGAGCAAAAAACTCAAAAGATAGCCGAAAGAATTCATGAAGCATGAGGATCAGAACGCTCGCCGGAATCACATGTTTGCCGCGATGAGCTTGAACGAGTGATGATGAAGTCAAATGCTGACTACTCTATTGACAACACTACAGGGTGAAGGTCAGCGAGGCTGCACAAGGTTCTTCTGTCCGCAGAATGGTGGGTGTAAGCAATGTCGTAAGCAATAAGGCCTCAGGCTGGCCTGGAATAGCAAATCCGTTGCAGTGGACACACATCAGTTTTCTCCGGGCTGCCTTTTGTGAGAACAACAGAGACGGGTGTGAGACCGGACCAGAAAATGATTCTCGAGCTGTGAAACCTCGTGACGGTTGAGTGCCTGGTGACGGATCGCATCACTTGTGTCCTTCATGCAACAGAGCGATTGTAGCTATTGTATCGATTGGCGTTAATCTGGCAGCGTTCAGGAACAGAGATCGTTGAGCTCGATCAATCGGTGAAACCGGCAGCTTGTCGACACGGATTTGAGGGATAGGGTTTTCCCGGATGTCGTTCGTGCAGAGCGACTCAAGTCATCTGGCAGACCCACATGATCTTTGCGGCATACCGATGAATCCTTCGGTTCGAAAATCCCTGCTGATAATGACTCTGCTGCTGTCAGCAGCGCCGGAAACTTACGGTCAGGATTCAACGCAATACAAGGTCCGGATCCTACCTGCAATGACGTTGGATGCCTTAAGCCCCGACAGAACGACTACGCATCCGATGACTGGTTCTGACGTCATGTTTTCCGGCCAGATGTGGTCGGCTCGGACGACATCCGGAACCGGATCAACCATTCGTTTTACGACGGATACCGCATTTCGTCACATCAACAGCCCGTCTTTTAAGCGTGACGCACGGCTGCGTTTGACGCGAATATCGGGCAACTCCAGCGCCCGCTGGAGATTTGACGTGGCTGATGATCGCACGGATTACGCGTCCGGGGATGAGAATGCGAGTGTTCAGGTTTCCTGCACTGCCCCGGGTAGCGCGATAATCACGATGAATGTGCAGTTCCTGACGGGAAATCTGGCCACTCTTCAGGGGGGTCAGTATCAGATGACAGTCACGGGAACAATCTCGGAAAATTGACGTCCGGTTGAATCCCGCAGTCGACTGCCGTACCCTCCGCACTGCTGGTGGAAATCTGGTCTGCCGGCGCACAGGAAGTGCCTCTGATCCACTTGAGCGTTCGCTCGGTATTCTCGTTGCTGTTCAGTCAGTCAGGCTCCATGAGGGAGCGCTGCCTCTGGGCAGTTCATGTGTCATCCCCACAGACCCTCTGCAGAAGCCGTAACCGATCCTGTCGGACGGCAGGTGTTCCATGATTCTTAGCGGCAGCGAAATCAAGGCTCGCCTCGGCACTGACATTCGGATCGATCCTTTTAATGAGGATCAGTTGAATCCCAACAGCTACAACCTGCGCCTGCACGATGAACTTCTGGTTTATGAAGAGATCGTGCTGGACATGAAGCGGCCAAATCGTTTTCGCAGGATCCTGATTCCGCCGGAAGGTCTGGTGCTCCAGCCGAATCAGATGTATCTCGGGCGCACGATCGAATACACGGAAACTCGTAATCTTGTGCCGATGCTGGAGGGGCGATCGTCAATCGGCCGACTGGGAATGTTTGTGCATGTCACTGCAGGATTCGGAGACGTCGGTTTCTGCGGATACTGGACGCTGGAAATGATAGCGATCCAGCCCATCCGCATTTACCCTGGAGTACAGGTCTGTCAGGTCTTCTATCACACAGTAGAAGGCGCGATCACCGAGTACAACACTGGAAAATACCAGAAGAACAAAGACATTCAGCCCAGTTTCCTATACAAGGAATTGGGCCGTGAAGACCGCCAAAAAACATTGGATTTTGGCGACGGAAAACCAAGCTCGAACGAATGACATCAGGAACTCCGTCATGTGCTTTGCTGGAATGCTCACGTTGGTAAAACATCGGGCCGCAGCATTTCTCTTCCTGCTGGCCTTTTTCATCGTGTCTGGCCTTCGCTCGGAAGTTCGAGCACAGGAGTCGGAAGCGGCGACTCGGCAGTTTGCGGTCGCCGTGGGCTTTCAAAATCAGAAGTTGTACGACGCTGCGATTGACGAGTGGCAAACGTTCCTGACGAAGTTCGATAAAGACCCTCGCGTCGATAAGGCCACGCATTATCTGGGTACCTGCCAGCTCCAGGCGAAGCAATATGCAAAGGCTGCTGCGACATTTGCATCTGTCCTGGAAAAGTACCCGAAATTTGAGCTGTTGGATCAGTCGATTCTGAACTGCGGCACCGCGTGGTACAGCCTTGCTCAGGAATCAAAGAAGCCCGACGCTTACGCCAAAGCCGAAGCATTCTTTGTGCGGCTCAGCAAAGACTTTCCTAAGAGCGAATTCGCGGCTCGCGCGATGTATTATCGAGGCGAAAGTCAGTACCAGCAGAACCGTCTGGAGGAAGCGGCCGCCAGTTATCGAGAACTCGCGAAGAGCTTTCCTAAGGACGAACTCGTTCCGGATTCTCTGTATGCCCTCGGGGTGTGTCTGGAATCTCTCAAGAACCCCGCAGAAGCTCAAAAGGCTTTCGCAGACTTTGAAAAGCAGTTTCCGAAGCACAGCCTTCTGACGGAAGTTCGGATGCGAAATGGCGAGTGCCTTTTTGCGGAACAAAAGTTTGCCGAAGCGGCCAAACAGTTCGAACTGGTGAGTCGCGTGAAGGAGTTTTCCCTTGCTGATACCGCGATGCTGAGACACGCCCGCTGTCTATACGAGCAGGAAAAATATGCGGAAGCAGGAGCAATCTATTGGACTGTCGCGAAGGAGTTTCCAAAAACGAAGCACTATGACACGTCTGTTGTTGCTGGTGCGAAATGTTACTACCTGATCGGACAGTATTCGGTGGCTCGCTCGGGGCTCGAGAATGTCGCGAAACGAGATGTTCCTGAAGCTGCTGAAGCCAGTCAGTGGATTGCAAGAGCGTTGTTGAAAGAGAAGAGTGCTCTGCAGGCGATGACGGTGCTTGATGTGGCGATCAAGAAACATGCTGAGAGCCCCACACTGCCGCAACTCATTCTGACCCGTATCGATGCTTTGTATGAACTGCCCGGACGAAGAGCGGAAACAGTGCCGTTGTATGCCGAGTTTGCAAAGAAATATCCTCAGGATGAACTGGCTTCGCAGGCGAGCTATATGTCGGCGCTGACTGCACTTGATCTGGGAGACAACGCGGCGGCCAAACAGAACTCAGACATGTTCCGTCAGAGTTTCCCTCAGGACAAACTATTGCCGGATGTTCTGTTCATTGGCGCGGAAGCCCGGTTGCTGCTCAAGGAATTTGATGCCGCTGTGAAGTTGTACGAAGAGTTTCTGAAGCTGAGTCCTGAGCATCCGAGTGCCACGCTGGCAAAAGTGCGGGCCGGACTTGGACTTCATTTGGCTGGCCGAAACGACGACGCGATGAAATGGATGTCTCCGATTCTGGCCAACCTGTCTGATCCGGCTTTGAAGAGCGAAGCATTTTCCATTCTGGGACGTTGTGAACTCGCGAAAGATCAACTGACTGCAGCCGCTGAGCGGTTTGAAGAATCTTTGAAGGCAAAACCTGATGGTGAGCAGTCCGATCAGACTCTGTTGATTCTTGCGGATGTTTATCGTCGACTGGATCGTCCAACGGATAGTGCCGCGCGTCTGAAGCAGTTGCAGACTCAGCATCCGAAAAGCAAAGTTCTGGAAGAAGCGACGTATCGATTGGGCGAAGTTGCTTATATGTCAGGAAACTTCGACGAGGCGGTTGCTCAATATGGGGCCGTTATTAAGACGTGGCCACAGGGCATATTCGCGGCCGCGGCGCAATACGGGCTGAGCTGGTGTCGGTTTAAGAAAGGTGATTTTGCAGCTGCAGTCGATGCTGTTGGCCTGCTGGAAAAGACCTATGCGGGGACGGAGCAGGCTCGAAAGGGGCTGTACGTTCGAGCGATGGCGGAGTTCCAGTTGCAACAATACGACGCGGCTGAAAGAGACGTGCTGGAGTATTTGAAATCATCGCCGTCTTCGAAAGAGGCCCTCGATGCACAATATCTGCAAGGTTTGTCTTTGGCTGGTCAGCAAAAATTTGCCGAAGCCGCGAGGGTTTATGCCGCAATTCTGAAGGCCGATGCGAAGTATGCGGATGCAGACAAGGTTCTGTATGAGCTCGGTTGGGCTCATTTCGAGTTGGGACAACAGCCGGAGTCGATTGCTGCGTTCCAGCGATTGGGGCAGGAACACCCTGACAGTCCGCTTGCAGTAGAAAGTCTGTTTCGCGTTGGCGAATCTCTATACGAAACAGAGAAGTATGCGGAGGCGGCGAAGGCTTATCAGAGCACGGTTGCCAAAGCAGGAGACAGTGAACTGGGTGAGAAGGCCGCTCATAAGCTTGCGTGGAGTTACTTCAAACAGGACCTGCTCACGGAAGCAGCGGACGGCTTCAAGACTCAGTTGAAGCAGTTTCCCATGGGAGCTCTGGCCGGTGATGCGGAGTTCCTGCTGGCGGAATGTGATTATCGCCAAAAGCAATGGCAACCAGCACTGGATCACTATGCACCGGTGATTGCGGCCAATCATCCGGCTTATGCGGCGTTAGCGATTTTTCGATCCGGCGAATGTGCTGCCGCATTGGAGAAATGGTCCGACAGTCTGAAATATCACCAGAGTGTTCTGAAAGAGTATCCGGACTTTGAACTCAAGGCGGAGGCTCGATATGGCACAGGTTGGGCTTTGCAGCAACAGGACAAGATTGAAGAAGCAATTCAGGCGTACGAGAAAGTGACCGAGGAGACCGATACTGAGACAGCCGCAAAGGCCCGTTTTATGATCGGTGAGTGTTTCTTTGCTCAGAAGAATCACAAAGAAGCCACGAAGCATTTTCTGAAGACCGCGTTTGCGTACCGCCATCCGGAATGGTCTGCCATGGCGTTGTTTGAAGCGGCTCGATGTTTTGAAGTGTTGAAGGATGTTGATCAGGCGAAGAACTGCTACCAGCAGTTGATCGATGGCTATCCTCAACATGTTAAGGCAGAAGAGGGCAGGAAACGCCTGAAGGAGCTTTAGGCCGCTTTCGACTACGACCTACAACGTGACCTGGTTTGCAGTCCGCAGGAAACGCATTCTCCGTTGTGGGCCGACATGCTTCAGTCTTCAATTTTCCGTCATGGTCTTCTTGATTTCGACCATCACTGATGGGAGAAACACAATTCCCGAATAATGATCGGCGGGCATTTCAATATGATGGCCTTCCGGAAGTTTTGCCGCCGTCGCAAGGGCAAAGCTGCACTTTGGTGGCACAACATCGTCGTACTTTCCGCTATACAGCCAGGTCGTCTGCGGATTGATCCGATGTGCCAGCCGCAATGGTTCCACGGGGCGTGCCAATTCCCGGACCTTGTCACCGTCAATTCCCAGCGATTCCAGTCGCTCTCGAACTTTAGCCGCATCCTTCGCGCCGTTCAGGACAACGTCATGCAGATTGCCACCGGCCAACAGAATGTAGACGCGGTCAAACCCATCATCCAATCCGGCCACGGTTGACGTCACAAATCCTCCGAGACTGGTCCCCTGAACGCCTACGATCGTGTCGTCGACAAGCGGCATACAAACGACGGCATCACGAGCACGTCGCACGTCGGCAACAGCCTGCTTCATCGAAGAGAGCATTTGTTCCGGTTTGCTCGCATTCTCTGTACGGCGAACGCCGTATCCCGGCATCTGGACCATAAATGTATGCAATCCCTGAGCCGCCAGGCCGCGAGCAAAGATACGTCCGACGGTCATGCCACGTCCTGATTCATGGACCACCACTACGGCTCGAGCCTTCACCGGCTTTCCGGCAGAATCTTTTGCAACGTACCATTCGAGGCAGACTATGTCGTTGACGGCGTCACCAGAAGGCATTGAGGACGGAAACCGTATCAGCAGGTCGCCGTGCTCACCGTCCACACTTTCGCAGGTCACGTCGAAAGCATCTGGCTTCCATCGAAGTCCCTCAAGGCATTCTTTCGCATCTGAAACTGGATCGATGTCGAGGCTGATTGAATCGCTGGCGGTGAACTTTGCTCCCGCGGTCGGCAGGTCAGATGCAGACAGCGGGTTTGTCAGCACCGCCATGATGTTCACAACGGCCAGAAGCACGCCAGTAAATCTGCCCATTATCAAGTGACCACAGGATAGAATGAACATCGTTCGCAAAAACCCTCAGGACGGCAGATTGTTGACGACCTCCGCGCTGGTAAAAGAGTATGAACGCGATTTACCATCAATTCAACAACGCACTGATTCGCAGCTCCGGCGGCTGAAACAACTACACGCGGAATCTGAATGTCTCAGACAGATATCGCCACAGCCAGTGAACCGCCGTGCGATTCGAAATAATAAACCGTGCGTTTCCACGCATGCCAGGCTTCATTAACACAGCATCTGGTTGACTTACCGGATCATCAAAGTGCATTTCAGCGATCGCTCGAAACGCGGTGCTGGCCAGTTGCTCCTGACCTTGCGTGCTCGGCTTTGTGGCTAAAGGACCGTTGAAACGAGTAGTCAACGCTTCCGGAGCCATGACCTCGCCCTTCAGGGAAACCTGAGTCACCTTTGTTACCCATGTGATGTCAGCAAGATGATCCAGCTTAATCTCTACTTCCATCTGATCGCCAAGGTCGTCCCGATCACCCTGATCAACATACAAAACGGCCTGAACTTTATCCGAAGGAGCAATGCTGGTTAACTCCTGGCCTGCTTCAACACGACAGCCTGCATTGCGAGGATCCAGCGGCGTTCCATGCCATTTTTCAAGTTTCATTGGATCGATTTCACTCGCAGGTTCTTCCGGAACGCGTTTGGCCGCGACCAATACACCATCAGCGGGTGCTCTTACAACTCGCTGGAGATTCAGCTTTACAAGCTCTCGAATCGTCTCCTGAAGCATCATGGCCTGAGCCAGCGAATCAGTAGCCCCCTTTACGTATTGCATCTCATCATATCGTGAGATCTCAAGTGATCGAAGATAAAGTTCTTTAACACGGCTGTAGAGATCATCGCGGCGTTTGTAGTCCTCAGCCTGTTCAAGGATAGCAATCACATCATCCTTCCGAACCGTCTCCCCATTCTGCGGGATACGGGCATACTGTTCAGGTGTCGGCATCCCCTCGAGCAGCTTTAACTTTGCCGGATCAATCAGGAGCACATCCGGATCCGACGTGTCGGCCTTCTTTCGCAGCCTGCCGCGAATGTTGGCCTCAAACGCCGACAACGCTTCATAATAGTCACGGTAGTCTTCCGGTAAGACGACCTGACCGGCGATCGGAGCTGGCACAGCCACAACGCCGCGTGGTTCAAGGACACACGGTGCTTCGTGATACCACGGAATCGGAGTCGTACAGGCGACCCAAATGAGACCGGCAAAGATGGTCCCGGAGATTGCCATTTTTGTCTTGCTCATGGGTTCCATCCGAGGTGTAGCGATGATTTGATAGATGCTGCGAAACATTGCGAAGAAAATGCCGGCCATGGAAAAGACCAGCATCGTGACACCGAGGCTCTGAAGATCATATGGCTTGAGCACGGTGTAGAGGAACATGCTGATGGAAACCAGCACCACCCATCGATAGCACCACGCGGCAACAGCATAAGTTACGAACCACGCACGCCCGGTTTCCGGCATGAACGGATCGGGGCGAGATTCAATCCCGAGGCAGTACCATGAGAATGCTTCCTTAAGCAACTTTTCGGACTTCTGGCGGAGATTCGGAATCTCCAGAAAGTCACTCATCATGTAGTAACCGTCGAAACGCATCAGAGGATTGGCGTTAAAAATGACGGTGGTGATTGTCGTCACAAAGAAAGTGTTCAGAGCGAGGTGGTGCAAAAGGCCCGGCTTCGTTAACCACCAGACGTAAATTGCAATCGCAGACAGGATGACTTCGATATACATTCCCGCCGCACCAATGATGATGCGATGCCACTTGTTTTTCAGCATCCACGAATCAGTCACGTCGCAATAGAGACACGGACTGAACACCAGCATCATCACACCCATCTCATGGCATTCTCCGCCATAGTGAGTGCAGCTAAGTCCGTGACCGAACTCGTGAATGATCTTGGCGATCCCAAGAGTTGCCCAGAGATAAATCAGGTTGGGCCAGCCGAAGAAGCTTTGGAACTCCGGAAGACGGCCGTGGAATTCTTCGAGGTTCGCTGCCAGAACAAGCCATGACGACACCACGAAAATCATACACAACGTGACCGCTGCCGGATGGAAAATCCACGCGATAAACGGATGCATCCGATGCAAAGTCTTTTCGGGATCCCAGCCAGGCAAACGAAGAGACAGCAGGCTCATCAGTGTCTGCTTGATCTTCTCCTTGCGAGTCTTCTGTCGCTCACGAACAACCGAAGCCCCCTGTCCGGGGCGGTCACTGACAACCAGCCCCTTCTTGTGGAGGTCTGTAATCAGCTGTTGAATGTCACTGAGCGTAATCTGCAGCGTCGGAAATTCCGACTTCAGATCATCACGTACATTCTCCAGACTGCGTTTCCCGTCCAGAAACTCGAGGATCCGATATTGCTCCATCTGCAGGCGATGGTACTTCAGCGCAACAGGGTCCTTGATGACCTGATAGCCGACGCCCAGATAATCAATCTTGGCGACGACCAGGTCTGCACGTTTTCGGAGCGGGATCGGTCGCTGATTTGAAGCAACCATGTTACCCGCATTGGCGGAGTTATCGTTTTTTTGCAAGGATCACCGCCTTAACCGGCATACCTTCCTGCAACATGTAACGCCCATTCTTATCCTTACGATTCGGGACCGTTACACCGAGGCGGAACATCAGTGCCTGAGTCGAGTCTGGCTCAACCTTTGGGTCAATCATGTCGATTCGACCGACGAAGACTTCCGAATCAGAGATTTCATCCGCCAACGGCGAGAAGGCTGCCGCTGCTGAAGGACCGCCTTTTTTCCCCGTCGGAATATCACCGAAAATCGGTTCTGAATCATCTGCAGGTGCCGCAGCTGGCTGACGATCAGGGGCACCTCGCTGCGTCATGATACGAATCTCTACTTCATCGCCCACAAAAAGCAGGTCACGATGTTTGAAGTGAACTTTGACCGAAGCCCGCAATTCAGACATATCGGTCAGTGTCAGCACAGGGTCGCCTGGTCGAACGTTCTGACCTGGATACTTCTGGACCTTGGTGACGAATCCATCGAACGGTGCAAACACCGTATACTGACTCAGCTGAGCTTCCTTAATCTTCAGATCAAGCTCTGCCAGACCTTTGTCTTCCTGAGATTTTGCCAGCTGTGCTTCACCCTTGCGTACCTCGAGATCAACCTGACGCATCTCGCTTGGCGTGAATGCACCTGGCCTGCGAACGTTGGCCTCACGCTTCTGTGTCTGACCTTCGAGTGCTGTCGCCAGAGCCACTTCAGCAAACTCGATTTCCGTCGTTAAAGTTGACTGTTTTCTGGCACGAGCCACTTCCGCCGCAATCACTGCGTCGTTCAACTTGATCAGCATGTCACCTTTCGTGACAGAGATCCCTTCTTCCGTTGGGTTGACGGTAACCAGCGTCCCGGCAACCTCAGAGGAAATTGATACCTGCCGTTTGATTTGCATCTGGGCCTCTGTGGCGTCAAGTCGAACCACATCCTGACCACTGAGCGTTCCCGACAGATTCCACAGCAGCAAGAGCGCAAATGACTGCGCGAGTTCTCTTTTAGCAACGAAACGGCTTACCATGGACGACTCCAAAACACAGAACCGGAAGAGATCATCCGGTGTGCCGAAAACTGTTCAAACTTCCACGACGAGTACATTTGCGATATCTAACGAAACTCTCCGAATCCCTCAATCCCTCGTAGGGGACAACTTCGCCGTTGTTTCTCGGCAGACCTGACCAGTTCACGACCTGGCATACCAAAAAAAATGAGCGAAACTCAAAACACAGACGACGCATCCATCCCGCACAGCCCAATCGTGCAATCTTCAACCGCCGCAAAGCTGTTGTCCCAACCCATCAAACGCGCGAAGTAAGCGGTCTCCGCCAAGCAAGAGTTCGGTTCAGGATACCGAAATCCACATAAAATCGGCAGGGAAATTCCCACAAACTATCGTTTCACCCCGAACCGATCACTCATTCAACAGGACGCTGAAATGCAGTACGGCATGCCGACAGTGAAGTTTAATCCAGTCGGATTCCGGCATTTCGCCAAAGGCCGGACTGGGGGCTCGGTGATGAGTGGACTTAATCCTCGTAACAGCCTTCTGTAATAAACGAAAGCCATCATCGTCTGAAATCGCAGGACTGGGCCCAAAGTCGCTCTCGAGTTGCGTGAGCAACTGGAAACCGGGTTTGAACGGGCGATTGAGGAACCAACTTTTGAAGAGCTTCGCAATAGCTCTCATCCAGAAAGGCATTGTGAAGTCAACACCATCAATGGAGGCATCCATAGCTTTGGCCAGATGTTCAAAATTATGCCCGACGGTCCAGTTTCCCAGAGAACAAATCCTGCCACCTTGCATCAACTGTTCGGCATCACGAAGAATGTCATCGCAGCATTCAATCTTCACATCACGACGACCAACAACTTTTCTGACATCAATTGGCATCCTTACGGATCCCCGACAGCCCCACCCGCAGCAGTTCTCGCGCGAACAGCCTAGTCTTTGACTCGAAAACTACCATGCAGAAACAACGAGTCGTGATGAATGGTAGACCGGCTGCGATGCGCGGCGAGAAAACCCGGCAACGGTTCTTACGGCAGTGACTGGCAGGGCAGGGGGCGATACGTTTTGAGATTCCAAGGAGGCAACAGAATCAACGTTCCAAAGAGAAAAGAATTTTCGAAACACCTTTTCACGCAGTGGCGGGATCACATGAATCGGATCACTGCGATACCACGCTCCCTCGGGGTTAACGAACGGAATCTGATTTTTCTGAGCGTAATGTTCCAACATGCCATTGAGTGTTCTGGATCTGTCGCAAGCCTGCTCAAAAGTCATCAGACAGCCGGGAAACAGGATCGTTCGCATCACCAGAAAACGAGACCTTCCCATGGCTTCTACGGAAGGCAGGGGTAATCCTGTCATCACAACTCGGGCGTCTGATCGCCACGCGCGAATACGTCTCAGACACTCATCCACAGCCTGAAAAATATCCTCGGGTTCGCGCCGGTATGCGATGTCATTCCCAATGTCTGTGATCAAAACGAGAGGCGAAGATGATCCCGCTGCGGGCAGGTTTTCCCAGAGACCGCATTGAAGGATTCCAGGCAAACGTCGGAACAGAACGGCACTCCAGTCGATGTAGGAACGCCCCATTCCAAGGCAAACGCGCAGGTCAATTTCTCCGGGCACCACGTGTTGCAGCGCTCGTACAGCCGGTTTCCAGCCAAGTGTCAGATTACTAGCCCCCAACAGAATCACAGACTGTTTTTCAGCAGTGAATGTTCCTGCAGGATTTTGTCTTAATGAAGGCATAGGCATCATTTCATTGAACGGCCGGCGGTTCCGGTTTCTTGTTGGCCGCTTCGGCTTTCAATTGTTCAAAAACGGTCTGTACTGCATCCGCCGGGATCGCATAGGTCGGGAACCGATCAGCCCGCGCAATGACAATCCCTATTGCCTGACCATTCAAGTCCAGCAAAGGGCCACCAACTTTGGTCGGATAGACGTCCGCGTCAATCTGGAGGGCACGCGGAAACCCCTGTGCATGAGTACTTGCAAACTGCCCGGTCAATTCGGGATCGCGATACAACGGCAACAACGCGTTCTCGTTGGTGAACTTCGATGTCAGAACAATCTCAATAGTGCGAATCGTATCGTCACGCATAAAACGAATGGCCACCTTATCACCCGGCTTGAATCCCCCTATGCGATGCTTCAGGGAGTCTGGATCATGCACATCATGACCGTCTACGGAGAGAATTCTGTCATCAGGCTTCAAGCCATTTCTGACTGCAGCTCCGCCAGCAAGGACTTCCACAATTCGCACGCCGTTCCCGACTTGCTCGTTCGGATTCTCGATCGGATTCGGCATTGTAATTCCCAGAAACGCACGTTTTGCACTTTCCGAGGTATGAGCCACAACGCTGATCACAGTCGGAATCAGAGCCTTGCCTCTCGGATCCTGAACGAGAGCCATCGTTCCGGCGGCCAGTGTTTCCGTACGAAGTGAAGCCGGCTTCAAGTCGTTCGCCTCAACTTTCAATAACATCAGGTCATAAGAGTAATCCGCAGCCATGTCCTTCCCACGAAACCGGCGACCGTCAGGAAGAATGATCTCCGGGTCAACCGCTCCATCAAGCTCTGACGCTTTGGTCAGAATGTAACCATCGGAGGACATAACTGTACCAAGACAGAGTAACAGTCCATTGTCGCGAACCGCCACGACACTCTGCGAACTAACACCAGCCACACTTTCATACAGCTTTAGTTCGTCCGTCGCACGTTTTTCGAACCGACCGATACTTCTGTCATCGCTAAGCTGTTCCAGAATCTCACGTTCACGCTCTTCATCATCCTTCGTAGGAAGCCTGTCCGGACCTTCTCCCCGATCATCCTCAACTTCCGGATCAGTATCATCACCCGTGATCAGCTTCAGTGTTTCCTCGGTACCGTTGCTGCGACGTACCATCAATTCAATGGGCTGCTCTTCTTCGAGCAAATCCAATGTTGTCCCGAGGTCCAGACGATCCGCGATCGGCTCACCTTCAATCTTCAACAGCACGTCGCCGTTCTTCAAGCCGGCCTTCTCAGCAGGGCTGTTGGAAAGCACGCCAGTCACCTCCGGGATGAAGTCTTTCCACTTGAGATTTACGCCAAAGAAGCCTGACGACGCAATGTCGTTGTCCATGGACCGCAATCGTCCCCAGCGTTCTCCAGCCAGCAATCGATCCCAGTCGTCATGAAAACTGTCGATCGAAACATGGCGATTCTCGGTAATCAGGCTGGTGATCATACTGTGAATACCAATGACTTCGCCCTTCATGTTGAACAGCGGACCGCCCGAATCACCCAGAAGTATCGCACAGTCAGAGACGACAGTACGATTGCCGATAGAGAGTACTCGTCCAATTCGCACCGGAGCTTCTCGATCAGGCCGATAACCACCGGGATGCCCCAACGCAAAACACCAGTCACCAACCCTGGTCTCCGATAAACGCCCCATTTCGGCATAAGGGAAACCTTCACTACTCGGAGCCGGATCACTGATCTTCAGCACGGCTGCATCCGCATCGCGATTCTTTCCCAACACGTTGGCACGATATTCACGACCATCGGGATAAGTAATTGTCACAGTACTCCGACGTGATCTGCGTCCTGAATCGACGACATGGGACGCCGTCACCACAAACACCATCTCGGCTGACAACGATCCCGCTGCCAACTCCCATACCGTCGGAAACACCGGACAATGGCAAGTCGGACTTTGGAGAGGGCTGCGGCTTTCACCAGCCGCTTTCGTCGCTGCAGCAAGGGTTCGGGAACATCAGCCGGAGCGTACTTCCCGGAAGTCGCCAGACAAATTACAAGGATCAGGCACCGAGCATGCACGAGCAGACGCATCATTGCCAACTCCGACAAAGCTTTAACCTCAGACAATAGGCGCGAGCCCCATCGAACAGATGTTCGAAAAAGTTCGCTCAGAGGAATCCAACGCGGTGGTGTTGCCCGTTTTGAGTATAAAGCCGGGGACCTCGCCGATTCCACTATCTGAACACCAGAGAGATGCCATTCGACCGTATTTCGTGACGGCAATTCTCCCGATTTCTGACAATGTTGCCTTAATTAATCCCAAGCCATCTCCGGAATCATCGGCTGAACGGTCGCAATTCAGTGAGAAGTCTGCCTTGGACGACTCCGAGTGGTGAACGAATCTACCGTCCTATAATCCGCAAAGTCTTCCTGCCTCACCATCAGACTTCCGCCCACCGGCAGAAGTCGACAGTTTCGAGTGTTGTAACCTTCTTTAACGCCCATACCCCAAGTACGTCCGTCAGTTTCCAAAGTATGCTTATCGCTCCGTTGAGACGAGTCCATGCAGACAGCCCATGACTGAACAATCCGCCCGCCAGTCCTCAACGCCGCTTCATCAATGCGGTTTGAATGTGGGGCCTGCTCTGACACCATACCATGCACCCTACAAGGCACATCTCGGCGGAGCGAGATGGCCAGGCAATTGGAACAAAAACGTCATGTTGGCACGAGGTGATAGCGATCGAACGGGGGCAATGACAGCGACAAGAATGGACTGCGTATTGGCACACCTGACCACGCTGCTCCGGCGTAGAACAAAACAAACAGTGTCCCGGCTTACCGGAACTCGACTCACATGTCCTGCCTGTAAAGCCCATGCTGTGAAATGAACGCTTCAACAGCTCGGGGCGTCAGAAAACGCAGAGTTCCCCCTTCAGCAATTCTCTGCCGTAGCTCAGTGGCCGAAAGATCTGTCCCTGGAATATTTACGGAAAGTACTCTCGCGGCAATCTCCTGCCCGACCCATTCCACAATTTGCGTTGATGTGATTTCTGCGACGCCCGGACGATTGCAGGCGACAATTGTGGCGAGGCGAGCAATCTCCTCCGGCTCACGCCACGTCAGAAAATCTCGCAGTGAGTCCGCTCCCATCAGCAGGAACAAGTCGTCATCTGGAAACTGGGCTTTCAACTCCCTTAAGGTATCCACGGTAAAGGATGGCCCCGAACGTTTCAGCTCACGACGGTCCACTACAAACTCCGGATAGCCGGACACTGCAAGCATCAACATGTCGGCCCGTGCATGACCGTCGACGATTTGCACTCCCGGTTTATGCGGTGGGCTTGAGGCAGGAATTAACCGGACCTGGTTCAGCTTGAGCCGCTCGCGACATGTTTCAGCCACGATCAGGTGCCCGTAATGCACAGGATCAAAGGTGCCGCCGAGGATTCCGATTCTCATCACTTCCGCCCTGAAAAGACTTTGCCTTCCTGATACGCCATCACCGAGTCGTGTTCTCCGCATTTTCGTGGTTCGTTTCAATCCCTGAGGTGCCCGCATGCGAAAACTCGCCAATTTTTGCGTTCGGTTGCCCGATTCTGGTATTCAACGTCCCTGAGAAAGGAAGTGTTTCGCCCATGAAGTTACAATTCCCAACCAGACTGGTAACGACTTCCATTTTCTTCGAACGGCTCCATGAGTATTCCATCTGAAATTCAACTGACCAGCGGTCCTGTCTGTTCTTCATTGCAGGCCTCCGTCAATCAGCCGTTGATCCCGATTCCTGATCAGGTCATTTCTCCATCAGAACGTTGCCGTGAGGCGTTGTTAAATCCACTGGGGTATCCGGAACTCGTGCGGTGCGTGGTGCCCGGCGATCGAGTCATCCTCGTGGTCGATCCGGAAACTCCGTTCGCGGCCGAGATCATCTCAACGGTCTGGGAACAGTTGCAGTCAGTGACCGATGGCGGTGTCCTGTTGACTTTACTCTTGCCACCCGATCATTCCGGCACGGGCTGGCAATGGCTGCGTGAACAGTTCCCTCTGCACGTTCAGCAACAGATCACAGTGCATGTCCATGATCCCGCGGATTCAAGTCAAATCAGTTATATCGCCAGCACGTCTGGTGGCGAACGAATTTATCTTAACCGGCTTCTTTCCGACGCGGATCTGATCATCACGGTTGGCATCATTGCTTTCGATGGGTTGCTGGGATTTCGAGGCACCTCCAGCATTCTCTTCCCTGCGTTCTCCGATATCGCGACTCAACAAGGTTCACAATCTCAGGGCCACCCGGAACTGACTCCGGAGCAGCAACGCCCATTTCGCGAAATGATTGATGAGGTGGGCTGGCTGCTGGGAACTCAGTTTACAGTTCAGGTCATTCCGGGAGCAGCCGGTTTGCCGGCGGAGATTCTGGCGGGACTTCCGGAAGATGTGATGACTCGTGGGAAGGAATTGGTCGACCGAACCTGGCGAGTCAGCGTTGAAGAAATGCTGGAAGGAGCAGTTATCTCTGTTCCGGGAGGAGCCTTCGGATGGAAACAGTTGGGGCAGGCGCTGGAAAATACAACGAACATCGTTCAACAGGGCGGTCGCATTGTCATCGTTGCTGATCTTCCGATTCCAGAAGGTCCGGCAGCCACGATGCTTCGACGATGCCAGGATCCGGAGGAACTTCTCAAGCCGCTTCGCCGCGAACCAACCGTTGACTCAATTGAATTCGCTCAGCTGATTCAGGCATTGAGACGTGTGCGAGTTTACTTGCTGAGTCAGTTGCCGGCAGAACTCGTCGAGGAGTTGGGAATGATTCCTGTCTCGGACTCCGCCGAACTACAGAGACTGGTGGCAACAATTGAAGACTGCAAATGTATCCCGCTTGCCAACTACGCCTGGTGCGAAGTCGCGTAGTCTGCATACTCTTTCATCGGCGAGCCACTGGCGGTGGCAAATCTTGTAACGACTTTTATGCTCTGCGTTCGATCTGATGAATCAGCACACCGCCAGTAGTCACTTCCAGCCCTGCCACTCAAACTTTACGGCAGGACATTTCATACACGGGCCATTCGGTTCCGCAATCGTTGCAATGAAAGCCTACGATGGTCGCCGTGCCAGGAACCGGCAGGCGGTTCCGAGGACTAATCATTGAATCTGCCAGCTCAAGCGGTTCAATGTCCTGATGACCACATTCCGGACATGTTCCGTTCTGGTGAATCAAACGTGCTCGATCAACAGCTGGCATAAATCGACCGCTAAAAATAACGGACCGTCGAGCCCTCTCAAACGGAATGATGTCGCTCGACTCATCTTCGCGGGGTACAGCAGACTGAACTTCAGTCTCCGTGACTGTTTCGTCGGCGGGCGTGAACAGACGCAAATGAATTCGGTTCATCCGTGTTTCCTCCTTGAAGCACGATTCCTGTTTGAGCATTTCAGAGGTTAGCTGACCCGTCCTGCTCCCTGTTCCATCAAAAAGGAGAGGCGACGCTGAGAAAACCACTGAGACTTAAGAGTACGCAAACGACTGTCTGAGAGAGAGAGTTGACCGCCGAATGGTTTCTGAACTCTACACGTCTGCGTCAAGGAACTCAAGGGGCTGAAAACGGATTTAACTCCGGGCAATCTACACAGAATACGATGCCACGTGCCAGTAGCGCAGACCTCGCAATTTTTAGTTGGAAGTCCAGTCGTTCCTTGTTGAATTTCAGAAGCCCGAACGCTTATCGGCGACGAACGCGAAACCTCATCAGCCTCTGCAATCCCAACAAAAAAATCACCCAAACGGCGACGATGCATTCTTTGAGATTGATCTTCGTTACGCCAAACCGTCGGTCTTCAAAGATGAAGGGAAGCTCAGTCATACGGCACCCAACCCGACGACAGCGATACAGGATCTCTTCCTGGAACGCGTATCCACGAGCTATCGTCAGGTCCCAGTCAACGTCCGCCAGCCTTGAGACTCGAAAGCAGCGAAAGCTTCCGCTGTTATCCGCGGTCTTCAGCCCCAGCCAGAATCTTGCCCAGAAGTTGATTGTTTGACTCATTAACTTGCGTCGAAATGTCCATCCCGCCACTCCGCCGCCAGCGACATATCGAGAGGCAATCACAACATCATACACAGCAGCTCCGGCAATCAGCTGAGGCACATATTTGGGGCCATGACTGAAGTCTGCATCCATATTGACTAATAACTCATAGTTGTGCTCGATCGCATAACGAAAGCCTGCCAGGGTGGCTGTGCCCAACCCCAGCTTCCCACGCCTGCTCAATAGACGAATTCGAGCGTCCTGTTTTGCCATTTCGGCGGCCAACGTACCCGTGCCATCAGGCGAATTATCGTCAATGACAAGAATGTTGGCGGCCGGAACCAATGACAAAAGCTCCGGAATCAATTCTCGCAAATTGTCGACTTCGTTATACGTACATAATGTAATCAGAGTTTTCATGAGAGAGAAACACTCCGATCTGGTAGTCCCCCGGATTCAACCGCACTTCCAACGATCGCTTCGGATGACTCTGCGATGCTCGCCTGAAGTATTTCTGATTGACGAGGCAGCCGGTTCTCCCGTTGCAGAATCTGCTCCAGCGTCAAAGGCGGAATCTTCAGAAGGTTTCTCAGTTGCTGTACCTCGTTCATCGACCTCGCAAGCGTAGCGTCAGGAGTCCGGCCAATTCTCAGCACACCACGAATCAGGATGTTCTTCGGAGTATGCTCCATGTCGATGAACTCAAGCACCTGAGTCTGATAGCCAGCGGCCGACAATAACCCGGCTCGCATCGTATCGGTGGCCAGCGACGCAAATCTTTCTTTCGTCAACCCATACGATGTCAGCGGAGCTAAAGAGCCCGACTGCAAATGCTCATTCAATTCATGCTGACAGCAGGGAACAGCCAGTATGACTCGACTTTGCCACCGAATCCCCTGAGCTAACGCATAATCAGTCGCGGTGTCGCAGGCATGCAGAGAAATCACAAGATCCACCGGCCCGGAAGACTCAAACCCGGCAATGTCACCGACAGAGAACTCCAGGTGCTGCAACTGTAACTCGCGGACTATATTCGTGCAGGTGGCAACGACGTCTTTCCGACGATCAAGCCCGATAATTCGACATTCACGCTGTAGGATACTGGTCAGCAAATAATGAGTAGCAAACGTCAGATAACTCTTGCCACAGCCAAAATCCACAATCTGAACTGGACGGTCTGAAGGCATCTGTTCAACGATGTCATTAACAAACTCCAGAAACCGATTAATCTGACCAAACTTGCGTGCATGACTGGCGCGGACCGAGCCATCTTTTGTCATCACGCCCGTGTGAATCAAAAAGGGACAGGGAACGCCCTCCGGAATCAAATAATTGCGTTTGCGATTATGAGTGACAACTTCAGCGGACGGCCTCGTGGCGACACCCGTTCGGCGCAGAAAGCACTTATCCTTGCGTGATGTGCGAGCTTCCCAGAGTGCATCAGCCGTGGTCAGGTTGACGTTGCGATAGTCTTCTGACGCGAGACGAGCAAGCTCGGAAGACGCCTCGGCACTATTCATATTGCGATGGAACTGCTGAGTCGCCGTCGAGGTCGTAAACTGCAGCATCCATTCGCCTCGAATTTCAGTCGGCCGGACGTCAACTCTCAGATTCTCAGCCCCAGTCGCTCGAGGCGCGCTGAAAGTTGCCTTTTGCAAAGTTCGCTGGGTCGCCGCTTCCCGCAGGAGGCGTATAAGTTCTTCGGCGTGGTCAGACATGGTACTCGGGAAGGCTCAATATTCTCAGCAGGACGAATGCCTGTTATGCTGCTCAGGCAGGAGTTGGATTCGCTTAGGAAGTCGGGCATCAAAAAGATGCGGGGATTAGAACCAAATGGCGTTGAACAAGAAACAGCAGAAGCAGATTGAAGCCGCAAAGAACAAGATTACTCGTTTGCGAGGCCTCCTGGCCGCCGCAAAAAATCAGCCGGATGACCCGAAGGAAATCCCGCGGCTGGAAAAAGAAATTGCCGACCTGAATGCAGAAATTGAACGGATCCGCAACGAGTAAAGACGTGCCTTCCAACATCTGTAATTCGTACTGGGCAATGCAGGGAGTTTCTTTGTAGCCGGATTCGTAAGAATTCGGTGCGACTTCTTGGAACACATCCGAATTCTCACGAACCCAGCGACTTTCAACAAATACCACACAGAGTAAAAATTGGACCGACGGTCATGTCACCGCCAACAGTGATCGTGGTTCACCCGCGAGAACGACGCAGCAAATGTTCTGTTGAACCACTGCGAACCAATCCCGATTTCGTCTTTACGACGTATCCAAACTCGATTCCTGTCGACGTGACTAACTACGTACGTCTGGGAATAGGCGGACGTTTGCTGTCTTCCGACGATGCAGACCGAGGACTGCTGCTGCTGGATGGAACGTGGCGATGGGCAGCCCGGATGGAGCCTTCTTACTCTCACATTGAAGTCCGCTCGCTGCCCGTGATTCAGACCGCTTATCCTCGTAAATCCGAGGTTTTTGCGGACCCCTCTGAAGGACTGGCCACCATCGAGGCGTTATACGCTGCCCTGAGAGTTCTGGGGCGAAGTACGCATGGACTGCTCGATCACTACCACTGGAAAAACGCATTCCTCGAGAAAAACGGCTGGCGTGATAACGAGTGATCGCTAATCAAATCATTTCAGCATTTTCGAACACGCAGGCATGACATTGATCATGCAGGCCAGTTCATCGCTGAGCTTTGTGCCGCTCTGATCCTTCGTTCGCAGAAGAGAGTTCCCGTTCTGATCTGCCGTGGCCATCAGAACGTGACGACACTGGCTGCTGAATCCTCACTGTCTTCGGCAATCGCTGACTCTCTGTGGCGGCTGCGACCTGCAATCAATCCATTGCCGCCCCGCAGCATGCTCCCCAACGCAGCGCGCACCGACAGGTTATTCGAGTGGCGAGGAGACCTCCAGCAAATCAATCGCCGGCGCACCGTTGCAGAAAATTGTGGCGAGGCGACCGTATGTTGTCTGGCCAACGTTCATATTCAGATACTCGGCCATACCCGGCCCGGCGGTAAAACGCAGAATGGCTCCGAGATCCACATGGCGGAAAACGTTGTGCTGGATGAGAACACGTCCCAGAGGAGTTTTCTCGGCCAGAATCTCTGCTCTCACTTTTTCTGTGACGTAGTCGAGATTAAATCGCACATAGCCGAATTGGATGGCGTCTCTTGTGCCGCTTTTGTGCAGTCGTATCTTGCGAAGATAGAGCCCATCTTCAAAACGCGACGCCATGACTTCCACATCAACCGTGCAGTCGTGGAATGACTCCATGCTGATCGTCATGTGGTGCTCGTGAACCAGCATGCGATGGTAGGGTTCCGGGGTCGCTTCTTTCGCCACATGTTCGGCTGTCAGGTAAAGTTCGTGACCAACAGGCTCTGGAAACAGACAAACCAGTTCCTGCAGTTCTTTGAGCGGATTCACAGTTCAGGACTTTCTTTTCGATGAAGAACACATCGGCTTAACGATAACGGTCCGGAGTGTCGCCGTTAAGTATACCGAACAGCTCGATGCTGAAGCTCGAAGTACTCTGGAAGCAGACTGTCGACCTGCAGCAGCCCCTTGCGAGTCAGCCTGAGAGTATCTCCGTCCAGATTCAGATAACCAGCCGCCTGCTGATTTTTGAACGCACTGGCAAACTCCTGCTGTACGTTGACTCCATATTTTTGGTTCAACCGTCCCAGCTCTACCTGCCCTTCTTTCATCAGCAGGACCAGCTCGCGGATCAGCAACTGATGAGCAGTCGGCTTCAACGCTCGGTTGATGGGCAGTTCGCCGCGATTCACGGTCTCCATGTAATCTTCGATGCGATCCAGGTTCTGATAGTGGACGCCCTGGAAATGTCCGAATGAAGAGACACCTGTCGCGATCAGGTCACAGCCGCGCCAGACATTGTCGCGATAAACAAAGTGGTCGGTCGCCGGGTTCTTAATGAGTTCATTGCCGCTGGAAATGTGGTACCCCGCAGCCATCAGGCGATCCATGGCTTCGCTGACCCAGCGACGCTTGGTGGGCCAGTCAGCAACCGGCGATTGAGCCCCTTGCTCTCGCATCTCTTTCGAATAGACCGTATTAAACGGCAATTCCATTTGATAAATCGTGATGTTGTCCGGCTGCATCTCCAGGGCTCGATCAATGCATCGAGCCCAGTTCTTGTCCGTCTCACCGACCATCCCGGCAATCAGGTCGATGTTGACCTGAGGAAACCCGACCTGGCGAATCCACTCGTACGCACGCATCACTTCCGGAGACAGATGCGCTCGTCCGTTCTCTTCCAGAATCTTGTCATCAAAGTTTTCCACTCCCAGCGAGATCCGAGTTATCCCGATGTCGCGGAGTGTTTCCAGTTTCTCAACGCTCAGAGTTCCCGGTTCACACTCGAAGGTGACTTCTTTCGCTCGGTCCCATGAGATGTATTCACTCATGCGGTCTCTGAGTGACCGCAACTGTTTGGAGCTGAGATAGCTGGGTGTACCGCCGCCAAAATACACGAACAGCAAATCGCGGTTACCAATTGCCGATCGCTGGCTGATAAGTTCAAGTTCCTGAATCAGAGCTTTGACGTAATCCTCAATCGCTTTGGCGTTCTGATTCGTGTAGACACGAAAGTAGCAGAACTTGCATCGTTTGCGACAGAACGGAATATGAATGTAAAGCCCCAGCGGCGTGTTGGCCGTCTGGAGCGGGTCTGCATTTAAGGCATCCATCGCCGCTGGCACAAAGTCCGACTGCCATTGCGAAAATGGTGGATAGTTGGAAATGAAATAGCTGCCCACTTCTGTTGTGGCAGAAACTTCTGTGGTCGTCATGGGATTCTGTTTCTGAAGACGCCTGCATCGAGAAAAAACGGTCTGGCCGCATGATACACATGTGGCCGATCGCTGTCTGCACTGCGAGCCGACTTCACCAGTCCGGGTGCAGTTGGCGATTTCAGTAGGTCCTGCCTGCCGGGCAGGACTTCGCGGCTTGCCGCGACCTCTGTTCATGTGAACCGTCACTATCGGCTTGCCGTCTCATTGGCACGTCGCACAAGGTTCGCCTGCGGCGAAAGTCCTTTCCGGCAGAAAGGACCTACTTTAACAAGCATCCGCGACTACACCCACCAGTCCCAGGGGTGTGATGAGCCTATTTCGCGGGCTCCGTCAGCGATTTTACATAGGCCAGCAAATCGGCGGCCTCGGCGGCGGTCAGGTCTGCGAGTACACCATCAGGCATCAGCGATCTCGCATTTTTCTGCATCTCTTCAATGTCTTTTTTGGCCACGGTCACGAGCTGGCGATCGGCGGCCCGCAGCACGACTTCCGTGTCAGTCTGTTTCTCAAGCAATCCGGTCAAAACCTTCCCGTCGATGGTGACCACTGCCCATGCGGCGAACTTTTCGTCCACCTTCAGCGATGGCTGCAGGATGTGTTGGAGCATCTCAGATTTATGCTGGTACTTCTTGCTGATCTCCTTCAATGTCGGCCCCACCGACAATGCGGCATCGTCCGTATGATGGCAAGCTCGACATCTGGCCGCATCACTGAAAAAGATCAGCCGACCTCGTAACGCGTCACCATCCTGATCAAGCACGACGGAAGGCTCAAAGGTCCGTCCCAGAGTTTTCTTCCGTTGTGATTCCGGAATGAAATCATCAAACAATCCTCGGATATCACTGCTGGCATTTCTGACGGTTTCAACCGCCGTCATACGATCGTCCGACTTCGATTGGCCGTGATGCAACTTCGACATCAGTGCGAGGGCACCTTCCGTGTTTCCAGCAAGAGTTCGCACGGCTGCATTTCGAGCATCCGCCTCTGTGGACTCGGAACTCAGGGCCGCGAGTGCCAGCGACTGTGCCGTTCCGTCATGCAACGGATCAGACAATTTCGCTTCTGCAGCATGCGGGAGAGACCGAATCCATTGGTCGATCAATGTCACTCCGCGACCATCAATCACCTGCGATCCAATATAGGGCATGCGAGCGTAGCCAAGTTTTGACATGCGATACATCATGACTGATCGATAAGGATCTCCCGGGACGACGATCTTTGCGTCCTGTATGCCGAAGGTGCCAATGTTGGTTCCCTTGTTGGTCATCATCTGGTCAAACGTCAGATCGCGAGTCATAAAAAATGACACGATGGCGTTGCCGCCTTTGTGGTGGCACATGCTGCAGTTGCCATGCAGATAGGAGCGAGCTCGATCGTTCAGATCCAAAGACTCATCGTGGGGATTCACCAGTCGATGCGATTCGCTGCGAGCCGCTTCGGGAATGGAAGCAATAACTCCCTGAGCCAACAATGATTCCAGTTGATCCGACGAACCATCCCCGGAAATCGCTCCTGCCAATTGGTTGCCAACGAATCCCAACACAAAACCGGGGCCGGCGTTGTGACAGAGTTTGCATTCATTCACGGCATTCGAATGCCAGGTGCGTTCTGTCATCTTGCCGGGATTGTGAGTGTCCGGCCACTGCACCGACTTCGAGGTGCCGATTGAGCCGACCAGTTCTGCGTCCGATCCCTGATCATTCCAGAGGTAGCTGTAGGGATGCCATGTTCCGTACTGGAACTGCAGAATCTGAGTTTCCAGCGGCCGGCCTGGATTTCCTTCCGAAGTCGGGATGGAAAGATGCTTCGCGAAGACGGTTCCCTCCGGGTACGTTCCCCGAATCGCGCTGTGAGGAGCCAGCTGGATGGTTTCCTTGCCGGGAACTCCAACAAAGCGTTGAGCGACCGCGCCGTCGATCCAGCGAGGAACCGTGACATCATAAGAAACAACACCAGCGGCTGGCTTCATCGTCGCAAGGTCCGAAAAGATGCCCGTCTGGCTGAGCAGTTTTGGAAACTCGCCGGACAGATCTTTCACCTCATTCGGCAGCAACTCGTAGATCTGCCCGGTCAGGTCATAGTCGACAACGTAAAGTTGCCCGGATGAACTCTCCATAAAGTCCGTGATGCGAAGGTCAGTGTCGACCAGAGTTTTCCCGACGAAGGATCCATCGGCTGATCGACCCACGGACCAGATCGTGCCTGTGATGTAGTCGCCGTAGACGAAATCGCCGTGCAGGGACTTCAATCTGTCGCCGCGATAGACCGGCCCACCAATCACGGAGTTCGCCTCGGAATGATGATGATCACGAATCGGCGGAGTAATCGGTGTTGGCCCGACTGGAACTTCAGAACGCAACCTCGAGCGGCCTTCCATTACGGGCCAGCCGCAGTTAGTGCCGCTGCCGACCAGATGAATCATCTCCCACGTTTCCCAGCCATTGTCCGCGACATAGACCTCGTTCGTCTTCGCATCAATGCCGAACTTCCAGGGATTGCGTAATCCGTAACCAAAGATCTCAGCGCGAGCACCCTCGTGTTTGACAAAGGGATTGTCCGCCGGGATGGAATATTGCTGACCGGCTGTCGGATGATCGACGTCGATACGCAGGATCGCACCCAGCAGGTCGGCCACAGTCTGGCCGGTGGTGAGTCCATCGGGGGGATTTGGTCCGGAACCATCGCCCGTTGCGATATACAACATGCCGTCGGTACCAAATCGCATGCAGCCCGCGTTATGTCCGCCGGACGGCCACGTGATGATGACGGTTTCGGTTTTGGGATCCAGAACTGGGACCACGTCCGTTGTCATTGTGTACCGGGAGATTCGCGTACGGGGTTTGCCTCCGGGATGCACGAGGCACAAATACACGAAGCGGTTCTCTTCGAATTTCGGATGCACGACCGCTGCAAACAAGGACACGCTACCGCCCGCAACAGCGGCCGCGTCGAGGGCCAGATCGGCTTTTGTTGTGTCCTCGTTTTTCACAAACGTGAATACGCGGCCTCCGATTTCTGAAACCAGCAGACGATTCGTTCCGGGAAGTTCCAGAAGGCTCGTCGGCAGATCGAATTTTAACTGGGGAAAGGCCGAGATAACTCGGAACGGTTCAGGAGGCACGGGCGTACCCTGCAACTTTGACGATGTCCACGGCTCGCGCGCTTTGGGTGTTGGCTCGCTTCCCGAAATGCTTCCTGCGTTTACGGAGTACCGAAGAGCAACTGCGCAGGCGATCAGCCGAATGATCAGGAACCGTGTGTGCATGGCGACGTCTCTGGGAACTGAAGTCAGAAGTAGGGGAAGGTCAGTGGATGATCGAATGACAAAGTCAGAGCTATATCTGCTTGCCAACCACGATGGTGGAAGTAGTGGCGAGCAGTGGGGGAAGTTCCCGTCGACGGAGCGACGGGCGGAAGGTACACCCGTCGCTCCGCCGACAGGATTCTTCTACTTTGCAGCCTCATTTAGTTTCACCCAGGAGACCTGAGTGACAAGCTGATTGAGTGCCGCAAAAGAAATATGAGCGTTCGTTGCATACCGGGGCGTATTGTTCGACGGGAACGTGGCAAGTGTTGCGTCACCGACGAGGAACACATTGAAATCCTGCGAAAGGTTTTCATAACCCGCCGTTGTTTTGCAGAAGCCATGTCGGTTGCGTATCCGGTGAGCAGCACATGGCGGATGCCCCGCTTCTTCAGGTAGTCTCTCATCGGCCCGTATCCATCCGCGTCGTAGATCACGATATCATCAGGATGGACAGTGATGTCGCGAGTCACCGGAATTGGCTGCTGCCAGAATCCCTCGTTGTTGTACTTCGCACCGGCATCCAGTCCCGGAAACTGTTTGAAGTAATCGATGACTGGCGTTTTTGTCGATACGGGAAAATCCGTCACCAGAGGCTCACCGCGATAATCGAAATTCTTCAGCTTCGCTGACAGCTCCTTCGCGCCCTGTTCTCGTTGCTGAGCTGTCGGCGTGGAATTCACTGATCGATAAACCAGTTTGCGAATGGGATCTTCCGTTCCCGGGAGACTAAACATCACACAGCCCACGCGAGAACGCAGCGATTTGATAAACGGATTGATGACTTCGCTGGTATGGCGAGCGGCCAGATGATTCTTTGTCGGTGTGCAAAAATCCGCGACGCCTGCTGGTTCAGGTGTGTCCCAGCCCTGCCCGTCGTCGATCCCCCAGGGATGAACCATCACGACGGCCGTTTCTATGGCCAGCAGATTGTTGGGCATCTCGACAATGCCTCGTGCGTTGTAAGAAAACCGCCAGGCTCGAACGGTCAGATCTGCCCCTTCGTCATTCACCAGCACCGGTGCTTCGTAACGAGTGTCCTCGATGACAGGCTGCACGAATTCCGGGTGATCATTCAATAACGGCGCTGGATCGACTAACTTGACGAGACTGTTCTTGTAGGTTCTCGTCTCAGGCTGCTGTCCCGAAGCGGATGGGAGGAAGAATCCCAGGCTGATCGCCAGGACTGCACTCCGTCGAACAAGCGGATTCAAGAAAGAACTGTTCCAGCGTTCGGTCATCTTCACGGCTCCGTGTCAGCAGAAGAACGTCTGAGCAAAACAATGCCTCAGATCATAACCACTGCGCACACGACCGGAAGCGAGGCGGTCATTGAGACGGCTGAAATAGGATCCCGTCGACGGAGCGACGGGCGTACAGTACATCCATCGCTCCGTCGATGGGACTATGCTGCATCCTCGCGGCCGAGCGTCTGGATTCGTCCCTGAGCCAGCCTTACCGTTCGATGAGCCTGGGCGGCGATGGATTCGTCATGAGTGACCATCACGATGGTTAACTGCTGGTTCTCATTCAGAGACTTCAGCAGATCCATGATGCCTCCGCCGGTGCTGGCATCGAGATTTCCGGTGGGCTCATCCGCGAGCAAAATCTCCGGACGACCAACCAGCGCTCGAGCAATCGCGCCGCGCTGCATTTCTCCGCCGGATAATTCAGACGGGCGATGTTTAATACGGTGCTCAAGTCCAACTTGCTGAATCATGCTCATCGCTGCTTCGCGAATTTCTTTGCGATGTCGCCAGTAGCCCAGAATCGAATGACGAATCATCAGCGGCGTCATCACGTTTTCAAGCAGCGACAGTTCAGGGAGCAAATGATAGAACTGGAAGATAAAGCCGAACACATGATTTCGCAGCTGATCTCGAGCCGCCTGATTGAGATTATCGATGCGATTGCCGTCCAGAATGACTTCACCCACATCCGGCGAATCCAGCAGCCCCATCACATGCAGCAGAGTGCTCTTGCCTGAACCGCTCTGACCGATGACGGAGATAAATTCTCCGCGATGCGCAGTCAGACCAGCTCCCTGAAGCACCGGAACTTTATGCTCGCCCCTGAAATACGACTTCGTAATCGCCTCGGCGGAAATCAGGGGACGATTCATTTTCAGAGTCTCTGCCATGGCAAGATTCTTTGACTGAGAGAAAAACCAAGCAAGCCAAATTGCGCCAATAACCAACTACTCAAATCGCAACGCACGAACCGGATGCAGCCGGGCTGCGCGACGAGCCGGCAGGATGCTGGCGAGAACCGCGATACTGATGGCACCGAACGCCACGGAGACGACCATCATCGGACTGACGCTCGTTGGGATTTCGAAGAAGTAATAGATCTTCTCGTCGAAAACCTTTCGCCCGGTCACCCAGCTGAGCCCGTCTTCAATCTGGTTGATGTAACGCACAAACAGGAGCCCAATGGCAACTCCGGCCAGGCTGCCCACGATACCCAGGCCAAGACCATACGACAGGAAGATCGACATCACGCCGTTTGAACTGGCTCCGAGCGATTTCAGAATTCCGATGTCTCGCGTTTTTTCGACGACGATCATGTAGAAGATGGCGAGGATGCCAAAACCGGCGACAGTGATAATCAGAAACAGCAGAACGTTCAGGATCGCTGTTTCAACTTCGACCGCTGACAATAACAGTCCCTGTTTTTCTTCCCATGTTTTGATGGAAACCTGACCGGGAGGGAATGATCGTTCCAACGCCGCAATCACCTTTGGGGCATCTGCATAGTCCTTCAGTTTGATATGAATTGAGGTGATCGAGTTGTCGAGATGCATGCCCCGGCTTTTCTGCAGCTCGTTAATATTCATCAGGACGATGCTGGTGTCGTATTCGTTCATACCGCTGCGGAATGAGTCTACGACCGTGGCGTTGATTCGTACCGGTTCGGGAGGTCGTCCGGCAGTGACCGTGCTGATGATGACATCATCCCCGGGGTTGACCATCATGACTTTTTCAAGCTTGCCAGTCTCCGGGTTCTGAGCCTGAAAGCTGACTAGTCCTTCACCAAGAAAAATCCGAGCAGGAAACGGGTCTGTGCGAACCGTGCTTTCAATCGGAGGCTCCGGCAGTTCGTTCAGGAAACTGTCCTGAATGATGCCATCCTTTACGACTGCGTCTTCTGAGGTCGCCGCTTCTTCTGCCATCTTTGGCTCAGTCTCGGAGCCAGATTCGGCTGCCGGTGTTTCGTTCGCTGCAGTCTCTGTGTCAAATTCTGGTGCGGCCGTTTCTGGCGTGGCCGAGTCCTTTGTTGTATCCGAAGCGACAGGCACCATTTCATCAACAGAAAGTTCTTCGGGCTGATACAGCGATCGTTGCTCAAGGACGGCTTTGCGATATTCGGCTGCTTCCGGGGTGAGTTCCCACGTGACCGGTGTTTCAGGACTCCGCAGTGCTTCGCGAATCACAACGCCGTCTTCGATAATCGGATTGAAGCTATCCAGATAATCTCGAAGTGGCCCGACAGACGACTTGCCTTCGGGATCGATTCCCTGAATCTGCACTGCCGAAGTGTAGCTTTCTCCGGTATACGGATCCCGGAAGCTGATCATGCCGGGAATCTCGATTGTTGGAGTCATCGCCGCGATATATTGGCCAGCAGCGCCTTCAACAATGTCCATTTGCGCACGAGCATTCTCGACGCCTGACATGCTGCGAGATTCGATGACAACGTCGGCGATAAAGTTGTGCAGGCGATCACGCATTTCCGTTGTGAAGCCAGCCATCACGCTGTTCACCACGATCATTGTCGCAACACCCAGCATCACACTGATAATGCACGCCAGTGCGATGTATTTGGTTCGCAGATAACGAACACACAGCAACAACTTGTACATCGAACGCACTCCGTTGCGGACGGGAACTCTCAGCCGAACCAATTGTTGAACCAGGACAGGCTTCATCCTTAAAGAATTCAGCCTGTCAAACTTTGAACGCCGAACAAAGCTTACGTAAGTAGCCGGATTCGTGAGAATTCGGACCCTTTTCTGAGCTCTCACGAGCCCAGCTACGGTTTTGTTTGCCGTTCTTTTAGACGATCAGCCTTCCTGCTGTGCCGTCTTTTCCTTACCTGTTTTTTTCTCAGCGGGAACGTGATCTTCGTGGCGAGTCAGCGGGAAGAAGATCACGTCTTTAATCGCATGACTGTTTGTTAACAGCATCACCAGACGATCAATTCCGATCCCAAGACCACCAGCCGGCGGCATTCCGACCTTCAGTGCTTTCACAAAATCATGATCCATTTTGGCCATTGAGTCTTCAGCGGCCAAACCAGCCAGCTGAGTTCTGAATAGCTCTTCCTGAAGCCGTGGGTCATTTAATTCCGTGTACGCATTGGCCAGTTCCATGCCCCGGATATACAGCTCGAAACGTTCCGCGATCGACGGATCACTTTGCTTACGCTTCGTAAGGGGACAAATGGACGCTGGATAATCGATCACAAACACAGGGTCGCTCAGATGATCTTCGACAGTCTTTTCAAAGACTTCGTTAATGATCACATCCGGATGCACTCCGGCCGTTTCGATCCCAAACTTCTTAGCGACCGCTTCGACCGCAGCAGAATCGCTCATATCGCAACCTGCATGCTCACGAAACAGGTCCGCATACTTTCGACGCGGCCATGGCGGAGTCAAATCAATCTGATCACCTGCATCGCCCCACGGAATGATGAGGCTGTTGCCGATGGCCTTCAGTGCGTTGACAACGATCTGTTCAGTCAGATCCATCATCGTTTCGTAGTTGCCGTACGCCTGATAGATCTCAATCATCGTGAATTCGGGGTTGTGAGTCGCATCGACTCCCTCATTCCGGAACACTCGCCCGATCTCATACACGCGTTCAATGCCACCCACCATTAGCCGCTTGAGGTGCAGCTCAAGCGCGATGCGGAGATACAGCTCCATATCCATCGCGTTGTGATGAGTCACAAACGGCCGTGCAGCAGCACCACCCGCGACGGCGTGCAAAACAGGTGTCTCAACTTCATGGAACCGGTTTGACCGCAGCGTTTGGCGGACAGAGTCGATAATCGTTGAACGCTTCAGCATTCGCTCAAGAACGCCGTCGGTGTAAATCAGATCCAGATATCGCTGTCGGACGAGAATCTCTTCGTCCTTCAGGCCGTGGAACTTTTCAGGCGGCTGAGTCAACGACTTGCAGAGCACCGTAAGCTCTTTGACGAAGATTGATTTTTCGCCCGTGTTCGTCAATCGCAGCGGACCGTCAGCCCCGATCAAGTCCCCGTCATCCAGCGCGCTGACGAGTTCCCATTGGGCTTCCGTCATGTCGCCGCGAGAAAACAGCAACTGAATCCGACCAGTCTGGTCCTGAAGATCGATAAATCGCAGCTTTCCAGCTTTGCGACGTCCACGAATTCGCCCGGCGACTCGCACCGTTTCGCCGTCGACGCCTGACTCCGCCGGACAGCGTTCTCGAACGCTGGAGATGCCTTCATGATTATCAAATCTCTGACCCCAAGGGTCATGCCCCAGAGACTGGATTTTCTCAAGTTTCTCCAGTCGAGCAAGTTCGAAACGATCCGGTTGTGAGCCTGTGGTCATGAACACACGTTAGCCAAAGCGGGCAAAAACCGCGAAAAATACGCGGTTTGCACAGAGTTCAGTGAGTGAGAGACGCAGAGATTTTCCGGCAGATACCATCTGCCGAAGAGAGTGAACCGGCGGATCTTGCTGGAAAGCCTCACTTTGGTCAATGCCAGCCTCCGTGACATGAAATGTAATCCGGAACCGCTAGACTTTTCTGACTTCCCGTTGGCAGGGGCATTGGTGTTCGAACGTGGCATTGGCAGCAATGGTCTGAAGGATGTCGGCCGGACTGGCCTGCGGAACACGGTGACTTGGTCTAACGCTGATCGATAACTGCCCAGCAGGAATACGTTTTTTGTCCGCCACCTGGTTTGAGACATCTGCCCCCAAATGCAGGGATTTACCGTCTGGAATTGCGTTCAAAACCGGAAACAACCAAACTCATCCCACCTGTCCCACTTTGACTCAGTGGTCGCTCTCTATTTCAACAACGTCTAGAACCAAATAACACGGACCCCGACAGCAATGAACCCCAAGCAGGATCCCTGTCAGCTCGAACGTTTGCGATGCACGATTTTTGCTAACTCCAAAGAAGCCGCGCGAAAGGTCGCGACAGAAATCGCTTCGCTGATTCGAATTCGTAAGGCGGAAGGCAAGAACTGTGTTCTGGGGCTGGCGACCGGTTCGACACCGACCGGCATCTATGCAGAACTCGTCCGCATGCACCGTGAAGAAGGGCTTTCCTTCTCCAACGTGATCTCGTTCAATCTGGACGAGTATTATCCGATGCAGCCAGAGGACGTGCAGAGCTATGTCCGTTTCATGCGTGAGCATCTCTTCAATCACATCGATATCAAGCCTGAAAACGCTAACGTTCCGGACGGCACTTTGCCTGTCGAAAAAGTCGCCGACTACTGTCGCGATTATGAAGCTCGCATTGCTGCCGCTGGTGGAATCGATATCCAGATTCTAGGGATCGGCCGCACGGGCCATATCGGATTCAACGAGCCTGGTTCAGATCAGACAACTCGTACTCGCATGATCACGCTGGATACGGTGACTCGTATTGACGCGGCCAGCGATTTCTTCGGCACCGAAAATGTACCTCGTCGCGCGATCACGATGGGGGTTGGTACGATCCTGGAAGCTCGCAAGATCTTTATCCTTGCGTTCGGTGAGAACAAATCGGGAATCGTCGCGAAGACCGTCGAAGGCGAAATGACGCCGTCGATTCCGGCGACTTATCTCCAGCGACATCCCAATGTGGAAATGCTGCTTGATCAGGCCGCGACTGCCGGTCTGACACGCATGCGACTTCCATGGCTGGTCGGTAATGTGAAGTGGGATGACGCCATCATCCGCCGAGCAGTCATTTGGCTGTCGGAGAAGATGAACAAAGCCATTCTCAAACTGACAGACTCTGACTACAACGAAGAAGGCCTGCAGGATCTGTTGGCTGAATATGGTTCCGCTTACGAAATCAACTTGAACGTGTTCCGACATCTTCAGAGTACGATTGTTGGCTGGCCTGCTGGGAAACCGGCTCATGCCAAGCGACCAGGTGACCGTCCACAGCCGTTCGATCATATCTTCCCGAAACGAGTCCTGTGCTTTTCGCCTCATCCTGACGACGACGTTATTTCGATGGGCGGCACTCTGATTCGGCTCGCCGATCAGGAGCATGAAGTTCATGTCGCTTATCAAACGTCTGGCAACATCGCAGTCTTTGATGACGATACATTACGCTTCACTGAGTTCGTCTCGGACTATTGTGCGGCCTTTGGTTTGATGTCGGATCGAATTACACAGCTTGAGCAACACGTTGAAGAATTTCTGCGAAACAAGCAGCCGGGCCAGGTCGACAGCAAAGAGATTCAGCAGATCAAGGGCCTGATTCGTCAGGGCGAAGCTCGCGCGGGAGCTCGCTGTTGTGGTATTCCCAATGAGCGACTGCACTTCCTGAATATGCCGTTTTATGAAACGGGCGGAGTCAAAAAGAAGCCGATCGGACCGGACGACATCAACATCATCACGGAACTATTGAGAAAGCTCAAACCGCATCAGATCTATGCGGCTGGCGACCTGACCGATCCTCACGGCACTCACCGAGTTTGCCTGAAGGCAATCTTCCACGCCTGCGACGTATGTCGTAACGACGAGTGGTTCAAGGAATGCGAAGTCTGGTTGTATCGCGGAGCATGGCAGGAGTGGCCGGTCCATCAGATAGAAATGGCCGTGCCGCTGAGTCCTCAGGAAGTGAAGCAAAAGCGTAACGCGATCTTCAAGCATGAATCACAGAAGGACCGAGCTCTGTTCCCCGGAGCTGATATGCGAGAATTCTGGCAGCGTGCAGAAGCCCGCAATGCTGATACAGCTCGTCGTTATGACAAGCTGGGTTTGGCGGAATACGAAGCGATCGAAGGCTTCGTGAAATGGGACGGCACCTGGGGATTGAACGACTGAGAATTGTTGGGATCCGTGAATCAAGAATCCCGTCGGTCACCCGACGGGATTTTTTTACGCGCAATCGCGTCGATGATTTCAGGCAGTCACGCAGAAACACCGCCTATGCCCGCCGGAGTGTAGCGAGCGGGCGGCTCTGCATTTGACAGCTTGAACGCTGCATACCCACAATGGCCGAATGACTCCTGAGGAACTCAAACAGCACATCCGCCAAATCACCGTCTGGAAGCGAGGCGAGCAGCGAGCACCGCACAAGCCTCTTTTGCTCCTGTATGCACTTGGTCGATGCCTCAACGACGACGAGCGATTACTGCCATATTCTGAGGTCGATCGCGAACTGCGTCCTTTGCTGATTGAGTATGGCCCCGAGCGAAAATCCTGCCACACCGAGTATCCGTTTCAGCGGCTCACCAACGACGGAATCTGGGAACTTCAGAATGCTGATCGACTGCAACAACGAGCCAGCAATTCCGACGTGAAGAAATCAGAGCTTCTCAAGAACAACGTGGCTGGTGGTTTTACACCCGAAGTGTTTGAGACTTTGCGTTCTCATCCGGCCCTTGTCTCGGAACTGGCCCTTGAGATTCTGAACCAGCACTTTCCACAGACGTTCTATGCAGATCTGCTGGATGCAGTCGGCCTGGAAATTCAGTTCGAGCAAACACTTCGCCGCCGTCGCGATCCGGCGTTTCGAGAACGAGTCCTTATGGCCTATCAGTACCGCTGTGCCGTCTGTGGTTACGATTTGCGATTGGGCTCCGTTCAGGTCGCATTGGAAGCGGCTCACATCAAATGGCATCAAGCTGGCGGCCCGGATCTTGAAACCAACGGCCTCGCCCTCTGCAGCATGCACCACAAACTCTTCGACCGCGGCGCATTTACTCTGACTGACGAGCTGCAGCTCTGTGTCTCTCAAAAAGCCAACGGCTCAACCGGCTTAAGCGAATGGCTGACCTCATTTCACGGCCTGCCACTGAAGGCTCCGCAATCTTGTGACTACCTGCCACTGAATGAACATCTGGAGTGGCATCGGAAAGAAGTATTTCATGGGCCGGGGAGGACTTCTTCCCGCGTTGTCTGAAACTGATCAGGGACTAAATCGGCTCATACATGTCGTCTGGCTCCGCTATCAAACGCTCGTTTTGCGGTTGTTTGCTCACAGGCCGATTTCGCGGATGATTACAGTTCCCTAGACGGACAGAACATGCAGTGGGCCATCCTGAGGCGCAGCGAAAAATGGAACACAAAAATCTTATTGGCATGCTCGCAGGCTATTACTTGTCTCGTTTTGATAAGGATGCCTACCGGAGATTTCCCGGAGGCTCACAGTCAGCAGTTCACAAGTATCTTGCAGACCGGATTGGTGTCCGAGTTTCTTCAGTGAAACTCTGGCGAGATGAATTCGACCCTATACATGCAAACTCTCGTCAGGGTTGGCACAAACGAAAGATGGCGCCTTCACGGCTTCGAATGGCAGCAATGTTGGCAACTGTATCGGAAGTCGGTGTTTACAGATTGCTGGTCGATTGTTTGGCGAATCCCGAAACAGACGTCCTTGAGTTACTCCAGGAAATGAATGCAAGGGTTGAAGAGCCTGATCAAATTGTTTCGACCCGCTCACTTACAGGAGGGCTCGCTGAGACACATTTCATAACTTGGTTTGAGACCGGAGAGTCTTTATTTACCGCGCCACTGGGTGATTGTCGCCTTTTGCAATGCGGGTATGACTTTGAAGTAACCTATGACGGCGTCCCCGCATATATTGAAGTCAAGGGCCTAAAGGACGTTCGCGGTGGAGTGCTCATGACCGATAAGGAATGGGCTACTTGCAATGAGCTTGGAGAACGTTACTTCATTGTCCTTGTTCGATCAGTAGAATCAGTGCAGCCGCGAATCGAGGTCTATCGAAATCCAGCCGTTACTCTTCCGGCTCGACACAATGTGGCGACCGTCATTCAAGTGTCGTGGTCGATTCCTTTGTTGGATTCTTCGCTCGCTGTTTGGTCAAATTGAAAAGAGCTTTCAAGGGTCGCCCCTGAATGGGCCAACTTGCTCGATACCTTCAAGACCAGTTCATGGCACGAACTCCGCGAGGGTGGTCGTGTGAGGTCGAGGCGCGGGTTTTGGATACTCGGTTTGAGCGGCTGCTGGGGTATGCACCGCAGGCGGATGTGTTGTTGGCGTCGAATGACGGGTTGCATCGGTTGTGGATTGAGTTCGAAGTCAGTCGCGCTGATCCCGTGGCGAATCATGCGAAGTTTGCAACCGCTCATTTGTTTCAGCCGCAGAGGCCCACAGACACATTTGTGTCGATGATGAGTTCTCATGTGGCTCGTGGTCGTCGGAATCTGGCGGCGAATACGGTTCTGCTGATGCGGCGGATCGGTATGAAGGCGTTTCAGACGGTGCTGCTTCCGTCGGTCGCTCCACACGAGATACAGCGGCTCAACACTGGAGATGACGGCTCATCTTCACTCCGATCGCTCGACGTGGATGCGGAGATTGATCGAGCTTTATCCATCGCTCGGCCATGCTTTGATTCGTCGCCGCATCAGATTCACTTTGTCGGAGAGCCTCTTGATGTGGCCTGCAACATTGCCACATGGAATCGCGAGATGGAGACAGAGGACGGCCCAAACCTTTGGGGACGTCGACGAGTCCGCTACTTTGCGTTTGATCCGTCCAGCGGCGAGTTTGCTCCTTCGAAGTTCTGTGCCTTCCTAAACGCCCAGCATGGAACCATTTTGGATACCGAGAAACTCGCCTTGCCGATGACGATGAATCTATACGTTTCGCTGGATGAGTCCGAGCCGCGATTTGACGGCAATCGAGCTCAACAGCATCTCACAAAGAAGCTCGGCATGGTTGCCGTGAATCTTGACGAGACGTCAGCCCACGAATCGCTTATGGTTGCCGAAGATCGACGATTGTCTGTCTTGTTCCATTACTGGCTCGCAAGGCACAAAAATGCGATCCAGATCGATTCCAAAGGACCTGTCATCCTCCGGCCTCTGGTGTGGTATCAGTAGCGGATTGGCTAACCCAGCGCCTGTTTCAGGTCGGCGATCAGGTCCTCTGAGTGCTCGAGGCCCACAGAAACACGAACGGTCTTTTCAGAAATGCCAGCGGCGGCTCGGGCTTCTGGTGTCATTGACGCATGGCTCATTGTGACAGGGAACGAGATTAACGATTCAATCCCACCCAATGACTCCGCAACGTCGAATAGCCGAGTCTTCATGCAGACTCGTTCTGCAACGCTGCGTCCATCCTTTGTGTCGAAGGCAAGCATCGCACCAAAGCCGCGTTGTTGAGTTTTCGCCAGTTCGTGCTGCGGATGTGTCTCAAGGCCTGGATAGTAAACTCGTTCGATCAGCGGATGAGCATCCAGGAATCGAGCAATCTTCATGGCGTTGCGTTGTTGAGCATCCATGCGACAGCCCAGGGTTTTGATGCCTCGCAGCACCAGCCAGGCATCAAACGGTGAGCAAGCTAGTCCCAGAGCATTGCAAATCCACGCGATCTTCTTCGCATGCTCTGGCGACTTGGAGACAACGCAGCCACCGACCACATCGGAATGTCCGTTGATGTATTTGGTCGTGGAGTGCATCACGATGTCGACTCCAAAATCCAGCGGTCGCTGCAGATACGGAGACAGGAAAGTGTTGTCACAGATCGTGATCGCGTTGTGTTTTCGAGCCAGCTGGACAACGCCTGCCATATCCACAACCTTCAGCAGAGGATTGCTGGGCGTCTCAATCCAGACTCCGCGAGTGGCCGGAGTAAACGCGGCAGCCACCTTTCCCAGATCTGTCATGTCGACGAACGTAAACGAGATTCCTTTTTCCTTCAGGAACTTGTCGAACAGACGAAATGTTCCACCGTACAAATCGGCTGGAGCCACGATATGGTCGCCGGGGGAAAACAAAGCCATCGCACAATGCACGGCCGACATGCCGGTTGACGTCGCCACACAACCCACGCCACCCTCCAGAGCCGCAATGTTTTCTTCCAGCGCTTTGCGGGTTGGGTTGCCGGAACGGGTGTAGTCGTATCCGGAGTTACTCTCGAGGCTGTTCCAGTAGAACGTAGACGTCGGATAAATCGGGGTCGTTACGCTGTTGTACTGTTGATCTTTGTGAACTCCGCCATGAATACACTGTGTTTCAAAATGCAGAGACGATTCTTCCGGTGTCGACATGAGTGATCCGTCAGGTGGAAAACAGACTAGGGTTGGGTTGCGATACGGGCTGACCGCAGTTGATTTATTGCCTGGACACGCGTCTACAGCGTCCGTTGCGGGCATTCTGTGAGAACTCCGGAAGATTGCAAACCTGGTCTGGTCCAGAAAACAGTTGTTCAGTGCCTGGAAAATAGCGATACTACGCCGAGGCGGTGTTTTCCTGCAGTTTATAGTGGATGATTCACTTGTCAGACGAAGCACAGAATCAAAAGTCTTCAGGCGGAAGCAAAGTTCAGCAACTCGGGGACTTTGAGCTGAAGAAGAAGCTGGGCAAAGGCGGCATGGGTGAGGTATTCCTTGCCCGCCAGATCAGCCTCGATCGTATGGTCGCGCTAAAGACTCTGACAAAAGAACTTTCGAAAAAGCCCGACTTCGTTGCTCGATTCGAGCGAGAAGCCAAGTCGATGGCGAAAATTGATCATCCGAATGTTGTGAAGATTTACGCCGTTGATTCGTACAAAGGCATTCACTTTGCGGCGATCGAATACATTGATGGCCAGAGTGTTCAAAAGTGGCTGGATCATCTGGGGAAATTCTCAATCGCCGATTCTGTCCACATCGCAATGGTCTGCGCGGAAGCACTGAAACATGCTCATGCGGAGAACATGGTGCATCGGGATATCAAGCCCGACAATATGCTCATTACGAAGAAAGGCATCGTGAAGGTGGCCGACTTTGGTCTGGCCAAAGCCATGGACGAAGATGTCTCCATGACTCAAAGCGGCACGGGACTCGGCACGCCACTTTACATGGCTCCTGAGCAGGCTCGCAATGCCAAGCATGTGGATCACCGCAGCGACATCTATGCGCTGGGGGCGACTCTGTATCACATGTTGACCGGTAAATTGCCATTCACAGGCAACACGGCTCTGGAACTTATCTTAGGAAAAGAAAAAGGTATCTATCCGCAGGCTCGGACGCTGCGTACGGAGATCCCGGAACGCCTTGATCTGATCATCGACAAGATGATGGCGAAAGATGCGAATCACAGATACAAGTCCTGTGACGAAGTCGTCAAAGATCTGGCGAGCCTGGGACTTCATGGTGAAACGATCAGCTTTATCGAAGGAGCGGAACCCGTTGGGCCCAGTCGTGGCGGTGCAACAACCTTTGCATCGACCAGTGCCAGTGGTCCGGTCAGGAAGACCGTCGCGGCGACTCAGGCGATCACCGGCGATACAGCCTCAAACTCAACCCGCATCTGGTATGTTCAGTTTGAAGACGCCAAAGGCAAACTCGTCGTCGAGAAGCACTCGACTGGACGAATTCTGAAGATGCTTGCGTCCGGCCAGTTGAACGCAAAGGCTAAGACGAAGGCATCTTCTGACGGCACCTATTATCCGCTGGCTCAGTTTCCGGAGTTTACGAAAGCGGTTGAAGATAGCCTGGCAAAGAAGACAGCTGCAGTTCGCAAGGAGGACATGAGCAGCCTCTACAAAAAGGTTGAGAAGGAACAGAAAAACTTCTACGTGAAGCGAAAGGTCAAAGATTTTTTTCGCAACACGTTCGGTATCATCAAGCTGGTCCTTCTGCTGGTCGTCATCGGTGGTGCCTGCTGGTGGGTGATTCCGAGGCTCAAGCAAATCCCCGCCTTCGTTGCCGAGAAAGTCGGGATGGGCGAAAAGAAGCCGGAAGATGCATCGAAAGATACGTCGGCTGCTCCAGTCGATCCGTTGAATCCCGGCATCACTCCTTGAAAAGCAGTATCTGCCTTGTTGCCAAAGAAACTGACGCGGTGAGTTCAGGTCGCATTGACATTCTGCCATCGGAACCCTTGTCATCTTGAGAATATCAGGTCATGAACCGATTGTTGGCTGTTTCGCTTGTGTTGTTTCTCTCGATTGGTGCATTCGCGGACGAAAGAGTTCTCCTCGATTATTCTCCCTCGCCGGTGGAAAATCCTCTAAAGGGTCTGGTCCCTTACGCCGGTGATGAGAATATCCATTTTCCGCACTCGCTTGAGTTCAGCTATGTTGGATTCGGGGAACTCGTCAAAGGCTACGAAGATTTTGATTGGCAACCGCTGGAGGAGTTGCTGAACGATATCTCAAGTCGTGGCCATCAGGCCGTCTTTCGGATCTATCTTGAATACCCCGGAAAGACGAACATCATTCCGAAGTTTCTGCTTGACGATGGCCTGAAGGTTCATAAGTACCTCAACACGAATACTCAGCCGTTCCCACCTTCGCAAGTTGAAACGCCGGATTACGAAGATCAGAATCTCCGCAGAGCGCTCAAAAACTTTATTGCAGCTTTGGGGAAGCGGTATGACGGTGATCCTCGAATTGGTTTCATTACCGCAGGACTGCTCGGAACCTGGGGGGAGTGGCATACGTATCCAAAGGAAGATTTGTTCGCTTCGAAGACAGTTCAGTCGGAAGTGATGGATTCGTACGCCGATGCATTCAAAATTACGCCCGTCCTGCTTCGTTATCCTGCTGGCCAGGACACATGGGGTAAGGCCTCTAATGCGGATCGCCCGTTTGGCTATCATGACGATTCGTTTGCATGGGCAACACTCGAAACCGGCAAGAAAAAAGATGACTGGTTTTACATTCCTGCTTTGAAACAAGCCGGAACTGCCGCGTTGGATAAATGGAAAACCCATCCGATCGGTGGCGAGATTCGCCCCGAGGCATGGGGAAAGGTTTTCGACGCACAGCCAGGCGACAAACGCATTCAGGACTTTCGAGAATGCGTCAACCAGACGCACGTCTCGTGGTTGATGGATTCCGGGATGTTCGAGAAACGACCTGGCAAAGATCGGAAGCAGCGAGCAGAGAGTGAAGTGCGACGCATGGGCTACGAATTCCACGTGCCCGCAGTCGCCGTTTCAGCAGGAGAGAATTCATTGAGAATCTCTCTGCAACTTGAGAATCGCGGTGTTGCCCCATTCTATTACGACTGGAAGGCAGAATACGGATTGCTCCATGACGGCAAGGTGATAAAGACAATCGTCTCCAGTGGAAAGATTACGGGACTTTTGCCGGGCGAAAAGGCTCGGGAATGGAACGATTCCTGGGATCTGTCCGATGTGCCTCATGGAACTTACAAGCTTGCTCTCCGAATTCCAAATACGCTTTCCAATGGCCTGCCAATCCGATTCGCGAACAAGACACAGGATCAGGATATCGCTGGCTGGTTGTCGCTGGCAACGGTTGAACATCAGCCCTGAGTGTCGTGTCAACTGCGAGTCATTGACTGAGCATCCGAAACGATTGTGTCGAGATGTTGACCTGGCAGCATCACGCAGGTCTCACCATTCAGATTTCCTGAATCACTGAATTGAAGCCCCCATCCGGTCACCAACCCGCGCATAGAGTTCTCGGTGCTGTCTGGAGGTGTCGATGAGGTCCTGATCAAACTTCACACGGCCGGGTTCAAAGATCGTAATGGTCGATGAGCCACCAAACCGAAAGTAGCCCTTTTCGTCGCCCTTCGCAGCAGGCTGACCTGCGCTGTAAGTTTGGCAAATACTGCCAACGCAGGTCGCGCCAATCTCCAGTAGCAGAACTTTGCCAAAGGCTTCTGTCTGGAGCTCGGTTACGCATCGCTTGTTCCTCGCCAGAATATGAATGTTCTGACACAGCGCGATTGGGTTGACAGAGTAAAGCGGGCCATTGATCAGCCGAGTGGGGCCAGGAACGCCGGCAGCCGGAAAATGAAACCGGTGATAATCAACCGGACACAATCTCGAAAGCAGCAGACTGCCCTGCGCATACTGATCCGCCAGGTTTCGGTCCTGCAACAACTCCGACAGTCTGAACATTTCTCCTTTAACGAACAGTCCGTCGCATTGTGAAAGATCGGGCACGCAAAGATGGCGACCATCGGCGGGAAACACAACGGAGGACGCGGACGAATCGATCGGCCGGGCTTCTGGTTTGAGCTTTCGATAGAAGAATTCATTGAAGCTGGCGAAGTCCCTGACATCACGAAGAAACTCCAACGGATCCAGTCCATATTGTTCGATGAACGGGGCAATCTTTCCTCGTGTCGAGGGCTGATCCATTCTCCAGCCGTACCAGTGCGAAAAGATTGCTCGCTTGACGAGCAAACTGAGTGAAATCCGCCCGGCCAGCGTCCCATAAGTCCAGCGCAGAGCTTTGTCGCCGTAGACTTTCTCCACGCAGGTGGAATTCTTGTAGCGGTCGAAATAAACAATGTCGTCCATGAGTTCACTTGGTCATCAGGCCTCAGATGCATTCGATCAAACGCATGTTCCATAAACTGACGACGCGTGTCATGTGTCAATAACGAGGAATCGGCAACTCCGGACGTCAATTTCGAATCTCAGAACGGGACGCCTGGCAGGCCGAACTGAGAGCCCCACCACAAAATCGCCGTTCTAGTGTCGTGTCAGAGCTAACAAGAGGGGGGCGTTTTTCCCGCGCAGGCGGGAATCCAGAGCGTGGAGGGCTTGATTCCCGCCTGCGCGAGAATGACGATCAAACCCAAAATCATGGTTTGACTGACCACTATCCAATAATCTCGCGTCTCTGATTGACATAATCCCAAACGACGTAACGATCGAGATCTTTGCCGGCCGTAAAGAAAACTCGCCCGCCGGTGCTTTCCGCCAATCGATGAGCAAACTGGACGTCCTCATGGGTCTGCGACCAGCTTGGCAACAGGAAAATATTGATCGTAATGCCCTCACGTTTGCAAAGCATCCCTTCACGCTTTGTCGCCTCTTCCGTCAATGGATCCGGCGGGTAAAGCATATAGAGCAAGCTACCCTCAAAGTGAGCCGTTGGCAGTCCGTCCGTGATGAGAATGACCTGGCGGTTCGGAGTATCCTGCACCGACAACATCTGCCGGGCCAGCATCAGGCCATGCTGGATGTTCGTAAAGTGCGGCGGAATATGCACCTCAGTGACATCTTCACGGCTCATATCCGCCCGCAGTCGCACAACCGGAGTTGTGATGGTCGGAATCTTCGGCATCAATGAAATCAGCTCGCCTGGAGGCACAACTTTGGCAAACGTATGGACATCGATAAACCGCAGGAAGTCACCAGGGTACTCGGAAGTAATCAGACCATTCAACGCCAGCGCCATCCGTTTGACGTTGATATACTGGCCGTCGTAACGCATCGAACCGCTCATATCCATGAGTACCATCGTCGCGCACTTGGGATTGTTGCGAGAGCGATGAATCTCGATATCGCGCTGATCCAATTTCAGAGGGCGAACATTCCCCTGACGAAGCATGACATTCAGCAGAGTCGAAGGAATGTCCATCTGTCCCACCGAATCACCAAACTCATAGGGCTTCGTTCGCTGCATCTCGACAACACCCTCGCCATTGATCGGCCCCTGATGTCGACCGGATCGCGATGCCTGCAGATTACTGAAAATTGTTTGCAGCAGACGTCCCTGAAACAGCTTGTAAGCCTTTGGCGACAGTTGAACTCGGCCATCCTGATTGGCGAGCCCCTGATTTTCCATCATGTCTTTCAGGTACTGTTGCATCTGTTCCTGAAACTTGTTCAGGTTGGCGATGGCTTCCGGATCGGCGAATTCGCTGAGAACCTCCAGATCAATGATGGCCAGTTGAGCATTCTCTTTGGCATTTTCCAGTTGCTTGAGAAGTTCGTCAATTTTTCGCAACTCATCAAGGATCTCAATGGCCTCGGGAATCTTCATCGACTCGCGGCCGGTAAAGGCATACTTTGAAGCAAGATGGTCAATCTGATACTTGTCGCCGAGTGTCTCCATCAATCCAACCAGCTTGAAGCAAAATCCGGATCATTCTCTCGGGCGCGATACCAGAACTTTCCATGGGATAGAATTTGCTCTTCCTTGACCGACTGCCAGAACGATTTCGAATACTTCGCGGAGGGCGGCACTGTTTTGCATCATCAGCGAACTGACGCAGAGCTTTCTTCTGAACGGTATCTGTTTCGTAAGTACTGAGGATTTTTCCTTCCGTTCCTGCAACATGCGAATCAGCATCCAGGCTTGGCCTGAGTCCTGCGAACTGACCGGACTGCTTGATCGCTTTTGCCAGTTCCTCTTCGGTGAACTCACGCATGGAACCGTACGTCAGCATGTGCTCAAACGCCGGAGATACCAGATCGGGAGGCGGCGATGTCGGAGACGGAAAGTTTGGGATCGTATTGCTGATACGTATGAATGACGCCACCGCGATGCCGATTCGACAGTTTGTTGGGCTGAGTCATGAGATTCGGGCTCCGGCGGCTTTGAGGCAGTCTGAAAGTGTCATGACGATGACAACTTCCGCGCATCGCACTTATTGATTATGTCTCACGAGTCTTCTTGGCAACCCACTTTCCGGCGCATTGGGGTGCTTGCGTTCAGTTATGGCGTCGCAGATTGTTTAACTGCAAGCGGCAGGCGACTGCGTCTCTCTTAGCACTTTCCCTCGTCAATTCCGCTCCGCCGGAAAATTGAGACCGCGATACGCCCATCATCTTATTGCTGGAGTTGCTCCCGGAAGATTCTGGCAGGGATGGTTTCCGCGACGGCAAAAAGTCGCAACACTTCGGACGCTGAACTCATTCCGGCCGTATTTACAGATTGGAGAAATCACAATGTCGCGGATGGTCCTGAGAATTCTCTCGTACGTTCTGTTGTGCATTTCAGGATCAGTTCCGCAGTCGGATCTGAGCCAGCGGATGGCATTAACGAAGCCTTGCAGGTCTCAATCCTGTCTCCACAGCAGACGCTGGAAGACACTCGCCGACTTGCAGCCGCGCGCATCCCCGAAGTGCCAAAGTTTCAAACGGCGGAGGAATGGCAGCAGTATGCCAACGCGACTCGCAAAGCCGCACTTGAACGAGTTGTCTTTCGCGGGGCTGCTGAAGAATGGCGGAAAGCATGGACCAAAGTGGAACGGCTGGACATCATCGATGGTGGGCCTGGATACAAGATTCAGAAACTCCGCCTGGAAGTGTTGCCGGAACTTTGGATCCCCGGCCTTCTGTATTTGCCTGAAAATGCTCCGCAGAAAACGCCTGTGTTTCTGAACGTCAACGGCCATGATTCTCTGGGAAAGGCTGCCGAATACAAACAGGCACGCTGCATCCACATGGCTCGCAACGGCATCATCGCTTTGAATCTGGAATGGTTCGGCATGGGGCAATTGCGAACTCCCGGATTTGTTCATGGCCGGATGAATCAGCTGGATCTTTGTGGTGCTACCGGGATCGCTCCGTTTTATCTGGCCATGTCGCGATCGCTCGATTTTCTGCTGAGCCTGGAGAATGCAGACAGTGAACGTGTTGGCGTGGCAGGATTGTCCGGCGGTGGCTGGCAGACCATCTTCATCAGTTCGTTGGATACACGAGTCACACTTTGCAATCCCGTCGCCGGATATTCCAGCTTCCGCACACGGATCGACAATTTCTCAGACCTTGGCGATTCTGAACAAACCCCGGTCGATCTGGGAATTACATCCGACTATGCGCAGTTAACCGCCATGCTGGCACCTCGTGCTGCACTGTTAACGTTCAATGAAAAAGACAACTGCTGTTTCGCATCCGGTCACGCCATGGAGCCCCTCGTTCAAGCCGCCTCGCCCGCGTACGAATTGTTCAATCAACAGGCTCGATTGAGAACTCATGTCAACAGTGATCCCGGCGATCACAATTTTCTGTTCGACAATCGCAAAGCACTCTATCGGATGATCCGCGACCAATGGTATGAAGGAAATGAACAGTCCTTTGCTACAGAAGAAATGCCTGTTGAAAAAGAACTGAGGACGGCGGAACAGTTACAGGTTGCGATGCCAACGATCAATCAGGACTTCCATACTCTGGCGGTCAAACTTTCCGAATCTCTGCCTCGAACGACGGCGCGGCCCGCCGAGAAATCTGCCGTCGAACAATGGCGAAAACTTGAACAGGAGAAACTGCGGTCTGTCGTCCGACCGATCTCCGGAACTGTCTCGGCAGAGAAACTGACCTGTACCATGGAAGGGGCGATCACCGTAACGCAGTGGAAACTGAAGGTTGGCAACGACTGGAATGTTCCGGCCGTTGAATTCTCCAAAGACGATTCCACTAAATGGGCGATCGTCATGAATGACGACGGTCGGAAGCACAGTGCGGACAAGATCCAGGAACTGTTACAGAAGGGGTATCGTGTGCTTGCCGTGGATCCATTCTATTTCGGCGAATCTTCGATTGCCGAACGAGGTTATCTTTGGGCCCTGATGGTGTCGACAGCTGGAGAAAGACCGTTGGGTGTTCAGACCGGACAGATTCTGTCCATCTCCGAATGGATGAATAAAGAGTTTCAGCCATCGTCGATTTCGCTGGTGACTTCAGGACCAAGGACGGGCGTGATTGGTTTAGTTGCCAGAGCACTCAACTTACAGCAGATTTCAGCCGTCGAAGAAAACCAGCCACTGAGTAGCCTGAAAGATGTCATCCACGGGAATTATTCCGTGGAACAGGCCCCGGAATTGTTCTGCGCCGGGCTGCTGGAGGTGACCGATCTCGAGCAGCTGCGAGACTTCGCGAGTCCCTGAAGCGTCGATTGCTCATCACCGGGTGCTTTTGCCCCTCAGGAATTGTCACTTTTCTACGGGCATATTGAATTCGACAACCGCAGCTTCCCAGCTTCCGAGAGGCCATGGAATCGCTTTCGAAGTGATGTCACATGCTTTAAGATTCGCGCCTTGAAAGCCGTCGGGAAGGTATACTTCGCGGCTGGATTCTACCATTTGAAGCCCGCAATGCTGTCAATTCATCACTTTGCGAAACCTCATAGAACAGCAAACACCAGACAGGGAGCATGACATGGACCAGGACGAGATCCTGATGGACGCTGAAGAGCGTATGGAAAAGGCCGTTAATGTACTCGGAAACGCGCTAAAAGGAATTCGTACCGGGCGAGCAAATCCGGGGCTGGTGGATTCAGTGCGAGTTGAGTATTACGGATCTCCGACGCCGCTGAAGCAGATCGCCAACATCAGCGTTCCTGAGCCGCAGCAGATCATGATTCGTCCGTTTGATACGACGACCCTGGATGCAATTTCCAAGGCGATCATTGCCAGTGAACTGGGGATGGCTCCCAATAACGACGGACGCGTGATCCGTCTGAATGTCCCACCTCTTTCCACCGAACGTCGTAAACAGATGGCCAGTCGAATTAAGGAACTGGCCGAGGAAGCTCGCGTTGCTATCCGTAACGTCCGCCGCGACGCCAACAAGCACGCTGACACAGCCGAAAAAGAAAAGACACTGTCAGAAGACGACTGCAGCATACCAAGGATCAGGTGCAGGACCTGACCAAGAAATACGAAGGCATCGTCAACGATCGAGCTGCTTCGAAAGAACAGGAAGTGATGGAGAACTGACTCGAGATTTCTGCCACTCAACTTCAAATGGCCGGCATTCTTAACGTGCTGGCCATTTTCATTTCAGTTTCCTGTTACAGCTGGCGGCAGCACTTGCCACCACAACAACGCAAAGGGTCCGGCGAAAAGCGGGCTGTCCAGTAAGTCCAATAAGCCGCCAAAGCCTGGCATCAGGGCCGCTGAGTCTTTCTTCTGCACATCTCTCTTAATCAGCGATTCGCATAGATCGCCGACAAGCCCAATCAGGCCAACTGTCGCAGAATAGGCAAGCACAATCCAAAGTGCAGCAGGACGTGGATTTGCCGAAAACAGTGGCCCTGCGAACGTCAGCCACAGCCAGCCTCCCAGTGTACTGCCGAAGATTGCGCCGACGAGTCCCATCCATGTCTTGCCAGGGCTGAGCTTTGGTGCCATTTTGCGTTTGCCCCACAGCCGGCCAAATGTGTAGGCGAACGTATCGCCCGCCTTGACGCTGATGATCATTGAGGCGATCACGAAGTAACCCACCTGTGAGTTCGGAAACCATCGAAGCTGCGATGTCAAAGCCATCAATCCGCCAGCATAGAGAACGGTGATCAGATTGCAGCCAAGCGATTCCATGGATTGCCCGGGCTCCTGATAGCAAACCGCTTCCCAGGCCAGCAACAGGCAGAATGCGATCCCGATTGTTCCTCCCAGAAATCCGAGCGACACGAGCAACCTCGACGGCCCGATACAATCGACTGGAGCCACCGTGTGTGCCCATCCCGCCAGTACAACACCAACGCTCAGAATCAGCGTGACAGGAAAAGAAGGCTTCATGCACCGGACACGCATCAGGTCAGTCAGTTCATAAGCGTTTCGGCAGGCCACAAACACCGCAAAGACGAGCAGCACCCAGGCAGAATCACCAATGCGATGATCAAGCCAGAACAGTCCGATCACAGACGGCACCAGAATCGCGGACATCAACAATCGCCAGCCCAGCATGAACTCAATTCCTCATTCGTCCGGGCACTGGTCGCTGATTCCGGAGCAATTACAATGTGTTACACAACCTTCGCTGTCAGGAATATCACTCGCTCATTTCCCTTTGGTCGGCACATGAGGCTGAACCCACGCACGTTCAAATTCACCCGCCTCTGACGGATTGGGATGAACTCGTGACGACGTTACAACGGCTCGCACATACAACTCTGTCCCGTCCATTTCATAGTCTGCATCGACACCATTCACCGTCTTCAGCACTGCTCCAATCTGATCGGAGTATTTTCGTGTCAGATCTTCAGCTATTGCCGGATCCTCTGAGGCTGGCTTTGATGTTTCGTCGAAGCCTTTTCGAGTTCCAATGAAATCGACGCGGTAGGTGACTCCCTGGTCCGCGTTGACTGAGACATGCATCTTGCCATTCAACACGCGAATTTCGTCAAGAACAACGCCAGACGACGAGTAGAACTGCCCTGACTCAAGAGCGGTCACCAGACTGTCCGGGTCCAGAGATTTCGTCAGCACCTGCACCCAACCGCGGCCCGGCTGAGCGCCTTTGCCTGGAGCCTCTTCAAAGTAGTTGTGGCCGTCGTCTGTTCCCAGACCATACATCACCGGCAGATCAAGTTTTGCCAGACGAAATGTATTAATGATGTCCCACATACGCTCGGTGGATGCATGAGTTTCATCTCCCGAGTTATGAACCGTTGGGTGACCATTGTAGACCTCGAAGAAGTTTTCACCGTTGACCTGCATCAGTTGTTCAGCGGTAATCGCATACCCAAAATTTGGATGATTCAGATGGACCAGCGTCTGAACACCCGTGCGTTCACGACGAGATCTCGCCGCGTCGATATTCCGCTGAATCACATCCACGACACTGTCACCACCAGTGGGAGGAATCAATTCATTCGTATTGGTGGCACACATATGGATTGGCTTCTTCTGGAATTTGTCAGTGATCTCTTCCCCCTGAACTAAAAGGTACTGCTGCGGTACGGCAAACTTTGTGAACACCTCATCAAAAGTCTTGAGGCGGACTTCTTCTTTGCCGTCGATGCTGCGAGACACAACCCAATCTGCGGGAAAGGATGCCTTGAGAGAAGCAAGTGACTTACGACCACCTTTGGCCTTGTCGATATCAATCCATTTTTCGTTTTGATGCAGAGTGTTGTGGTCTGTGAAGACCAGAAACTGATATCCATGATCCTTGTACCACAACGCTATCGATTCAGGAAAGTTATCTCCGTCACTCCAATAGGAATGCGTGTGCATGTTCCCCTTGAACCAGCGCAGCTGTCCGTCTGCTTTCAGCAACACATCCTGACCGTATGCGACGGGCAAGAGTAATTCAGTGACAAGAACTGTGGCAACGAGCAACCTCAGCATGACAGACATTTCTTTCTCCGCAGGTTCAAAAGACTATGGCACTGTTGTCAGTGTTCGACACCTTGCACGCACCACGTCCGTGTCGGGCTTTTTCAAAAAGCTTTCTAACGAAAACATCAGCTGGTGTAGTGTCTCGCAAGTCCCTTCGTTTAACCCGTTGCCGACAGGCCAGGCTTTCTCTGCTCCTGGCCTGTCGGCCGCGGGTAAAACATGGCGAAACACTCTATTCGAAAAGATCCCATCTGAGTGAGACACTACACTAGTCACGCTATCAGACAGCTCGAAGCAGGGCAACTGCCCGTGGTTCATTTCAGCAATTGGATGCGATCAACAAACAGTTTAGAACCGAGGGGTGGGCTCTGCGTGAAGATATTGAGATTTGACACGTGCATCATATCCATTTTTCTTGAGACCGGAGACCGCTCGACCTCCCGCAGCTTGATCGTTACGGTCCTGACTTCGAGAGCCTTCATTTCAAAATTCATGTTGAACCGATCTGAAGGCTCCCACAAACGCAGCGCATGGTGAGCATCTGAAATTGTCACCCCGACTACGATCGATCGAGATTCAGGGTTGTACAGGTCAAATTGCAGAGTGGAATAATCATTCCAGTTAGCAACGGGCCAGATCATAACAGCCCCGGGATCACGTTCACGGTTTGACTCCAAACGCATCGACTTCGATCCGTGTGAAGACCAGCTCGTGTCGCACGTAAGAGTGGCACCATGGGGAGCCCACGCAGTCAGTTCCGCAGTTCTCTCAAAAGACGCCAGAAGCGGAAATTCTGAACGTTGCCTTAAGCACTCCAACAGCTCCTGAAGTGGAACGGCGCAAGGATATGCAATGCTCACCAGAGAGAGTGCCTTCATGCCCAGGCGATATCGTCGCTCAGAAACTTTCAGTGAGAGACAATAGAACATTCCTGCAAGTAATCCCGCACAATTGGCGACGATGTCTTCGACAGATGGATGACGATCAACAAATTTTTGCGCCAGCTCACCAGCCACCCCAACAAGAAACAATGTTCCGCTCAGGATCGCAAGACGACGAAGGCTCAACGTCAGTAACGTCATTGCGGCGGGAGGAAAACCTATCGATTTAGGATCCAGAATTCCTGCAATCACCAGAAAAAGAAGAAGAAAAGATGGTGCATGCGCAATGTTGAAAACGGCGTTCCAATGCCTTCCGGACATTGGAAACGGGAAGACCAACCCAGCCGTCATGACAATCCCAGCACCCAACAAAAAAAGTAAACGCCGTACGGCAATTAGTCGCCATGCAGGGGGAATTACGGTCGGTATGGAGGAATTGTCGGTGTGCAGCGGCATCATGAAAGGTTGTTTGCGGGTGTGAGCTCACCCCCAGAGTACAAGATGTAGTGAGGGAAGAGGAACTTTAGCACAAAATCGGCAATTTGATTTACAGTTGAACTGAGCTTGACTAAGGTTCCCCGCGTTGTTGAACGGGTCCATAGGATGGCACCGGTTAACAGCGTCTGGAGGGGGTCTTCAGAGAACTCAGTTGTAGATCATCACATTGATGGTGTCTGCAACTGCAGGACCGAAAAGAGTTCGGTTTCTTAAAGCAGAACGGATTCTGCCATGCCTGTCACTCGTCCCGCTGCTTCATCAGCGGATGATTGTTGGCGTCGCATTTGACGTCTGCACGCAGAACCGTGACTTAATCCCCATTTCACTGGTGTGACTGTAACTTCACAGCCACCCGTATATGCTCAACCTGGGAGGGAACCTTTATCATGAGCAAGCAGAAGCCAATCATTGCAATCACAGGCGATTTTCGTCCGGAACGTTACAACGGGGCGGCCCTGAGCTGGTTCAACACGGGATACTATGACAGCGTCAGTGCAGCTGGGGGGCTGCCGATGCTGCTGGCCCCTGTGGAAAGCGACGACGATCTGCATCGTATGCTGGAAAATGTCGACGGGATTGTGTTGTCCGGCTGCAATCTTGATCTCGACCCAACACGCATGAAAATGCACGCACATCCATCTGTTAAGATCATGCCTAAGCGTCGAGAAGACTTTGATCGCCGCGTCGCTGAATACGCGATCCAGAAACGCATTCCGATCCTGGCGATTGGCTCAGGGATGCAGTTGGTAAACTTCCTTTGCGGTGGCACACTGTTTCAGCATGTCCCGGAAGATGTGCCACGAGCAATCCATCATCGTGACCCTGTTGAGCAGAATCTCCGCCATGTGCTCGAGATTGTGCCTGGGACCCGACTCGATTCAATCTACGGCCCTGGTGAAGTTCGCGTTAACAGTGCTCACCATATGGCGGTCCGGGATCTCTCCTGTAAATTCAGAGTCAGTGCGACTTGCCCTGACGGGGTTATTGAAGCCTACGAATCCATAGAGGAAGACTGGTTCTGCCTCGGCGTGCAGTGGCATCCGGAAAGCAATACTGCATCGGCTCTCGATTTGCAGATCTTTGAGGCATTCATTGAAGCTTCAGAGCAGCAGGAAATTCCTGCCGACACAATTCCGATGACGGACATGTTTCGTCGCGCTGCCTGATCCCAAAGCCTGAAGAACGCCGCCATCGAGAAGCCCGATGTCCTTTGACGTCGGGCATTTTCATGCGCAGGTGATATGCTGCTGATGTCACAACCTGTCGCTCACGATTCGGCGAGTGGTCGCCAATTCCAGGCGAAGAACTCTGTCCCCTCCTCATTCCGCTCAATTGGGTAACGGGCGACGACAAACCATCGAACGAATCGCTGGAGGGTGGTTTCAAAACTCATCCGAACGTCTAAGCTGGTCTCGGCTGGCTTGCTTTGCCTACAGGACAGACAGATACTGTCAATTCAAAATTGAATCTCGCTCTTTGATTCGGCGGATCAACGATGGATGGCCCAAACCTGCGCGTCGAACGTGTGACTATTGCCAATCAGCAATTGCACGATGGTCTCGAATTTCCTCTGGTCCTGAAGTGCGAGTCGCCGAGTCCGGACGTGGCTCAGGTGAGGCACTGGATTGCGTCAAAGAGGGACACTATTCTGCAGTTATTGCAGACCCATGGTGTTGTTTTATTTCGAGGATTTCCGCTTCCCGAGATTGAACAGTTCGATCAGTTTGTCGCGACGTTTGGACTAACGAATTTCCCCTATGAGCAGTCGCTCTCCAATGCGGTTCGAATCAATTATACGCCTCGAGTTTTCTCGGCCAACGAAGCTCCGTCAGAGGTAACTATTTTCCTGCATCACGAGATGGCTCAGACGCCGGTCTTTCCGAGCAAGTTGTTCTTCTACTGCCAGAAACCCGCTGAAGAAGGTGGTGCGACTCCTGTCTGTCGATCAGATGTTCTCTGGCAGCAAATGATGGAACGATGCCCGCTTTTTGCAAAAGCGTGTGAGGCAAAAGGTCTCCAGTACACGAACATCATGCCGTCTGAAAATGATGCGGCTTCGGGAATGGGCCGAAGTTGGCAGGGGACGTTTCGAGCTTCGACTCGCGATGACGCTGAGCTTCGAATGCAGCGGTTGGGGTATTCATGGGAATGGTTACCCGATGGATGTTTGCGAGCCACAACTCCGGTGTTGCCCGCTGTCAAAGAGATCAGTGCCGGTCGAAAAGTGTTCTTCAATCAGTTAATCGCTGCGTTCCGTGGCTGGAAAGATGCCAGAAATGATCCGTCACATGCGATTACGTTTGGTGATCGATCAATATTGAACCGCGACGACGTGTTGCTGGTGGCTGATATGGCAGAAGCTCTGACGTTTGATGTGCCCTGGCAACAGGGGGACGTTGCCCTGGTCGACAATTTCATCGCGATGCACGGTCGACGAACGTTTAAGGGAACCAGGAAAGTTTATGCTTCGCTGATCGCCTGCGACGACGCTGTTTAAACGAGTCTGTTTCTCCAGAGACAGGTCTGTAGAACGACATCGGTTATCGATTGTGAGTTTATTGGATGGAGGCGGATCACAGAGATGTCGGAAAGACGAGTTGGTGTGGGGTTGATCGGTTATGGGGCGTGGGGACGGTGCCATGCCGAGGCGATTAGAAATACTCCTGATGCAGAGCTGATTGCGATCGCGGCAAATTCCGACGCGTCGTGTGCCGCCGCCAGGTCAGATTTTCCGAACGCCGATGTCGTCTCTGATTTTCATGAATTGCTGGCCCGACCAGACATTGAACTTGTCGATATCGTGCTTCCCAGCGACTTGCATCATCGCGTGGCCGCAGCAGCCCTTGACTCAGGCAAGCACGTGCTGCTGGAGAAACCAATGTGCTTGTCGGTCTCGGACTGTCATGAACTGATTTCAAAAGCAGAGGAGAAAGATCTGCGGTTGGCCATAGGACATGAGCTCAGACTGTCTTCTCTGTGGGGGCGAGCAAAGGAACTCATTGATGAAGGCTTTGTTGGGACGCCTCAATATGTACTCGTTGAGCTATCTCGCAAACCTTATCGAACCGGCTCAAACGGCTGGCGATACGATATTGACCGCGTTGGCAGCTGGATTCTGGAAGAGCCAATTCACTTCTTTGATCTCGCTCGCTGGTACCTGACCGCAGCAGGAGATCCTGTTTCAGTATTTGCGTCAGCGAATTCAAGACAACCTGGTCACCCGGAACTTCAGGATAATTTCAGCGCCATGATGAGGTTCACCGGTGGTGCGTATGCGGTGATCTCCCAGTCGCTTTCGATGTTTGAGCATCATCAGACCGTCAAGATTTCCGGGACAAAGGGCTCCCTTTGGGCCAGCTGGAGCGGAGCATTGGACCGCACCAGGTCACCAACATTTTTTCTCAAAGCGTCAGATGGTGAAGCCGTTCAGCAGACACCAATCTCGCGTGCGGCCGGTGAACTGTTTGAGCTGGATGATCAATTGACCATGATGGTTCGAGCTGTTCGCGAAAGGAAAGCAGTGGCCGCCACTGGCCTCGATGGAAAATGGTCGGTTGCTATGTGCCTCGCAGCTGAAAAATCCGTCCGAACCGGTCTTCCTGTCATGATGAGTGAGGTCTTCTGAATGAACGCATCGTCAGAACCCGTTTCGTGGCGTCATGGAATCACGAGATATCAGTGGATGGTCCTTGCCGTCGCATCTCTGGGCTGGGTCTTCGATGCGTTCGAGGGACAACTGTTTGTTGCCTGCATGAAGGAATCTCTGGGCGACCTTGTACCGGAACTTCAGAGCCTGAATGAGAAGCTGAAGTCGGTATCCGATCCCTCTCAGATCAAACCTTTAAGGGAAGAGATCTCACGCGTCAGCCACTTTTACGAAACACTGGGGTTCTCTGCATTCCTTGTTGGTGGTGCGGCGGGCGGATTCGGGTTTGGCTGGCTGAGTGATCGAATGGGGCGTTCCTCGACGCTGATGCTGACGATTCTGACTTACTCGCTGTTCACCGGAGTGACGTACTTCGTAACCGATCTCTGGCAAATGCTCGTGCTAAGGTTCTTGGCGGCCCTGGGGACAGGAGGCGAATGGGCCGTTGCCAGTGCTATGGTGGCTGAAGCGTTTCCTTCTCGCGCGCGAGCTCGGGCTGGGTCGATTTTTCATGGTTCAAGCGTATTTGGGACGATGATCGCTGCCGCCATCGGAGCGTGGATCGTGGCAAACCCCAATCTCGGCTGGCGTCCCGCGTTTCTGGTTGGTGCTGCTCCCGCTCTTCTCGTCGTATTGATTCGAGTCAAGCTGCACGACTCGAAAGAACGGCGGGAAACCGAGCAGATTCGAAAACAATGAACAGAAGCTCACCAAATCAGGCTGGTCGTCGCAAGGTGTCGTCCGAAACCTCATTCTCGGAGTCCTTCTGGCGACAGTTGGGCTCGCTACTTTCTGGGGAGTGCATGTTTACGGTCGGCAAGCTTACTTAAAATCCGTCGAACGATCCCATCCAGAATGGTTGACTGAGAACTCAACGGATGGTGTTCGTTGGCTGAAGCAGCACGAGATGCTTGGGATGTGGCTTGTGACCGTGGGAGGTGGGGTGGGGCTCTTCTGCTTCGGTCCCATTTGTGATGGGATCGGTCGTCGAAGAGCCTTCATCGTGTTCCATATCTGTGCGACTGCAGTCTCCATTGTTCTGTTCACTGTTTTGAAGAATAGCACTGTCTTACTTACCGGCGTCTGGCTGCCAATTTTCGGCTTCTTTACGCTCGGTATGCACGCTGGTTACGCGGTTTATTTTCCGGAGCTCTTCCCGGCCCGCATTCGAGGTGCCGCAGCGGGAATTTCCTTCAACACAGCCAGAGTCTTTGCCGCCCCTGTCCTGATCTACAGTGGCAGCCTGATCAAGTCGGGGACAGCGGAGAGGTTTTATACCGTGACCTCATCCTTCAGCCTTCTTTTCCTTGTTGGAGCTGTGCTAATCCTCTTCGGTCCTGAAACTCGAGGAGCAAGCTTGCCGGATTAGAAGTGGTGCACAGAGTTTTAAGTCGCCGGGACTCGTAATTCACTTGATCAAAAAATCGCCCAAATGCTCCATCGAAACTTTCATAACCTCGGTTATCATACGTCACCAGCGCGGTATCGATTCCAATCTGAATTTCGAACGGAAGAACCGCCGCTGAATCATTCAAGTCTCGGTAGCTCAATTGGATAGAGCGTCGGCCTCCGAAGCCGAAGGTTGTGAGTTCGACCCTCGCCCGAGACAATCATCAGATAACGACTTACGTCGATTAAGTGTGTTTATCAAAGCTGAGAGGCACAAAATTCGGTACGGAATTCTTCCGGAATCGAACCAGCAGCCCGACACATGAAATGACGCCACCGCTGGATTGCCTGCATCCAACTTTCCTGAGCCTGTGATGTAATGAGGGCTCATTCCTGGAGGTTCGTTTCATTTCGCGAGTTTCAAAGCCGTGGTGCGCAAAATCCGTAAAGCATGGCTTATCACGATTGCTGGTGTTCGTCACAACCGTGGGCAGGATAAAG
>JAXMBU010000016.1:0-127025 GCA_046349735.1 Planctomycetaceae bacterium
GGGATGGTGACTCATCGCTGGTCAGTGATCACTTTTCTCTCGACCGCGACTTTGGTCTGTTTGGCGGTAGTTTTGTTCGTCAAAAGCTTTGGAGACACAAAAGCGCTTGCTTCTGGTGAATTGCAGCGACTCATAGAATTGAATGCTCGACCGATGGACCGAACGTACCAAATCACCGTGGAAGAAGCCGTGTTGCCGCGCCGAGGTCGTCGTGGACCATCGCCGGAAGACGGTCGGCCTCCGAAAGCACCAATGGATGGAGCAACGTTGTATGTTCGTGACGGTCAGCAGTTTGTGCTTCGTCGAATCACTGATGCAGGTCCCTTTGTCACGGGCTGTAACGGAACTTCAAGCTGGGCTGTTCGTGCTGATGGTCCTGTTCGATCCAGTAGGGATCTGAACCGATTTAATCGTGATCTTCCCGGCCACGAGCATGAGATGCCGCTGGTCAATATTCATGATGGTCTGGAACGTGTTCGTCGGGCCTATGACGTTCAACTGCTTCCGGTTGAAGACAGTGAGAGTTCCGGACCGGCGACGCGGTTGTTGGTTGCGATTCGCCATCCCAAAGAACGCGGGCCAAAGCGAGTCGAGATCAGTTACGAAGTCGAGAGCGGACTCATTCGCCAAATGCGATTTATCGAAATGCCTTATGGTCCTGAATCGTTGACACTCCGACTAACACTGTTGTCGGAGGAGTCTCTGGAAGAACGGTTCTTCGATCATGAATCTCATCACGACGCCATTCGTCGCGTTGAAGTGGAATGACCTTTAACGCAGGAGGCGGCCAGCGAGCAGATCAAAGTGCAGCTCCGTCGGGTGAAAATTAATCCAGGTGAGCGGGCGCGGCGCAGCCGTCGCGGGCTCACTCCAAATTGTACTTGAAACTTCAACATGAAACTCTTCGCCTTCTTTCTCTCCGTGGTCACCCCTGCGATCGCACTCGCGGCCGATCAGCCGAATATCGTCTTCATGCTGTCCGACGATCAGGGCTGGGGCGGGCTTTCGGTCGAAATGCATCCTGATCATCCCGGTGCGAAAGGCGCGATCTTTCACACGCCAAACATCGAACGGTTGGCATCTCAGGGGATGAGATTCTCCTCTGGTTACGCGCCTGCTTCGGTGTGTTCGCCGACTCGGATTAGTCTGCAGACCGGACGCAGCCCGGCATCACTGCATTGGACTAAAGCAGCTCCGGCGGAAGAAGGTCACAAACTGACGGAACCAGGGCTGATCAAGAGCATCGCCGCGAGTGAAACTACGATCGGCGAGATGCTTCGAGACGCCGGGTATGCAACGGCTCATTACGGCAAGTGGCATATCGCCGGCGGAGGCCCGGAAAAGCATGGCTACGATGAGAGCGACGGCGACACGGGCAACGAGAACGCATTCCAGTTCACGGATCCTAATCCGGTCGACATTTTTGGAATGGCAGAGAGAACCGAAGCCTTTATGACCACGTGTCAGAAGGCTGGCAAGCCATTCTTCATTCAGCTTTCATGGAATGCACTTCACGCATCAGAGAATGCTCTTGAAGCGACAAGGGCGAAGTACGAGAACGTTGCGGCAGTCAACAATGCGAAGCAATCGTCGGTCGCCGCGATCACGGAAGATCTGGATACTGGCGTTGGTCGAGTCATGGAATCGATCGACAAACTGGGACTCGCGGACACCACCTATGTCATTTACATGTCTGACAACGGTGCGGGCGGAGGAAAACGCACAGGGCTGAATGGCGGCAAAGGAACGATGTGGGAAGGCGGCATTCGAGTTCCCTTCATCGTTCGTGGGCCGGACGTTGCTGCAAACTCGTGGTGTGATGTCCCGGTTGTCGGATATGACCTTTATCCGACGTTCTGTGAATGGGCCGGTATTTCTGCAGGCAAGCTTCCGAAGAGCATCGAAGGCGGCAGTATCGCATCTCTGCTGGTCAACAATGGCCAGGGTGAGGTCAAACGCATTCGTGAGGAATTGGTCTTTCACTTTCCTCACTATCAAAGCGACCACGACGGACCACACTCGGCGATTCGACTGGGTGATCTCAAGCTGATTCACTTCTACGAATCGGATCGAGACGTGCTGTTCGATCTGTCAAAAGATATTTCAGAACAGAACGATCTGGCTGCAGAACGACCTCGCGACGCCGAAATGCTGAAGAAGCGTTTGATGACATACCTCAAGGACGTAAACGCTCAGTTTGCCACGCCAAATCCCGATTACGATCCCAACGCAGAACCGGTCGCTCGCAAGGGCGGCAAAGGTGGTGGTGCTGGTGGCAAAGGTGGAATGAAACCAGACAAACCAAAAGGCAACAAAGGCGGTCGGAAGAATCAGGAGTGATCGCGACCGATTTGATGATCCATGTTAGCTGGAGAAAGCTCCTGCTCGCTTTTGGAACACTCAACTACCGGAACTCGATAACGTTCGGTCCGGCCTTCGAAGACTGTGAAGGACTAATGCTCAACTCAGACCTGAAATCTGCATCTCGCCGATCGACGCTCATCATATTGCTGTGCGCTGTGATGTGTTCAATGGCGTACGCGCAGAAGGGGAATAAACCCAAAGGTGGAATGAAGCCGGGTAAGCCGAATCCGGGAATGGGTGGCGCCGGAGGCGGTAACAGAGAGAAGAAGGAACAATTTCTGGCTCGTAATCTTCCGCCTGCGTTTCAGGGATTGTCCGATGCTGAAGTTGTGTTGCTGTCGAAACTCTGCCAACGTTCGGTGAGCTGGATGAAGCGGGACACACTGCCTGATCCCGCTGAATCCAGCGTTGCAAGCGTGTTTGGTCATTTTCAGGCCGAGACCGCCGAGGATACACACGCTGCTTCTCAATCATCAAGCTCAGGTGCCGCGCACGACGCTCGTCTCGAAAACATAGGGCTGCTTGTGCTTACCAAACTCAACCTTGATCAACGACGTGAGTTGGCCAAAGTTCTGCCGGAACAGCAATTCGATATCAAGGAATCACTGGCTTTGCGAACTAGTCTCGTTCGCCGGATTGCTGAAATTCGAAATCAGAAGACAGTCGATCGAACTGTCGACGTTGAAGCTCGCAAAGCACTGCGAGACTTGTCACGGCTGGAGACTGTAATCGCTGCTCGTCAGGCGCGAGCGTTTGCGGAGTTGAACAAATCTCTCTCGAAGAACCAACGTGAATCCCTGCAGCTGATCTGCCACTCACCTGTGGAATCCATGCCGTCTCGAGAAGCGATTAGGGAGGTTGAAGAGGAACTTGAAAATGCGTCTGACGGAGTGAAGGTCGCCTTTCAGAGGTTGGCGGCTAATGCCGCTCTTTGGATGGGATTGGATTCCATGTCCACTGCTGCAACGATGGATTTCGAACTACCCTCCTCGAACGAACCCGCCTCTGATCAGTTTCTCCCAACTTACCTGGCCGCATTGTCGCCTGCTCAACAGAACGAGCTGATCTCGCTGCTCGCGGGACGAGTTCGTGCGGAGACCCAAGCGACCGCTGCTCAGCAGCAAATTCAGGTGACTCTGATCGGTCTTCGTACCAACCGATCGCTTGACGAACGTCGACTCGATTCCGCAATGGAGGCGAACCTGGAAATAATTTACTCCACCAGTCGTGCTGAAGCGTCAACCTTCGAACAGCTGATGAATTCTCTGTCGAAGGCCCAGCGCGAGCATTTTGAGTCCACGTTGAACCTCCAGTTTCCGTCCGACAAGCCGTCAAAGAAATCGTCTTCAGGGAAGTTATGAGAAGTTCGTACGCTTTATGTTGTCTTTAATCAGGAGACTCTCAACAGGAGTCTCAAACACCGTCCGGGAACTGGAGAATGCCATCTGTAGCTGTTGTTCCAGCGGAGTGATACTTAGCTTTCGCACACTGGCTCAACAGTGTTTCATTGAGGGCAGGCTTATGTGCGACCGATCTTCCAGCAACTCTGACAATGGTTCCGAGAAAGGCAGTGGAAAGCCATGATTCAGAACAGGACACGCAATTCCGTTTTCTTGTGTATCTGCCTGGTGGCGGTTTGGGCCAGCAGGGGGGGCGCCGATGAACCAGTTCCGGACGCTGGGTTTCTGTTCCTTGATGGAAGATATATTCCTCTCCCGTATCGATGTGAGAATCTGGATGGCAGCGTTGCAATCCCGGGTACAGACTTCAGCCTGATGGCATATGTTGAGGCAAGTCCGGCGTCAAGAAATTATCTGACTGGCCGTAGTCGCCGCCGTCTCGAAGGTGCACTACGGCAAGTCTGTACGCCAGAACCTGTTGCCCACAGTCTTGTTGCATTGTTTAACGACGCGCCGCCCATAATCCTACACCAGCCAGCTGACATCGCAGAGGCACTGACTCTGCTGACCAACCAACGTGATTCCGGCAGAGCTATCGGAGGCCGACCAGAATTTCTTCCCGAAGATTTTCCACTCGCACGCTGGAATTGCTGGGCAAAGGAATTTCAAGGCACTGAGGAGTTTTCATCCCGCGCTCAAAGTTATATCGCCCGAATCGACGAGTTGGAACAAGACAACCGATTGAGCATGGCGACCTTCAGGTATGCAGAGAGCAGCCAGTATCCATTGTCGGTTCTGGGAATGTTGATGGTTGTGCTGTCGTTTGGTCACTTGTTGTCCTGTCATCCATCATCAGACGCCGTAACTTCTCCTCAGTCTCTTTCCTCTGCCACGAATCGTGTGATTTGCAGGACGTTGATCCTGGTGTTCGTCTTGTCTGTCCTTGACCTGCTGTGGACGATCCTTGCGATCCGAACCGGTGGTATGAGGGAGATTAATCCGCTCGGTAGCCATTTCGTTGACGACCCTATGTCTATGACGTTGTTCAAGGCTTCGGCTACCGCGTTGGCTGTTTTCCTGCTTTACACCCTCAGACATCATCTGCTGGCTCGCAAAGCTGCGTGGTGGGTGTGTCTGGTCTGCACTCTTGTAGCCGCGCGTTGGGTGACGTTCAATTCTATGTTTGTTCCCTAACCGGCCTGACTCCGGGAGAACCTCGATGAACCCCAGGGCATTTAGCCGACGATCTTTGCTGACGTCAGTCGCATTGCTTGTCTCACTCTCACTGTCCCATGCGCAGAATAGTCGGCAGGGAACAAAGCTCCGCAAGCCGTCGATGGCCGACACGATCAAGGCCAATGTGTATGCAGACAACACGTTCGAGTTGTACATCAACGGAGAACTGGTCGCGGTGGACTCCATTCAATTCATTCCGCACAACGTGATCTCTGTGGATATTCTTCCGGCTTATCCGATGACCATCGCTATCATAGCAAAGGATAATGCTGATGCGAAGACAGGAATGGAATACGCCAATACCAACATTGGCGATGCGGGTTTCATCCTGAAGTTTGGCGACGGCACTGTGACGAATGCCTCGTGGAAGGCCAAGTCGTTCTTTCACGGTCCGAATGATCGAGACACCAGGAATCCCCAGGTGAGATCCGAACCAATTCCGGAGGACTGGTTTGCCATCGACTTTGATGACAGTTCATGGAAGAACGCTAAGGAGTTTTCCGAACAGGAAGTTGACCCAAAGCAGCCATACTTTGAAAACGATTTCGATGGCGCGAAGTTCATCTGGTCTGACGACATCGCTCTCGACAATACGGTGATATTTCGCCATCGAGTTGATTCATCTCCAGACGGAAAAGCTCGCATCGACTTCCGCAACCTGAACAACGTTGTGCCCGATAGTCCTCCGGGCGGCGGGGGCAAGAAGGGGAAGAAGAGGTAGTCGCATTGAGCCTGTCGGCGAAGCGACAGGCGTACCGCACCCCCGCCGCTTCGTCGGCGGGCATCTTCTTTCGATACGAAACTCGCTCAAACTGGAATCTCTAAAGCCATGTCCAAATCTATCGTGCGATTGCTTCTGCTTGCGATTGGCGTTCTTACAACACAAAGATCCTCATTCGCCCACGACGGCGCAGACGATCACGTCCATTCCTCACTAGCGATCAACGTTCGCACGTGGACTATCACAGAGTCGAAAACAACCATCGAAGGCGCTTTTGTGGCCACCAGAGATGGACGTGTCTTTATCCGACAGACTGATGGCTTCGTTCGTCCTGTGACCATTGATCGACTCGAAGAATCCGATCAAATCTGGATCGAAGAACGAACTCGTGGGATTGCGGCGGTCAATACACAGCTCGGATACGTTCTGACCGCGCAACAGGCGAGCCGAGCCGCAAAGAGTCGTAACGCGTCTTTGGAGCCAGGTCTTCAGCTGCTTCAGAAGAGTTTCGAGCCCTTCAAGTCGACCGTGAAGACTCGATCTGATGCGGACTACTTCTACGTAGAATCCAACGGTGTTCCTGATCACCAGATGATGGTCGGCATCACGGCATGGCAGCAGCAGGTGCCGATGCCTCAGAAATACACCGGCAACAACGCGTGGCAGATTCCGTTGCATCCGGTTCCGGCGAAGGAACCCATGTCTGCAAAGGACAACTTCTTTCGAGGAGCCATAGCTGTCGCAGTGAATGGCATCCCGATCTTCAATCCTATCAAGAATGATGGGCGAACTGACACGTTGATCGCCGGCGAGCTCGACAATTGGGGAGGTCACTGCGGTCGAGCGGACGATTATCACTACCACATCGCACCGGTTCATTTGCAGGAGCTGATCGGTGACGACGTTCCTGTCGCCTGGGCTTTGGATGGCTATCCGATTTATGGCTATCAGGATGAGAAGGCTCCCGACTTTGGTCCACTTGATCAGTGGAACGGTCACAAAGATGCCGATGGAAACTATCACTACCACGCGACGAAGAAATATCCCTATCTCAATGGTGGATTTTATGGAGAAGTCGTCGAACGCGACGGTCAAGTCGATCCTCAGCCGCGAGCCGAGTCGCCACGGCCTGCTTTGCCACCACTTCAGGGAGCAAAGATTGTCGACTTTGAAACGACAAAGCCTGGCAGTCATGTTCTGACTTACGAAGTCCGTGGCCGCAAGGGTACTGTCAGCTATTCCATCGCTGAAAATGGTTCGGCAAAGTTTACGTTTAAGACTCCTGAAGGTGACACGACAACCGAAGAGTACACCGCTAAACCAGCGCGAGGAGGTCGACAGGGTGGACCGCCACGAGATGATCGGCCGGAAGGCGGTCGCAAGGGCAAGGGACCGCCGCGAGACGAAAACCGCCCTCCTCGCGATGACGAAGATGCGCCCAAAGGTGGCAAGAGACCTCCGCGTGATGAGATGCCTGAGAAAAAACAGAATTCAGGGGCGAGACCGTCCGTCGGCGAAATGAAGCTGACAAGTTCCTCAATCGACAAAGACGGCATGCTGACCGTCGATTGTACCTGTGACGGCAAAAGTGAATCGCCCGCCATCGCGTGGAGCAATCTGCCGAAAGGGACGAGGTCCATTGCCATCAGTCTTTGGCACACCGCGCCAGATCAGGAGAAATCGTATTGGGTCGTTTACAACATTCCAGTATCTGTGAATGGCTTCAAACAGAATCAGAAAGGTGTCGGAACGATGGGCTTCAACGACCGCAAACAAGCGACCTTCGATCCGATGTGTTCCCGCGGTCCGGGCGTGAAGACTTATCACATCACGGTCTTCGCTCTTTCAGAAGACTTGAAACTATCCCCACAACAGGCGACTCACAAAGGCCTTCTGGAAGCCGTCAAAGGCACAACTCTGGCAGAGACCACGCTGGATTTTGATTACGAGCGAAAATAATGACCGAATGAATGCCCAAGCCTCAATTACCAATGTGAATGAGAGGCGAGCGGCCGGTGTGAACCGGCCGGCTAGGAAAGTACCGGTCGGCTGACGCCAACCGCTCGCCATTCATTGAACCATGACATCCTCACAACTTCATGCGCACTGCCTGACCTTCGCGTTGAAAAGGCTGTTGACAAATGCGGCTCATGATCTGCCTCTTAGTATTCTTCAGCCTGAGCGGTACAGAGAACACTCTTCATGCCGCACCTCCAAACTTCGTCCTGATTCTGATGGACGATATGGGTTGGCGAGACGTGGGGTTTGCGGGGAACGATTTTGTTGAAACGCCCAACCTCGATCGCCTGGCCAAAGAAGGCATTCGGTTCACTCAAGCTTATGCCAGCGCGCCGAATTGTGCGCCGACGCGGGCGTGTTTGATGTCGGGGCAGTACACACCAAGGCATGGTGTGTTCACTGTGATTGATCCAAGGCATGATCCTGGACAACCGCATCACAAAGTTATTTCGGCGAAAAGCAACGAGGCGCTGAGTGGTGATGTCGTCACGATTGCGGAACTGTTGCAATCAAAAGGCTATGCGACAGCGTGTTTTGGAATGTGGAATCTTGGTCGAGGTCGCTCGGGGCCGTCGACTCCGACAGGGCAGGGCTTCGATCTTTTCAAGGAACCCAAGTTCATCGGATTCGAGAAGGATGCTTACTTCGACGGCGAAGGTCGCTATTGCTCCGACGTATTGACACATGAAACGCTTTCGTTCATGGAAACTCATCGGTCGAAGCCATTCTTCGTCTACCTGGCCACACACGACGTACACGCTCCGCTGGAGCCGAAACCGGAGCTTATTGCGAAGTATGAAAAGAAGGCTCAGCGTGCGAACGTGTCCGATGCCGAGATTCAGCAAGCGGCTTCCGTTGAAGCCATCGACGTCAACGTTGGGCGAATCATGGATAAGCTGAAGGAGTTGAAACTCGATGACAATACGATGGTGATTTTCACCAGCGATAACGGAGGCACCCCTCAGTTCGTCGCGCCGTTGAATGGCAGCAAAGGGGCTCTATATGAAGGCGGCATTCGAGTTCCCGCAGCGATCTGGTGGAAGGGACTGAAGAATCCGGGGCGTGATTGTGATGAACCTGTCCTGAGCATGGACTTCTATCCGACAATCGCCGAACTGGCAGACGCCGATCTTCCGAAGAATCAGTCGATTGATGGAACCAGTCTGATATCGATTCTGCGAGATGAAGCGAAGTCACTCAATCGAGACTCCGTCTTTTGGCATTTCCCCTGCTACATCGGCCGCGGAGAACCCAGCAGCGCAGTGCGGATGGGAGACTGGAAGTTGATCGAGAAGTTTCAGGATAATTCTTTCGAGCTCTACAACCTCAAGGATGATCCCGGCGAACAAAAGAACCTTGCTGAGTCGCAGCCACAGAGGGCCAAAGAATTAATGCGGGTGCTCCTGGAGTGGCAAACAACCACCGGGGCACCTCGGCCTGTCGAGAAGAATCCGGCCTACGATCCCAGTTCCGATCAGGCTCAAAGAGGAAAAAAAGGTGGTGGCAAAGGGCGACCGCCACGGATGAATAAACAATAAAAGAGCTGGCCCCGGAAAAGAAATGGGACGGATTCTTGAACCCGTCCCTGCTTTCAGCAATCTAGATTGGCTTTGTCAGGATAATCCCAACAGCGATCGAGCCTCTTCCTGCCCAGCGGCTGGTTTGCCATATTCACTGGCGGTGACTCGAGACAACGAAACCAAATGCTGCCATCGGACGGATTCACGGGTTGAGTGAAAATCGTCCCATACTGTGTGGAAGTACTTCTCTGCATGCAAAGCGCCGTCTTCACTGACCGCGTATTTGAGCAGACTGCCGAATAGTCGATCAGCCGGCAAGCCTAATTGACCGTAACGTTGCGCCACTGCAGTGGCATGGCCCTGAAGATTGTTCTGGACCGCTTCATCCAGCTTGAGCAACAGCCCATCAGCATCAGTCGCAGAGAGTCGATCCAGATGGTGCTTTGCCGGTAACGCCTCTGCCAGTAGATTCCCTGGGTAGGAGCGATCGCGAGCGACTTGCCATGCTCCGATGATCAGGCAGGCAAAGACATTGCGGCCGCTGCTGACGCGAGCCAGATTTCTCCAGGCATTAGCCGCGTCGCTGGCATGGACACCGACGGAATCCCCGTGGACGGTACCTGCAGGTTTGAGACGATCCTCCCACTGTGGCAGGCGGCCGCCGTCTCGAAGAACCAGCAGACTGGCGGCCAGAGATATCGCTTCACCGATTGCAGCCGGTTCATATCCTTCGGCGAGCGCTGTTGCGGCGGCTTTCGCTGCGTCACTCGGAGAGCCCGTCGCAAATGTCTGACTCAGATGCTGCACGAAAGCGTCTTCGGCCTTCCTCGTGCCGGGCTCTTTGCCGTTCAGATGACACTCATCAAGCAGGCTGACGAGCATCTTGCCATGTTCATCCCACTCAGCGCGACGCGATGGTTCGGCTCGAACGCAGTATCGCAGTGACTGGCGAAGCAAAGTGAGGGCGTGCTGAGTACCAACGATCTCCTGCATGTCCCATGCGCGGTAAGGCAGGACTGTTCGGTGAACTTCCGGATTATCCTGAACTGCCGGGATCAACGCGTCGAGGGCACTTCGAGGATCGGCTGTAACGAAGGCAGAGAGAATCTGTTCCGCATGGTTAGCATCCTCGGCTTTGATGGCATCATGAAGAGCTGACGGATTAAGTTCATTGACTGGCGATGATGCTGAAAGACCATGCAGCACTTCGAATTCTCGCCCGCCGAATTCCTGAATTCGACGGCTGTTACGATACAGAACTTTCAGAACCGGCAATGCTTCAGAACCCGCGGACATCAACGCGGACATCTTTAGCGCCGGGCCGAGTGCCATGAAGGTGTGAAAGCCGATGTAATCTTCGCCGCCAAAGGTTCGGGCATTTGCTAGAGCCGCAGCGGCCACCAAAGTCTTCAGGGGCAACCCCGTCTGCAACTTCTTTACCAGCGAAGCCTGTAATTGTTCAACCGGTGTTTCCTGCAGAGCACAAACGAGCGGCTCAAGTTCTCCGAATTGAAGCGGCGAGTCGAGTTCTTCTGCGAATGACTTGGGAGCAAGTCCAAGATCAGTGAGCATCGCCGGGCCGAGTGTCGCCAGCAGCGTTCCTCGTCCAACATCGGCCAAAAAACCTCGACGCGAGTGAATACGAGACATCGCCAACTCCTCTTTGAAATTCAGAACGGCAGGCTCTGTTAGTTGGTCAGCGTACACTTGCGGGCTTCGAAAGTGCAATCTTGATTGGGAAATGTGTCGCCTGGGTATCGGAAAGGAATGCTTCAAGTCCGCGTATTTGTGGTTCGTTAGGCATTGCCCATGTTCTGGCATTATCATGTGGCGGCGACTCTGGTGGCTAATTGATATCGAGGACTCCTGATCATGCGGCGTTGCACAACGATCCTGGCATTCGTACTTCTGTTGTCAATGACAGCGTTTCCTGAAGCTCAATCGCAGGAGTCGACCCTCGCTGTGTTCCGAGCAGGCGCGGCCATGGTCGACATCACTCCCACAGCCTTTCCTGTCATCGTCAATGGGATGGTTGAAGAGCGAACGGCTGAGAAAGCCCACGATGCACTCATGAGCCGCGCGATGGTGCTGGATGATGGCAGCGCGAAGATCGCGATCGTCGTTGTCGACAGTCTGATGCTGACGCGGGCGATGCTGGATGATGCAAAAGAGCAGGCCTCTCAGCTCACCGGCATTCCAACGAATCGCATGTTAATCTCTGCGACACATACACATTCCGCGCCGTCGGCGATGCCGTGTCTGGGAAGTCGAGTTGATCCGGAGTACGCTCAGTTTCTGCCGGGGCAAATCGTCCGGAGTATCGTGCTGGCCAATGAGAAGCTGGTTCCGGCTCAGGCTGGATGGGCAGTTACCACCGACGATCAACACAACCATTGCCGACGATGGATCTTTCGGTCCGATCGTATGACAATGGCTGATCCATTTGGGCAGCTCAATGTGCGGGCTCACATGCATCCCGGATATCAAAGCCCCAATCACATCGGTCCGTCCGGCCCGGCGGATACGGACCTGACGCTGCTCTCTGTGCAAACGGCGGATGGCCAACCATTGGCAGTGCTCGCGAACTACGCGATGCACTACTACGGATCACCGCTGGTCTCAGGCGATTTCTGCGGCCGCTTCGGGCTGAAGCTGGCTGAACTGATCGGCGCGAACAATCAGCAAGCAGGATTCGTCGGCATCATGTCGCAAGGCACCAGCGGTGACAGCATGTGGCCAGACTACAGCAAACCAGCAGGACAGAATAATCTTGAGGCTTATACAACCAGCATTGCGCAGAGTGCTGCAGAGGCTTACAAGAAGATCGTTTATCGCAAGGATGTTTCTCTCGCGATGGAGGAAGCCACGCTGAAGCTCAATCGACGGGCTCCGGATGAGGCGAGATTAAAGTGGGCTCAGGATCTTGCGGCACAGGTTGGTGATCGATTGCCGCGAGGTTGGTCAGAGGTCTATGCATTCGAACAACTTCGACTGCATGAAGATCCGACTGCAGAACTGAAGTTGCAGGCGATTCGCATCGGCGATCTGGGAATCACTGCGATTCCTGACGAAGTTTATGGCATCACCGGAATCAAGTTGAAGAATCGCAGTCCACTGACAGCCACGATGAATATTGAACTCGCGAATGGAGCTGAGGGATATATTCCACCACCAGAACAGCATAAGCTCGGCGGGTACACAACGTGGGCGGCTCGCACGGCTGGTCTTGAGGAGTCGGCAGAACCGCAGATTGTGGAGACTCTGACGAAGCTGCTGGAGAAAGTGGCGAACAAGCCCCGTCGTCCAATCGGCGATGAACTTCATTCGTATGCGAAGGCTATTCTTGATTCCAAACCGGTAGCTTTCTGGCGACTTGGTGAAATCGAATCTACTCCTCCTGCTCCGCGAAAGACGCAGGGCATCTCGCAGAGCGAGATGAGTACAATGGTGTGCACGATCTCAGACGTTACGGGGAATCATCCCGCAAACGCTGAAGCAGGTATTGCGTTTTACTTGCCCGGACCTCGAGGCGAGGGATTTGAGCAGCAGCCTCGAGGAAACAGGGCCGTCCATTTTGCAGGTGGTCGCGTTGTCGCGAATGTGCCTCAGCTCGGGGACACCTACTCTGTGGAGTGTTGGGTTTGGAACGGTTTTCCAAATAGCGATCGTGCTGTCACCGGTTACTTCTACTCGCGAGGGCCTGACGGAGATTCAAAAGTTGCCGGCGACCATCTTGGTGTCGGAGGAAACTACCTCAACCACGGATGGGATGGCAAACTGATGATGTTTAACGGGAACGAACGTGATGAAGCGCTGGTTGGGAAAACTGTCCTCGAAACTCGCACATGGCATCACGTTGTGCTTGTTAGAAATGGCAAACATGTCAGTGTTTATCTCAATGGGAATCCGTCCCCGGAGATTGATGGTGAGCTGGAGCCAACGTTTGGGGATTCAAGCGATGTCTTCCTTGGTGGCCGCAATGATCGTATGTTCGGGCTGGAAGGTCGGCTGGATGAAGTGGCTTTGTATGACAGAGTTTTGAATGTCGAGGAAATTGCGGCCCACTTTGCGGTCGCAAAAGCCACGCAGGACCCGCAAATCAATGAGGTGATTGCTCGCCCAGACACACCGCCGATGTCTCCTGCGGAGTCCATGAAAGTTGCTCACGTCCGTGAGGGCTTTGAGCTTCAACTGATTGTTGCAGAACCACTCGTCATTGACCCGGTTGCAATCGACTGGGGCCCCGATGGAAAGTTGTGGGTCGCGGAGATGGCCGATTATCCGTCGGGCATGGACAACAACGGCAAGCCCGGCGGACGAATTCGATATCTGGAAGATAAGGACGGAGACGGACAATATGAAACATCGACGGTGCTGCTTCAGGATATCTCGTTTCCAACCGGTGTCATGGCGTGGGGTAAGGGAGTCTTAATCACGGCGGCCCCGGAGATCATTTACGCGGAAGACACAGACAGCGATGGGACAGCCGATGTTCGCAAAACACTGTTCTCGGGGTTTCTGGAAGGCAATCAGCAACTGCGGGTCAACGGTCTGCGCTGGGGTCTGGATAACTGGGTGCATTGCGCTAGTGGCAGTCATCATCCCGGATACGGTGCGGACAGTCAGATTCTGTCGCACGTGACCAATCAGAAGACGACTGTTGGAAGTCGCGATTTTCGGATTCGTCCCAATGAGGGATTGATTGATCCCCAGAGTGGTCCTTCTCAGTTTGGACGCAATCGTGATGCGTGGGGCAACTGGTTTGGCGAACAGAACAGCTACCCTCTGTGGCATTACGTACTTGAAGATCCCTACATACGACGCAATCCGTTTTTTGCTCCGCCGGATCCTCGGAGATTGATGACGCCATCCAATCCGCCAGTCTATGCGGCCGCGCCTCCCGAGAAACGATTTCATAGCTTTGAGCAATCAGGGCGATACACCTCTGCTTGTTCGGGGATCGTGTATCTGGATGAAATGCTGTTCGGAGCGTCGGAAGAGGATGGCAGGTTAAGCCTCAATACGCAGCATGTCTTTACGTGTGAACCCTTCAGTAATCTCGTTCAGCACAACCTGTTGATTGATGACGGGGTCAGCTTTCGACTGGAGCGTGATCCTGCAGAAGTGGATGCAAAACATGACTTCTTTGCGTCTGAGGATCGCTGGTGCCGCCCCGTTATGGTCCGCACTGGTCCCGACGGAGCACTTTGGATTGTCGACATGTATCGCTACATGATTGAGCATCCTCATTGGCTGCCAAAAGAAGGTCAGGATGAGCTCAGACCGTTCTTCCGATCCGGAGATGACCGCGGCCGAATTTATCGAATCGTGCGGAAGGATCCTGCGAAATCCGACTCGATGGCGAAGGGCGGTCCTCCGCGATTTGATCGCATGACGACATCGGAACTTGTTTCTGAACTGGAGAGTTCCAACGGCTGGAAACGCGATACAGCGCAGCGACTCCTTGTGGCGAAAGCTGATGAGACGGCTGTTGAGCTTTTGACTCGGATGGTTACGGAAGGTCAGCGTCCAACTGCCAGACTTCATGCGTTGTGTACGTTGGGTGGTATGGGGAAACTGAGCAAAGAACTTGTTGAGACGGCTTTGAATGATCCCCATGCGGGAGTTCGACGCTGGGCCGTACGTTTGGCACCAGAGGCGAAAGTTCCATTGCAAGCTATGGTGCGAATGGCTGAAGATGAGGATGCCAAAGTTCGGCTGGAATTGGCCTGTGTCGCCGGATCTGCGGGAGATGCATCTTCCTCAGCCGCGATTCTGAGCGCGTCGCTGCTGCGGGACTCCAGCCCTTACGTTCGTGCTGCTGTTCTAAGTTCCCTGAACTTCGAGAATGTTCGCCCGGTAATAGATTTGTTCATGAAGACGGCCGGGCTTGATGCGTGGAGTAACCCACCGGATGAGACAGATCTATCCGGATTCTCTGCTGCAGATCGAGATGAGTTGATCGCAAGTTTGTTTGAGCAGGCTGCTTCCCTGGCGAATGACAATGATCTGATCAGCCTGTTGATTAGGACGACAGAGCTGCATCCCGAGCATCCTCAGGCGTGGCAATTCAAAAGCTACTCCAGAATGCTGAATCGGCTGAAGATTCGAAACTGGTCGATTGAAGAGCACTTGAACACAGATGCGCACAGGATGCGATTGTCGGAGTTGAACGAGATTGCTCGCAAAACCGCAAGCGATTCAAGGCAACATGAAGCTCTGCGTGTCGCTGCGATTCCGCTTCTGAAGTGTAGCCATGATGATTCCAACGATGTCGTGATTGTCCGTGACATACTCACGCCGCAAACGCCAACAGCCATTCAGGAGGCTGCAATTAAGCATTTGGGACAGCAGACGGATGATGTCGCGGCCGAAATCCTTCTGGCCAACTGGGCATCTCATTCTCCGCTGTTGCGATCGCAGATCCTGGCGGCTCTTTCTGGCCGTCCGCAGTGGATCGTGAAACTTCTGGCTCAGATGGAGGCGGGGCAAGTTGCTGTAGCGGAGATTGATGCTTCCATGAGGCAGCGACTGCTGACGACTCGCGAGCCAGCCATTCGCGAACGCCTGGAAAAGATCCTTGCTGCCGGTACCTCCGCCGATCGAAAGGCCGTCATGGAATTGTTCCAGCCAGCACTAAAACTCTCGGGCGATGCTGTGCGAGGTGCTGCGGTATTCAATAAGCGGTGCTCAACCTGTCACAAGCAAAACGGTATTGGTTTTGAAGTAGGCCCTAATCTGGCTTCGCTGACTAATCGAACGCCCGAGTCACTGTTCACCGCGATTCTGGATCCGAGTGCTGCGGTTGAGGCGAAGTATCTCAATTTCGTGGCTGTAACCACTTCCGGACGAAGTGTGATCGGACTTCTGTCGACAGAAACAGGCAGTAGTCTGACTCTGGTTGCGGCCGAGGCAAAAACCGAGTCTATTCTTCGAAGCGATGTTGAAGAGCTTCGGAGTACGGGAAAGTCTCTGATGCCGGAAGGGCTTGAGAAAGATCTGTCGCATCAGGACCTGGCCGACGTGATTGAGTATGTCAAAACTTTGACGAAGTAATTCCTTCCGCAATACACCGCGTTTTGTGTTGTTGTTGTTGATCAGGTTTGATTGTGGCAAATCGACCCTTTCGGCGTTGTGCCGAAGGTGAGTAGGTTTGGCAACCGGAAAAGTGTTTCGTCTTTCGTACAAATGTCCTTTCCCACTCGTTTGTGCAAGGAGTCAGTTCTGGTGGATTCGCGCTACGTCAGGCGTTTGATTGTTTGCATTGCCTTCACCACTCTGGTCAGTTCAACAACAGTGTCAGCCCAGTCAACCAGGCGAAGTCAGTCTCCATCGGATGACAACTGGCCAACGTTTCGAGGACCGACAGGGCAGGGCGATTCTTCTGCCAGGACAACTCCACTGACATGGAACGCTTCCGAGAATATCGCGTGGAAGATTGCAATGCCTGGTCCCGGGGCTTCCAGTCCGGTTGTGTTTGGCGATCACATCTACGTCACCGCCTATTCAGGTTTCTTTGTTCCAGACAATCCGGGAGGGACGCAGGAAGATCTGAAGAGGCATTTGTTATGTCTGGAGCGCAAGTCGGGAAAAGAAATCTGGCAAAAGATTGTTCCGGCAAAGCTGCCGGAGGAAGAGCGTATCAGAGATCATGGTTTTGCGGCGAATACTCCGACAGCAGACAAAGACCGAGTCTATTGCTTCTTTGGAAAGACCGGTGTCATGGCCTTTAGCCACGATGGCAAAGAACTTTGGACGGCGGATGTTGGTTCGAAGACGCATGGCTGGGGAACCTCAGCTTCGCCGACTTTGTACAAGGATCTGCTTATCATCAACGCCAGTGTTGAAAGCGAGTCTTTGGTGGCGCTGAATAAAAGCACAGGCAAAGAAGTCTGGCGAGCAGGCAACATCAAGGAGGCCTGGAACACTCCTCAGGTGGTCGCCAATGTGAACGGCAAGCCGGAGTTGATCATCGCAACTCAGGGAAGCATTCAGGCATTCAATCCTGATTCCGGAGATCAACTATGGACCTGTGCCACCGACATCACGTGGTACATGGTTCCGAGTGTTATTTCTCACGACGGAATCGTTTATTGCCTTGGAGGTCGGTCGGGTGTGGCTTCGCTGGCGGTGAAGACAGGAGGTCGAGGAGATGTCACGAAGACGCATCGACTGTGGACCAGTTTTAAGGGCTCCAATGTGACTTCACCAGTTTTTCACGACGGACATCTCTACTGGATGAACGACAATCTCGGAATTGCCTATTGTGCCAAAGCGGAGACGGGAGAAGTCGTTTATGAACAGCGAATGAATCGTTCGGGGCAGGTCTATGCTTCTGCATTATTGGCCAATGGTCGAGTTTATTATCTGACTCGCGAAGGCCGCACATTTGTTGTCGCGGCGAAGCCAGAATTCGAACAACTGGCTTCAAATGATTTGAACGATCGATCGCTTTTCAATGGCAGTTTTGCCGTCGATGGTTCTCGGTTGTTGGTGCGCTCTGACAAGTTTCTTTACGCCATCGAATAGTTCTCGATGAGGCACCCGCGGCGTCATGATATCGACAGGTATCTCGTTGCGGTTCTGTTGATGATATTTGGCGTAACGCATTGCAACCCTGGTTCCTGGGATTCCGGTATCAGGCGATTGCATCCGTTTACTGACCTGTCGTGGTTCGCCAGCTTTCAACCAAAACCGGCATAAAAACGTCGACTTTCAAGCAACGTCCTCGTAGAAATTGAACGAGGCTTTGTTATGTAGTTCGCGTTTGTTTCGGGAATCCGCGGCTGGCTGCGCGAAAATGCAGAAGACGTTCTTTCCGAAAACGCGAATGCTCCTAGAATCCGCGAGCTCAGAAAAGGGGTCAGGAACCAATAGTGCGCAGCACCCTTCGGGCCGTTCGGCTATTGGTTCCTGACCCCTTTTCTGAGCTTACGATCGACGATTGTTCTGTTTGGTATTCGGCATTGAGTTTGAGACGTTATGGCCAAAAAGGCAGCAAAATCAGCAGCAAAGGCTGAAGAATCCAGTGAAGCGAAGCCGGCTGAAAAGCAGGTTGCGAAGCCCGCTTCCCGCTCCGCAGCAGAAAAAGTTCCCAGGAAGGCTGTTTCCACTGCGGTAAAGAGTGGTTCGTTTGACGACGACCGAAAAGAGCAGCGGACCCTGGAAATTGGGCGTGAACTGTTTGGTCGTGTCCAGCATCGTTCCCCTTCGATCTTTCATGGTCGCTGGTGGGAAGATCGCCTGATGTCGTGGGCGATGAATGATGAAGCGGTGAAAGTCCAGATGTTTCGCTTTGTCGATGTGTTGCCGATGCTTCGCGACCATACCGCGATCGCACGACATCTGGACGAATACTTTGAAGAAGTTCGAGATCACTTGCCGTGGGCCGCTCGGCTGGGTCTTGATCTGTCCACCAGCAACAGCATTCTCAGTCGCGCGCTGGCGTTTAATGCACGCACCAATGCGGCACGGATGGCCCGCCGGTTTATCGCGGGTTCCAATGTTGATGAAGTCCTGGCTTCGGTGCGTCGCATTCGCCGAAACCGCTATGCCTTTACTCTTGATCTGCTTGGTGAAGCGGTCATCAGCGACGGCGAAGCCGAAAGATATCAGCAGTCATACATCGATCTGATCAACGGCATGGCTCAGCAGGTCAATGAATGGCCCGAGGACATGTTGTTGGATTCTGACCACGAAGGTCGAATTCCTCGCGTCAACGTCAGCCTGAAACTGTCGGCTCTGGACAGTCAGTTTTCGCCAATTGATGCGGAAGGCACGATTCGTCGTGTCTCTGCTCGGCTGCGACCAATCCTGCGGACAGCCCGCGACAATCATGCGTACGTCCACATCGATATGGAGCAGAACGATTATCGCGAGCTGACATTTGAAATCTTTCGCAGAGTCCTGATGGAAGATGAATTCCGCGACTATGCGGACTGCGGCATCGTCGTTCAGGCCTATCTGGAATCGGCCGAAAGCGACCTTCGGAAGATGCTGGAGTGGGCGAAGAATCGTGGCACACCGATCTGGATCCGTCTGGTCAAAGGCGCCTACTGGGATTACGAAAACATCGTTGCCGAATATCGCGGCTGGCCGGTTCCTGTCTTTCGCCGCAAGTGGCAGTCGGACGACAGCTATGAGCGGCTGACACGCGTGCTGATGGAGAATTATCAGTGGCTTCGTCCGGCCTTGGCCAGTCATAACCTGCGCAGCCTTGCTCATGGGCTGGCTCTGAAAGAAGAGCTGCAGGTTCCGGATCGAGCGATGGAAATCCAGATGCTCTACGGGATGGGCGATGAACAGGCCCAGCTGTTTCTGGAACGTGGTCATCGTGTCCGCATCTACACACCGTTTGGCGATTTACTTCCGGGCATGGCGTATCTCGTACGTCGACTGCTTGAGAATACGTCGAACGATTCTTTCCTCCGCCAAAGCTTCACCGAACATATTGCTGTCGAGAAACTTCTTATGAAGCCGTCCAGTCATTCCGTTACAGAGCCGCCGATCCAGAGTACTCCTCGTCCGGGATTCAATAACGAACCATTGACCGATTTCACGAAAGCAGAAAATCGCGATGCGATGGTTCATGCTTTGTCTGAGGTACGAGATCAGTTTGGCGGTGTCTACTCGTTGATCATCGACGGCAAATCCTGTGACAGCCGTGCGACGCTGGTTTCCCGAAATCCTTCGAAGACATCGGAGATCATCGGACGCGTGGCTTCGGCCACAGTTGATCAGGCAACCGACGCGATCGAAGCGGCTCGACGTGCTTTCGGTATGTGGGCTGCGACACCCGTTGAGACTCGCGCTGAGTATCTGGAATTGATTGCTGCCGAGATTCGGGAGCGTCGCTTTGAATTGGTCGCATGGATCATCTTCGAAACCGGGAAGCCGTGGGCCGAAGCTGACGCAGACGTCGCTGAAGGCATCGACTTCTGCATGTACTATGCTCACGAAATGAAGCGCCTGGGTGCGGCTCAGAAATGCGATTTTCTGGGTGAGGAGAATAGCTATTCGTACCGGCCACGCGGGGTCTGCGTCGCGATCGCTCCGTGGAATTTTCCCTTTGCAATTCTGACGGGCATGACGATGGCCGCGATCGTGACTGGTAATACAGTTGTGATGAAGCCGGCTGAGCAGTCCTCTGTCGTTGCGGCCAAGCTGATGGAGATTATCCGCAATTCGAGTGTTCCGGACGGAGTTGTCAATTTCGTACCAGGCGTCGGCGAAGAAATCGGCCCTGCAATGGCCGGACATCCGGATGTGGACATTGTCGCATTCACGGGTTCTCAGAATGTCGGTCTTGAGATCAACCGTGCGGCTGCAGATACCGACAAGCGTCAGAAGAATGTGCGACGTGTCATCGCAGAAATGGGTGGAAAAAATGCCATCATCGTCGACGACGATGCGGATCTTGATGAAGCTGTCCTGGGCGTTATTCGTAGTGCATTCGGCTATGCCGGACAGAAGTGTTCCGCTTGTTCTCGCGTGATTATTCTGGAGGCCGCTTATAAGCCATTCGTTGATCGTTTAATCGAGGCAACGAAAAGCCTGAAGATGGGAGCTGCCGACGATCCAGGCACAAAAGTTGGCCCTGTGATTGACGATGAAGCTCGTGACAGAATCCTCGAGACGATTCGCAAAGTCGATCCGGAGCATGGTGGAATTCTGACTCTCGCGATGGATCCGGGACCTCTGGCAAAGCAGGGGAGCTTCGTCGGTCCGCATATCTTCATCGACGTTGATCCGACGTCTCCATTGGCTCAGAACGAAATCTTTGGACCGGTGCTTTCGGTGATTCGAGCGAAGAATCTGGATGAGGCATTCAGTATTGCCAACAATACCCGATACGCTCTGACGGGAGGCGTCTACAGCCGCAGTCCGCAGACACTGCGACGTGCTCGCAATGAATTTGAAGTGGGCAACCTGTACCTGAATCGCGAGATCACCGGTGCGCTCGTGCAGCGTCATCCGTTTGGTGGCTACAAGATGTCGGGCATTGGCAGCAAGGCGGGTGGCCCCGACTATCTGCTGCAGTTTTTGATCCCGATCAATGTGTCTGAGAACACGATGCGTCGCGGTTTTGCGCCGAAACAGGACGAGTAGCGTTTGATTGGGTTAAGCGGTCATGACGTCGAAGATCTCATGACCGCCCTGAGCGATCTCGATGGGACGGCCAGTTTGATCAGGAACTCGCGTTGCTGGATCAATGCCTAACGTTCGATAAATCGTCGCCAGCAGGTCTGCCGGGCGAACAGGGTTGTCAGCAACATAGCCTGCTTGATTGTCTGATGCGCCATAAACCGTGCCTCCTCGAATTCCGGCTCCGGCCAACAAGGATCCGTAGCAGTTCGTCCAGTGATCTCGGCCTGAATTGGCATTGATCCTTGGTGTGCGGCCCATTTCACTGGTCACCACAATCAACGTTTCATCCAGCAGCCCACGTTCCTGAAGATCCGTCATCAGAGCGTGCATTGTCTGGTCGAATCCCGGCAACTTATTCTTCTTCAGGATGTTGAAGTTGTTGTTGTGGGTATCCCATGCATCGTAGTCCACATTGACTGGGCCCCAGAACAAATCCCAGGTGACGTTGACGAAGCGAACACCAGCCTCAATCAAACGCCGCGCGATCAGCGTGGAATTTCCGAACAGCGTTTGACCGTATCGATCCACCATCTTCGGATCTTCCTGGGACAGATCGAAAGCCTGTCGCATGGCCGACGACGTCAGAATGTCAAACGCTTGCCGCTGATTGCGCTGATAGGAGGAAGAACTGACGGAAACGACCTCGTCCATTCGTCGACGCTCTGTGTCGATCTGAGATAACAACGACCGTCGAATGTTCAATCGATCGATCGTCATTCCGTCTTCCAGGGACGTGCTCGGCAAAACGGGAGCTCCTCGCACGATTTGTGGAGTCCCGGGGGACGGAGCAAACGAATCTTTGTCGTAGAACGGCATGCACTCTGTTGTCAGCGCGTCGTACTGCTTGCCGAGGAAACCACCATACGGTCCGGCTCGGCGAAATGACTGACCCCAGCCAAGCCAGTTGGGCATGTAGACATACTGAGGCGTCTCGGTACGCTCACCGCTCATGTACTGAAGCACCGACCCGATACTCGGTGCATCTGTGGGGCGAGGGTGTTGATCGGGCGGAATGACATCGAAGCCGGTGTAGCAGGGCAAGCAATTGTGACATCCTGCTTTGTGATTGACTGATCGGATGAACGCAAACTGATGGGCCATTTGAGCAAACTTCGGCAGATGCTCACAAACGTCGATCCCGGGCACCGTGGTTGGAATCGGCTTGAATTCACCTCTGACTTCCGCCGGAGCATTTGGCTTCAGGTCGTACATATCCTGAGTCGCTGCACCGCCTAGCAGAAAGATGAAGATCACATTCTTTGCTTTGGCATCTTTGCTGAGGCCAGACTGTTCAGCCTGGAGCATCTGAGGAAGACCGAAGCCCCCCAACGCAGATAATGCTCCCGCCCGCAAGGTTTCTCGGCGAGTGAAACCGTCACAACATCGTCGTGGACTACCGAGCATTGTCAGCATCAAGGTTCTCCTGAAACGGCGGGTGACGCAACTTGGAGGCGTCACAAATGGGGCGGGGACGTGAATGATAGGCAAAGCGAAAGCGATTTCGCAAAGTCTTTCGGATCAATTTGGCGGCAACATCTTTGGTACCGCAGACCTGAAACCGCCCGAACGACTGGACTCGGACAGAGCATGAAAGCCACAATACGAGAAACTCGCCTCCTCTATTCCCACCCGCTGTGATTCATGAAAACGCTTTATTCTGTGTTCGTCTCTCTGCTCCTGTTCGCTGCGCCTCGGCTGTGCGATGCGGCCGACGATGTCAGCTTTGAATCGCAGGTTCGACCACTTCTCGCGGCCAAGTGTCTGGAATGCCACGGCCCGGAGACTCAGGAGAGCCATCTTCGACTTGATCGTCGCTCGTCTATGCTGCGTGGCGGTGACTCTGGTGAACCGGCGATTATCGTTGGGGACAGCGAAAAGAGTCACTTGATTGCTCTTGTGTCGGGACATGAAGCGGGCAAGTTGATGCCGCCGGATGAGGCGAATCGGTTGACCGAATCCGAGATTCAAATTCTGCGAACATGGATTGATGCTGGGGCCGAATTGCCCGGTTCAGAGAATGAATCTGATACTGAAGCGAGCGAACTGGATCATTGGTCGTTCAAGCCTGTTGCCGCTGTTGTGCCGCCATCGGTGAGCAGCGGATTTTTCAGGAACCCGATTGACTCGTTCATCTTGGAGAAACTGGCGGAACACTCCATCGCACCAAATCCAAGGGCGACGAAAGCCGATCTGATTCGACGAATCTACCTTGATATGCTCGGGCTGCCGCCGACTCCGGAAGAGGTTCAGGCGTTCGTCGCTGATCAACGACCGGATGCTAATCAGCAGCTCGTGGAGCGAATTCTCGCGAGTCCTCACTATGGCGAGCGGTGGGCTCGTTACTGGCTGGATCTGGTTCGCTTCGCCGAAACCAACGGCTTCGAGACCAATCGCGAACGTCCTAACGCATGGCCGTATCGAGACTACGTGATTCGCTCCCTGAACGAGGACAAACCGTATGACCAGTTTCTGCGTGAACAGATCGCGGGCGATGCGATCGGAGTACCCGAAGCGACGGCGTATCTCGTTTCGGGACCTTACGATCTAGTCAAGAGCCCCGATATCAATCTCACACTGATGCAGCGTCAGAACGAACTCGATGACATTATTGGAACCACCGGGACTGCGTTCATCGGCCTGACGATTGGGTGTGCTCGATGCCACAACCACAAGTTCGATCCGATTCGTCAGTCAGACTATTATTCGATGCAGGCAATCTTCGCAGGAATTCAGCACGGCGATCGTTCGATGCCGCTGTCACCGGCTAAGCAGCAGGAAATTACAGAGATCGATCGTCAGCTTGTGAGGCTTCGTGAACAGCTCAAGCCATTTTTGAAGGAGGCCGGACCAAGTCGCCCGGCCGTGACGGCTCGTGGTAATGAAGAACTGTTCGAAGCCACGCCAGCGAAGTACGTCCGTTTCACGATCGATGAAACCAGCGGCGGCGAACCATGCATTGATGAACTGGAAATCTTCAGTGACACGATCAACGTCGCTTTGGCGTCATCCGGGGCAAAAGCCACGGCTTCCAGCACATTGCCTGGGTACGAGATTCACAAACTGGAGCATCTCAACGACGGCCGCGGCGGCAATTCGTGGAGCTGGATCTCAAACGAGGCTGGTAAGGGCTGGGTGCAGATTGAGCTTCCGGAAGTGAAACAGATTAGTCGCATCGCATGGGCTCGAGATCGGGGCGGCCAGTTCGGTGATCGAGTCGCCACGAAGTATCGGATCGAAGTGGCTGTCGAAGTGGGGCAGTGGAAGGAAGTGGCGTCGTCGGCCGATCGGCTTCCATTCAACAGCAAAGCGACTCAGCCCGAGTACGACTTCGCGAAGTTCCCGGAAGCGGAGGCACAGCGAGGCCGTGACCTCCTCAAGCAGTTGCAGGATGGCGAACAACGCAAGTCACAACTTCAGGCCTCGGCGACGATTTATGCCGGAACCTTTCAACAGCCCGGGCCGACTCATCGTTTGTTCCGAGGCGAACCACTCGCGAAACGTGAACAGGTGGAACCAGGCACGGTTGCGGCCTTCGGTAAACTGGAAATAAGCGAAGCCACACCGGAACAGCACCGCCGGTTGGCATTGGCGGACTGGATTGCATCGAGAGAGAATCCGCTGACAGCCAGAGTGATCGTAAATCGTTTATGGCAATTTCACTTTGGCAAGGGGCTGGTCTCAACACCAAGCGACTTCGGTAAAGCCGGTGTCGCACCGACTCATCCGGAACTGCTGGACTGGATGGCTCTTGAGTTGATGGATCACAACTGGTCACTGAAGCATGTGCATCGTTTGATCCTGACGTCTTCCACTTATCAGCAAAGCAGCCAGCCTCGCGAGGATGCTCTACAGGCCGATGCGGCGACCGAATGGTGGTGGCGATTTCCTCCTCGTCGACTGGAAGCCGAACCAATTCGCGACAGCATTCTGTCGGTCACTGGCGTCCTGGATACTCGCATGTACGGCCCCGGTTTCAGCGGCTTTGAAGTGGAAATGGAGAACGTCCGTCATTACTTCCCCAAGAAGAACTACGGCCCCGAAGACTGGCGCCGCATGATTTACATGACCAAAGTGCGACTGGAGAAAGAATCAGTCTTTGGCATCTTTGACTGTCCCGATGCCGCAACGTCCGTCCCCAAACGAGGCCGCTCGACAACGCCTCTTCAGGCTCTGAATTTGTTCAATAGTCCGTTTATGTTGCAGCAGTCCGAACTCTTTGCTGATCGCCTGAAACGCGAGTGCGGCGACGATGCGTCAAAACAAATCGTGCGAGCCTTCTGGCTCTGCTTTGGTCGCGAACCCGACGCAAACGAACTGATTGATTCTGCAGAATTCCTCAGTGAACAAGGTCTCCCCGCCTTTTGCAGAGCGATGTTGAACAGCAATGAATGTGTGTTTTTGCAGTAGTGACCACGAACGGTCTAAACAATAAGCATTGATGCCGGGGTGTAAGGTCAGTACCTTGTCTGCGAAGGAGGCACAAATGAAACCATCGACAATAGTGAATGAGACCGATCTTGAAGAACTTGAGTCTCAACTTCCTGCTGCTGCAGACTCGGTCTTTTCTGATGCCCATGAGCAAGCGATTCGAATGGGACTCAGCGTTGTTGTGGCCATTGACGCTCAGGTGATTGAGGTCTTTCCGGATGGCAGCAAGAAACACATTAAAGCGATCAAGCCAGCCACTCCCGCTGTTCCGGGTCAAACCTGGTCTCTGCCATGACGACTGGCACTCCGAGATTGAGAATGTTTGCCGGGCCAAACGGATCGGGAAAGAGTACGCTCAAGAATGTCCTTCCATCAGAGCTTCTCGGTGTCTATCTGAATGCGGATGAGCTTGAACAGGCAATACGCACACTTGGCCAAATTCAGGTAGCCGCCTTCGGAGTGCATCCGGATCTGCTTCTGCCCAGTCAGGTCAAGGACTTCTTTCGGCAGTCTTCGCTTTTAAAGTCCGCAGGACTGAATTCGACGGCAGATTTGATTTCCGCCAATTCCGGCGTGATCGACTTTTCGAAAGTGTCTGTCAACTCTTACGTTGCATCGGTCCTCGCCGACTTTCTCCGTCGCTGCCTTCTGCAGCAGCAGGCGTCCTTCACAATGGAGACTGTAATGTCTTCCGTCGACAAGGTGGAACTCTTGAGGACTGCACAGGCCCAGGGTTATAGAACCTACCTGTACTTTGTTGCGACGGAAGACCCCGCGATCAATGTGTCACGCGTTCAGAACCGAGTTCGCATGGGCGGTCATTCGGTTCCCGAAGAGAAAATTCACAGTCGATATCATCGTTGTTTGAACTTACTCGTGCCTGCTATTCGACTCACCAACCGAGCCTTCATATTTGACAACTCAGCCGATGGCAGCGAAAGCACGTGGATTGCTGAAATCACTGAAGGCAAACTGATTGAAATCAAGACATCGCGAATCCCTGATTGGTTTCATAGAACTGTCCTATCGGAAGTGAAAACCTAGGAACGACCAATGTTTGCAGCAAACCTCTTGAGTAGCCGTCATCTTCTCAACCGTCGCGGCTTTCTCAACAACACGGCCACAGGGCTTAGCAGCATTGCGTTGTCGATGATGTTGGCGGAGCAGGGGCTGTTGAGGGCCGATGAGAAGCCGAAGAGTAGCGTCAGCGGGAAGTCGCCAATCCGACCGAACATTGATGCTTCAAGGCCGTTTGCGTCGCGGCAGTCGCACTTTCCGGCGGCGGCGAAGCGAGTTGTCGTGATCTTCTGCTCGGGGGCTTGCAGTCATGTCGACACGTTTGATTACAAGCCCGAATTGATTGCTCGTCACGGTCAGCCGCTGCCCGGTGCAGATAAGCTGATTACGTTTCAGGGAGAGCAGGGCAATGTGACGCAAAGTCCGTGGACGTTTCAGCCGCGAGGCGAATGCGGCAAGATGATCTCGGATCTTGTCCCGTATCTCGGCGCTTTGGCCGATGACATGTGCTTCATTCATTCGCTCAAGGGCAAGACGAATACGCACGGTCCCGGTGAAAACTACATGTCGACTGGTTTCACGCTGGATGGCTATCCCAGCATTGGAGCGTGGACGACCTTTGCATTAGGCACGGAGAACGAAAACCTGCCGTCATATGTGGCGATTCCTGATCCGCGAGGAACCCCGCAGAATTCTGTGAACAACTGGGGCCCCGGATTTCTCCCTGCTGCGTATCAAGGCACTGACTTCAATACTTCGCTGCCAATTCGCAATCTGGCTCGACCGGAGTCCATTGCGGAAGCCTCAGACAAGAAGACTCGCGACTTCCTGAAGCGGCTCAACGATCGACATCTTGAAAGATTCCCCGGTGATACGGAGTTAGCGGCCCGCATCAGCAGCTATGAACTCGCCGCCAAGATGCAACTCAGTATTCCGGAAGTACGAGATCTCTCAACAGAGTCTGCATCGACTCTTGCATTGTACGGAGCTGATGATGCTCAGAATACGTTGAAGGCTGCCTACGCCAAAAACTGCATTCTCGCCAGGCGACTGCTGGAGCAGGGCGTGCGGTTTGTGCAACTCTTCAACGGCGCGTATCAGACCGGTGGCGAAGGAGTCAGCAACTGGGACGGCCATAAAGTGTTGAAAGATCAGTACAGCGTCCACGGACCTGTGCTCGATCAGCCAACAGCCGCGTTGATCACGGATTTGAAACAACGGGGACTGCTGAAAGATACGCTGGTCGTGTGGTGCACCGAATTTGGCCGCATGCCAACATTCCAGAAAGGTGCCAGTGGGCGTGATCATAATCCCGAAGGCTTCACCTGCTGGATGGCCGGGGCGGGCGTGAAAGCTCCACTCACATACGGAGCGACAGACGAGTTCGGTTACAAGGCTGTTGAGAATGTCTGCAATGTGCATGACTTTCATGCAACGATCCTGCATCTGCTCGGACTGGATCATGAGCGTCTGACGTTTTACTACAACGGCCTCGAACGTCGGCTGACTGATGTTGAGGGTGTGGTTGTGAAGGATATCTTAGCATGAACCGCCACCGGGCCTGCCCCGGTGGTCTAACGGCTTCTGCACCACTTGCTGATTTTATCTGAAGCACAACGAAAATCAGATAGAGTGGTGCAAAGGCCGATGAACCACCGGGGCAGGCCCGGTGGCGGTTGTTTTTGAAACGGTTTGAGGGTACTTCAGAGTATGGCGCCATCGCCGATCTACACCGCGAGCAACATCAAGGTCCACTACGAATTGCAGTGGGCCTTTACTTTGTTCTGGAAGACTGCTCCCGGAACGGAAAGCTGGCTGGCCGAACTGACGCATAATACTGAAGTGGATGGCGTTCGGATTCTGCAGCATCGTTTTTCGCAACCGAACTGCAGTCTTTTTCTGATCAGTACTCCGCCGTCGCTCACACCGGCAACAATCCCGTGGTCGATCAAAGGCCGACTGCAAAAGATCGTGCGATCGATGTTTCCTTCCGCTTTCCAGAGGAATTATGACCTTCGAAGTATCGGGTCAACCACGCGTGAGAAGGTCGAAAGTTATGTTGCTGGTCAGGCGACGCATCATCTTTCAGAGGACTCGCCGCTCTGTGCCTTGTTTGCAGACCTTGCCATGATGAACCCTGACATTGATCTTTCAAAGGCTCGCTTCACGGCCCATGCTCGATATTGGGCTAACCTGCATCTGGTTTTTGTAAACAACTGGCGGCAAGCGATCACAGACCCCGAAATCTGGATTGGCATTCGAAACATCGTGCGCCGCGCCAGCCAGTCCAAGGGGCATCTATTGTCGCGAGCCGGCTTTGTGCCTGACCATCTGCATTTCACCCTTGGGATCCATCCAGGTGAATCACCACTCGACGTCGGCTTGTCGTACATGAACAACCTGGCCTGGGTCCATAATCAGGAAGCCATCTTCATGCCAAGTTTTTATGTGGCGACGTTCGGGGAGTACGATCTTGGCGCAATCCATCCTGCCACCGGGCTTGCCCCGGTGGTCTAAAGGCTTATGCACTACTTTATTCACGTGAATCACGGAGAGTGGTGCAAAGGCCAATGAACCACCGGGGCAGGCCCGGTGGCGGGTCCAGTTAAACGCGGCTCTTGTGATGGGGAACGAATACGGGTAGGCTATTCAGCCCGCCTTCTTTCTCTGCAAGAGACCCAGCCGTGATATCACCATCCGCCCGACATATTTGTCCCTGCGCCCGGGGACTTCTGATCGCAATTGTTGCATTGATTTCGTCGTCAGACGCATATTGTCAGGACAGTGACGTCGAGAAATCATTTACGGCCCAGGTCCAGCCGTTGCTTCAGAAGTATTGTCTTCGATGCCACAACGCCGACAACATGAAGTCGGGGATTCGAGTCGACCAGTTGGATGGTTCTCTGCAGGATCGCCATCTGTTCCTCTGGCGTGACATTGGCAAGCAATTGGATGAAGCGGCGATGCCTCCGGCCGATGAACCTCAGCCGACCAAAGAAGAGCATGAGTTTCTGGCGAAGTGGATTGAGCAGGCGTTGAATGTGGCTCGATCGAGGGACACTCAGAAGAATGGCTCGGTCAGACGTCTCACGGTTTCGCAATATCGCAATACGATGCGTGAATTGCTGAAGCTCGAGGAAAACCTGTCGGACATTCTTCCTCCCGACGGCGTTTCGAAGGACGGCTTTGCTAACAATGGGCAGGTACTCGGGCTGTCACCGTTGCAGATGGAATACTACTTCGACATTGCCGAGAAATCGCTCGACCTGTGCATCGTTGATGAAAACTCAAAGCCCACCATTCAGAATTTTCGGATGGATCTCGGCCTGGGAATTAATCCTGATCCCTGCAAAGACTCGTTGATCCTCGGTGCGAACAGTCTGCTGCTGAACAATCAGGATTTTGTCGTGACTGAACTTCAGCCACAGATGTCGTTTGCCTATACGCCGCATGTGATGCAGTCATCGTTCGATTTTATTGAGGGCTATGTCGGTAACGACACGATTCGTCAGTGGAAGCATTTTGATAGCATCTACCATGCCGTGTTTGCCTGCATGCGAGGCACTGAAGGTTATCCACTGGGCGAGCCTTACCAAGCGGTGCCGGGCGGATTGTTGCTTCGACCTGCCATTCCAAGCCCAGAGATCTTTGGTGAATCGAACACCTATGGCCCGATGGCCAACTTCAAGATTTCTTTAAGAGAACTTCCAGATCATGGCAACTTTCGAGTGACGGTGCGGGCCTCTCGCTATGACGATGGCCTGATGGTGGAGGGCATACCGGCGATCCCGAGTCCGGTCGAATCGCCGTCTGTAAAACGCGCTTCCATTGACGACGAGTCGAAAGGGTCTGCGGTCATTGAACAGCCCGGGATTTATCAGGTCGATGTTTCCTGTGTGATGAATGAACCAAACCATTTGCTACGACTCAGAATCGGAGATCGGGACTTTTCTCGTCAGATAAAGAACATCAATCCTGCGGATGCAAAGCCTGAAGTGGCCAATGCAGAGCAGTTTCATGCTGTCTTCGTCGTCCGCCTTTCAGGCGGTCCGTTGAGTCTTGCTACTTCGAAGAGCGAGAAGACTCGCATCAATCGTGTTGTGTTGACCAGATTGAGCGATGAAAGTGACTTGGCAGTGAAGTTCACTCGCTTCGAGAAACGTTCGCCCGCTCTGGGGGTTCATCTGGGACTTCGGCGAGACTGTGGTAGCACGCTCAATGCTGTCGGTAAGCCTCAAACGGTATCGAGTTTGGAACCAGCCGAGTTCACTTTTACCGGCGCGATCAATGATTTTCCGTATCCGGCGGTCGAAGAAAACAACGTCAACTACCTGGCTGGTATTCGAGAGATTGGTGTTCGCAGTGAGTTTACTGATGGGCGAGAGATGCCTCGACTAAAGATCCATTCGGTAGAATTCGAAGGCCCGATCTACGACGCATGGCCGCCTGCAACGCATCGCAACATTTTCATTGAATCACCGAATCGTGGAGACCATCCACTGTATGCTAGTGAGATCATTTCGTCATTCATGACACGAGCCTGGCGCCGGCCGGTAACGGATGCAGAAGTGGATTCTGTCGTTTCGGTCTGGGAAAACTCCTTCCAGGAGAATCATGATTTTCAGCAAGCCATCAAGGATGCTCTGCTGGTCGTGCTGACATCGCCTCAATTTTTGTTCTTGATTGAAAACAGCAATGGTCCGGAGGCGGAGAACATCGACAACTGGGAACTGTCCTCGAAGTTATCGTACTTTCTTTGGAACTCACCGCCGGATCACGAGTTGCTCGATGCTGCGGCGGCAAACACACTTCAGGCAAGCTTAACCGCTCAGTCAGATCGACTCCTGAAGGATCCTCGTTCTGAACGATTCGTGCAGGAGTTTACATCGCAATGGCTCAGCCTCGAGAAGTTCGATGTCCTGGAAGTCGATCGTTCCCGATTCCCCAGGTTGACCCGCGACACGAAAACTCAACTGCGTGAGGAGCCCGTTCAGTTTGTTCGCTATCTGATTGATAATAATCTGTCCGTCAGTCACCTGATTCATTCGGACTTCATTATCGCCAACGATGCGGTGGCCAGCTACTACGATTTGGGAGAACAAACAGAGAATGGCCTTCAGTTTGCGGCGATCTCGCATAAGACCGGGCAGCTCGGTGGGGTTTTATCTCAGGCAGCAATTCTTGCGGGCCTGTCCGACGGACGCGAATCCAATCCGATCAAACGTGGAGCCTGGCTGGCCCGTCGCATGATTGCTGAGCCGCCGGATGATCCGCCACCAAATGTTCCCCAGCTTAAAGAAGATGGAACTGAACGCACTTTGCGTGAAAAACTGGAGCGTCATCGCAATCAGGAAGGCTGTGCGAAATGTCATTCCGGGATCGATCCCTGGGGAATTGCCTTCGAGCAATACGATGCGGCGGGCCGATTTAAGACGCAGCCTGCGGACGCTCATTCGACACTGCCGGATGGTACCGAGGTGGCCGATCTCGCCGGACTGCGGAACTATCTTGCGAATGATCGAATCGATCAGGTAGCCTTCAGTGTTCTTAAGCATCTGAGCAGTTACGGGGCAGGCCGTAGTCTGACCTATAATGAACTCGAATGGCTGAGGGAAGCAGGAAAACAGTTGAAGGCGGACGGATACCGAATGCAGGATATGATCCGGTTTGTTGTGACCAGCGATTTGTTTTTGAAGAAGTAGTTCATTGCCCTGACAAGAACGAGGAGCCACATCGTGCTGCCAATTACAACAATTGATCGTCGTCAGTTTCTGCGTGGGGCTGCTGGGGTCGCGGTGATTCTGCCGAGGCTTGAACTGTTTGCCGATGCGTCCGCCAATGATGCGGCAACGAATCCACGGCGATTCTGCGCAATGTACACGGCCAACGGAATGTGTCTGCCGGATCCGGCCAACGGTATTGATGAATGGAGTTGGTTCCCCAAACAGATTGGCCGCGATTTTGTTTTCGGCAAGTCGACGGAGCCGTTCGCTCCTTTCCGAGAGCAGGTGAGTTTTCTTGGCGGGCTATATCATCCGAATGGGACCAAAGCGGATCCGCATGTTTGTTCGGATATGTGGTTGACCGGTGCTCCGCTTCATAACGCGAAACCTGGAACTTACAATACCGTCTCTCTGGATCAGGTAATTGCTCAACACACGAAACAGTACTGCCGCCGGCCGTCACTGGTTCTGTCGATTGATGCCGGCGTTGGGTTCCTGTCACGCACAGGGACGATTTCTTACAACCTCGAAGGCAAGCCTATTCCGGCCGAAAACAATCCGCAGCGAGTCTTCGATCGGCTGTTTCGCAGCAACGAAGAATCCATCGCTGCTCAGCAGAAGCAATTGAAGAAGCGAATCCGACTTGTTGATGCGGTGCTGGTGAATTCGAAATCTTTGAATCAGCAGTTGGGGCAGTCTGACCGCGAGAAGATGGATCAGTATCTGACATCACTCAATGAGATTGAACAGCGACTGGCGGCTTCGGAGAAATGGATCGATATTCCTCTGAAGTCACAGGACTACTCGCACCTGAAACTCGATGTGACGACCGAGGGTGAACCGGCGGAATACTATCGCAACATGTTTGATCTGATCGCGTTGGCCTTTGACGCGGATATTACTCGGTCAGTTGCCTTTATGCTGAATCGCGAAGACGGCATGGGGATCAGCGATACGTTCCCGATTAAGTTGGGCCTGACAAGAACTCATCACAACCTGTCCCACGCCGGCGACAAAGATGGGCAGTTAGAATTTGCAAAGTATGATCTGTTCCTGAGTCAGCAGATCGCTGGCTTCCTAAGCAGGCTTCAGCAATACAAAGACGCAGAGGGGACCGTACTGGACAATTCTCTGGTGCTGTTTGGCAGCGGATGCAGCACAACTCACAACCCCAGAAACCTGCCGACGTTACTGGCGGGCGGTTCGAGAATGGGCATACAGCATGGTGGCCACTGGAAGCAGGACAACACACCAATGTGCAACCTGTATCTCAGTATTCTCAGTGCTATGGGAATACCAGAGTCTTCCTTTGGTGATAGTACAGGAAGGTTGACGAGTGGTGCTTTTGTGTAGCGGATCGTGATAATGTCCTTGGGCAAATCGCACGCCAGACGAGATCGTCCTTGAGTTCGAAGAAAGACTGAATGTAGCGAGAGTTTCCTTCTTTCAAGGTGAGTCCTGTTATGTCCATCAAGTCAGGAGTCCCAGGGCACGCCTGGTACGCTCAGAATCGTCGGAGCTTTCTTCGAGTCGGTAGTCTGGCTTTTGGTGGGATTTCGCTCAATCAGGTGCTGCAATTGCGAAAAGCGGCTGGCGAGAACCAGTCGCGACCTCCCAGATCCGTCATTCTGTTGTGGATGACGGGTGGACCATCGCATATCGATATGGTCGACATGAAGCCTGAAGCGGCGGCAGAGATTCGTGGGCCGTTTCAGCCGATCGAAACTTCTCTTCCGGGGTTTCAGGTTTGTGATCTGATGCCGGGACATGCTCGGATCGCAAAGCGCCTGACTGTTATACGATCGTTGACACATTCTTACAGTGTCCATGACGATGCCCAGCATCTTGTTCAAACCGGCTATCCGCAGCTCAATGCGAGACAGGCAGGGCAGCGGCATCCCTGTCAGGCCTCCGTCATGTCCTATTTTCGTCGCGATGAGAAAACGGGAATGCCAAACTATGTTTGCGTTCCAGAGGACTATCGAACTCACGCAGGCTTTTACCAGACCGCATCATTTCTGAGCGCCAGGCACAACGCGTTGAACAGTGGCGGCGACCCGAAATTGGGCAACTATCGGCCGCCAGAGTTTGCGCTGCCAGCAGAAGTCACCGTTTCGAGATTTCAGGATCGACGTGAATTATCGCAGTCGCTGGATCTGTTACGCCGGAAAGTTGGAGAGATGCCTCAGCTCCATGACGAAGACGATATCCGTCGGCAGGCTGTCGAGCTCGTTACCGGCAAGAATGCCCGTGATGCTTTCGATCTTTCTGCAGAACCAGAAGCCTTGAAAGAGCGATATGGTCGACATGCATGGGGGCAGTATACGTTGCAGGCCCGCCGATTAGTTGAGGCTGGTGTCGGATTCGTGACCGTGAATCTCTATGAAAAGGATGTCGACTGGTGGGACGACCACTACGACATTGAAAAGAATCTTCGCAAACGGTTGCCGGTGTTTGATCAGGCCTTTTCTTCACTCGTGGAAGACCTTCAGGAACGTGGACTTCAGGACGACGTGCTTGTGATCGCCTGTGGTGAATTTGGCCGAGCGCCGAGAATTGATGCGGGGGCAGGGCGAGCTCACTGGCCCAAAGCGATGCATGCAGTACTCAGCGGAGGTGGAATCAGGACGGGCCAGATCATTGGCTCCACGACGAAAGATGGTGGTGAGCCGCTCGACCGGCCGCTCTCTCCGGGAGATCTCCTCGCCAGCATTTATCGAGTCCTTGGGATCAATCCCGAGTCCACGATCCCTGACCGGCAGAATCGTCCCGTGCCACTCCTGCAACAGGGGCGGCCGATCAAAGAGCTGTTTTCCTGATGTCGAGTTGCATTCTGTTGAGTATGGTTCACGCAGAGTTTTCGATAACACATTGTTTGGATCAACATCATGTTTTCTCTGAAGAGCTCTGCGACGTTTCTGACGGAATCGCGACGCCGTTTTCTTCACGCTGGTTTTCTGGGTGTCGGAGCCTTGTCGCTTGCAGATGTGCTGCAACTGGAAGCGAGGGCCAATGAGTCGACGGGGGCCCCCGCGAAACGTGCGAAATCGGTGATACTCTACTTTGCCCACGGTGGGCCGAGCCACCTCGAGACGTACGACATGAAGCCGGAAGCATCGACCGAAATTCGTGGTCCGTTCCGTCCTGTCTCAACCAACGTTTCCGGTATCGATGTGTGCGAATATCTTCCAAAGCACGCACGGATTGCAGATCGATTTTCGCTGATTCGATCGTGCACACATGAAGAAGCTGACCATTTTGCCGGCCATCGGCGGTTCCTGAGCGGTTTTGGAAAACTCAAGCCCGGGTTTGGTTACGAATCCTATTACCCTCAAGTCGGAGCTGTCGCTAATCGGCTGCTCGAAAGCGGTCAGCGAGGTCTTCCTGCCGCCGTGGCAATCAACGGCGTTGTGGTGAATGGACCGGATTATGCAGCTGGTGTTTCAGAAGGGTTCTGGAGCGGAATGTACCGCGTTCCGATCGTCAACTGCGGTCTGAGGGATACTCATCTGTCGGTTGATGCAACAAGAATGAATGATCGAGTCGGTCTCCGGACATCATTAGATCGATTCAGACGCGATATTGATCGGGCAGGCACGATGTCAGTGATGGATGAATTCGGCCGCCGAGCTCTGGAGGTTGTCATGTCCGGTGCCGCACAGAAAGCATTTGACTTATCACTGGAAGACGCAAAGACGAGAGAGCTCTACGGCCCCGGCGAAGGACAGGAAGCCCTAACCGCAAGGCGATTGGTCGAGGCCGGAGTAAGGTTCGTCACATTCTGTTCGCGCGGCAATGGTCCTGATTCGAATGCACACAATTGGGACGATCACGCGGTGAACTGGGACTTGACCAAAGCCATGCATGCGCGGCTCCCGGCTTACGACCACGTGGTGACAACGTTAATCAATGATTTGTATGAACGAGGGCTGGATCAGGATGTGTTGTTGATCGTCACGGGTGAGTTCGGACGGACGCCACGGCTTGAATACAGGGATGGCAAAGTCGGTCGCGATCATTGGCCCAGCGCGATGTCGATCTTGATTTCTGGAGGTGGGATGCCGATGGGACAGGTGATTGGCGAAACTGACGCGATCGGAGCACGTCCCTCCAGCAGACCGCTCGATCCTCACGACATTCTGGCGACGATTTATCACTTCCTTGGAATCGATCCTCATCTTCATCTGCCCGACCCTTCCGGACGCCCCATTGCTTTGACTCACGGGACACCGATTCGGGAGTTGTTTTAGGCGACGTCGAAAGGGGCAGGTCAGGCCAGTTCAAACCCAGGAATCGTTCCATTGCTGGAGCCAAACGAATCTACGTTCGCGCCAAGTCGCCTGAGCAGTTGAACATACAAATTACAAAGCGGAGGATTCTTCAGTGGATCGAAGGCAAGATGTTGTCCATGCTGAAATCCGCCTCCGGCAACGATGATCGGCATGTTCTTGTTGTCGTGACTGCTGGCGTTGCCAAGGTTGCTGCCGAACAACACGATCGTACGATCCAGCAGCGATCCGCTGCCTTCAGAAGAGTCACCCAGTTTTGCAAGCAGTTCACCAAAAAGCTGCATTTGTTGAAGCTCGACAACTTTGAGCTCGGAAAGTTTTGCAGGATCCTGGCCGTGATGTGAAAGGTTGTGCCAGTCCTGTGTGACGCCTGGAATCGTTGGGACAGCATTGAGCCCATTGAGTGCGAATGTGATGAATCTTGTGGAGTCAGTTTGAATCGCCAGATGCATCAGGTCAATCATCAGTCGAACTCGCGCGGGAACATCAACGGCATTGGCGATGTCCACAGGTGGTTTTGCACCGACTTCGGGCTTGGGCCGACGAGCCCATTCCTGAGCCTTGACCATTCTCTGTTCGACTTCGCGCACAGACGTAAAGTACTCGTCCAGCTTGTTCAGATCCTGCTGGTTGAGTCCTCGCTGAAAATCGTTCGCCTCAGAAAGAACCGCATCCAGTACGCTCTGTCCCTGCTTCAGGCGCAGGACCTGTTGATTGACCTCGGCAGGGGTTCCATTCACAAACATATTGCGAAAGATCCTCGATGGCCGCTCGTCGGCAGGGATGGGAACGCCGCTTCGAGTAAACGAGAGACCTCGACTGGACGACGAAGCGAGTACAAGCGAACCGAAACGCGTGTCAGGGACGAGTTGCTCAATGGCAAATTGGTCAAGCGAAATCGTGTTCCGAAAATTGTCGGCTCGAGGATGGGGAGCTGATGTCAGATAACATAACTCCGCCGGATGACCACCATCGACTTCGGGATGTGAAAGCCCGGAGAAGACCGTGAACTGATCACGAAAGTTCTGAATGGGCTCCAGATACGGAGTTAGTTCGTAATCTCTTCCAGTTGCCTTGGGAAACAGGTAAGGCGTATGAAGCCCCAGTGTTGTATTGATGCAGATCATTCGCCGCGGCGGTTCCACAACTTCGGCCGCTCGGCTGCTGCGAGGCTGCATCGCTTCCAGCCATGGCAAAGTCAAAGTGACGCCTGCACCACGAAGCAATGACCGACGACAGATATGATTTGAAACGGACATTGCTGACTCACTTTGTCTGAAAGAGGTGACTGGCCACGACTGCATGGACAAGAGTTCTTAGTCCGTAGTCGGAGGATTTGGCTTCTGTGACGATTCTGTCAATCTCTGTGTGATCACTGAAACTGATCGGGTGTCCGGTTGCGTAGATCATCAGTTTCTCCGTCACACTGCGGGCGATCTGTTCAGGGCGGTCGAGCAGCAGTTTTTTGAACTCCGTGATATCAGAAAATGTCCGCCCATCCGCTAGAGTGTCTCCCGATTCAACTTTTGCGCCCAGTCCATATTGCCATGCGGCCAGGTACTTGGCCAGAGGCCCGGTGCGATTATTGACCCAGTTCTTTCGCTCGGCGACAACACGATACTGGTTACGCCAGCCGCCGATCACGTCAAAGTTTTCCAGAGCAAATCCCGGAGGATCGATCTTTGTGTGGCAGGAAGCACAATTCTCGGACGCCTGGTGTTTGGCCAATTGTTCGCGAATCGTCGTCGCACCTCGAATATCGGGCTCGACGGCGGGAACGTTGGGGGGAGGCGGTGATGCAGGAGATCCGAGAATGCGATCCAGAATCCAGACACCTCTCAGAACCGGGCTTGTTGAAGTGCCATTGGCAGTGACTTTCAGGACCGAAGCCTGAGTCAGCACGCCGCCTCGATGATACTCTGGCTTCAGTTCGACTCTTCGAAAATCGACGCCATGGACATCTGGTATTTCGTAATGCTTCGCGAGCCGAGCATTGAGCATCGCAAAATCAGAATCAACGAAGTTTTTGACGCTGAGGTCGCTCTCCAATAGTTCTTCGAAGAACAAATGAGTCTCTCTGACGGATGACCATTGCAGCAGTTCGTCGAACTCCGGGTAGAGAGTTTTGTCCGGTGTGGTCGCATTAATTTCTCTAAGGCTTAACCATTGCCCCGTGAAGTTCTCGGTAAAGGCCTTCGCTTTGGAATCCTGCAGCATTCGCTCCACTTGAGCACGCAGAGTCTGAGGCTGATGCAATTCCTGCTTCTCGGCCAGCGACAGCAGTGTTTCATCAGGCATCGTGCTCCAGAGAAAATAGGACAGCCTCGATGCCAGAGCGTAGTCGTCCAGAGGGCCTTTTGATTCCCGTAGATAAAGAAACTTCGGAGACGTCAGCACGGCTTTGATCCCGATGCGGAAGGCCTCTTCAAAATTCTGGCCGGAATTCAGAGCGGCTGCCACAAGATCCGTGTAGGTACGTTCTTCGTCGGGCTGTAATGGACGACGGAATGCTTTGGGGAGGAGCTTCTTGAGGAGGCTTTCTGCATCTGCCAACGTACCTGTCTTTGGATTTACGTCTCCGTAGACTCGGCGATAGCTTTCTGTTGGCCATTTCTCTGGGAGCGGACCTTCGACTTCTATCCAGTGGATGTGCAAGCCTGGACCAGGATACTCCTGCATCGTCTCCTGTTTCAGATATACGAACGGAAGAGCAACGGGAGTCACCTTGATGGTGTCATTTTTTGCCAGCAGTTTTTCTTCGAGCTCAATGATGCTCGGTTCTCCTGGCGGAGCATCGAAATAGCCCAGATGCCGAGTTGGATTGCCGCTGACAACAAAGTTGCCCAGCAATGCGGCCATTGGCAGAGGTGTGTCTGAGTTATGAGCAGACGCTGAGATGCGAAATCGATATAGTCCTGGAGCCGGAGCTCTAAACTTTCTGAGATCTGATGCTGAGTCTCCACCGCTGCGAAACAGGATAACACCTTCTTCCTGCTTCCATGTTCCGGCCAGAAACCACTTCGGCAAAGAATCATAAAGGTCGAATCGTGCTGTCCGGCTTTCCTCGGCATGCACAGGAGCAATCGCGGCATTCAGGACGGCATCGGCTGCTTCCAGATAGCGTTCGATCAGAACGGGAGAAACATTCAGTGCCACTCCCACATTGTCGAAGCCGTGGGAGACGGTATCTTCCGGAAGCATGTCTCTGACAGAGACATCAATGTCGAACAAATCACGAACAGTGTTCTCGTATTCGGTACGATTCAGCCGTCGCAAAATGACACGGCCATCATGGCGGTTCGCGATCGCAGCGGAATCCAGATTCGTTGCGAGAGTCTTAAGAAAAGTCGTGATCTGTAATTCGCTCGGCTGAGCGTTCCCCGGTGGTGGCATCTCACCAGAGCGAACGCGGTTCAGGATTTGCCGCCATCGCTCATGGTTCGACGGCTGTGAGAGATCGGTATCCGGCTGATCGAGACGGAGACTACCTTTGGTCACGTCGGGGCCATGACATGGCACGCAGAATTCACGGAGAAAGGGCCGTGCGGTCCTCAAGAATTCTTCACTTATGGTGTCGCCAACTGCCGTTGCTTTCTCGTCTGCTTGAAGGGCATTTGCCGACAGCAGCAGGAACACAGTCAAATTCAGTAACGTTACTTGACCCAGCATCGAAGAGCAGTCCTGACTTCTGGTTGTGCGGATCTTGCGAATAGAAGTATCCCGGGTTTGCCCACAAGCGAGTCTTGTCGGAGCAGGGTAGTGGAATCACCTGTCGGCTAACGAAGTTTCGCCGCAGGAGTTTCTCGAAAAATGCGTAGGCCCACAAGCAAAAGGCAGAAGGCGGCAAAAGCACCTCCGACCATTCCAGCGATGGTGGGCCAATGACTAAAGACCATGCGTAGTCGCAAGCCTTCCCAGAGGTATCCCCAGGTACAAAGAACCAGGAATGCGGCGATACAGAGATAGGGACCAAACGCGACGAAAGTACGGCCTGTGAGGATGCGACCACCGAGTCCCAGAACAAGCCCCACAAGCGGAGCAATGGCTAACGCACACAGCGTGGGTTGCCATCCAAGAAATGCGCCGATCATCGCCATAAGCGTGACATCTCCGAATCCGATCGCCGGGATCCCGAGAATCACACGCGATACGACGCGAGCCATCCACATGAGTCCGGCTCCCATGACAGCCCCGGAGATGCTCCATACAAATCCATGCAGATGTTGATGTCCCTTCATCCATTCAGGAAGATAGGGGCCGAAATGGGGGACCGTAATGGCCGGATTCTGTAGGCTTGGAATGGGCATGTTGTCATAGCTCCAGTCAACCCAGACATGAATGAGCTGCAGTTCGCCGCTCAGTGTTGCCGTGATGATGGCGAACAGGGCTCCTCGAACGACAACCGAATCAAAGATTGAATAGTCGAGATAGTCAGTTGTTGTTGCTGTCGCCAGGAGGAAGATGAATATCAAATGAAAGGGAAGGCGATTCTGCCACAGCGATTGAGAAGGCTGAACTTCAACGATGCTTTGGCAACTTTGCGTAAGGAGAAGCCATCCAAAGCCTGCAAACGCAATGGATATTGCGAGAGTGGCCCAGAAAGGCCAAAGTCTGTCTGGAGCTTTACAGGATGGGCAGCGAATGCCGGGATACCAAAGCAGCAACTGGCGAACATGGGAAAACGGTTGATTGCAGGAGTCGCAGCGTCGCACGCCGCATCGAATCGAATCGTCAATCAGTGCGACAGCCCAGACGGAGGAAACTCGTCCGGCAATCAGGCCGATAATCAGCAGGAGAAACAAAAATTGAATGCTCATAGATTCTGCCGGGAAGGCGTATTGCAGGTTTTGAAAGGGCAGTATTCTTTGATGTGATTAATTTTTAAGCTTGCTGTTCAATTTGAGTGCAACGTGTCACCTGAACACCACAGATCAGGTGGACTTACGCGACGGCATAGGACTTGCAATGACGTTTTTTCACTTAGAAACCAAGTTCCTGTGAAGCCGTAGTTGAATTTGACGGAGTGTTTGGCCGTACTGATGGACCTGATCGATGCTGGTTAATTGGCATTGTTTCGGCGGGGCGGTGAACTGGCTGGTCTTTCTTATTGGCGTGAAGTACAAGTTTCCAGGTTACGTCGAGCACAGATTTCCTGATGTGCTCGATTTTCAGTCGACAGGGGTCAAGGCAGAGATCATGAAAAAGCTTGAGGCAGTTATCCGTCACTATAAGCTCGAAGACGTCAAAACAAAGCTCACCACGATTGGCGTTCAGGGAATGACGGTCTCCGAGGTGAGAGGTTTTGGTCGCCAGCGGGGTCACAAAGAGACTTACCGCGGTGCAGAATATACCGTAGATTTCATGCCAAAAGTGAAGCTTGAAGTCATTGTCAACGACAATGAAGTTGAAGGTGCGATCAACGCCATTTGCGAAGCCGCTCGGACTGGTCAAATTGGAGACGGAAAGATTTTCCAGTACAATTTGGAGCAGGTTGTGCGAATTCGAACAGGCGAAACGGGCACTGACGCCATTTGATTTTGGCTGCGACTGAGGCCCTGCGCTGAATTTCAGTTCCACCGATTACAAAATGAGACTCAGGATTGTGTTGTCGGCAGGCGATTGCCGAATTACACTGCGTCTCTTCGTCTCCCCGCTGGGATCATCCCAGTCCGTCGGGCGGCCTGCTGATCGTTGGATCTCATGCGGGCTTCACGGGGTTAATGCCCGCAGTCAGTGTTTCAGTTAAAGGCTGTAAGTCGTTACATGGCAACAATTTCCCGCGCAGATCTGAAGAAACTTCGTAAACGCCGTGCTCGTCTGAAAAAGAAAAAGATGAGCTGCATGTTTACTGGGCATGGTGAAGTACCACGTCCAGTGTATGTGGACTACAAGGATCTGAAGACGCTGCGAAATCTGATTGATCGTGAAGGTCGCATTCTTCCACGACGCCGAACAGGCACCACAGCTCTGTATCAGCGTGCTGTTCGAACCGCGGTCCTGAGGGCTCGGTTCATTGGTTTGCTGCCGTTCGTGGCAGAGGAGTAATATTTTCGCTTTCTGCGAGTTTAAGGCCACCTGATTCATCAGGTGGCCTTTTTTGTTGGCGACGGCTTCTGTGGCCTGATGAAAAGTTAGTTCCGGAGGTTTGAGAGATTTGATTCTGGCTTCGAGAGGCCGATGGAAGATCGAGCAGGAATTCAGGCTTGGCGATGGTTATTTTTCCTGAATGGAGAGTTCACGAGTAACCCTCCCAGGGATATATTCAGCCAGCCAACGTCAGGTTCGTCATTTCCTCGCAGTATGGATTCAGGGGCCTTGTATGAGCAAAACCGATCCTCGCACGAAGTTGATTGGGGCTGTTCTCAGCCTGGTGTTGGTTTCGTGGTCTGGTTTTTGTCAGGCCGATGAGGAGTCAGGCGATGCGAAATCGGAAGTGTCAGGCAAGGTTCAGGAACTGCATCCGACTCATAAGCAAGCCCGTGTCATCAGGCCAATGTTCGAAGGTCGGCCCATCGCGTTAAACACGTTTTGTCTTGATCATTCGGGAAATATCCTTGCCTGTGTTGGCGGCAGCAGCGTTCAGTACACCGTCAACGAAGATGGTTCGCAGCAGGTCAGGACCATCGAGCAGCCCCGGCAGCTTCAGCTTTATAGTCCCGAGGGAGCATTAGTTCGCTCGGTTGATTTGCCCTTCAAGCCAACAGCGGTCAATGTTGCGGCCAACGGAATTGTCTTTGTTGGTGGCGAAGGAAAAATCGCCCGAATTGACTCCGAGGGTCACGTGTTGGCGACGGCAGATTCTCCACATGTTGGCAGTATTGAGGACTTCAAGCAGCGGATTGAAGCCGCCGCAAAAAAACAAGTCGAAGAGAATACGGCTCGGTATCGTGAGCAGGCGGCCCGTATCGAAGAACGGATCAAGGCGTTGCAGGAGACTCCCGAGGCCGACCGTACCGAAGTTGATGCTCGTCGGTTGACGACCTACGAAAAGCAGAAGGAGCTTTACGAGACTCAGATTTCAGCGATTAAAGAATCGAGTTCTGGCTCCAGTTCTTCATCACTCGCGATAACTCGTAAGCTTGGCATCACTGCATTGGCTGTTACGAGCAAAGATGTTTTTCTGTGTGCGTATGCTGTTGAAGGTTCGGGCTTTGAAGTCTGGCGAATGACGCACGAATTTTCCGAGCCAACCAAGGTGGTCGAGCGGCTGGGAGGGTGTTGTGGTCAGTGCGATATTCAGGCGACGGAAACTCACCTCGTTCTTGCCGAGAACACCAGGTTCAAGGTGGCATTTCTGGATCGTGATGGTGAGCGATTGATGGATTTTGGCAAAGGTGATCGAAAGGCAGTCGATGGATTTGGAAGTTGCTGCAATCCGATGAATGTTCGTTGTTGCGACAACGGAGATATCCTGACGGCGGAATCGAGTATTGGAACAATCAAGCGATTCAGCAAGACTGGTGAACTGATCGGAGTTGTGGGCAAGGCAAAAATCGGGGGTGGCTGCAAGCATGTGGCTGTTGCATTCGATGAGAAGCGAGATCGCTACTACATGATGAATGTTGACAAAGATCACATCTGTGTGCTGGTGCCTAACGCTGAAGCCCCGGAGATCACTCCTGAAGAAGCACTGGCGAGGCAGGCTCGAGAAGGGCTCGGGCAGAAGCTTGTCGGTGCGTGGTCTCTGGATGGGAAAATGCCAGCGGATGAAAATGCTGCTCCGCAAGTCAGCGTGAAAATCTCTGAGACAAAAACAACCCCCAAGTTGATCAATGCATCCCGGGTTCGTCTCAGCAGTGATCCTTATTCCTCGTCGTTCCTCAATTTTGAGGCCGATGGGAATCTGATTTCTCGCGGTGACAGATCGACTGGGGTGGATCAGGGTTGGGAGTGCATCCGACAGGATGGAAACACTCTTTATGTCTCAAAGATTCAGGGAAACATCCAATACTACGAATACAAGATCGAATTCGTGACTGACGACGAAGCGACGATTTCTCTGATCTATAACGAACGAATGCTTAGCAGTAATCGTTATCAGAGAGTGCTCGGAGATCCGGCGAAAGCCGCCGAAAACACTGAGAAAACAGAATAACGCTGACGGCACACCACTTTGGTGGAGTGTTGAATGATTACGTGTTTACCGCGATTCTGTCCTTGAAATCTATTGGAGTTGGCCAATTGACAATGCGTGGAGTTTAGCCCCGTACCGACTCTTGTTGCGGGCGTGATTGCCGCTGGGCTGAATTCTTAATCCTCTGCTGGAAATTTTACGGATGAAACGACATCAGTTGAAACACATCACAGCGTTCCTTTTTGCCTCATCATTTCTTTCCCTGCTCTGTAGTAGCACCATTGCAGTAGAAAAGGAATTCAAGTCCACGCATAAGCAGGCCCGTTTCATCAAGCCGATGCACGAGGGAAATCCGATTGTTCTGAATACGTTTTGCCTCGACAAAGACGGCAATCTGTTGGCCTGCGTCGGTGGCGACAATGTTGAATATGTGCTTAACGACGACGGGTCACAGGAAGCGAAAACAATCGCCGCTGCGAAGTTACTGCAGGTGTACTCGCCTGAGGGCGAATTAATTCGTAGCGTTGAACTACCCTTTAAACCCACGGCATTGAACCAGGCTCCTGACGGTTCGATTTTCGTTGCGGGTGACGGCAAGGTTGCTCGACTTGGCGACGACTGGAAAATCATCAGCACCGCCGATTCGCCCCATATTGGCGACATGGAGACATTCAAGCAGCGAGTGCAGGAGGGGGCGAAGAAGCAAGTTGATGAAATGACGGAGATGTTTCGCGATCAGGTCACGAGTGTTGAGAACCGAATTAAGAAGCTGAAGGAAAAACCGGAAGCCGAACTCACAGAGCGGGATAAGAAACGTCTGGTGACATATGAAGAACAGAAGGCTCTTTATGCCGACCAACTTAAATCCATGGAAGAGTCGTACTCACAGATGTTTTCGGGCGAGCAGATGCTGAGTCAGAAAATGGGAATCACAGCGCTTGCGGTAACCAGCAAAGATGTTTTTCTGTGCTGCAATTCTCTGGAGGGATACGGCTATGAAGTCTGGCGATTGACGCATGAGTTTTCCGAGCCAAAAAAGGTGGTCAGTGAGCTGGGAGGTTGTTGCGGTCAGTGCGATATTCAGGCCACGGAAAGTCATCTCGTTCTAGCCGAGAACACAAAATTCAAAGTGGCACTGTTAGATCGTGACGGTGAACGCCTGACAGATTTCGGAAAAGGTGATCGCAAAGCGGCGGATGGATTCGGAAGCTGCTGCAACCCCATGAACGTGCGGTGTTGTGATAACGGAGATATTCTGACGGCTGAATCCAGTATTGGAACGATCAAGAGGTTCAACAAGGACGGTGAGCTGGTAGGCGTGGTAGGCAAGGCAAAAATCGGGGGTGGCTGCAAGCATGTGGCTGTTGCATTCGATGCGAAGCGAGATCGCTACTACATGATGAATGTTGATAAGTCACACATTTGCGTACTGGTTCCCAACGCAGAAGCTCCTGAGATTACTCCAGACGAAGCTTTGGCGAAAGAAGCACGCGAAGGTCTCGGCATGAAGCTCATTGGAGAATGGTCACTGGATGGGAATCGTCCCGGTAATAAGCCCGATGCGAACGGCGAGCCATCGGTTCTGGGGGCACTGTTGCAGGGGTTGCTGGGAGCGGAAGTGGAATCTGTCAGCTCGGATGATCCGTATTCCTCATCCTATTTCCGTTTCGATGCCGACGGAAAGCTCACAATGTCAGGTGGGCAATTTGCTGATGGTGAGAACGCGTGGGAAGCTGTTCAACAGGATGGCAACACCTTGATAGTGTCGCAATTGCAGGACTCAATCCAATACTACGATTACAAGATCGAATTCGTGAGTGATGATGAAGCAACGATCTCGCTGATGTACAACGAAAACGTGATGTCCAGCAATCGCTACAAACGAGTTCTGGAGAAGCCTGCGGCTTCAGAAGAGACCAAGCCGGAAAATGCCGCAGATCCGCAACCCGAGAAGGGTGCGGACCAGTAGTTACCCTTCTGAGCATTGATTATGGCTCTTCGCTCATGCCATTTCTTGTTTCGTCCTCAATCGTTCAGCTACAAGGTTAATCTCGTGTTTAAAGTCTTGCGCAGCAGTGCTGTGGCGTTAATCGCGTTGCTTTCGATGCTGAATGCTGTTCCGGCATTCACGATTGTTGCAGGCGAATCATCTGAGGCGAAAGAGTTGACATTGGTGGTGATGGACCCCATGGCGGCGCCCCTGGCTTGTGATTGTGTTAAAGGATACGCCCAGCGGAAATACGAGTCGCTGGGAGCATTCTTGAACAATCAACTCGGATGCAAAATCAACGTCGTTTGGGCAGAGTCTCTTGAGGCCGCTCTGGAGAAATCTGAGGGTAAGGTTGATCTGATTATTGGAAAGCATTCTGTGGTGCTTTCCGATGCTGCGGACTCGAAAATTGAAATTACACCTATGGCTCAGCTGACTGACCTGAAAGATCGAGTTGTGCAGACCGGGCTAATCGTTGTCAGAAAGGATGATGCGGCCAAGTCGGTAGATGATTTGAAGGGCTATCGAATACTTTTTGGTCCTGCAGACTGTGATGAGAAATCGGCAGCTCCCGTCGAGCTTCTTCGAAAGCACGGGATTCAACTGCCGGATGAACTGGAAACGTCTCCGTCGTGCAGCAACGCTGCTGTAGCGTTGATGGAAATGCCGGCCACCGCAAAGGCTGCGGCTGTGATCTCAAGCTATGCCGAACCATTACTGGAAGGATGCGGCAAGGTCAAGAAGGGTGATTTGCGAGTAATCGGTGAAAGCAAGCCTGTTCCGTTCATTACTCTTTTCGCCCGTACTTCATTGTCAGCGACTGAGTTATCTAAACTTTCCGATGCGTTGGACGAGGCTGGCGTGGATGCACAGTTGTTGATTGACCTGGAAACGGCCTCCGGATTTGTTCCGTGGAAAGAAGCTGTAGCAACAAGCTCAGTGGTTGATGACGCAAAAAAAAAGTAACGCCAGTACTGGTAAACTCTGATTGGCCCGGATGGCGTGGACAGCATAGGGACGGGCGTGTTCAATGGCTTCCGGATAGCCTGCCGGAATCTCCGGACTTCGAATGGTCCACGGAATTATCCGGAGATGGCCTCGGGGGAATCGCCGTTGCCGATGGTTTCGTGGTTGTCGGTAGTCGCGACGCATTGGATCGGCATGACGTTTTTCAGTGCCTCGATAGTGCAGATGGCTCGATCGTCTGGCAACATTCGTATCCGGCGCTTGGTAATCTTGATTACGGCAATGCGCCGCGCGCGACTCCACTGATTGATGGCGAGTTCGTTTACACGCTCGGTGCGTTTGGCCATCTCTGTTGCCTGGAATTGGAATCCGGCATCATGATGTGGCAACTGAACATCGCCAAAGAATTCTCAACGCCGAAGATGATTTGGGGACATTCGGGATCGCCGCTGTTGGTCGACGGAAAGCTGATTCTGCAAACCGGCGGTCGTGAGGCCTCGATGGTTGCTCTTGATGCGGAAACGGGGGATCTGATTTGGAAGACTGCCGGCAATGATGCGTCCTATTCTTCACTCCTTCTGAAGACCGTTGGCGAAGCAAAACAAGTTATCGGCTATGACGCAAAGTCACTTGGTGGCTGGGATGTAAAGACCGGTAAAAGACTATGGACGTTGATACCTCCCGAGACGGGTGACTTTAATGTGCCCACGGCCGTTTCTCTGGGAGATCGTCTGCTGGTATCCTCGGAGAATAATGGAACTCGTATTTATCACTTTAACTTTGATGGAACACTTCACTCAGAGCCTGATTATCGAAACGACGATTTGCGCCCGGATTCCCATACGCCTGTGCTGTCCGGCCAGAGACTCTTTGGGATCTGGAATGAGCTTTTTGTTTTGGACACTGCTCATGATCTAAAGACAGTCGCTGCGATTCCAGACGATGCTTTTGCCGGATACGGAAGCCTCGTTGCAACAGACTCGCGACTCCTCGCCTTAAACGATGACGGGGAGTTATTGCTGATAGATACCCTGTCGGAGGTTCCTCAAATCCTCTCGCGTCTCAAGCTGCAGCAGGATCGCGTGCAGGTTCTTTCACATCCGGCGATCGCAGGAGATGCCATCTTTGTGCGTCTGGGAAAGAATCTGGTGAAACTTAAGTTGCAATAGTTGCGACTCTGTTCTCGAAAACTTCGCCTGATTTATTCAGCAGCGATCTTCTTTACAATCAGCGACGATTGCTGTGTGCAGAGTTCAACTTTGTTTCGTGCCATCAGGCACAATGCTTTGTCATCTTCGCTTACATGAAGCTGCCGCAACTCGTCCGGCGTGAATGGAGCACCGATGACGACGTCGACGCGTCCCGGGCGAATCCAATTTGAATTCCGCGGCATGATTCGATCGGCACCGACTATCCCCACGGGATAAACGGGTTGTTGAGTACGGCGGGCCAGTGCGAGAAAGCCGGGGCGAAAATCGCCGACCTTGCCATCCGATGTACGAGTTCCCTCCGGGAAAATTCCGACCAGAAATCCGCTCTCCAGACGCTCGAGAGCAACTCGAATGCTTCCGCCGCGAGCTGCTTCCCGACTGATCGGGATAACATGAGTGTTGCGGAGAATCCAGCCGATGACCGGCACGCGAAACAGACTGTCTCGAGCAAGATAAGAAACTGGTCGACCCAGAAACACGGCTACAAAGAGTGGATCAAGAAACGACTGATGGTTGACCAGAAACAAACCGCCGCGAGTGCTATCGATGTGCTCACGCCCTACAACGCGTAACCGTACCCACGACTTGCAGAATAACCAGAATGGAACTCGAATCAGTCGCCACAGCCAACTGGCGTTTGGCGGTTTCGAAACCACGGCGGGCTGTTCCACAATGCTGGTGGAGAGACTTCCCGCAGCATTGTGGCCTTGATTGTCTGCCGAAGAAGCTATTGAAGAGGATGTCGTGTGTGTGTCGTCCATAAGGGGATTCATACACATCCTGCGTGTGGCGTCAATTCAATATCTATACGGTCGATGTTTCAGAACTTCTGCAGGAGTCGGTTCATCACCGTTTCGGTCTCGCTGAGATCATCGAACAGATGGTCCGGAGAATGCGGGCTCAGTTGTTCGCGAGAATAAACACCGGTCGCAACAGCCGCAGCGCGGGCGTTGATGGCTCTTGCGCAACGAATATCGGCAGGTGTATCGCCGATGACGCAGGCATCATGTCCTTCGATGTGACGGTTCAGGTGACCCCGCACGTTCTGCAAAGCAAGTCTCGCGACATCATCTCGGTGAGGATGATCATCGCCGTAGCCGCCGGACTGAAAGTAGTGGTCTATGCCAAAGTGGCGAAGCTTGATCCATGCGCCTTCGACATAATTGCCGGTTAGCAGGCTCAAGTGAACGTTCTCAAGCCTGTCGAGTTGTTCAAGCAGTTCCGTGACGCCCGGCAACAGAGCGCCTGGCAATGTCCTCAGGCAATCGGGCAAGCGTTCCAGATAACTGTTCATGAATCGCTGACGCTCTTGCGGTGAATCTTCAAGCTGATACTTTGAGAAGATCTCGTCGGCGATTCCGCAGTCTGTTCGTCCTGCTGTCAGAACGTCTTCGAATGGGAAGCGGATCCGAAACTCCTCGACCAGGGCGAGTTCCATGGCGCGTTGCCCGGCTCCACCGGTGCTGAGCATTGTGCCGTCGATATCAAAAAACAGGATGTGCTGCGACAACGGACTCTCTCTTGGCTTGTTGGGGAGCCTGCGTCAAATCATTTCAATCGAATATCGACACTGGCACTGTGCGCTGTCAGGCCTTCTTTTTCGGCCATCAGACGCACATGATCAGCGTCGGCTCGCAAGGCCGCTGCGTTGTAGTGAATGATCGAACTGCGTTTGATGAAGTCTGTAGACGCAAGGCCATTGGCAAATCGAGCCGTGCCGCCTGTGGGTAGCACATGCGAAGGTCCTGCGATGTAATCGCCAAGCGCCACGGGTGTAAAGTGGCCGAGAAAAATCGCTCCAGCATTCTGAATCTGCGACAGCATCCGCTCCGGGATATCCATTGAGATATGCAGATGTTCGGGAGCAAGCAGATCTGTCAACGCAGCCGCTTCCGCTTCATCACGTGCCAGGATCAGAGCACCGTAATCTTCCAGCGACTGCCGCGCGAGATTGCCTCGCTGCAATTCTGCCAGTTGCTTTTCAAGTGCTTGTTTGACGGCGGCGATGAGCGGCTCGTGCCAGGTAATCAAAACTCCTGATCCCGGGCTGTGTTCCGCCTGCGAAATCAAATCTGCGGCAATGAAATCAGCTCGAGCCGTATTGTCGGCCAGAACGATGACTTCACTGGGTCCTGCGATACTGTCGATATCGACATCCCCAAAGACATGCTGCTTGGCGAGGGCCACAAACAGATTTCCCGGACCAACGATCTTGTCGACTCGCGGAATTCCTTCGACTCCATAAGCCAGCGCTGCAACGGCTTGAGCACCCCCGACTCGATAGACTTCTTTAATCCCCAATTCATTACAGGTGGCCAGCATGTCGACGTTGTAGCCACCGAAATCAGTTGGCGGCACAACAATCGCAATTTCTTTGACGCCCGCGGTCATGGCCGGAACGGCTGTCATCAGCACTGTCGAAGGATACGCGGCTGCTCCACCGGGTACGCAGATCCCAACTCGCTTCATCGGCAAGTGTCGCTGACGAAGCTCGACAATTTCGGCTCCAATCTTGCGAACGATGCGAGCGTCCTTCGGCAGAATGGCTCGCTGAAACTCGGCGATGTTCTGGCGGATCTGGCCGATGGTATTGAGGAACTCGGAAGATGCTTTTTCAGAAGCGGCATCCAGTTCCTTCTGCGTGACACGGACCGTTGAAAGAGTCAGATCTTTGCGGTCCAGCTTGGACGTGTAGTGCAGAACGGCTTCAATGCCGCGACTGCGAACATCATCACAAATTCGCTTAACGACTTCGCGAGGACTGAGCGGTTCTCCGAACAGATCGATCGTACGTTGTCGTCCCGCTTCGGACACAACATCGCCTCGTGGACTGAGTTTGTCTCGCAGATCGCGAAATAACTTTTTGGCGTCGCCCTGACGGCAATCGATGGTTTTTATGGCAAGTGAAGGCATGAGAATGAAATCTGTAAAACCATTAAGCATTTAAGTGTGGTTGAGCCACACAGGAAACGGGCTCGTGCCGGGACGAGAGTGTTTGTCGCGGAATGGAGAGTACTTTGTTCAGTGATTGAAGCCTTCAGCAGCCCGAAGTACAGTCCGCAACCCTGAATTGACCGTTTTTTATGGCTCATTCCCGTTCTTTGAAAGTCTGCCCCGTGAAACTGATCGATCTTCGCAGTGATACCGTCACTCGTCCGTCCCAGGCGATGCGTCAGGTGATGGCTAACGCGGAGGTAGGGGACGACATGCTCGGCGAAGATCCAACAGTCAATCGCCTCGAGAAAATGGTTGCCGAAATGTTCGGTCGCGAGGCTGCCGTGTTTGCGTGTTCGGGAACGCAAAGCAATCAAATGGGAGTAAGAGTTCACTGCGTTCCCGGTGACGAACTCCTGATTAACGAAACCGGACATATCTCGTTGTTTGAAGGAGGAGCCCCGGCAGCATTGAGCGGGGTGACGGTTCGCACGATTGCTGCTGATGGAGGTTTTCTGGATATCCCCAATCTGGAGGGACGCATTCGAAGTAACGACCAGCATTTTCCTCGGACGCGGTTACTTTGCCTCGAGAACACCACTAACATCGGTGGTGGTCGCGTCTATCCTCTCGCACAGTTGCAGCGAGTGTCAGAATGGGCGGTGAACCATGGACTAAAGCGACATCTGGATGGAGCTCGAGTTTTCAATGCGATGGTTGCCGGCGGATATTCGGCGACCGACCTTGGAAAATGCTTTGACACCATTTCGGTATGTTTCTCCAAAGGGCTTGGCTGTCCAATGGGTTCGATGTTGATTGGAGACAAAGACGACATTTTGAAGGCCCGCCGAGTACGTAAGATCTTTGGAGGTTCACTTCGGCAGGCAGGCATTGTCGCGGCTGCAGCAATTTATGCTCTTGAGAACAATGTCGATCGTCTGCGGCAGGATCACGAGAATGCTCGACAGTTGGCGTTGGGATTGGCCGCTGTTGAGGGGCTGCGTTGCGATGTCTCGCTTGTCGACTCCAATCTTGTGTTCTTTGAGATCGATTCCAGCCTTGGGACGGCGGTGCAGTTCTGTGGTGCATTGAGAGAGCAGGGGATCCTGATTGGCCCGATGGGTGGTCAGCGAATGCGAGCCGTGACGCATCTGGATGTGTCCGCCGAAGACGTCTCGAAAGCTCTCGAAGGGGTTCGGAGTTGCCTTGCGAAGGGCCTCGCGAATCAAACAGTGACCGCAGGATCCGGCCCGTATTCGAAATAGCAGCCGTCGTCCGTTGATCTCTCAAACTTGCTGCTGTCCTTTTGAAGCGGATTGCTACAATTACGTGCGGAAGGAACCGCCGCATGTTTACGCCAGAACTCGTTGCTGCCCTGACTCTTCTTGTTTTGGGAATCGCGCCACCGCTCAGCGCCGGGCAGGAAGAGGCTGCTGCAGCGATGCCCCCGCAGTTGCCGCAGGAATCTGAACTTGCAGAGGCTACAGAGCCGCCTCAACTGGTTCTCTCTACTGAGCCGGCTTATCAGCGTCCCAATCATCAGCGGCGGGACTTGCCAGAAGAAGGTCAGCAGTTTATTCGCAGTGTTGCGCTGATTCTGCTGCCGCAGAAGTTCGATGATGAAGATGGCTGGGGGGACGAAAAGCGAATTCAGTCGGGGCTGAATGTTGACTTTGATGGCGGAAAGTTGAAGACCAGTCGCCGTTGGAACATGGTGAATCATGGGACCTGGCTCCGCGGCTTCGGTGAGTTGGTGGATCCGGAGAAGACGTTCACATTGAGAGCGATTCAATTGCCAGATCCTGATGAGGAGACGCAACGATATGAGATACATACGTCCGCCACATTGCAGGTCAGTGGTCAGCAGCAACAATGGAATTATGGTGTCATGCTATGGAGTATCAGCGCTGATGCTGTCGTCGACTTGAGCCTGCATGCCGTTCTCGATGTGAAGTCCGAAGTCGTGACAACTGATAAGGGTACTCGACTTCGATTTGTGCCAAGCGTCACTCAGGCCACCGCGAAAATGGAAAACTTTCGATTACATCGCATCAGTCATCTCCAAGGATACGTTATTCAGGCTCAAGGCGAGTTAGTCGAGGAACTGTTGCAGATTCTGCTGCGGCATGAGAACCGCAATTTGCCAGACAGGATTAATAAGGCCTTAAAGGAAAACGGTGAGAAGCTTGAGATTCCCCTCAGCATTGGCGAGTTGTTCAGCCTTGGCCCGAAAAACTCCAGGGCAAACGACGCAGGGGGCGATGATCTGAAGCCATGAATCTTTCCACAAGTATGCTGTAGAAAACCCCATTTCAATTGCTGATGTCTTTGTGGCTCGTTCATAGGTATGTTGGATTTTGCTGCATAGTGTTTCCGTTTGATACGTTTCTCGGTCAACCTGAAGACGACCTGAAGAGCGAACCGTGGTCATCGCAATTTTTTTAGAATCGTTGGCTGAAGTTATCCCGACACCGGCGTTTCACAACTTGATGAGCCACTGCTGGACAAATCTCAACAGTGACTTTCGCTCAGCGATCACTGAGCCCCTCTGCTGAAGGTTCAGCAGCAGGTCCCATCAACTGTCTGAAATCCTGTCGGGAGAATGTCATGTTAAATCGACCACACAAGCAGATCCGTCGTTGGCGTCAGGGGCAGGTCCGTTCTGCTATGGCTATCGCTACAGAATGTGCGGAGCCACGAGTTTTGTTGTCTGCTGCCGCAATTGATGGCACTGGGAACAATATTGCTCATCCGGAATGGGGCAGTACTGAAGAGGCCATGTTGAGACTGGCTGAAGCGGAATATGCTGACGCCATTTCTGCGGTCAGCGGAGAAGATCGGCCCAGTGCAAGATTGATCAGTAACGAAGTTTCAGACAGTGGAGGAAAGGATGACATCAGTAAACGCCTGATGTCCGCGATGACGTACGCGTGGGGACAGTTTATTGATCATGATATGACGCTGACGTCATCGGCAGAGAATGAGAAGATGTCGATTCCAGTTCCCAAAGGGGATCCGTCATTTGATCCTGCGGGGACGGGTACGAAAACGATTGACACCATGCGATCGGCCTTTGATGAATCAACCGGAAGCGATGCGAAGAATCCTCGCCAGCAGGTCAATCTGATTACGTCCTTTATGGACGCATCAATGGTCTATGGTTCTGATGCAGAAACCGCCGCATCGTTGAGAACGTTTAGCAGCGGCCTGATGAAGACCAGTGAAGGCAATCTGCTGCCTGTCGGAGAGGATGGCCAGTTTATGGCGGGTGATGTCAGGGCCAACGAGAATCCGGGGCTGATTTCACTTCAGACACTGTTTGTAAGAGAGCATAACCTGCAGGCCAGCCGTATTGCGTCATCGAATGCGAAACTCACAGACGAGCAGATTTATCAACAGGCTCGAGCAATCGTCGCGGCTGAGATTCAGGCGATCACCTATAACGAGTGGTTGCCGTCTTTGCTGGGACGAGGGGCACTTGAGAAATACGATGGCTACGATTCCAGCGTGAATCCAGGCATCAGCAACGAGTTTGCAACAGCCGCGTTCCGTTTTGGGCACAGCCTTCTGGGTGATGACGTAGGGTTTCTCGACGATAATGGCTTGCCGGTTCGCGACGAAGTTTCACTGGCAGAAGCATTCTTTAACACGTCTCTGGTTAAGGAAAACGGGATCGACTCAGCCCTGAAGTATCTGGCGTCAGATCCATCAATGGAAGTTGATACGGAAGTTGTCGAGGGAGTTCGAAACTTCCTGTTCGGCCCCCCAGGTGCAGGTGGTCTTGATCTGGCAAGTCTCAACATCCAGCGTGGTCGTGATCATGGACTTGCCGATTACAATGATACCCGAGAAGCGATTGGTTTGCCTCGTGTCACAAGTTTTGCAGAGATTACTTCGGACGAGGCATTGCAGGCGAAACTGGAATCACTCTACGGCTCAGTCGATGATATTGACCTGTGGGTGGGAGGACTTGCTGAGGATCACGTTCGCGGCAGCAGCGTCGGTGAAACGTTTCAAACGATCATCGTCGATCAGTTTGAACGGCTAAGAGATGGTGATCGGTTCTGGTATCAGAATCAGTTTTCCGGGCGTCAGCTTGCCCAGTTGCAAAAGACTTCCCTGTCAGACGTGATTGAACGAAACGCCGATCTCACATCCATCCAGAAGAATGCGTTCTTCTTCCGACCCGAAGTTGCTGGCGTCATCACGACAGATCTTAATCGCAACAAGAAATCCGAACGCAACGAACCGCCAGTTGCGAAAATCAAGGTGCAGTTGATCGATGCTGCAGATGGTGCAGTGGTCGCGACCACAACAACTGATCGAAATGGCCATTATCGATTCGGTGTTCAAAACGGACTTCGCACTGGTGTTTATCAGGTCCAGGCGCTCAAAGCCGATGGAACAGTGATTACAACCAGTCGCAAGATCTCTATCACGTCCGGTGACGACAATGAACGAGTTGCTCTCTCAGTTCCTGCACCAGCGAAACCCAATGGTTCGACGACTCCACCGCTGAAATCTGGTAAGCCAGCTCCACCACAATCTGTGGCAATTGGGCAAAGGCCGAGTTCAGAAAACAGGCTGATGATTTCGGGAACAACATCTGGGGCATCAATCTCTGTTCAAGCTGCTAACGAAGCTGGTCAACAAGTTCGGCCGACACCGTCAAACACCTCAAACGTCTCCAAAGTCGCTTCCGCACCTAAATCCTCGCAGGGATCCGTGTCCGTTTCGACGGCATCAACTCAACAGGCGTCTGCTCTAAACGGCCTGCAATGGGATGCGTTGACGGACTCCCTTTTTGCCGACTGGATGCGATTCGTGTAGTTTACGGGAAGAGCGGAAAGTCGGTTGAAACTCAGAAGCGTGGCATCAAATAGGTGCCACGCTTTTTTATGGACTGAAGGCGAGAATTGAAATTCCGTCGACGGAGCGACGGGTGTACGGTATGAAATACGTGGTCGCTGGGATTTCGTTGCTCGATTTAACTTTTGACCGCTTTTGCAGCCACGTCGTCCTTTAGCAAACGTGCTGACGGAGTTGCATCGGCAAATCGAATGGGGCGACCAATCGGTGTCATGACCTCCTTGCGAGCATCGATTCCCATCGCTGCCATGATAGTCGCATACAACTCTGGAACCTGAATGGGGTCTTCGGGGCCGATCGTTTTCCCGCCGGCCATCATCTGCATATTTGAAGACTGTTTAGGCAGATCTGAAGGTGTGGCACCGATTACCGTGCCTTCACGGAATCCACCTCCTGCGATCATGCAGGAGAACCAGTTCGGCCAGTGATCTCGACCACCAGCAGGATTGATGCTGGGTGTGCGACCAAATTCGCTCATGCAGAGCACGATTGTGGAATCCAGCAGATCTCGCTCTTTAAGCTCCTTGAGCAGCGTTGCGATCGCGGGGTCAAGGATCTTTGTCTGAGTAATATGCCCTTCGTGGTTCGACACGTGCGTATCGAATCCCGACAAGTTGACTTCGATGGAGCGAACTCCAACTTCCACCAGCCGCCTCGCCACCAGGCATCCTTTTCCGAAAGAGGTATCGCCGTAGGCTTTTTTGACAGCGGCCGGTTCTGAGTCCAGCTCAAAAGCCTTCAGTTGCTCAGACGTCATCATCGTCAGAGCGCGGTCGAGAGTGTTTTGGTGCAGCGTGCGAGTTGCCCCGAACTGGCGGTTGGACTCGAATTGTTTGCTGACGACACTCAGTCCTTTCAGCCGGTCAGCCTGACGTTCTTTGGAAACAAACGCTTTCAGATTGGACAGCCCATCACCAGGGCTGAAGACACGAAAGGCGTCCCACTCATTGCCGAGGTATCCGCCTTCCGGAGTCACGAAGCCGCTCGGTGCCAGTGCGACGTGTTGAGGGATTTCGATCTTTGAGTCAGGCAGTTCATGAGCTGCAATTGCGCCAAGTGTGGGATACTTCAGAGTCGGCTCAGGGCGGTAACCGGTCTTTACAAATGCCGAACCTCGTTCATGATCTCCTTCTTTAGAGGTCAACGATCGGATCACAGTGCAGAGATGCATTTGCTCGGCAAGTTGCGGCAGCATTTCCGAGATACGCATGTCCTTAGCGGACGTACTGATGTCTTTGACTTTACCGCCGGTCGGAGTCCCTGGGTGTGGATCCCAGGTCTCCAATTGACTCATGCCACCGTTCATCCAAAGTGTAATCAGAGACTTTGGACGCTCCTCGCGCCTCCGTGAGGCTGCTCGAGCGGACATGCCTGGCAAGGCCAGAGTCAATCCGCAAACGGAGAGCATTTGCAGGATTCGTCGACGACTGATTTCTGTGTTCATGATGAAGACTCAGAATGCAGGGCTGGTTTGAGAATCTGGTTTGCAAACGACGGAAACGATCAATGATTCCAGGAGAATTCCGGGCTGTTAAAAAGCGTCCAGAAAATGTCCTGAACGACCTGAGCTCTTGTTCGATCCGGCTTTGGATCTGTTTCTGGTGCATCTGGTGATGCTTCACGTTTCTTCGTGGCCGCCTCGTAAGTTTTGTCGAGCATTGCCACGAAGTATTCTTTTTCTTCGTCCGAAGGTCGTCTTGCGATGCAAGTCAGGTAGCTGTTCTCAACGACGGCTTCATCATTCGGAGAAAAATCGAGTATTTGGCCGGCGGCTGTCAGCAACTCTGCTTTGCTGAGTTCCGACGAAAATCGACCATTCATCCTCAGTAAAGCCTGTGGAATCGTGCCAACCTGCTGCAGGAGTTCGTCGTCACCCATGTCGCCGTATTCATTGAGAAAGTCGTTTTCATTTCCGAACTTTTGAGCACGGGCGATCAGATTGGAGTTTTGGTCGATGGTGCGAACGTGGGCCGCCTGAAACAGCGATCCAATGACCTGCTCGGGACGAAGTCGAACGAGTGGAAACGTGGACCAGGCATCAACTTGAGCCTGGTATTCGGATTCGTCAGAGGCACTTGATTCCGACGAAAGGCGAAAAGCATCTGACAATGCGATCATACGAATCAGCACACTAAGCCTATCTCCGCGAGCACGAAATTCCTGTCCAAGAATGTCCAGAGCATCCTGCTCACCATCAACCGGATCAGGTAGATCGTCAACCGGATCATGCAGCGGTTTGCCGAACATAAATCCCCAGACACGATTCGCGATCGCGCGCTCGTATCGGCGATTCTCTTTGTGAGTGATCCATTCTGCCAGGCGATTTCTTAAACCGCCTTCTGACGGCAACCATTCTGAGTTGAAAGGAACCGCTTCGGGGATAATTCGAGCTTCCGTTTCTTCTTTTCCTGGATCAATAACCTTGTAAACAACTTTCTGTTTCTTGTCGTCCATTTGACGATCGGTAACACCTCCGAATGTCACACCGGCCTGACAAAAGAAAGCGGCCAGCCCCTCAAAGTGATGCTGCTTCCACTGCTGGTCGAACGGATGATCGTGACACTGAGCACAGTCGATTCGCTGACCGAGGAAGGTTCGCACGGAGCGGCCTGCCAATTTGTTGACATTGATGGTTTCGTCATCCTGCCGAGCGATCGTAATGAAGTTGGCGGCTGGAGAATCCGTCCAGAGCCCTTCAGCTGCGATTAGTTCTTTGGTCATCTCGGACCACGAGGCATCTTTCCGCAGTTGCTCGGCCAGCCAGGCCGTCATGCGGTCGCGGCGGTAGATGATAAACGGACCACCCTCGACACCGACAAGACTGCGAGCAAGTCGTTCTGCAAAATAGTCGCTGTAGCGAGAATCTTTGAGCATGTCGACAACCCATCGGTCGAATCGATCCGGCTGTTCGTCGGTTTCGAAACGGCGAATGTCCTCCAGCGAGGGGACTGTCCCGAACAGAGCCAACGACAACCGACGAAGAACCGTTAGGTCATCAGCAAAGGCTGCAGGGTGGACGCCCTCAGCGTCCCACTTTTTTTGAAACTCAGTATTCAGTCGCTTGACAGCAGGGCCAAGTTCCTGGCCAGGCACGACAGCGACCGGCAGGACAGGGCGATGGTCGATGCGACCGGCCACCTCAACTACTTTCAGCACCAGAAATGCAACGCAGATCGCGAAGATGACGACGATGGCTCTCATACTCTTTCAGATCCTCGCATCTGGTTGAACCGGTCAGCCGTTCGCAACGCATTATTCACAAAAGGAATATTCTTGTCTGAGCGGAAATATCTGTGGCTGATAATCTTTGGTTTGTTCCGTACAAGCTTCATTCGAACCATCTTTCAGAAACCTGGATTCTGTTGTCTAATTTTGGCGGGTATTCGCCGAATTGATCAAGTCCGATAATTACAAGTGCCACAAGGGATCCGATTATGAGCGTCCTGCAAGCGGAAGCACCGCCGAGTTTGCCGATCGGCACAACGCTGCCCCCTGTGGAGTTCTCAGAGAATCCGCCAGAGTCAATCCCACCAATCGAACAGAGGATGGGGCCAGGAAAGTTCCCTGGGATCTGGAAACCAGTGCGGTCTGCGTTTTGGGCCATTCACGTGGTCTTCGGATCGGGCTGTCTCATTCTTATTCTGGCGATTCTTGCGGCAATACCCGGACTCAATATTTTAACGCTCGGATATCTGATCGATCCTCAGCGTCGAGTTGCGAACAGTGGTCGACTCCGCGATGGCTTTCCGTTGATGACGTTGGCCCCACGACTTGGCGTTATCGTTTTCTTTTCGATTCTGTTTCTGATCCCGATTCGACTTCAGGCCACTCGAACCAGCGACGCCGCTGTCATTCTTGGTGAGTCGCACGAACGCGTCATGCAGATGGCCTCCAATCTGCGCATCCTGCAGTACATCGTTGCGACTCATCTGATGCTTGCGATTGCTCGTGGCGGCACCGTCGGATGTTTTCTGCGGCCGATCAAGAATGCGATCTGGATCTTTCGAAAAGTCTTCAGCGCGAAAGGTCGTGAAGAAATGTCTGTCGGGCTGGAGCAAGTCCTTGAGCTTGTTCGTCCCGTCCATCATTTTCTGATTGGCCTGAAAGCGTTCTTCGGAGCGGTACTTTGGCTGATCGTTCCGGCCGGTCTGATGGTCGCCTACTCCGCACCGAATCGCACATCACCTCTTTTTGGATTGCTGTCGTTTCTTGGTGTGCTGATCATGATTCCTGTCACAGCGTGGCTTCCACTGCTGCAGGTTCATCAGGCTGTAACCGGAAAGTTTCGCTCGATCTTTAAGATCAGCGTGGCTCGTCGAGTCATCCGTAACGCGCCGTTGAGCTGGATGTTGACCACGGTGCTTATGTATGCCATGACGTTCCCGTTGTATCTTGCGAAGATTCGATTGCTTCCCGCCGACGCGATGCTGTTGCTGACTCCATTCTTTATCATCCTGACGTACCCGGCAAGAATTCTGGTTGCATGGGCCTATCATCGCGGGATGGCTCAGGAACGACTCGCCTGGTTTCCAGTTCGCTGGGGAATTCGACTATTGATGCTGCCTCTGTTATTTGCTCATGCGGGATTCCTGTTTGTCACGCCGACAATCAGCGAACTTGGTAAGAACGCACCGCTTGAGAATCAGGCCTTTCTTGGCCCAGTGCCTTATGCTCAATGGCAACGCAAGTAATAGAGAACACGGGGGATTCATTGGGTTCTTTGGAGCTCGAGTAAATCCTTGTGCTGTCGGAGTGGCAAATTGTCGGCAATTGCTCATGATCCCGGGCGTGTCAGAGTTGTCGCTGATCGTTTTCGAGCCAACGAGTACCGAACCATGCCCCATCAATCGCATTCCGAGTTGCAGGCGTCTATTTGTGTCCTGTGTCGCGGTCTGTTGATACAGTTGATCACGGCGATAGTTTCAACCGGTTATGCTGCTCATGCACAAGCTGCGCAAAATTTGGATCCAGAAGGAATTCATGGCACCTTGATTCTCGTCGGTGGTGGCGAAGTCCCCGATGGTGCCACTGAGCTTCTCAAGAAGAACTCCGCCGAGGCATCCATTCTGATTCTGGCCGATGCGTCTTCGGAACCACAAGAGGCTGCTGAATCGGCTCGACAGTGGCTGAGCGAACATGGTCTTTCAAATGTCGTTTCCGTGGATTCAGGACTCACCGCGCCGGAGAAGTTTGCTGAGACAATTAAAGCAATAGAGAAGGCTAGCGTTGTCTGGATCTGTGGCGGACAACAATCACGGCTTGCAGAAACGTATGCTGGCTCCGAAGTCGAGGATGCTCTTCGAGCAATGCTGCAACGCGGCGGCACGATTGCTGGTACCTCAGCCGGGGCGGCCATCATGTCCAAAGTGATGATCGCCTCCGGAAAAGATCAGCCTGAAATCTCAGTCGGTTGGGATCTGTTGACGGGTGGCATTGTTGATCAGCACTTTAGTGAGCGGGATCGACTGAATCGTTCTCGAATTGCTGTTGATCGGAATCCGGGTTGCTTTGGGCTTGGGATTGATGAATCGACGGCTGTGATCGTCTCAGGCAGAAGTCTTCAGGTGACAGGGAACGGCAACGCGACGATCCTGCTGGCAAAATGCAGTTATCGAGAGTCTGAGTCGTATGAGATTGCCCCTGGCGGAGTTGCCGATCTCACGCAAGTCAGACGTGCAGCTTTGCAGAGGAAATCGGGAGTCGATCCCGGTGAGCCGGTCAATGGTCCTCCAGAATTGAAATCGGGATCATTGGTCGTTGTCGGCGGCGGCTCGATGCCAGAGGATGTTGTCGATCGATTCGTCGAGCTGGCTGGAAGACGCGATGCCAGAATCGTCGTGTTGCCAACAGCGGTTCCTCGAAGTGAAACCACTGATGAAGTTCCCGGCTTCCTGAAGCGAGCTGAAGTCGCAAACATCAGTGTGTTGACTCAGCGGAATGGTGAAGTTGAAACAGAGGCATTTCAATCAGCCTTGAAATCGGCGACCGGCGTTTGGTTCGGTGGCGGCCGCCAGTGGAATTTCGTTGATGCCTATGAAGGAACAACGGCCATCGAATTGTTCCACGACGTGCTGCGTCGCGGTGGCGTCATCGGAGGAAGTTCTGCGGGAGCCACGATTCAGGGTGAGTTTCTTGTTCGAGGCCATCCGTTGGGCAACACCGTGATGATGGCGGAGGGCTACGAAAGAGGATTTGCATTCCTGCCCGGCGTTGCGATTGATCAGCATTTCGCACAGCGAGGCCGTCAACCTGACCTGTTGCCTGTCATCAAACGTCACTCCAAACTACTTGGGATCGGCATTGATGAGGGCACCGCTGTCGTAGTGACCGGCTCTCAGGCGGAGGTCATTGGCCAGCATTCGGCGCATTTCATTTCGGCTAGACACCTAAAGTCGCTGCCTCCTGAGGCAACCTTGCCTGACGGCGTCAATGGTGCCTCTACATTGTACACGATCGTGACTACTGGCAATTCAATTGACCTGCGGACCTTAATGGAAGATTAGCCCTGTTGTTGGTGGAGATTTAGCAGGGGGCTGACCTGTTTATCTCATACGGGATGTGTCTTCCATTGTTCAATGGGTGCTTTTCTTTGGAGCTCAACCTTATGTCGTTTTTGGATCCTCTAGAGAAGCTGATATCGGATGTGGAAGAACTGAAGATCGGCTCTGGAATTCTGACAAGCCGATACTTCTCCACACTCCGCGACGGCGAAATGTCTCGAGAGGCTTTCGAATCCTCTCAACAGCAGTTCTTTTATGCAGTCCGCTTCTTCTCCCGAGCTATGGCTGCGTTAGCCGCAAGGGTCGTTGATTCTCAGGAGCGGTCTTCGTTAATCCATAATCTTGCGGAAGAACATGGCTTAGTAGATGACGATGACATCGGCGATGCTATATCTCAGGGCTCGGTCACTCGAATTGCCTCAGGGTTTCATCCGAGACTTGCTCACGATCAGACGTTTCGGGTTTTCCTCAATCGTCTTAACTCGCAGGAAACTTATGACCAGAAGAATTCGAGCGAAAAACCCGCTGTGCATTCGTTTAATCTCGCGCTGTGGGCTGTCTGTGCGATCGAACCGACTCCGGTCGCGTTTGCCTGTCTTGGAGCCATTGAATTCGCCTTTGCTGATATTTCGGCCATCATCGGCCAGTGTGTCGTAGATCGTAATTGGATCTCATGCGATGCTCTCATTCACTACAAGCTCCACGCAGAGATCGATAAACGTCATGCTGGCGACTTCTTTGCAGTGGTCGCGGACGCATGGAGCGAGGATGTAGCCGTTCGTCGGCAAGTGGAGTCCGGCGTCACCCTGGGGCTTTATCTTTTCAAGCGATTGTACGATGAGCTAATGGTGGAGGCGTACGAACATGGCCGAGAATAACAAGAGGCCGATCGCACTGCCGCCTGACTTGATGGTGTCTCTGCATCAAGTGGAGTATTGGCGACATTTGTTGAGGCTCATCGGGTTCGTCGCGATCTATGGCGTGTCAGCGACGATGGCCGTCGTTTTGGCGCAGCGGATGGAATGGAGGTTTTGGTTCCTGTTGATCCCGTTCTATCTGCTTGCAGCAGCTTCACTTCATGGGATCAGTCTGTTCACACACGAAGCCGTTCATGGCACGCTTTGTCGCAACAGCGTTCTTAATGATGTCTGCGGGGCTCTTTGTGCTTTCCCTGTGCTTCAGACATGTCGAGCTTATCGAGTGCTGCATCTGAAGCACCATACTCATCTTGGAGACAACGGTGATCCCGATCACTATCAAAACTACACCCGATGGACATGGATGGTGTTCATTATGAACTGGTTACGGCTCCTGATTGGCTACCCTGTCTACATTTCCGCGATTCCGATTCTAGGGTGGCGTCAGGGAACATCTCAGGACAGAGTCTGGATCTTTGCTGAGATCTGCGCGATGTTTTCTCTTGTCGCGGTGATTCTGAGTACCGGAGTCTCATTCGTATGGGTGATACATGGATGGCTCATCCCAATGCTCCTGATCAACACGATGGTTAACATTCGAGGAATGAGTCAGCATACGCTGCTGGAGAATGCTTCGGACGCAGTTCAGGGGACACGGACAATCCTGACGCGGCCCATCGTTCGATTTTTTATGTGTAACGAAAACTACCATCTTGAGCACCACCTGTACCCCGGCATTCCGTGGTACGGCCTTCCAGAAGCCCATCAGTCGCTGCAGGAATCGCTCAAAACTGCGGGGGCGCCCTATATCCGTTCGTATGCGGCATTCGTATGGGAGTTTCTGATTCACAGTCTTCGTCGGAGTCCGCTGGGCAGGCACAGTCCGCAAGAAATAAAATGACACGTCAGGCGATACAACTTTCGGAAGGCGTCTTCATGAGTGTTGGATCTATCATTGGCCTGATGCTCATTATTAAAGCAATGGTTGTCGGAGATCCTGTGGCTATCATGGTTGCCACAGCAGTTCTTGTCTGGCTTGTCACGTATGGGTTCCTGATAAAGATCTTCGAGCCTGAAAGTGTCGTTCGGATCATCACGAATTCGTTGACCGTTTGTCTTTTTTATGGCTATTCAGGACGGATCATCAGCCTTATTAATCGTCCCGACTTTGCCCCGGCCTTGCTTGCCTGGGACCGTAGGTTGTTCGGAGAGAGCCCCGCTGTTTCTCTGCAGGCATCCGCATCGCCGCTTATGAACGAGATTCTGAGCGCGGGCTACCTGTCGTATCATGTGTATCTGATTTGGTTCCTGATTCATTTGCTGAGACTACCAGTCAGCTCAAGAATCACTTTTGCTCGGCCGCTTTTCACCGCATTTTCATTGGGGTTCACCATTTACTTCCTGATGCCAGCGGCTGGAATTGCAGATTCCTTTCCGGATCTGTTTCATCGACCTGTTGAAGGATTCCGGATCACGGCATTGACTCAGAGTCTGGTGGCTACGATGGCGGCGAAATATGATTCTTTCCCGAGCATGCACGTCTTCGTGACCGGTGTCATGCTTTGCGTCGATTTCGTGAACTTCCGGGTTCGTTTTTGGTCCATGCTTGTTCCGTCGATCCTTATGGTCTTTTCAACCATTCTGCTTCGCATGCACTTTACGGTGGATACCATCGTAAGCTTCATCATGCTGGTTCCTTTCGTCTGGCACTTTGTCCGCAGGAATTAAATGTTATGGAGGCGAGTTCTGGACCCGGTGATTGGGCACTAAACGCCAGCCGATTGCCTTTGGCTTTCGCTCAGGTGCGTGAGGATCCTCGACTGGATGTCGAACTCGTTGCAAAACTGCCAACAAATCCAGTCATCGTCATGGTTGCTTCTGGCGGAGAGACTGTCGTTCAGGTGGCCCGATGCCGACCGGCAAGACTTCACCTTGTTGATATGAACCCGGCACAACTGGCGATCACTCAGTTAAAGCTCAGTCTTGCGTCTAAGTGTTCGGTTTCAGAGTCACGCGCCTTACTGGGGCATGACTTCATGGAACCGTTGGTTCGCCAGTCCGAACTTGAGCGACGGCTTGACGAGCTGGGGCTTGAGACGAATGTCTTTGGTGCGATCGAGCTGATTGCCGAATTGGGGCCGGATTTTAGCGGGCGATATGAACGGACCTTCGCAGAGCTGCAACGAGAACTGAGCCCCGTTCGTCCGGAGATACTTGCGATCCTGAATAACACTGCTAAGTCCGTAGCTTCTGGTGGGCTTCTGGATCCGGAGACGGAATCCGGTCAGATGTTTGACATCGCGTTCAGAAAAGTCATGTCGCTGGAGAATCTTGTTTGTCTTTTTGGAAAAGACGCCACACAGAATCCGCGTCGAGCTTTCGCGGAACATTTTGCCTGGCGAACACGTTTGAGCATGTCCCGGCCCGACCGAAACAAAAATCCATTCCTTTGGCAGTTGTTGCTTGGTCAGTTTCCCGCGCATTCAGCGTATGACTGGTTGCTCCCGGCAACTGCGGAAACATCGCCACCCGCGGCGGAGCTGATACAGCATTGTGGTCGAATGGTAGAGATCCTCAGAACCCTTCCGGTCGGTTGCGCAGATCTTGTCCATCTGTCAAATATTCTAGACTGGTTGAGTCCGGAAGACGCCACAGAAACGCTCGTATGTGCATATCGCGTTCTCAAGCGAGGAGGGCATGTAATTCTGCGGCAGTTGAATTCGACACTCAATATTCCGGATCTGGATTCGCGCATACTTTGGAATCAGACTTTGGGAGCACGGATGGTTCATGAAGACCGCAGTTTTTTCTATCCGGAAATTCATGTGGGACTCCGCGAATGAATGTTCGTGCGTTGATACATCCTCCTGAAAAGGCCGTTGCAGAGGCGCTCACGGAATTTGAACGACAGTTTGAGTACCCTTTGGGGCCAAACGATACGTTTTCAATTTCACACGGTCCTGAGTATCTGCCGTTCTTCATGGCGATGGGAGCTGCAACACTTCTGTTTGCTGAACATCAGGGGCACGTTGTTGGCACCATGGTTCTTATTCGACGACAACTTGAGATTGGTGTGTCCGGTACGACAGATGAACGATCAGAAACAAGAACATGTGAAGCTCACTACATTTGTGATCTCAAAATCAGCCCTGCTGCAAGATCGACTTCGGCTTTTGCACATCTGATGAAAGCAGCGGCCGACATCGTTCGCCCGTTTGAATCTCACGCGTGCTATAGCGTCGTTATGGCGGGGACAAGTTCTCTGCCGGACTTATACACGGGACGGTTGGGAATCCCCAGGTTCGAAGCTGTGGATGAAATTGCCATCGTAAGATTCGTTTCTGCAGCAAGTGATGATGCCAGCCGTGTGATGGATGCGGCTCCAGATCAGCACAAGTCGATTTCTGAAAGACTACCGCTCGAGGGGATTCAGGCTGTTTCCAAAGATCCGACTTTGCGTTCGATCATTTCGATTCAACGGTTCGGTCACAAAGACGGAACAGCGGTTGCGATTCTTGAAGATACTCGGAAGGGCAAGCGATTGACTCAAAATGGGGGTGGCGAACTGCTTTCGTCGCACCTGTCGGGCCTGCGCTGGTCGATACCGCAAGCAGCTAGTGATGTGATTCGGTATGCTTTCCAGCGAAGTTTGGCCTTGGGGTTTCCAGCGATGTTTTGTGCTGTTCCGTGGAACGTTTGGAAACAATTGGAGCCAACATTGGATGGCCTGAAGTATCAGTTGACTTCGGCGATGGTTTATGGCTATGCAGTGCCTGAAGGTCTGGACTGGTGGATTGATACCAGCGAAATATGACCGTTGGCTGAAAGCGCTTGCGGTAGCTGTCACAGTCCGAAGGGATTGAGCTGATTTGCGTTGCATGGCAAGGTTGCGGCTGCTTTGGCCTCGTTACTCAATCGCCCGCAGGCCGATATTGAATTTCAGGGCTAACAGTCGCAGCAAGACAACAAGCGTCACGCTGATGGCAAAGTCGGCCGACGCCGGCAGAGGTAGAAGTTTACAGCCAATCAGGACCCAGCCTCCCAGAAAAGCGCACGTTGCACAGAGGGGTGTCATGGGGCGGAAGAGATTGGGGACTTCGTTGCATGCGATGTCGCCGATCACTCCGCCGAATGTTCCGGTCATGACTCCGAAGAGAACTGCCACAAAGGGATCGACTTGTTGCTCAAGAGCGATCTCGGTGCCGAGGATGCTGAAGAGACCCAGACCGAGTGCGTCCGGGAAATACAGAAACTTCTCGACCCAGTCAGGGACACGCGGAACCATCGACACAATTGCAGCGACGAAAAACACGATCACCGGATACCACGAGTACTGAATCCAGAACAGTGGGTGACGATCCAGCAGCACATCGCGCAGAGTCCCCCCGCCGAACGCAGTCATAAACGCAACGGAGAAAACCCCGACAAAATCCATGCCCTTGCGTCTGGCGAGCAGAACTCCGAATACGGCGCCGCTGATGACAGCAGCGACTTCGATCAGAAGAATCATGGTACAGGCTTCTCTGGCGAGGAATGTTCCGGAGGAACGGTTGTCGGCGGCCCACCCTCGGGGGCCGGGCGATTAGCGATGATCGGGTTGCCGGTCAGATCGACTTCGGTCCAGGTGGTTGAAGTCCTGAAATCCAGCCGGAAAGAGCGTTCACGAATCTCCTGCTCCTGAATCAACTGGTAAACATAAAGCTCGATCACATCCAATTCCCACTGCAACTTCTGGAGGTCAACTTTCTCCATGACAAGGTCATAGATGCGAGTCTGAAGATGCTGCAGATCCTGCACGGACTTGGGATCGCTGGACGTAGGGTCAAACTTTAGTTTCATGCCGATCTGCAACATTCCCGGAGTGTCTTTGTGCAGCTTCCGTTTGCCACCGTTGACCCGGGGAGCTGAACCAGGAAATTCGGCAACGATTGCCTCCTGTAACGGCATGAACGGCATCAGATGCAGCGTCCAGTAGCCGTAGAGAAATGCGGTGGCACAAATCCCCATCAAGAACATGGAGGCCACGACCTTGCGTCCGGTCAGAAAGGGGCGGCTGGCGGGCACTTCTGGATTTGACATTGAATATATCTCGGCGAATTAGCGGGTTAACGATACTTCGCAATCTTAGACCCGGGACCGTCGAAGTCAGCCCAATATGGGCAGTCTGGACAGCCAGATTCCCGCTAACGATGCGAAGCTGTGTAAACTCAGGCACTTTCTCGTTGACGGTTGGGCTGCTCATCTTTTACAGTTCGGTTTATGAGCTTCAGCATCATCAGCATTCAGATTATCGGTCTCGGCGGCATTATTCCCGCTCGACCGCCGCTTTATGCCTGAGGATCGCAGAAACTGAATTTCGCAGCCCTCAGGACACCCTGAGGGTTTTTTTATTGGTATCGAAAGTTTTCGACATGTCCCGCATCCAGCTTTATGACACAACCCTGCGTGATGGTTCTCAGGGAGAAGGCGTTAATTTTTCGCTGCAGGACAAGCTGATGATTGCTCAGCGACTGGATTCACTGGGGTTTGACTACATCGAAGGCGGTTACCCACTCTCCAATCCCAAAGATGAAGAATTCTTTCAGCGAATTGCTGACATGGACCTGAAACACGCCCGTGTTTCTGCCTTTGGGATGACTCGCCGAAAAGGCGTGGCGGCTGAAGATGACATTGGGATGCAGGCGTTGATACGTTCAAAGGCTCCGGCGGTCACAATTGTTGGAAAGACCTGGGATTTGCATGTCACTGAAGTCCTGCGAGTCTCGCTGGAAGAAAACATCGCAATGATCCGCGACTCCATTGGGTATGTCGCGTCAGAAGGACGCGAAGCGATCTACGACGCGGAGCACTGCTTCGACGGCTGGAAGGCGAATCCAGACTACGCGCTGCAGACATTGCAGGCTGCAGCAGAAGCCGGAGCCAGCATGATCGTGATGTGTGACACTAACGGAGGAACACTGCCAGAACAAATTGCAGAGTTTGTTTCGGCTCTGAAGGCTGCAGTGAAAGTGCCAATCGGAATTCATTGCCACAATGATTGTGAACTGGCGGTTGCAAATTCGTTGGCGGCGGTGAAGGCTGGCGCGATGCAGGTGCAGGGAACGATCAACGGGATTGGTGAACGTTGCGGGAATGTGGATCTGGTTTCAGTCGCCGCGAACTTGAGTATCAAGCTGGGGTACGACGTTCTGGTTCCTGGGGGAATTCAGAGGCTGACGGAGTTGTCTCGCTATGTTTACGAACTGGCGAATATGAATTTTCGTTCTGGGCAACCTTTTGTCGGCACAAGTGCTTTTGCTCACAAGGGGGGCATGCATGTTCATGCTGTCAATCGGCTGGCCAGAAGCTACGAACACATTACTCCCGAGGCTGTTGGCAACGAGCGTCGGATTTTGGTCAGTGAGTTGTCCGGTCGATCGAACATTGTGGCCAAGACAACAAAATTCAACATCAGCCAGGATAACGAACTGATGTCGCGGATTCTGAATGCCGTTCAAGATCTGGAGAACGAGGGATATCAGTTTGAGGCGGCAGAAGCGTCGTTTGATTTGCTGGTTATGAAACAGGCCGGCAGCTATCAGCCGGCTTTTCAGCTCGAACACTATCGAGTGCATGTTGAAAATCAGGCTCGTGACCCCATGACAGAAGCAGTGATCAAGCTTGCCATCGGCTCAGCCACGCAGCACGTAGTCGGCGAAGGAGATGGCCCTGTGAATGCGTTGGACAGTGCGTTGCGAAAGGCACTGACTCCAGCATATCCGGGACTCGCAGATATGGTTCTCGTCGATTACAAGGTTCGTGTGATCAACAGCTCTGAAGGGACTGCGGCCAAGGTTCGCGTCGTGATTGAAAGTCGCGATCGCAACAGTGTTTGGAGCACAGTTGGGGTCAGTGAGAACATTATCGAAGCCAGCTGGATCGCTCTGGTGGACGCGGTCGAATACAAGATTCATATGGATCGTGGAGTCATCCGAAGCGGTGGCAACAGCTGAGGTTTCCGCCTCAGAAATCTGCCGAAATGTTCTCATCCGTGTGTCGTTGCTTTAGTTCTCTTCTGATTCCTGCGATGGGCCATGACTGACTCAGATTCCTCGATAGCGCCAGAGTTCCTCTCGTTGCTGCGAAACCCGGCGGATGGCTCTGCGCTCAGTCTGGATGCGGACGGCGTGGGGATCAGATCGCGGGAATCGAAGTACCACTGGCGAGTTATTGATGGGATTCCGAGATTCGTCAGTGATCAGCATCTGGAGAGTTTTGGGCACCAGTGGACAACTTTCGAAGTAGCGCATGATGATGAAGATCGCGCTACGTTTGAGGCGAAGACTGGTATCGCTCTGAATCAACTGCGCGGACTACGAGTGCTTGATGCCGGATGCGGTGGTGGTCGTTACTCGAAGATCTGTGGTGAGAACGGTGCCGTTGTTGTCGGAGCGGATCATACTCGAGCCGTCGATAAAGCTCGACAGCTTTGTGCACACCTGCCGGACGTGCGTTTTGTTCAGGCAGATCTGAAACAGCTTCCGCTGGAAAGGGCGTCATTCGATTTTGTGTTCTCGATCGGCGTAATGCATCACGACGCCAACACACGGGCCGTGTTTGATGCGGTCGCGAAGATGGTAAAGCCCGGAGGGAGATACTCAGTCTGGCTCTACCGCCGAAATCAATGGTGGCAGGAACTGATCAATACCAGCCTGCGTGCTTTGACATCACGTTTGCCAGCGGCCTTGTTGATGCCGTTTTGCCATCTTGGTGCTGTCCTCGGAAGCATTCCCCTGATTAATCGGACACTCAATAAGGTCGTCAATTTCAGTGCTCACCCGAGCTATGAAAACCGAGTGTGCGACACTTTCGATTGGTGGGCTCCAAGGTTCCAGTACCACCATACGGTTGAAGAGCTGACAAGATGGTTCAATGAAGCAGGGTTTTCGCAGTTGAAAGAATTGCCCCCCGAAAAGTGCGGCCGGTTTTATCGCTGGGCGTATGAGAATAATCTGCTGATCGGCAGTGGCGTCAATATCACGGGAATTCGCCAATAATTGCTTCATCGAGCGTTGCGATTTAGACTTGTCGTTCGCGGAAGCTTGGTTTTCGTGTAATCCGCATCAACGAATCCAACGATGGCGTCCATCATTCCAAGTGCTGGACTCCTTTTACTCACAGAGCAATGCAGGTTTCTCTGCCTGTCAGAATAGACGATGTCAGACATAACTCCTGAATTTACCAATCGTGAACTAAGTTGGCTGGAATTTAATCAGCGAGTCCTCGATGAAGCCTGTGATCCATCAGTCCCGCTATTGGAGCAATTGAGGTTTCTCGCGATTACCGCATCAAACCTTGACGAGTTCTTTATGGTCCGTGTTGGCAGCCTGTTGACTTCGATCAGAGCAGGTGAAACCTCGCCGGATCCGTCTGGTATGTCACCGCTTGAGCAGATCAATGCCATCAGCATTCGAACTCAGAGAATGGTGGCCGATCAGCATCAGGTTTATCTGCGAGAAATGGAGCCGCATCTGGCGGAAGCAGGAATTCGCCGTCGTCGTCCCAGCGAATTGAACGATCGTCAGGTCGACTTTGTGGATACGGTTTTTCAGGAACAGATTCAGGCCGTACTCACGCCGATTGCAGTGCACGATCCAGCCAGGTTTCCGTTGTTGTTCGGACGAACGGTTAATGTCGCTGTGCAACTGAAGGGCAAGTCGGAAACAGAACCATTTCGCTTTGCTGTGAGTCCCTTCGGACGATTTGATCTTCGCTACATCACTTTGCCGAGTGCGGGTGGTTATGAATTCATATTGACCGAGGATGCCATCGCGCTATTGGCTGGCCGATTCTTCCCTGGTGAAGAAGTGGTTGCGACCGTGCCTTTTCGAGTCACTCGTAACGCAGATCTGACCGTCAGCGACGAAGACGGTGCTGATTTGCTGGCCGAGATGGAAGATGTGCTGGACTACCGCAAAGACAGTTTTTGTACGCGTGTGGAGATCTCGGACCATGTGACTCGTCCAACTCTTGAGTTCCTGAAAGCCCTGTTACGTGTTGGTGAGCGTGATATCTATCTCGTTCCGGGTCCGGTTGGATTGAGCGACCTGATGCAGCTTTCGAATGTCAGCGGATTTGACCAGCATCTGTATCCTGCATGGACACCGTGTGTGTCGCCAAAGATTGATCCGTCGGAATCGATCTTCGACACGATGAAATCACAGGATGTGATGTTGTTTCATCCCTACGAGTCTTTTGAACCGGTCTTGCGACTTCTGGCCGAAGCCTCTGAAGACCGTGACGTCGTTGCGATTAAGCAAACTCTTTACCGGACGAGCAGAAACAGCCCGATCGTCAAATCGCTGATGCGAGCAGCCGAGAACGGAAAGAATGTTACCGTCATTGTGGAGTTGAAAGCTCGCTTCGATGAAGCTCGAAATATCGAGTGGGCCCGACAGCTGGAATACAGTGGGGTCCAGGTCATCTACGGTGTACGTGGACTGAAGACTCATGCCAAAGCCTGTATCGTTGTTCGCCGAGAGCCGCAGGGGTTTCAGCGATATTGTCACTTCGGCACCGGTAACTACAACGAAATCACGTCACGCTTTTATACAGACTTGAGCCTGCTGACCTGTAATCGGGATCTGGGGAACGATGCGATTTCCTGGTTCAATGCCGTGACGGGTTCATCACAGATTCAGCAGTTTTCACAGATCGAATCGGCACCAATCGGTCTGCGTGAAAAGCTGCTGGAAATGATTAACGTCGAGAAAGAACGAGCCCGGAATGGAGATAAGGGCCATATCATTCTGAAACTGAACTCACTCGCTGACCCCATCATGATTACCGCGCTCTATGAAGCTTCGCAGGCTGGCGTGGAAATCGAATTGAGCATTCGCGGTGTCTGTTGTCTGAAACCTGGAGTTCCCGGGCTGAGTGAGAACATCCGCGTAACGAGTATCATCGATCGCTTTCTGGAACACGCGCGAGTTCTGTACTTTCATCACGGTGGTGACGAGCGGGTCTTCATCTCAAGTGCCGACTGGATGCCTCGTAACCTCGATCGGCGAGTCGAGTTGCTGGTTCCTGTCCTTGATGACAACTGCAAACGGAAGGCCATCAATATTCTGAAGACCTGCCTGCGTGACAATATGAAGGCTCGCACGCTGACACCCGATGGCTTTTTTGTGCAGCCTACAGGTTCTCCAGTGAAACCTTATCGCAGTCAGCTGGAGTTTCAGCGGAGATCTCGCGAAGCTGCTGAGAATGCGTTTGAGAGAAATCGTACGACGTTTGTGCCTGTGGAGCCTAATTCATAATGGAGGAACGACGTTTCGCCAGAGGTCTGAATAGAAGCCAGAAATCATTAGGTATGTAATTCAGGTACGGCTTACTGAGACAGAACGTAATGCGGCGATCCTGAAGACGCTTTCGACGCCGGTGCAGGCAGTCCAAAAACCGGTCAAAACGGCATGATCCAGCGTCGTAATTGGCGTTAACCAGATCAGTCCCAGGAAGCTCAAATGATTACTGTGTCTGAAGTAGCGATAATCGCCGCGAGGCAGGAAGTCGCAGCTCTGCAGTGTCTTATGTTGGTACCAGTGTCTCCATAGAGTCCAGCCGGTCTGGAAGTCCAGCCGTGTCAGGTGAATCCTGGAGAGCATGCTGGCAGGTGGTGGATATTGGGCGTCGGAACGTTGATGAATACTCCTTGATTGGTGCCTGCATCGCTGCGGTACTGGAGTGGTACGAGCAAGCTCTTTTGACAAGACATGCCGAGTGATCAGGATGAGAACCAACGGCGAATCGACAGAAGGAATCATGGATACCAATCGTTGAAAAAAGCTTTCTGCCGGGAAGGAACGACGAGTTCCATTCCAGACTGAAGTCGATCGGCATCCGGCAGGAGTTCAGCATGACTTCTGGTGTACATGGCCGAGAGTCCGGATGGAGTACCTTCCTGAACTTGTTGCGAGCGTCAAAGGCAACTCCGCCGCAGAATAAGCGACAAAGTTGCGATGATTTGTTTCGGTGTTTGAATGCTCAGCCCGTGGGAGCGGCGGGATTTTCCGGTGGCCGGACGCCTGATGGCGATTTCGCCGCAGAGTTGGTTTCTGTCGCCCCGGGAGACGTATGCGATACTTTGTTTGCTGACTCATCGTCGGGGATGGAGACTTGAGTGACGGGAGTTGCAATGGGGTTAAGGTCGGTTTCAGAGCTAACTTCGCGGTTGCGAGCGAAGGCTGCTACGGAAAGCACAAAGAGCCCGACCACCAGAGAGAAGACGGCGGGAATTTCACTTCGTTGACTGATGGATAAGGAAAACTCGCGATGTTCGTTGGTCAGCTTGCAGGTTGCTGACGCATGGATCCTGCGTCCCGTTTTTTCGAATCGTTGTAGAAAGTTCCTGCGAAACGAAATCTGAGTCCGGACTAGCGAGTCTTTTGAAGGGAGCATCTCGTCAGTTCGGCCGGATTCAGAGATTGCTGATTCAGCATGCAGGAGACTGACATCCATCGCTGCCTGCTGCGCTGACGGCAGTGTTGTCAGGGAGATGGTTGTAACTCCGGGACGAATGAATCGGGGCGTTCCATTTTCCGAAAAGACGGTCAGGAATCCTCGTGTAACACACTTGACAGGGAAGGGAGGGGAGAGTGTGAGCGAGCTGCCATCGGTCTCCGTTCTGCGCCCCAACCAACGCAATTTCAGCTTTGTCACGGGTTTCAATAAATCCACGGCAAGGGACTTATGTGCTCCGTCATCCCAACGTGTTGATTCGTCAGCTTCGACTTCTGTAACAACCGTCTCATCAGGGATTTTCACAAGACACTTTGAAGGTAGTTCCGCGGCGTACAGCAGTACGAGAGTTTCTCCCACGGCAGACTGGCCTGAGCATGACCAAACGACTGTGTCTGTGTTGGAGACGATTTCACGAATTGTTTCAGTGGTGCCCGTATCGGGAATAACCGGGGCGGGTATCAGAATTCTGGAATCTTGTGCGTCAGGTCCGTGTGGCAGATTTAACAGACCAGATTTCTTAAGCTCTGTCTCCTTCCCTACCGAGAGAGCCGCGTTGGACAGCCATGGGGGAATTGGCGAGTTCGCATTCTTCAAGGCCGCTGTATGCTCCACCGAACCAACAGGTGCATCAAGCGGAACAAGAAGCAGACTGTTCCATCGAATCTCATGAAGAAGATCAGGGAACAAATAACTTACGGATCGCTGACGGTCATCGGCTATCCCCGCTGGTAAAGTCCAGATGACCGTGAATTCCGGCTGATCAAACATTTCTCGGACGACACTCTGATCTGCGGCAAAGCCGTCTTCATCAGGAAATAAGGCCAGTGCCTTCTGTTCGATCAATACGAAAGGTTCTCGAATAAAGGACGGCGTGTCACTGAATCGAAGTTGAAGGGGACCATGACTTCCTGACCATTGACTAATGTGCAAAGCGAATGTCACCTGGTCTGCCGACCTGATCGCCGCCATTGATCCGATTGGTTCTACTGGACGTGCGCGAACAAGAACGATTGGCTCCGTTTCATTGACTACCTGCATACGCACAGGTGTATCGGGCGGCAATGGATCCCCAGGACCTACTCGGATGTCAGGGACAGCACCTCCAAGTTTCTGTATGGAAAGACCAAGCCCGTCGCTGTCCTGCACCGTCATAGATGATTCAAGGATTTGCGCGTTCTGGAGATGCGGACTATGCAGTGTGATGATCGAATCATCAGGCCGAATCTTTTGCCGCCCAGTCAGGGTGATGCTGTGTGCGCCGGTTGTGCCCTCCTTCAGCTGGATGACCAGTTGATCACCTCTCCGATGCCATGAATCCAGTCGATTAGCTTCTCCTGCAACGACCTGAACATCATTGACCACGACGGCCGACGTCAGGGCGAGGCGATGACGAAAGACTGGCAGCACAGACGTGTCGACGTCGATCAGGCACTTCCACCCGATCTCTCCCTCACGAATATCTGCATTTTGTGAGATGCGAACTTCATTGACGCTTATTCGCGGAACCAGATTGATCTCTACCGTTTCGTTTCCAGAGGGAACTCTGAAGACAACATCCGATCTGCGCAACCATTGACCCCAGTCTGACTGCAGGTCCGGGAAAGCTGCCGTTGAAACCTGATTTCCCTGAGGAGGAAGTACAGAGAAAACAGAGTTGGTTCTTACTGCAAGCAGAAAATCAGGAGCGACAACGCAATCAGAAAACTGTTGAAGCTCGGAAACTGGTACGGGCTGCTTCAAAACATCTCCGGCGGTAAGACGAACAAGCTGAAAAGCCAGAACAAAACTATCGCCAGTACCGGGAGGAAGCTGAATTACCGCACTCTGGTCCGTCACGGACCACAACAGGTCTGTGATAACGTCGGCACCAGTCGTTGCTGTAACGGTGTTGAGACGAAATCCCGCAGGGACACGATAGCGAACTTCAGGCTCTAACTTACTCCACTTCGAAAACCGGCAAATGCCGTTGATAATCTGTTGGCCAGCATTTGTTTCACAAATGCACAGGATCTGAACCGTGGCCGAGCGAGGACTTCCTCGCTCAATCTCATTCTGCAGGAGTCGAACATCGACACCATCAGACATTCCGAGGCTACTCAATGTGGCAATACCAGAGGCTGGTTTCCATTGTATAGATCCTTCCGGAGACTGTGCCCTGGCATTGGAGTAAAGATCCACTGGGCTTACAACCTCGACAGTTGCCTCTGGGCAGGGTAAGCTTGGCAATCGAAACTGGACGCCCGATGTTTGTCTTGACGTCACCGGCCGTAATCGACATTCGATGGTATGTACCGTGAATGCATCCAGTGAGCCCGCATCCACAGACGTGGATATTTCAGAGCTATCGCCAGTTGCAAGAAAGCTTGAGTCTTCCACAGTTCGAGGAGGAAGCAGACTGGAGGCAGGGATTCGAACTAAAATCGAGTCTGTACCAAAAGGCTCCGGAAAAACAGGGCTTCCATCGAGTCTGCATTCGACAAGATGAGAGCCCTGCAACGGGATACGCAGAGCTGATTCCTGTTGGCCGCTGATCGCCGAAACGCCCAACTTGAGTTGTACTTCCAGGGAATTTGCGGCCTCCGCAACAATCCTTGCATGAAGCTTTGTGATGACGGCGGCAGGAGTGAGACGTTGTTCTTCACCCGTGTCCCGTGGAGATCTCTCGATGAGATCACTGCGAACGTAAACTATCTCTGCGCCGGAGAAGTCGACATCCGGTATCAGGATGTCAGGGTTCTGCTTCGGCCTCTGTGTATTCACCTCGGCAGTACTGCTTTTATTTGGGGGCGACAAGGAGAATCCGGGAGCTGAACTCTGCCACGCATTCCCTGTTTGGGCATGCAACAGAGCGATCATCAGACACGCCTGCATCCAAAGACCTCGTAGGGGTGCTCGGATCCATTTCCAGCGACTCAGCATCACGAGCGTTAAGCCAGTGCTTAAGCCCCAGAACGCTCCTTCAAGTATTGCGTTGACCACAGGCGTTTGGACAAGTACGTTGACAGCGAGGAATCCCAGTGCGAGAAAAGCTGTTGATAAACGATATTGTCCGGTAAAAGTGCGGAAAGCAATACAGCTGGATGCGAGTAGCAGAAACGTGCCAATTGCAATAGCAAGCCGACGGCGCAATTGGGTTACCTGAATGATCACCGCTGTTTTTGACTCAACCGTATCAATCAGGGTCTGCGGTTTCCAGCCTTGCACTGCAGCCAGTTGCCACTGAATAATAAACTGTCGGATTTCAGCAGGGACTGACCGAGAATCCTCGGACTGCATTAGACGGTTTCCATCTGCCGCGCTGATCAATAAGCGGTCAAGAATTCCTGAAATCCCGGCTGGCTCTGCTGCAGCAAACGGATTCGCAGGGGATTTTAGTTCCAACTCCGGGTCAACCAGGAAGTGATGAGTACATTGTGGAACGGCCAGTTCATTCAGAAACAGTCTGGGAAGTTCACGTTCTCCGGTAACGCGACGCGAGCGGCTGGCCGATTCGGTCCAACGGACGATTACCTGGCAGTCTGCCGAGGTTTGCGGCAGGGGAATTGAGAATCCAGTCGGAGTTTCCTGCAGTTGTACGCGATGTCCGTCAACAAGAACCAGAGGACGCAGTTGCTCTGGTAGTGCTAGTGGCAATGAAATCTGTCCCGAACTGCGGGCGACATTTGCGACCGCAAGAAGTTCACGATGCAAAGACCCACTTTCCTCACTGATCAGGTGCAAAACATGGAGGTCGATCGCCTGACCTGATTGTAGTCCGGGATTCACGTCGAATTTGATCTGTACATTGGCATGACCAGCAGGCAGCTTCCATTTTGTTGACTGTGGTTCAGTCTCCTGACTATCTCTGACAAGGCCACTAACGGACAGCAGACCCTCATCGCTGGCAAACAATTGAAGTGAACCTTCGAACGGCAGTGTCGAGTCAGGTACTGGAATCATTGCTGTGAATTCGGGACTGACTGCCCGACGTGATTCACAACGAATAACAACGGAAGAATCAATGCTGGATTTCTTCAACGGGATCGACCAACGCTTCCATTCGGCTGTCAGATCAGGATCATCCACACGGCGGGCTGCGACGGATTCTCCATCGACTGTCCATCTCAGGTCAGAACTTGCATTCGATGGGACAGTGATCGTCAGATTCTCAGCCGTTGGCATAGATGCAGGGATCTGGATACGTGAATTCTCAACGATCAAACCATCCGTGACTCTGATCGTGTGCTCCAGTTGCTGCTGTTCTGTGCCATTTTGATTATTTGTTGGCGAATAGATCTGCGGCGTCAATGTGACAGAATTCCCGGTTTCGAAGGCCTGCATGCCGGAGAGAAATCGATTTGCCGGGAACCATGGCAACTGTTGCAGAACGTCGCCGCTGGTCATTGAGCGACGCCCCATGCTCCATCGAAGCTGCAGGTCAGTATTAAGGGTGAACGCAGGTGGAAACATGACAACAGAGGCTGTTCTCTCCGCTTCAGAAATTGCCTGCAACGGAAGTGCAAGTGAAAGCTGATCAGTGTTGTCCGTTTGCTGAAGCTGAATCTCAAACAGGCGTGACGCTCCCGGCTCAAGTGCTTCCGGAAGGTGAACGGTCAGTAACCGGAGGTCTGTCACCGAGGTTACGTTTGATGTTTCGAAAAAAAGTGAGCGAGAGTTCGATGCGTAGCGGGCTGCGATGACCTGCCATCCTGGAGTGACAGGCCACTGCAGTTCCACAACAGGGGCTGCCTCACAACTTACATTTGCCAGACATCGAATAGTTGCGAGACGGCCGGCTGGCTCCACAATCGTGATCAGGGCTTCGCTGATGCGAGGCTGGTTTGTTGATGTTCGTACCACAGCCGACGCCTCGGGAAGAAACTGCGTCAGTTGATACTCTCTTGACTGATCGGGGCGAGTAACGACATCTCTTTCCTGGATTCCAACCAAGGTCCATTCATCCAGCTTGATGGTTGAAGGAAGTACAACGCTGATTTGGCTCAACGGAAGCAGAATAAGGCCCTTGTACTGACCATCCTCGCTGACCCAGTGAGAGGGAGAAAGCATGGGGAGGTTCCACGTCTCTGACTGGGGAAGTATGGACTCTGCAGAAATCGTAATCACTGCACCTGCTGTCATTCTTGGCAATGACATCTTCAGCAGGGAATGATTATTCTCAGAAGCAATTGACCACTCGACGGGCCGCCGGTCTTCCAGAGAAACGTCATTGATTCGCAGGCCATCCGGAATACGTGAGGTGATTGTCATTGGTTGCACAGCCGAAGTCGGCAGGCCGATCGTCCATCGAGAACTCAGAAGTTCCCCTGACGCGATATGGCTGGCCGTGAAGCCGTTGAGTGTAAGTGACTCCTGGGACTTCAGGTCGGATTGCGGTCGACAGTTTATTGTAAGACGAGTTGAATCGCCGGGGATCAGAGTCCATGTGGATTTCGATTCTGAAATCTCTGGCCCGAGGACCAAACTGCCAACGCTGCTGACCTGAATTCCGGGTGGCGTATGCAGCACAAATTTTGCAGTGGTGGCCGCAGGCAGCGATAATCGAAACATTACAACATTTCCGGCGACAAGTCCGTCGGCAGACCATTTCCCTGACAACAATGTTGGCACACCGGATCGGAGAACAAAAAGTCGTCGCGAGGCATCAGATCCCAGTGTGACGGGACCCTGATCGTCTGTCATTTGTAGTTGCTGAAGGTTTGTGGCACCTAAGAGCAGTGGCTCCCCGGTTGTTGGTCCGGCTATGTTCGACCTATCCTGGCTTGTCCCTGAGGTGTCGAAAAGAAAACCCTCATTCTGTGAGTCTGAGCCTTCAATGTCGTCAGTCTCATAGAAGCGGAGTTCAACCTGACCTGACGTAATATGCGACCCCGCCAGTGTAGCCTCATACAATGCGCTCTTGATTCTGGGGCGGTTCCTGACAATGTCGTGCTGTTCGGGGGCCTGTGCCTTTGTCGGGATCTTTTCAAGTCCGGACCGCGGCCATGGAAAATACTCCCCCGAGCCGACTCGTTTTCGGATCTCGTCAAGGGGCACAACTTCAGACGAAAGTGGAGAAGTCTCTTTACGCGCGTGAACACTCTGATTCGCACCGTCGGTCGAATTCTGCAACATCGTGACGAGTAACAACGCCAGAACGTTCATGGAAATACTGTCGGCCTTCGAACGAAGAGTGACCAGCGGCAGAATATGAGATGCAGCCCTGTAGGGTGAGCAAACCAAATTCTGCATTCTGTAAAAGATTCTCCGCGTGTTTCAGGTTCAGTTGGAACTCACTAGTTTGGATGAAGGGTCAACTGGCAGAACTCATCGTGACATCGGAAGCTCGCGAATTCTGTGCAGAAATCGGACCGCCAGAATCCAGTGGTGGTGACGTCATAACACCAGAGAATCCAAAGACCGTAGGATACTCGTTCACCTGTGAGGACCCGGAGAACTTTATTCTTCGTTCGCTGGTCATCCGCTGGATGGTGGCGGAAACAAACCCAAAAAATACACCCATTACTGCGTAGGGGGCAACAATCAATGTGCGTTCGGGAACGAAGAGCCAGGCGGCCAGTCCACCGCAGATCAGCAGCAGGATTGGGGCCGTTATTGTGAGTCCTCTGAACAGCCATGATGTCAGATAGAACACAACACAGGTCAATGCACTGACGAGCAGCAAGGCAACATGTGGAACCAGATACAGTTTCAGTTCGCCGGATTCTGAGGAGCCAAAAAACAAGTCGTGGCGCCCCGGTTGCCGGAACCACTCGTCAGCTCTTTCGATAATCAGATTCTGCAGGCTCTCGGAGTAAGGTGAAACTACAGCCAGTAATTGTCGATCGGCCAGACTTCGAACAGTCTCGCCTCCCGGGAGTATTGTCGCGCCTCGTTGGGTCAGTGATAAGAAAGTGGTGGAAGCCGAGACTGCCTGAAACTCATCACGAGAACCGACGCACCAGACAACGGGCGCGGCACCTGATTCACCGACGATCGATGCTCTGCGAAATGACGAAGACAACCACAGTGCTTTCGTCTCGGGCAACTTCTCTCTGACACGAATTTCGAAAATTACCGGGCCATCACTAATGCTGTCCAGTTTATCAACTGCGATTGTACGACGAATAACACGGCGATCCGTGATTCTCTGAGGAGGCATGACGATCGAGTCCGGGCCGTTGGCCCGCAATGGACGATCACCAAACAGAATAGTTTCCAGTTTCAGATCTTCAGGCGTTTCAACGACGAGTGAGTCCGGGAACGAATCGTAAACCGCAAGGGTTGAAGTAATCGCCTGGCCACCAATAATCGTTGTTCCGACGAAAACCAGATCCGGGCTCACGGATGCCGTCACGGCCATCCGGTCATTCCATTGAATTGGTATCACAGTTACCGACTGTGTGGTTTGCATTGCCGATTCAAATGTCTCTGAATAGACCGGAGACCATGCGGAGTCATCCGGAACTCGCAGTCCGCTGAAAGAGCTTGTGCCGGCAAGAATGCTGAGGACCGTTGTAGACTCCGGAAGTATCACGGGAAGTTGATACACATGGCTCAATGGCTGCGCTGCCTCGAGTGGACTTGACCATAAATAAGTCACCTCAACATCAAGGCTCCCACGCCGACTTTCGGGCAGTCTGAAACTCCAGTTTGATGATTCAATCGTTCCTCGAAGTGCTTCTGTTGTCCCTGAAATTCTTACTGTTGGCCGACGTATTCCATCCGGCACCTGGAGTTGAAGGCTCGTCAGATCTCTATGTTCGATTTCAAAATGGATCAGCTCCTGAACCTCGATTCCATTTTCACGAGGCTGTAGGCCTACGGTGATCTCCGCATTAACCGACGGAGCCTGCGCCGGTAATTCGAGTCGAATTGGATTTGAAGGATCATCGTGAAGCCAGCTTTCAGACTTCAATCCATCTTCGCTTCCACCATTCGGCAAAGAAGTCGACACAGGCACGGATGGTAATAATTCCCCGGTTCCCATATTGATCGGGCGAATTGAGTACTCATCTGATTCAATTGTACGAATGACGAATGGTTGTGCTCGTCGAGAGGCAACCTCCGGGCAGCGAAGCTGTATTGTTCCGGTGCGAACTTCTGCCAAAGGAGCATATGCACTGAAGATAACTGTAAACTCTCCGGATTGTCTCTCCGGGAACGTCAATTGAAGCAGGTCTTTGTCTGTCTCTGATGTAGTCGCCGTCAGTGGGAAGCTATTTTTTCCCGTTTCCAGACGCAGCGTACCCGGGACGATTTGCCATTCATTCGCGGAGTAACCTGGCCAAAGAATGGAAAGATCGAGCAGAGAACCTTTCAGCACATTCACTGGATATCGAACGGCCATTAGGATGTTCTGCGTGTCGGGTTTAAGGCTGAGTTCCGGAGACACGGCAAATTGAGCTTCGGTTTCCTCAACATGCAGGACAATCAGAGATTCGGGCGATCGCATTCGAAATGCCGTTGCGGCCACACTCAGATCAGCCTCTGATGTAACACGGATTCGCTGAACACCCTTGAGTTCCGTTTGCTGAACCAGCAGACCTGTTGGGGCAAGAATGTCCAGGTCGCCGGGCTGCTGGCCTGCATCGCGAACTGACGGCATCGAGACTTTGATGTCCTGAGGGAACTGCCGGCCTGTGAGTTCCAGGTCGAACGAGAGTGTGAGGGTACCTTCCAGCGCAGATGTCAGACGATACAAGGCGGATAAAGGGCCATCTGTAGGTTGGCTTTCAAAATTGTTCAGAACTGAGACACCAGCAGCATTCCGTGCGTCAGCCTCAACCAATTGAAACCCGGCGGGAAAGGTCACCTGTATCTCGCTGACCGGACTGCCACTGATTTGAAGTACCTGCGTTCCTGTTAGTGTGACAGGAATTGTGGTCAGATCGAGCTTCATGCGATTCTGTACCTGTATGACTGGTTTCTGAGTCACTCTTGAGACGACTTGCGACCACGTCATTCCAAAACCAGGCCCCGGTCCCCAGAACTCGACTGTACGCACTCCTTGTTCATCGCGCGTGGCCTTGTCGACTGTGGATGCTGGTAACTTCAGAAGCTCAACAGGGTTGCTGAACCGAAATGTTGCGTGCGAAATCGGGGCCGCCGGGAGATTAAGATTTACCTGTGTGACGCCCGGTGAGACAGCCCTCGTTTTTCCAACAAGGTCCATCGAAATGGAGTGCAGTCCCTTACCTTTTAAATGCCACAGCTGAGTGTTCTGCTCACCGATAGTGAGTAGGGATTGCCCATCAACTGCGGAGGTAACGGCTTTGGGTGGACCCGCGAGATAAACATCCCCAAGTGCGAGGGGCATGGTGATCCATTCTTTGACGGAGTTCACATGAATTTGCAGCTCGATCCGAAGTCGAAGTTCGTCTTGATCAATTTCACCAGAAACTTCCAGCTGAGATACGGTGAAGCTGGGTTCGTCCCGTTGGTCCTCAACACGTTGCAGAATCTCTTCAACAATTCTGTTCCCCAACAAATCAGAGACCGGAATTAGCTGTCCCTGAGGTGTCCGGAACAAAATCGAACCTGTTTTCAGTTCTGTTTCAGCCGGCTTCGGGGCGCCTCCATCATTTGCTGCTCCAGCGGGGGGTTGAGCTATGTCGGACTGACCAAAAAGGCGCGATTCAGAATGAATGATCAAAAACTGCAGTAAGAGCAGGCAGATTAATGGTCTCATTCCCCCGCTTCCTTTCTGCATCAGATGACGCGGACTCCCAAAATGACACTCCTGTTAGTTTAGGCGGAATTTGGCGGCTGGTGAAGGCGTTGAAGGAAATCAACGAAATGTGGCTACGAGTTCCTGGCGGAGTGTCGCAGTACTGGCAGCGAGCAGGCTTGGAACGAAAACATCAAATTCATCACCTGCGAGGGTTGTGATGGTTCCGCCGGCCTCCTGAACCAGTAAGGATCCTGCGGCGGTATCCCATGCGAATAAGCTGTTGGACCAGAATGCGTCAATTCGCCCACAGGCAACGTAGGCAAGGTTCAAGGCCGCCGAGCCTGTTCGCTGAACTGTTTGCAATTGAGTGAGTGCCCTTAGAAATCGGCGTACGGCTGGGTTTTCGGGATCCGTCGCCACCGGCAAACTTGCGATTCCCATGGCCGATTTCATTTCTGTTTCTCCGCTCGTCCTTATCGGCAACCCGTTGCGAAATGCCCCCTGACCGAGAACTGCTGAAAAGGTTTCATTGCGAGTTGGGTCATAAATGACACCAACGACAATTCGTCCCCGAACAGACAGGGCGATGGAGACGCAATAGTAGGGGAACCCATGAACATAATTTGTCGTGCCATCGAGCGGGTCGATGATCCAGAAAGATTCCGTCCCAGACATACGATCGTTGAGGTTTTCTTCGCCGAGAAATCCATGTGATGGGAAATGTTTTTTTAGACTGTCTACGATCGCCGACTGTGAAGCTTCATCGGCTTCAGTGACAAGGTTAGACCGACTCTTTTCTCGGACCGAGAACCTCCCAATCCAGTCCTGAAGAATCTTTCCACCTGCCTGTGAAGCTTCAATCGCTGCCGAGAGCCAGAGTTGCGAATCCTGGTAAATGAATTTGGACGGCATCATGATCTCAACAAAAACATAAGGGGAGAGGAGGATGTTTAGCCGTGATGATTGCCAGCAATCTCATGTACTGCTGGCTGCCGCTGGGCGACCCCAGTTGAGCTGTTTCCCGGAAAGGATACCAGTCTGGGACGTCTTCAAGAAGAGTGCCGCTATTGCCATTGTTGTGCGCTCCTGCCGCGAATTCGCGGACTCAGGTGCTGCGGTCGTTATCGACTCTGTCTGTACTCATTCCTGTCAATACCCAGTGCGACTTTAGCTGAAGCATGGGATTCATGTGGGACGCTATCGTCGTTGCTGATCAGAGAATTCTGCCGAAGCCGACTGAAAAGTGGAGAAGACTGCGGGCCGAAATGCCATTCAACGACACCACTGGTCTTCCATTCACAGAAACGACACCCGGTCTGTGTTTGAAAAATGCCGACCAATACACCTACAACTAAACTGAACTGCACAAGCCGAACATCGTTGATGGTGTGTCCGTGTCACGTGCGAGTCTGTTTTGCATGGTCGGAAACGCATATGTTGCCTCGTTGTTTGATGATTTGCCTACCGATCATTCTGCTTCATGCGACAACCTCACGTTGCGCAAACGGCGAAGAGTCGTTTGTGAATGCATTTCGACTCACAACGCTTACAGCTGATCCTGGTGATGTAGCAATTCGTCCTGTCTACGTGTCCAGACAGACGAACAAGCACTTAATGAGGGAAAGTTCTGAGGGGAGCAACTCGCAGGCTCTGGAGCAAGACGACTTCGAGAATACAGAGCCCGCTCTGAACGCGACGGTCGATGGTACGGTGGACTCCGTCGGCTTCACAGTGAATGAGATCTGCGCAGAGCAGAGTTGCGAACAATGTGTTAACTGTGAGACACCCCTCGTTCGTCATCGAAATGGATTCGTTCAGGGTGTTCAGGTCAATTACAGTTCCATTGGGGATGACCCGGCTACAGGGATCGTTGTACGCACGGTCGACACGAGCGCCAGTTTTGCAATACCGTTGGGGAGTATGGAGAATGTGATCTCTATCACACCGTACTTTCGGGCCGATTTGTTGGAAGCTGCTGCGATCTTTGATGTGCCTGACTCGCTTTACGATACTGGCGTAAAGATGCTTTGGCGTCGTCCGATCTCGGAACGCCTGGGGTCCATGATTCTGGTGACGCCATCAGTTAGAAGTGATTTTCAGACAAGTGAGAACGCGTTCAGGTTGTTTGGTCTTGGACTATTGACGTGGCAGTGGGTCCCGAGCACGCTTTCGATTTCTGGAGGAGCGGTCTACACCGGGCGAGAAGACTATCCCGTTTTGCCAGCTATGGGGATGTTGTGGACACCCTCGCCTCGATGGAAGTATGACATTCAGTTTCCCTCCCCCAGAATCTCTTATCGTCTTGCAAAGGACGGCTGTGAGCACGAGACATGGGGGTATATCAGCGGAGTATTCGGCGGAAATACCTGGGCTGTTCGACGGACCGGCGGAGTCTTAGATGAACTCACGTTGAGTGATCTGCGCCTTGTGTTCGGCCTGGAGCATCTGCAGCCGCAGAATCGCTCTGTCTTTGTGGAAGCAGGTTATGTGTTCAACCGATCCATAGAATACACCAACCTTGCATTTCGGCAGGATCTTGATGCGGCCATGATGTAGAATGAGGCGTCTCATTTTATTGGTCACGACGAATATGGTTCCTCTACCGGCTTCTTCCTCTTCGTCGCTGACGTTAGCAATGGCTGGTAATGTTCTTTGTCTGCGAAGAGACTCGTAATTTGGGAGATCTTCCAGCTTGCGGAGTCCGAACATCGATAAAAACTGACGCGTTGTTTCGTAAAGAAAGGGGCGACCGAGGGAGTCGTCCTCGCCGCCGATTCGCACTAATCCTCGATCCATCAACTGTCGAATCATTTCGGCCGATTGCACACCACGAATTGCTTCAACGTCGGCTCGAGTTACTGGTTGTTGGTAGGCCACAATCGTGAGCGTTTCCATCATAGGTGCTGACAACTTCATTTCAGCCTGTCGGTTGTGGAGACGATCCAGCCACGGTGACAACGATGCACGAGTCATCAGGATATAACCAGCCGCAGTCTGTTCAATTCGGAACGCAGACCGAGTTCGATCATAGCCATCGTTAAGGACCTGGATCAGTTGTTGAACTTCTCGGACGTCGATCAGACGAGCTATCTGCGCCAGTTTTTTGGCAGGAGACGCTGAGTCGGCAATCAATAACGCGGCCTCCAGTCGGGCAAGGCGGGTTGAGCGAACAAGACCGCCGTCGGATAGAATCTGGAACGCTGCATGCGCGTACTGGGATCCTGATCTGGATGATTTGAGCCACCAAACTCTCTCCCGGTCATTTTGAAACAGAGAGAATGTTAACCAGCGAGGACCCGTTTGAGTCGGTATTCCACGCGAGCATGGGGCCATCGCTGAATCCTGACGGCCGAGGGACTGGGGATTCCTCAATGACATATCCTACGGTTTCCCGGATGAAACAGGCGTTCGCCAGTCTGACAACCAGTCATACTGAGATTTGGTGAGTGCCGCTCAGAAATGGGAGCCTTATTGCTCAAGGCTGGTTTCGTTGGCAATTCTGGTGTCTCTGAATGCTTCTTGCCAAAACAGCTATTCCCCAGTTTGAGCAGCCTGCCATTTCCTAACCTGATTCAGGACATTTTTTGCACATTCTTCTCGCGACTGCCCCACAGCCTCGAAGCGAATTCGTGTCAACTCAGTTTGACCACGAAAAAAAACCGCAAAACCAACGGGGTTTTTCTGCCCAGCGTCAAACCACATGGTTCGCAGGGCTCCATGAACATTCAATTCTTCGACGATTTTATCGGTACCCCTGATCGTACCGGAAACAGGTGTTTCCTCCCGTGCCGTTTCAGGTGGGTCTTCCAGGTCGAATGGGTTGAACAGCTCGTTGTCGAAGTCATTCGTCGGGTCGCTTTTATCAAGATCACCGCCTTCTGACACGCCAGAGTTTTTGGCTGACGGAGATTCCGCAAATAACCCATCGAATTCATCTCCGGCAATATCCGTTTCGTGGACAGTACCACTCGATGTTCGCTCAGAATCAGACTCAACGAGGTCAAAGTCCTCCAGGAGTTCATCATCTGGCCGATCTGTTGCAGCAAGCGGCGTTGTCGCGACTGAGCCCGCCTGCCCCGGTGGGCGCAGCAACGCAATGGCAGGAACCACGATCAGTGGTAACGTCATCAACAGCGTCGAAAGCAGTCCGCTGCGAGAGGATTCCATTCCCGCATCCTGTCTTTTTTGAGTAGGGTTGCCGCTCCATCGGGCAATTTCCGCCGGAGTCTATCCGTCAGTCTGGATTACCACAATTCCAGTTTTTGTTGCCAACTGAATGTTAGTCCGGCAGGTAGGGGCGCTTTGCGGGGGTGGCGTTATTTGCTTCTGTCATGTGCTGAAATCGTCTCGCGAAGATATGCAGTCGCCTCGGTGCAAAGTGTGTTGGGCTTGATTGAGCATCGAATTTTTTCTGATGCGATCTGGTTTAAATCAGCGATTGAAGGAAGAATAGAATTCCTCAGAAGGCAGGAAGCCATTGATCATATTGATAATTCCGGAGCCAGCAGAATTTGCTGATCGTTCCTCAGGGAGTTCAATGGATCTGTGGAGAGTGCTGCGAACAACAACAGGATTTGGAGACGCGACATGTCAGGTAGTCAGAAACAAACGAGTCAGAAGACGTCTCGACGTGGCTTCTCCGCGATCGTGTTAGCTGGTGCTTCCCTCAATGCAAATCAAGTTGTGCCAGCCGATGAACGAAAATCAGGTGCCGAACATCCTTTGTTGCCTGCCCTGCGGCATGCGAAAACATGTCTGGAAAAATCTCAGGAGATGAATGGCTATGAGTGTGTGTTTTCCAAGAAGGAAGTTGTCGGAAACGAGTTGATTTCGCAGACGATGAAGATGAAGGTCCGGCATGAGCCGTTCAGTGTCTATATGTTCTTCATGGAACCCGCAAAGGGCCGTGAGGTTATATTCGTTGAGGGGAAGAATGACAACAAACTGCAGGTTCATGAAACGGGTTTGGCCGCTTTGATTGGAACCTTATCGTTGGCGCCGGAAGATTCTCGTGTTATGGCTGAGAATCGCTATCCGATTACCAGAGCAGGGCTCAAAAAGATGCTGGAGACTATTGTCCAGCAATGGGAAGAAGAAACGAAGTATGGCGAAACGGAAGTTAAGTATTTTCAGGACGCGAAGGTTGGCGATTATAAGTGCCGCGTGATCGAAAGCAGCCATCCGCAGCCCCGGAAACAGTTCAAGTTTCATATGACTCGTCTTTGGATCGATGAGAAATCGGGGCTTGCAGTTCGAGTTCAACAGTTTGGTTTTCCGAAGAAAAAGGACGCGAAGCCACCGATGCTCGAGGACTATGCATTCACGTCAATCAAGCCGGAAGTGCGGCTGTCTGATCGTGACTTCGATGTGAATAACCCAAGCTATAACTATTGAGGTAAGGGGCAGATTTGTTGCTTGCGGCTGATCTGTACGGAGTATCCAAGCCCGTGGATGCTGGACGAGCATGATCTGATTCACGCGGGAACGATTTTCAGACGGCCAAGTCTGGAGTCCTCGGCCCGGTCCTGAAAACAGAACATGAGATTTGGGAATAAAAAGATTACCCATCGCGTTAGTTCGCGAGTGCGAATGCGAAGGCCGTGATTTCAAAGGCAATGTCAATCAGAAATCGACATCGCCAAAGTCGTGCAACAAACGACGGGCGATTTGTCATTGCCGTAGCTGTTAACGCCAGAAACACGTTGAACGCGCCCAGCATCCCGAACCCCAGGATCAGCCCCATCACTTTGTCCCTCGTCGTTGCGGCATGCAACGCCTGGTACTTGCACATCACAATCATCCCGCTTGCCCAGAGCAGGTGATACAGGTACCACAGAAATAACAGAAGTCGCAGAACGAGGTTTGAAGACGGCTTGTATCGTAATGCAGCCGAGGGACCGGGCGGTGATTCTGGATCAAGGTATGCCGTGAGAATTCGCCAGATGTTCACACCTTCAAGCGCGAGGCACGCCAAAAGTAGAATGATGACGCTTTCGTTACCCGCTGGCATCCACGGAAGCTGCCGCTCCAGAGAGAGTAATGGCAGCAGGCCAATCATCACACACAACAAAATGCCAAACATCCCATTGATGATGGCTTCGAACGCCGAGAACCCTCGCTTCATGGATGTCACGGCGATGGCTCAGCAACCACTTCGAGCTTTTGTTGTGTCGAAGGATCAACTTGACGCACTGGCCGCTGGCCGGATTGAAGAAACCGACAGAGATCATTGAGCTGACCCACCAACTGCAGTCGCTGAATGATGGCAGCGGGAGACATGTCGGCTTGTGCAGCTTCCTGTGGCCTGCCTTCTTCAGGACTCATCACCAGCTCCTTTGAGGCTCTCAATGTCTGCCAGGTCCCGAAGCCGACCAGCGATTGTCCTCATGCGGATCAACCCTTCTTTGGAAACGACGGGGCATTCAGTGCTTTGATCAGACCAGGCAGTTCATCGATAAGATCCATGCTGAGGCTCCATCAGGAAGACATCACAATCCAGATGTTGACAACGGATTCCCCAACATTCACAGATTTCGTTTCCACACCCGGAGACATGGAGAAGTCGATGGCATCTGCCAGAGTCTCGCCGCGGATGTAATCGCCCCATTCCGCGACCATCGCCTGGACAGTTTTATCCTGAGAATGGTATTCAACCTTGATCCGATCCTGAATGTTCAGGTTGGCGTCTTTCCGAAGTTGCTGAACTTGACGCACGAAATCACGCGACATGCCTTCGCGGATGAGTTCTGGTGTCAGAATTGTACTGATGGCGACCTGGATGCCTGAGTCATCGGAACAGACCCATTCCGCGGCCTGCTCTGTGCTGACCAGAACATCGTCCGGAGTCAGATCGACCGATTGACCTTCCAGTTCCACCGTCAGTTTCTGGCCGCGACGGAGCGGAGCCAGCACCGCGTCGCCAAGTTCCGGCAGTTTAGTTCGCAGTGCGTTGAGCAACTTGCCATACTTGGGTCCGAGCGTTTTCAGGTTCGGCTTGTACGCGTACTTGACGAGCGAATCCAGATTGTCCTGACGAATCACCTTCTGAATGTTCAGCTCTTCTCCAATGACGTCGCCCAGCTTTTGAATTGCTGCGGCAGTGTCTGCATTGGACGAAGCAAATCGCAATTCCGCCAAAGGCTGACGGACTCGCAGATTTGATTCTTCACGCAACTTATGTCCCAGTCGCACGACCTTCTGAGCTGACGCCATGCGCAGGTTGAGGTCAGCGTCGAGCAGCGATGCGTCGGGGGTTGGGTAATCACAGAGATGAACGGAAGCGGGCAGGGCGTTCTCGGTTTTCGGTTTTCGGTTTTCGGAATGGATAGAGTCGCTACTTTCTGTGTTACTGCAATTGTCCGAAAACGGAAAACCGTCATCCGAAAACCCTTGGCCCAAGGCCAGGTTCTGATACATCCGCTTCTGTCAGAAACGGGATACAGGGTGCCAGTAACCGACAAAGGGTCACGAGTACTTCGTAGAGTGTTTCGTAGGCGGCGTTCTTGTCCGTATCGCTCGCATCTTTGGATCGCCAGAAGCGACGGCGGTTGCGACGGATGTACCAGTTGCTGAGATCGTCAATAAAGCCCGCTGCGGCTGAGCAGAAGGCCGGAGCGTTGTAGTTTGCCATTTCCCGATGCGCGACCTCGATCAGCGACTGCAGGTTGGAAAGAATCCAACGGTCGATTTCGGGACGATTCTCCCGGCGAGCGGCAGGGCGTGAGCCCTCCGTGTCTGCGCTGTCTGTTGCTGTCGCGGTGGTTGACACCGAGGGCTGACGCCCTGCGGCTCGCCGGCGCAGGTCATCGCTCGGCACGAAGCCATCCGCGATCGCGTAGTCGACAAAAAACTTGTAACAGTTCCACAGCGGAATCAGGATCTGTCGACGAGTCTCATCAGCCGGGCCACTGGTCACCGTTGAAGTCGGCACACCTTCTTTGGTTTTGCTGATCGGACCTTCCGGAGTCTGCAAAGTCACGGGCTTGTCTGGATGACGAGTTCCGAACCGCAGGTCCTGAGCTGGGTTCTGAGCCAGATACATCCAGCGCATGGTGTCCACGCCGAGCTGTTCAGCGGCTTCTTCGAACCAGATGGCCGTGCCGTCGGATTTGTGCATTGGCTTGCCTTGTTCGTTTTGAACAAGTCGATGTCCCAGCAACGTGCGGAACGGCTTCTTGTCTTCTGCGTTGTCGGCTTCGTCGTAAAGCATCATCGTCGACAGCGAAAGCATCGAATAAAACCAGTTACGGAACTGGCCGGGGAAGCATTCGGTTACGAGATCCGCCGGATACCACTTCTGCCATTCTTCGCGGTTCGTGTTGTAGCCCATCGTGCTGAACGGAACGATGCCCGCATCGAGCCACGGGTTGCCGACATCCGGAATGCGGCGCATTCGCTGGCCTTCTTTGCCGGGCGTCTGGCTTTCGATGATGACTCCGTCGATCCAGGGACGATGCGGCGTGTTGCCTTCGAAATCGCCCCAGCCTTCGACGCAGCGTTCCTTCAACTCCGCCAGCGAACCAATCACTTCGAAGTCCGATGGATCGTTTTCGTTCACCCAAATCGGCAGAGCGAGTCCCCAGAATCGCTTCTTGGAAATCATCCAGTCGCCCATGTTGGACAGCCAGTCGATCTCACGTTCTTGCCCGTCGATGCTGTCCGGCAGCCAATTGATCTGGCGAGTCACATCCTTAATCTCGTCACGCCAGTCCATGTTGATGAACCATTCGTCGACCAGTCGGAAGACCAATTCATCGCCCGTTCGCCAGCAATGAGGATAGATGTGCGGGTACGTTTCAATGGCGACCAGCACGCCCCTGGCTTTGAGTTTTTCGAAGACCAGCTCGGCAGTCTTTGGCGAGATCGCTTCGAGCCCGGCAAATTCACCGAACTCATCGGAGTAGGTCCCATCATCCTTCAGCGGTGCAATAACGGGCATACCGACAGACAGACCAATCTTGTGGTCGATGTCTCCACAGCCAGGAGCCATATGAACAATACCGGTTCCCTCGCCAGCAACGACGTTCGCATTGCCGCGTGAGTCTCGGCCGCCATCGATAACTTTGTGCCATGACTTTCCACATTTGCCCAGGTTTTTGTCATCGACAGGGCAGCCTCCATCCATTTGTTGTGCCCGCAATTCATCAAATGGCCCTTCATACCGCCAGCCGACCATCTCGGCACCTTTGAGAGTCCCGAGTTCCTCAAAGCCGCCTTGTTCCTTGAAAATCTGGCCCAGCGTCTTTAGCTTGGGTACGCCTTCTGGCCATTTCCATTCCGGGCGTCCAAAGCCGTCTTTGAATTCGGTCGACAGTCGCTGGAAGTTCAGGTTGTCCTTCGCAAAGTAATAGATTGCGTTGTCGCGTTTGGCTTGAATCTTGATGTAATCCAGATCCGGGTTAACGGCACACGCTACGTTGCTGGTGAGCGTCCACGGGGTTGTGGTCCACACCAGGAGAAATTCGTTCTCTCGATCTCGCAAAGGAAACCGCACAAACACACTCTTGTGCGTCGTCAGCTTACGACCTTCCGCGATCTCCATCTGTGAATACGCACTACCACCTCGACCGGACCACGGCATGACGTCGTGTCCCTGGTAAATCTTGCCACGTTCGAAACACTTCTTCAGGAACGTCCAGATCGTTTCGTTATTCTCAGTGCTGAACGTGAAATAGCTGCCACCCCATTCCGGGTTTCCGAGTCGCTCAACAAGCTGATGAGCTTTTGCGGTTTCCTGCTTACCGTTTGGAGTTGTGATCGTCACTTCGTCATCGGTACCCAGATGTTCGGCCAACTGCCGAAGCTGGTCTGGATTATCCCAGTCCATCCAGTACCCAAGTCGCTGCGACTGTTCCGTTTGGCGAGCCGCGAACCGGAGAACTCGCCGTTTGCATTCGTTGACGAAGTTGTCGATGCCGAATTCATGGACGGCCGTCTTGGTGCCGAGCCCCAGCTGCTTCTCGACTTCAACTTCGACCCAAAGTCCCTGACAGTCAAAGCCGTTTTGGTAACGCTGATCATGGCCTGTCATTGCAAAGAAGCGTTGATAGGTGTCTTTGTACGTGCGTCCCCAGGCGTGATGAACCCCCATCGGGTTATTTGCGGTGATCGGCCCGTCAAGAAAGCTCCATCGCTTACGGCCAGCGTTCTTTTGGCGAAGTTGACGGAAGATCTGCCGGATCTCCCAGAACTTCAAAACGGAGTGTTCGCCGGTAACAAAATTGCTGTCGGAAACGGGTTGAAACATAAGTCGAAACGTGGCTTCTGGGAATCAAAAAGGAATTGACGGACGGGCCTTCTGGTCCATCGCCTTGGACCGAATGTTAGGAGATTCGTGGCTTTCGTACGATCCTGCGACAGGCAAATTCAGGTCGTCACCGTTTGCAAGTGCACGTAAGATTTTGCATTTTCCGGAGCCGTCATTCGACATCCAGCGGTGTTCGGTCGAGTATCGCTAACTACTGCGCGTTCCGCTATGGGGAATAAGAATTGAGTTTTCTACGGAGTCCGAATGTCGATCGACACCGGTGCGTGGTCACTGACCTCAAGCCCTGCTTCACGATGAATGGTTGCAGACTCGAACAGAGGGCGGGCGGCTTTGTTGCACAACAGATAGTCGATTCGCCAGCCGCGATCCAGTTCACGCGCTTTTCCTCGGTTTGACCACCACGAATAAGGCCCCTGAACATCTCCATGATGTTCTCGAATGAGATCATGCCAGCCAGAATTTAATAACTTTCCGAACCATTCTCTTTCGTGAGGCAGAAATCCCGACGTTTGCTCGTTGGCTTTGGCATAAAAAATGTCCTTTTCGGTGTGAGCGATGTTAATGTCACCGCCAAAGAATGTGGGTTTTTGTTCAGTTCTTTTTGAGGACCAGTTGATGAAGTGGTCTAACCATTCGTTCTTAACAGCTTGCCGATCCGGACCTGATGAACCTGATGGCAGGTACACCGACGCAATGTGCAGGCCATTGATTTCGGCTTCGATCAGCCGTCCCTCAGAGTCAGAGATGGACGGTGACAAACCTAGACGGTAAGTTTGAATGGGGTAACGTGACCAAACTGCGGTTCCGGAGTAGCCCGGTTTTTCTGCCGGATTCCAAATGACATTCCATCCTTCGGGAGTCTGAAACTCTTTGGGTAGCTGCTCTGGTCGCGCTCTGACCTCTTGCAGCAATAACACGTCAGGCTTGATCGCATCGAGGTGACGCTGGAATCCTTTTCGAATGGCTGCGCGCAATCCATTGACGTTCCATGTGGTAACTCGAGTGGTGGGCACAGTTTCCGGGCTTTCGTGCGACTTCTGGTGTTGATTTGGGAGAGTTGGTTAATTTGGTGGCTTTGTTCAGATCCGACGAATTATCCGGATTCTGAGTTGCGTTGACTTAACTTGCTCCGGCATAATTCCGGGTCAGGAGCCACGAAAGCATTTAGACCCGAGGGTTTACTTTCGAAAGTCCTTCTATCTACGCTCACATGATAGTCCCGGAGAAAGGGAAATCGTCAGATGAAGTCTAATCAGTTTTTTTCGGGAATTGCACTGGTTGGATTGGCTGCGTCTGTGACCGCGGGTTCGATGTACGTCTCACTTTCTGCATCATCGCAGCAAGAAGCGCCGATCGCCGCTGGGGACGATTTGACACCGGCGGAAACTCCTCCGACAGCGGACGACGTGGTTGAAGAAGTTGCCAAGTCCATCAATCAATCGTTGTCTCCGGATCAGGTCATTCACTCACGAAGTCACGATGTTGTCCTTGACGCTGCGGGTGCTTTTTCTGGAAAACTGTCCGTAATTAACTCCGGTTCAGAGTCCGTCATGGCCTCAGGCGTTACGGTGAAAGTGATTCAGGAAGGTTCTGAAACGGGGAAAGCCACAACGGATGAACAGGGGAACTTCCTGTTCAGTGGATTGAAGCCTGGCGTCGCCGCCTTGTTGGCATACAGCGAAAAAGGCTTCTTGTTGTACGGCGTCAACTTGGTCTCGTCAGATGAAAAGCATCCTGCGACGAATGAGATCGACGTGGATTCAGCTTTAGTTGCCGGGCCCGATCTTGGAATCGTCAGGCAGTTGATTAGTGCAAAGCTTCCGAAAGCTGATCTTCGATTCAGTGAAGCTGCCAATGATGAGGATCAAAAGTTCCCGCTTGGGGAAGGCGACGTTTCTACGTCGGTAGTCGGTCATCGGGTTCAGTTGCAAAAGGATGGACGACTCAGGGGCGTGATTAATTTGCTGGATGAGCGTACGGGCCGGATTCGTGAGGTTCTTGACCTGACGATCTACTTTGTCCAGGAAGGCAAGGTTGTTGGAAAGGCGGATGTCGAGAATAACGGAGAGTTTCTCGTTGCAGGACTCATTCCGGGATATCACAGCGTGGTTGGAGTAGGCAAGGATGGCACGTTCGCAATGGGTGTCGAAATCATTGGGTCCGAGCAAGAGGTTGCAAATGTGGGTTCTTCTCAGTACAGAACAGTTGCTGTGATGGCCTCTTTGGAAATGAGCGTTGCTCCCGCGAACGCAGGCAATTTCAATAGCACGAATTCTGCCGCCTTGACTGGCGGTAGCGTAGCCCCCGTTACAGCTCCGCCTGCGGCTCCTCCCGGGGCTCCTGGTGCAGGTGGTGGTGCTGGAGGGGGTGCAGGTGGCGGTGCTGGGGGAGGAGGCGGTAGCGGCCTCGGTGCATTGCTAGGTGGGGCGATTGGTGCAGGAGCTGGATATCTTGCAGGACAGAATGATAGTCCAGCAAGCCCCGGGAACTGATGGCTTGGAGTCAAATGAAGGCCGCAGACTTTTCTCTGCGGCTTTTTTTGTTGGCATCCATGGCTCAGAAGGCGTTTGGGGTTGCAAAACTATTTTGCCTTCGGTCTGAATGCCTTGAGCCGGCTTTCAAGCGTTTCAAGCCTTGGCCCGCCGATTAGATCGATGCAATACGGTATTGCAGGCATCACGGCGTCAAGGCATTCTCTGATAGCCTTGGGTTGGCCCGGTAGGTTAACGATCAGGCATTTTGCGCGAATTCCTGCTGTTTGTCGGCTTAAAATCGCCGTTGGTACTTTTTCCAGCGAGACCTTCCGCATAAGTTCACCAAAACCAGGCATCATTTTTTCGCAGACGTCTATGGTCGCCTCTGGCGTCACGTCTCTGACGGCCGGTCCGGTTCCGCCTGTCGTAATGATCAGGCAGCAGTTGAGTTCATCGGACATTCGTCGCATTTCCGAAGCGATCAATGGCCGATCGTCAGGGACGACTTGGCAAGTCGGGGACCATGGTGAAGCGAGCACCTCCGAGAGATAGTCGCGAATTGTGGGGCCGCCGAGATCTTCGTATTCTCCTCGACTGGCACGGTCTGATACTGTGATAACCCCGATGTGTGCGGTTGTTTCCATGTGAGTCGACTTTCCCATTGTTCCGGGCAGGGTCTAAGGATTTCCCAACGCGAAATTCCTGACCTGCACACCGTCAAAAGCTTCCCAATCATGGCAGTCCGTCTATGATGCGGCAACCCTGTGGGCGTCAAAGACTAAACTGTTGAACCAGAATACTCCCCTCAGTTCCCTCCACGCAGGCCGTATGACCCACTCCGTACGGCACCGCTGAACACAAAGTCATTCGAAAATGTCTAACACAACTTCACTTCCATCGGGTGCCCCGGCATTTTTGGATTCGCCGAATGATGGGTCCGGGAACGGTGTCGCCGGACATGGCACTGGACATGTCCTGAGTGCGAAGCCTCGCGTTGATATGGGCACTCAGAACGTCGAGTTTGCTGAGGCTCAGTTGGAAAGCTACCTGCGCGACCGGAACTCGGTCTCTCCCGATTGGCGAGATTATTTTGATGAGCTTCAGGTGGTTGACTCTGGCCTCACTCCTGAAAGCCTTCAGGCACCGTTTCAGGCGGAGAGTATCTTTCATAAGTCGACGGAGGTTCGCGTTGATCCGTCGACGTCGGATGCAGTGATTTTGCAGGAACGGCTTGATCAGCTGATTCGTAGCTATCGCGTTCGTGGTCATATCATCGCGAAGATAGATCCCTTGAATGCTGAGCGGCCCAAGCCCGCCGAACTGGATCCGGCGTTCTATGGCTTCACCGAAGAGCATATGAATCGAAAGTTTTCGACTCAGTGGGCTGGTGGGCCGGATACCCAGACTCTGCGTCAGCTTGTCACGTGGATGCAGTCGACTTATTGTCGATCGATCGGCGTACAGTTTATGCACATTGACAGTATGCAGGTTCGTCAGTGGCTTCAGGACCGTATGGAGCGAACGGCGAACCGGCTTAAGTTGTCACGATCCGAACAACTCCGAATTCTCGAACGATTAAGTGACGCCGTTGTTTTCGAAGAGTTTGTTCAGAAGAAGTATGTCGGCGCCAAGAGCTTCTCTTTGGAAGGTGCTGAAAGCCTCATTCCGTTGCTTGACATGGCGATTGAGCGAGCTGGAAGCCAGGGGACGGACCTGATCGTGTTGGCGATGGCACATCGCGGGCGTCTGAATGTGCTGGCCAACATTATGGGCAAGAGCCCATCGAAGATCTTCCGTGAATTCGATGACGTGGATCCGCAGTTAAAAATGGGTCGTGGTGATGTGAAGTATCACCTGGGCTATAGTTCTGATCGCATGACTTCCTCCGGGCAGAATGTGCATCTGACGTTGTGCTTCAATCCAAGCCATCTGGAATTTGTTAATCCCGTTGCTCAGGGCCGACTTCGCGCGAAACAGGATCGAAACGAAGATTTCGAGCGTCGAAAGAGCTGTGTCATCCTTGTGCATGGCGACGCTGCCTTCGCTGGTGAAGGTGTTATTCAGGAAACATTGAACCTGAGCGAACTGCCGGGATATCAGACGGGTGGTACCGTTCACATCATTGTGAATAATCAAATTGGTTTCACCACATCACCGTCAGAAGCGCGATCGTGTACTTATGCGACCGACGTCGCACGGATGTTGCAGATCCCGATCTTCCATGTGAACGGTGAAGATCCGGAAGCTGTCGCGCAGGTTGTTCAGTTGGCGATGGACTTTCGTGCGAAATTCCATCGCGACGTGATCATTGACATGTATTGCTTCCGTCGTCGTGGCCACAACGAGGCTGACGAGCCTGCGTTCACGCAGCCAACGATGTACCAGGTCATTCGAAGTCGCCAGACAGTCTTCAACAGCTTCCTCGAATCTCTCGTCAGTTTGCGCGAGGTTACAAAAGAAGAGGGAATGGAGATTGTCGCGCGTCGAGGTCAGGTTCTGGAGGCTGAACTCCTTGAAGCTCGTAAAGAGGGCTTCAAGTACCTGGAAGATAGTGGCGGAGGGATGTGGAACGGTTATTTCGGAGGCTCTTCATCGAAAGCGGACTCGCCTGCGACTAGTGTTTCTGCAGACATTATTCGCAAAGTGATGTCGACATTGACGTCACCTCCGGATGGCTTCAAGCCTCATCCAAAAATCGAAGCGGTGTTGGAGTCTCGTCGAAAGATGGCCGCGGGGGAAGTTCCGTTCGACTGGGGCGGGGCAGAGATGACAGCCTTCGGAACCCTCGTACACGAGGGAACTCATCTCCGGTTCAGCGGTCAGGATGTTCGACGAGGAACATTCAGCCATCGCCATGCCGGACTTTATGACTTCAATGACGGGCGAGTCTGGATTGGTCTGCAGCAAGTGGCGGCTCGTCCGGAACATGTTGAGATCTATAACAGTCCGCTGTCGGAAGTTGGTGTGCTGGGATTTGAATACGGTTACAGTCTGGATTGCCCAGACGGACTTGTAATCTGGGAGGCTCAGTTCGGCGATTTTGTTAACGTCGCGCAAGTGATCATCGATCAGTTCATTGCCAGCGGCGAAGACAAATGGAAGCGACTCAGTGGCATGGTCCTGTTGCTTCCTCACGGTATGGAAGGGCAGGGGCCCGAGCATTCCAGCGCACGACTTGAGCGTTTCCTTGCCATGGGGGCTGACGACAACATTCAGGTCGCGAATCCGACCACTCCGGCGAACTATTTCCATCTGATGCGGAGGCAAACGCTCCGACGCTGGAAAAAACCCTTGGTTGTTATGACTCCCAAGAGTCTGCTTCGATCGAAGGATGCGACGTCGCCGCTTTCGGAACTCGTCAGTGGACAGTTCCAGGAAGTAATTCCTGACACCACAATTCCGGCGGAAGCCGTTCGTCGCGTTCTGCTGTGCTCCGGGAAAGTCTATTATGATCTCGCAAAGTACCGAGAAGACAACAAAATCACGGATGTTGCAATCATTCGAATTGAACAACTATACCCGTTCCCTGCGAAGGCTTTGGGAGAGGTGTTGTCGCAATATTCGGAAAAGTTGTCACTATTCTGGGTTCAGGAAGAAGCACGCAACATGGGTGCGTGGGGCTTCCTGCGAATGAAGTATGGAGAGCGCCTGCTGGATCGGTATCCGTTCCGAGGCGTGTGTCGTCCTGAGTCTGCCAGCCCGGCCACGGGGTCCGCGACCAGTCACAAAATTGAACAACAGACAATTCTTAAACAGGCATTTGAACTCGAATGAGCACTAAGGAAATCGAAATCAAGGTTCCGGCCGTTGGTGAATCCATCTCCGAAGTCTTCATTGGAGAGTGGTATGCTGGCGAAGGAAAGTTCGTGGCTGCGGACAAAGACGTTGTTGGGCTTGAAACGGACAAGGCAACGTTTGGAGTTCCCGCGTCTGTGGGTGGGGTTGTGACTCGCATCCTGAAGAAGGCCGGTGAATCCGCAGCGATCGGTGAAGTGATTGGATACCTGCAGCCTTCCGAAGCGCCTGCGGCGACTACTGCTCCGGCCCCGGCGGCTGCGCCAGTTGCTTCTGCACCGGCGGCCCCTTCAGCTCCTGCAAAGGCCGGTGGTCATGTAATGCCGGCTGCTGCATCGGAGATGGCAAAGAACAATCTTCCAGCAGGCTCGGTGGCTGGCACTGGTCCTGGTGGTCGAGTCCTCAAAGAAGATGTTATCCGCACCGTTCAGGCGGGGCCTGTGCGAGTCGGTGGAAGCCGTGAAACTCGTAATGTCCCTCTTAGCCCGATTCGCCAGACTATCGCAAAGCGATTGGTGGAAGCTCAGCAGACGGCGGCGTTGCTTACGACCTTCAACGAAGTTGACATGTCGGCAGTCAAGAAGCTGCGAGAATCCTATAAAGACGTGTTCGAAAAGAAATACGGCGTTAAGCTTGGCTTCATGTCGTTCTTCGTACGAGCAGTTGTTGCTGGTCTTCAACAGTTCCCGGCTCTTAACGCACAGATGAACGGCAAGCAGCTCACGCACTTCAATTACTGCGACATCGGAATTGCCATCGGTGGTGGTAAGGGGCTCGTTGTCCCTGTCCTGCGTAATGCAGAGAATATGAGCTTCTCCGATATCGAACTGGCGATCGTTCAATACGCTGTAAAGGCCAAGAACAACCAGATTACTCTGGAGGAACTTGAAGGCGGCACGTTCACAATCACCAACGGCGGCGTTTACGGTTCGCTGTTGTCGACTCCGATTGTGAATCCTCCTCAGAGCGGCGTCCTTGGGATGCACGGCATCTTTGATCGCCCGATTGCGGTCAATGGCGAAGTGGTGATCCGGCCAATGATGTATGTCGCACTGACTTACGACCATCGAGTCGTCGACGGTCGCGAAGCCGTTTCCTTCCTGAAGCTCGTGAAAGATTTGATTGAAGATCCAACACGGCTTATTCTGGAAGTGTGACTGTAGGCCGATCTGTCCTCAGATCGGAATGCCATGGGTTGCGTGTTAAACATGCAACCCAGTTTTTTTAGTGATGTGGCAAGACACGCTGAGGATGTTGTGGCAAATTCTTTTCTTGATCTTGCAGCGGACACTCTTGGCAAAGCTGCTAGTCCGTTGACGTATCAAGATGTGTGGCAATTGGCTGAAACTCTCGGCCTGACTGCGAAATTGAAAACGGGTGGTAAGACGCCTTGGAACAGTATGGGTGCGCAACTGTATGTTGACGTTCGCGATAATCCACAATCTGTATTTGTGAAGTTGGGAAAGCGACCAGCCAAGTTTTTTCTGAAAGCTCGAGTAGGTGAACTTAAAAGTGTAGGTGCCGATGATTCGGGATTGGTTGTTCCGGGCGTGAAGTCGGCGAAGTATAAGGAGAGGGATGTTCATCCTGTGCTCGCCTATTTTGCGTTTGCAAGTCCTGGGTTCAATCGTGGGCGGGCGGTAATCACCAAGACGATCTATCACGAAAAATCAAAGAAATCTGGGTACAGTGAATGGAACCATCCCGATATGGTGGGCTTTTCGATACCAATCGAAGACTGGCATCCGGATGTCTTGGAGCTGAATGGGGTAACGGACCGTAACGCATTGACGCTATTCTCTTTCGAGCTGAAGAAGCACATTTCCCGCGCGACTTACAGGGAGTCGTTCTTTCAAGCGGTCTCCAATTCTTCATGGGCTCATCAAGGATATCTTGTTGCTGCTGAGATTGACGAAGATGACGATCTGCTAGCGGAATTAGAGCGGCTCGCATCATCGTTTGGCATTGGTATTATTCATTTGGATCTCAGGGATTTCGGTCAATCTCGTGTCGTGCATCCAGCAAGAACTCGTGAGGCACTAGACTGGGAGACAATCAACAAACTGTGTGAGCAGAATGAAGACTTTCAGCGATTTCTGGAAAACGTGAAGATCGACTTTACTGCCCGAAAGGTACATCGTGGCGAGTATGATGTTGTCCTTCAGGAAATCGATAATTATCTCGCAGGTCTATTGAAGGGTTGAGCCTCTGAGGCTCAATTCAGGAAAGTTGCTGTTCAATGTCTGAATCATTCGATCTGATCGTTGTGGGTGCTGGTCCTGGTGGCTATGTCGCGGCCATTCGTGCCTCTCAATTGGGGATGAAAGTTGCTGTCGTCGAACGCGAACAGAAGCTCGGCGGGACCTGCTTGCGAGTAGGTTGTATCCCCAGCAAGGCACTGCTCGAAACCAGCGAACTGTATGAACAGTCTCAAAAGCATTTTGCTGAACGAGGACTCATCGTTCAGGGCGTGACGGTTGATATCGCAAAGATGATGAGCCACAAAGACTCGGTCGTCAGCACGCTTGATGGTGGCATCCAGGGCTTGCTGAAGAAGAACAAGGTGGAGCGTTTCTTTGGCCACGGGAAACTGAAGGGTAGCGGAGTTGTCGAAATCTCGGGAAACGCACCTGCAACGATCACTGGCAAGAAGATTTTGATCGCTACCGGCAGTGTGTCGTCATCTCTCCCGGGCATTCAGCCGGACGGAGATCGCATTGGCACCAGCACGGAGGCCATCGCGTGGCCAGAAGTCCCCGAGCACCTGGTTGTCATCGGCGCTGGTGTGATTGGACTGGAGCTCGGCACCGTGTGGCGTCGACTGGGCTCAATGGTCACCGTACTGGAATATCTGCCTCGAATTCTGCCGGGCGTTGACGAACAAGTTGCCAACGAAGCGAAGAAGATCTTCGAAAAGCAGGGCCTGACGTTTAAGCTTGGAACGAAAGTCACGTCTGTCACTGCCGCCGGCAAGACCTGTACCATCACGATGGAAGGTGCTGAGCCGATTACATGTGATCGAGTGCTCGTCGCTGTTGGTCGCAAGCCGTGTACAGACAACCTTGGTCTGACAGAAGCCGGCGTGCAAACCGACAAGCGTGGCTTTATTCAGGTCAATGCCGGCTATCAGACAACGGCTGCTGGTGTCTACGCTGTCGGCGATGTCATCGGCGGGGCGATGCTGGCTCACAAGGCTGAAGAAGAAGGTATCGCCTGTGTCGAGAAGATGGCAACCGGCCACGGTCACATCAACTATGGCAACATTCCAGCCGTCATCTACACGTCTCCGGAAATCGCATCCGCTGGTGCCAACGAAGATGCCTTGAAAGCTGCCGGGATCAAGTACAAAGCTGGCCGCTTCAGCTTGCCGCCAACGGCCGTGCTCGTGCAGCAGGCCATACAGACGGCTTCGTCAAAGTCCTGGCTGATGAAGCCACCGACCGAGTTCTTGGAGTCCATATCATCGGTGCTCATGCGGGTGAACTCATCCACGAAGCCGCCGTCGCCATGGAATTCGGAGCCAGCTCGGAAGACATCGCCCGCTGCTGCCATGCGCATCCAACGCTGTCAGAAGCGGTTAAGGAAGCTGCTATGGCTGTCGACAAGCGAGCGATTCATTCGTAGACCAGAAAACAGGCAATGATCAGCGGATCTCGGGGACTTTCAAGTCTCCGAGATCAATAGCGTCCGAGGCATCCGGACAAACCGTTGCGGCCACATCCCACTGCTGCTTCGCCCATTCTTTCTCTTCGTCAGGCGTCAGAAGTATTTCGCATTTGCATCTTTGAATGACATCCTTCAGCTCGAACGAGCCATCTTCGCTGCACGAAATTGATCCGCTGATGAAGGAAGAGAAATCTGCCGGCAGTTCCGATCCTTCGGGAACGGACGGGTAGATGATATAGCGAACGCTTCGATTGGGGGACGGTTGTCCTGATCTGTCCACACAAGTCGCCTCGCAGCGAGACTGCGCTGCCACCAGGTAAATGTGATCTCGTGTGACTTCCCGTCCCAGAAAATGAAGCCCGTTCCTTTCGCTGTCGATGCTTGAATGGCATGAGGACTGAGGGAGACCAACTGTGGTGAGTCAGATAAACTTGGGCGATTTCCCCAGATATCAACGCTGGCAGAAACATGTTGCCCCGAAGCCTTATCAATCGTGTTGATCTGCAATAGAGTCTTCGTGTCCGAGTGAAAATCTCTTTCAATGGTAAAGCCATCTGAGGCGGAAAACTGAAGAGGAATCCCGGTGAAAGGATCCTCAATAACCCAGGATCCATCGGCGGCCAGGAGGGAGAAACAACCGTTCTCGTCCGTCTGCACTTTTGTTGCTATTCGATTCTCTCTGTTCGGTTGAGAATAGATGCGAGGTTCGTCGAAAAGCGATTTGTTGTTCGGGTCGGCTCTTCGTGTGATAGTCATCAATGTTCGATTTCGCAGAGGGGTTCGATCCTTCCCTGATGTTACGCAACCGCGAATCTGGTTGGTGCCTGAGAAACTCAGCTCAAGTCGCGTGGCTACGAAAAGCGAATAGAAATCATGCTGAGCCCCTGCCAGAAGATCAGTCTCGAATGCGGTGCTAAAGTGGCCCGGCATTTCGGCGTGCACCATGTAGTGGTGTCGTGTGGGGGCCAGAAACGAAAACCGGCCCAAGTCATCAGTCATTCGAACTCGTTCAAATGGATGAAAATGGTATTGCAGTAAGGAGTGTCCCTGAAGAGTGACACTTACTCCGGCAGCGGGTTTTTGGTCTGCTCCAATGACTTTTCCTTTCATTTCGACAAGCCGGTCAATAATGATTTCGTTCGCTTCAATGGTTTTGTTAAATGATCGTTGCGACCAGAAATGTTGGTCCGCAACGCAATAGCCTCAATTGCGCACCCCGTTCCAACGAAGACGCCTCCACGGTCGTATTAAGTGGTTGATACAGCATCACTTAACAACGCACGGGAGGCGTCAGATGGATCGAACAGAGTGCACAACGCAGTTGGAGTTGTTTGAAGTCAGCCGTCAGCAGGTCACGGACTATGAGGGCGAAGGAATTGTCACCGACGCTGGCTGGTTGCCGGTCGCCAAGCTCGATCGAGAGCCAGGGAATTCTCGCGGAAGCAGCCAGTCGGGTTGCCGGATCCAAGGACGCAGGAGTTTGTCACTTCACTCCGCTGAGCAGATTTTGCGTCAGCAGGTCTATCAGATACTGCCGGTTATCCGGATGGAAACGACGCTCAGCTGTTGCGGAATGATCCGTTGTTCAAGACCCCTTGTCGGTGTCGATCCACGACTTGAGAACAGGCCGCTCGCGAGTGGCTCGACCATCAATCGATTTCAGCACGCGTTCACTCGACGTGAAGCCGAGAAGTCGAGATCGAAGACCGCGATGTACGTTTTGAAGTTCGACGAGCCGCAGATTGAACGCATCAACGGGCTCAATGAGTTTCTGGATCGATGCTCAGAAGAACCAGAAAGCAGATGCCAAACGAGTCATCATCGATCTTGATCCCACAGACGATACGGCTCACGGCAAAACAGCAGTTGACCTTCTGGCATGGCTACTATGATCAGAATCAATACTTCCCGATGATGATCTTTGAAGGAGGCACAGGAATGCCACTGGCCGCGTGGCTGCGTCCGGGGACCGTGCATGCCAGTTGCGGAGCCGTCGACATGCTGAAACCTCATCGTCGATCGACTTCGTCAGCACTGGCCTGACCTGTCGATGAAAGAGGGCGACAGCGGGGAGTCGCCGGCCCCGAAATGTACGATTACTGGGTGAAGCGGAAGGCTTCGAGTATGCTTTTGGCTATGCTGTTCACAACGACACGCTCGTACGCCGTGTGAAAGAGTTGGAACTTGAAGAGAACGCGAAGCTGTTGTGGTGGATGACAGGTCGTCGTGGATTTCAGTTGTTTCACACGTTTGATGACTATCAGGCCGGCTCTATATCTCATGCTCGTCGCATCATCACCAAAGTGGAATTCACAAAGCTGGGCGGTCTGAATGCGACGGCGAATGCGTTTCGTGGTGACGGATATGAGCGCATTGAAGGATATTTATCATGGCTATTACACTCAGCGAGGTCGCGTGCCGGAGCGTCCGATCGGCGAACTGAAGAATGGCCTGCACATGGATCGACTGAGCTCACATCGCTTCCTTGCGAATGGTCATAAACTGATGGTGCACATGCTGGCGTATCTGCTGTACGCGTTGGTTTTGCGAAGCCTAGTGTGAAGCGGCGAAGCAATGCTCAGCGGAGACTGCGGCCGATGAGAAGTCTCGTCTGAAAGAACTGTCGAAGATGGAAATTGGAACAGCTCGCGTGCGTCTGCTCAAGGTGGGGCGTTTCAGGGTGAAGGCGACTCATCGCCGCATCTGGTTTCACGTGGCCAGCCACTGGCCGGTCGCGATCTTCTGACGACGGCGATTCGCTCTGTCACGGAGCATGTTCAGGCCTTGCATGATTGCTGCTGCAGGCTGGCACTGTTCGTGTCTGCAGAAGAGCTTGTTCGCCGAATGTGTCTTTCTGCGGCTCCAGCCAAAACTGAGTTCGCTCCCCTGCCGCTCAAATAACCGCATCAAACCGCCGTCACGGAATCGGTCTTCGCCCGGTGCCGCAAGGGAGACTACGCCCGGGTGCCAGCATTTTTCTCGCAAATCACCAATTCATGAGCGATTCTGCTCGCACTTCCGCTGCCCACCCGTTAAAGAGGACTGCAGGGAGGACCGAAAAACCACCCGCGTCGCACTGACTGGCACAGCGGCAGCGCGCAATTGAGGATAGTCCATCATTGCGGGCCACGCCCATTTGGGCATCCATGAAATTGTCAAGTTCCCTGTCTCGTCCGTCCGTGGGCACAGTGGCTCACACAACTGAGAACAAAGAAATGGTTCGCAATAAAACCATTGAGCATCTTCCCCTCGCAGTCCCCATGGCAGGATCGGAATTTTGACAAGTGGTTCTGTCGAAATCGGCTCTTCGGATTCAGCGAAATCTGATCGAATTTCATCTTCAGGTTTGGGAAGTTTTGGACATAAAAACCGCATGGTAAAGGGCTTGGAAACGTCGAGGACGAGTTCAATGGGGGTATTGCTATCTGAGTCGTAGGTCTGGAACTCCAGTCCATGAGACTCCGTGAGTGCAAAGACCTTGCCGATACCTCGACTCAAGTCCGAAATCACCGGAAGCAGAGCAAGGCCGTCCTGATCGGTCCGTGTTGCACTGATGACCATCGTTCCACTACTGAGCCCCACGAATGCATTGCCAATGGGCACGCCTTTTTTATTGACCACCTTCACGGGCTGCAGGCGAGTCTTCATCAGGCGGACGGTCACAGGATTCAAGGGTATGCCGCGAGGTCGAGGTGGTATGAGAAAAATCTCGTCATCCGCCATTTGGAAAGGGTAGATACCAATTCGCTGTGTCGGTGAATGCTCTGCGCGGACGAAAACAAGTTCCCGTCGAACATCGGGTTGCAGAGGGACGAACATTTCGAACCAGCCATCACGGCCAGATATCGCCGAGGGGACTTTCTGGTTTCGTCCTTCAAGATAGACGTTCGCCCCCTCGACTCCAGCATCCGATTCGTCAACGACTCGACCACGAAATGCTTTGAATCCATCCGGGACTTCTCCAGCCACTTCTGCTTTCGTTGATAACTTTTCTGACTCCACATTTCGTTCACGCACCTTGCTGGCGTTTCCGCTGTTTGTATCTCTCGACGCATCGTCGAATCCTGCTGCCGCCTGCACATCCGGAGCGAAGTTATGGGTGAAAATGGAAAGGAGAATTGCGGCAGCGCTGTAACTACAAGTCCACAGGAAGCTTTCCTTGCTCGAAGTCGCTCGTCGTCGGCCCGAATTCAGAATCAGATGAATTCTTTGCTCGATCGGTCTGCGAACGGCCATTGAAACGAAGGAGTATTTGGACGAGATCTTCGTCCGAGCTGCCTGAGCCAGCTCCGTGAGAAGCAGTGCATATTCGTGGGCACGATGCCCGTTACTCAGCACCGCGTCATCGCATGCATTCTCCTGTTCCGTACGATGGCGACGCCTAGCGATCCACGTCAGTGGCTGAAACCAGACAATCGCGACAATGAAGTTGATTAGATTATTCCAAAGAATATCGTGTCGTCGAATATGGTTCAGTTCATGTTGCATCACCATCTGCAAACTCGCGGGTGAAGAGCTCTTAAGCTCCGCGGGAACGACAATGATCGGACGCAGAATCCCAACAACAATCGGCACCGCAACTCGTTCGCTGAAAGTTACCTGGACTGATGGAGGTACCGATGAGTCAAAAAAGCTCGAACGCTCGGTATGCTTCAGTTGTTGTTGCCAATACCGAGTCCCCGCAATGGTGCCATATAGTTGTTTGAGGCATAGAAAAGCGGCGACAAAGATCCATGTTAGTGCGATGGCCCGACCACTGGTCGGGCTCATTTGCCATGAGACGGGAATTGGCCTGTTGAGTGAAGCCTGTATTGTGGGCACAGGAGTTTTCGCTGCGGCAGAAATCGTGGGCTGATCATCCGTTTGATTTACAAGAACAGTGGCCGGTGATTCAGCTAGGGCCTCCCCTGGTTCAATGGCCGTCGGCCTTGGCTGCGAGAATGAATCTTTGCTGTTGGGCAGTTGACTCGTCTCGGGATTGGCGTTTTTCGTTGGTTCTATTTCAATCGCCTGAAGTGAAGGTTGGGTTCCTGACAGAACATAATCCGCTCGAGTGACCGCAGGTAAACTGCTGGCCGCTGGACGAATAAAGGCGAGCAGGGGAATCACAGTCACTACAGAGGCGACGCGAAACAGACTGCATCGGACTGCGGAAGTTGTTTGAACGAGCGAACAAAGAACGAGAACCGCAGCAAAAACCACGGATGAGAAAATCGCTGTCGCCAAAAGAGCATTCGTGATCGTCAGCCATGCCTCGACAAAAAATGTTGTCATTGCTCGGCCTCCTTCATTGCCTGATCGATCATCTTTTTCATTCTGGCCAGTGTGGCCGGATCGAGATCCTTGGACACGTCCAGCAGAGCTGCTACGACGGTGTCTGGTTGTCCGCCAAAGAACGTGGCCAGGACGTTCTTCAACACAGATCGGCTTGTTTTCTCTGGCGATGTGGCTGGCCGGTAAAGATACTTCTTGCCATCCTGGCGTTGCTTGAGCACCTTCTTCTGCACCAGCAAGCCCAGCATCGCTCTTACCGATGAATAGGTTGGCGGATCGCTGAGTTCTTTAAGGACGTCGGCAACCGACGCCTCGCCCAGCCTGAATACGGCTTCAGCAATCTGTCGCTCACGCTTTCCAAGTTCCAGATCTGTCATCATGCTTACTCCAGATGTGCTATCAGATTAGCATATGCTATCTGGTTAGCATGTTGCGTCAAGAGAAAGAGTGGAATGGCAGAGAACGGGTTCTGGGCTTCAATATGCTGATTTGGATTGCGTTGCGTGCAATATGTCGCTGCATTGTTGATCACTGCATCGTCTCCACGAATTGCCCCAAACATGGTTTTCATGGTTCTTTTTCGGATGCGATCTACACTAGGAAGGGGCGGCGTTCCAGGGGCAACGTTTTCTCAAATTCTTCGTTGCCGCGCGGTGTATGAGCAGCCCAAGAAAAGTTCTGGCGGTGTTGCTTGCCACATGTGGATTCAGACGCTGACTTCAGAATCAAGCGGCTATCACGACGGCAGGTCCTGTTTCCGACACATCTCATTTCCGTGTGGGGGAGATGGCGGTGTTCGGAATAATGATCGTTCAGGCAATCATATTTCCGCAGGTCGATTGTGATGCTGCGATCCTAAACGCGTTTGAAGTCAGGCGCCGTTCTGCTCAAGGCATGCGTGATTCTTGCAGGCATTTGTAGGTGGGGCTGCCGCCGATCGGACAAATTGTGTTTCTGTTGTTAATTTGAAGCACGGGGGACTGAAGGTTTTTGAGCTTTCGCAGGGTGATGCAAATGGCTTGAGTCGTGAGATTCTTAGGCCGTGATTACTGGAGCATCGCCCGCCAGAACTGTTATCGTACGCGTCGACGGGACATCTTGTTGGCCCGTGTTAGTTCTACTTTTGAGAGTAAAATGACAGACGAGACCCCAAAACGCCGCATCTGGATCGGATTTGATCTGGGTGGCACCAAGATGATGGCTGTCGTATTTGACGACAAGCTGAAGGTGCTCGCCAAGAAACGCCGGAAAACTCGTGGTAACGAAGGTGAGCAGGTTGCGTTGGAGCGACTTGCGGAGACCATCACCATGGCTCTGGAAGCGGCAGAGGTTCATCCGGACGAAGTCGCTGGAATTGGTGCAGGTGTGCCGGGTCCGTTGGATCTTCAGCGCGGTGTTATTCTGGAAGCGCCAAATCTGGGTTGGAGGAATGTTGCGCTCCAGGAATTCCTGTCGAAACGATTCAAATGTCCGGCCGCGATCTGTAATGATGTCGATGCTGGTGTCTTCGGTGAATACAGCGTTGGAGCAGGGCAGGGGCAGCGCTGTGTACTTGGGGTTTTCCCCGGTACCGGGATTGGCGGCGGATGTGTCTACGAAGGAAAGATCTTTCGCGGTTCACGGTCGTCATGCATGGAAGTTGGATATCTCCAGATGGCAACTGAAGGGGCGGCGGCTGGTGTGGGGCCTGTGGGAACGCTGGAAGGTCTTGCAAGCCGTCTTGCAATCTCTGCAGAGGCAGCCAAAGCTGTTTTTCGTGGACAGGCGCCGCACCTGAAGGAGTTTGCTGGAACTGACCTCGGGAAGATTCGCAGTTCGATTCTGGCGAAATCAATCGACATGGGTGACAAGGCAATCGAACAAATTGTGCGTCGAGCGGCAGAGCAGGTAGGACGTGGAATTGGCAGTCTGATTAATATCCTCGCGCCGGATGTCGTGATTCTGGGTGGTGGTTTAGTAGAGGCGATGCCCAAGCTGTATCTCGAAGGTGTTCGCGAGGGGATCAAACGCAACGTTCTGCCGTCGCTTGCAGACTGCGCTAAACTTAAGGTCAGTGAGCTAGGTGACCTGGCTGGAGCTGTTGGAGCCGCGGCCTGGGTGCGACAGGAATCGGGCGTGAAACTGGAGAAGAAGCTGTAGGCATCCAGATGCAAATTCCTGAAACGGACTCCTGTTTTTCTCTGAAGCCAGTTTTGCCATGAACGTCCCCAATGAATCCGCTCGAAATGAACAGCCGGTCCGCAGCGATGTTGCGCGTGCAGATGGCGGTGTAGATTCTCAGAGAATCAAAAACACCTTTCCGCTGGCTGTCATTGAGTTGGGCACGTCAGCGATACGTATGGCGATCGGTGAGAGTGACGGAAGCCCTTCTGTTCGAGTTCTGGAACAGCTGGTTCGCGGAGTCAGCCTCGGCAAAGACACGTTCACCAATGGGGAGATTCAACGGAAGACGCTGCAGGAGTGCGTTAGAGTTCTCAAAAGTTATCGGCGAAAGCTGAAAGAGTACCAGTGCAGCGATCCCAAGCACATTCGGATTGTTGCAACCAGCGCAGTTCGTGAAGCGACTAATCGACTTGAGGTTCTGGACAGGATTTACATCGCCACAGGATTCGCCGTTGAGTTGATCGACGATGCTGAAATTGCGCGAGTGACCTATCTTGGCGTTCGTCCTTTGCTTCAGAACGACACGACGCTCACCGATGCGATGACAGTGGTTGCCGAAGTCGGAGGCGGAAATACCGAAGTGCTGGTTCTGAAGGGAAAAGATATCATCCATTCGCAACCCTATCGGCTTGGGTCGTTGCGACTGCAACAAATGGTACTCCAGTCACAGGCCACGCGTAGTCGAGCTGGCAGCATTATGATTGGTCAGATTGATCGGACAGTTGAGCCACTGATCGATCTTGTCCCCCGAGGGAAAGCTGTCGAGTTTGTGGCATTGGGGGGTGATATGCGATTTGCTGCCCGCGTGTTGGGCATCAATCTGCAGAGTTCCGGGCTGACCAGAATCCCGGTTGAGGACATTGAGAAGCTGTCGTCCCGTTTGGTTTCAATGACGGTCGACCGGATCATGCAGAAGTATCATATCGAGCTTTCTCAGGCAGAAACGCTGGTGCCGGCTCTGTTGGCAAATCTGCGGCTGGCTCAGTTACTAAACTGCCAGCATCTTCTGATCACCGGCTTCAACCTGCGCGACGCCTTGCTGCAGGGAATGTTGAGATCAAATGACTGGTCGGCAGATTTTTGCGACCAGATCATTAGCTCCGCGATGGAGCTGGCTCGAAAATATCAGGTTGACCTGCAGCATGCTCGGCATGTTGCGGATCTTGCCAGAAGATTGTTTCGTTCACTGCAGGCTGAACATCGCATGGATATTCGCTGCGAAACACTCCTGTACGCCGCCGCATTGCTGCATGAGACCGGCTTGTTCGTAGGGCTTTCGGGTTACCACAAGCATTCGTACTACCTCATTATGAACAGCGAATTGTTCGGACTGAATGCTTTGGATCATCAACTAGTTGCGATGATTGCGCGATATCACCGAAGAGCCTCCCCCAAGCCAACTCACGAAACCTTTGCCCGACTGGATCGTGACAGTCGTGTGATTGTGTCCCGACTGGCCGGTATTCTGCGAGTTGCAGTCGCTCTCGATCATACGGGCAGCCAGCGAGTGCGTGACATCGAGTGTACTATTGAGAAAAATCGCCTCGTTGTCACCGTCACAAACTCTGCGGGCGATCTTTCGCTTGAGCGAATGGAGCTTCGTCAGAAGGCCTCGTTGATTGAGGATACGTTTGGTCTCGGTGTGTTGCTCCGTGAGTCACCTCGCTGATTTTTGTTGAATTCTGATTGCCCGGTAAGTGCTCACTAGTTGTGTGTAAGGAATAGTCGGGGGCATGGTTTCCTGAGATTGTTTCGCTAGAATTTCGTAAGTTTTGAACATTCACTGATCGTTGGTTTGTTCGATCAGCCACCACCAATAGGGAATAGTTTCATGACGAAGTCTTTTCAATGGCGTGTTTTGGCAATCTTCGCTGCATTCACGGTAGTGTCTGGCAATGCAGCGTTTGCAGAGGACGAAAAATGGGTTTCCCTGTTTGACGGGAAAACGCTGGATGGCTGGGAGAAAGTTGGTAACGACAAGAGCAATTGGGAAGTTAAAGACGGAGCTCTCGCCGGATCCGGAGAAGCTTCGATGCTCGTCAACGTAAAGGGCCCATTCAAGAACTTCCGATATCGTGCCGAGATCAAGATTAACGATAAGGGCAATTCCGGACTCTATTTCCGAACAACCCGAAAGCCTGGTTTTACTGATGGCTATGAGGCTCAGATCGACAGTACTCACACTGACCCGATCCGAACCGGATCACTCTACGGAATGTGCCACGTTTATCAACAGCATGTGAAGCCGGATACGTGGTTCACTTATGACCTGGAAGTTCGTGATGATGTGTGGCGTGGCAGAGCAGTGACTCGAATAAAGATCACCGTCGACGGGAACGAACTCTACGAATACCTCGACTTTGATCAGACGTTCAAAGAAGGCCACTTTGCTTTCCAGCAACATGACCCAGGCAGCCATGTCTTCATTCGCAAAGTCGAAGTGATGGAACTTCCGGAAAAGAAGTAGCTGCGATTCTGCATCATTCAAAAACGGAAACCTCAAGTCGCGGCTCTTCGCAGCTTGAGGTTTCTTCGTTCATGTGGTTCGCTGAATCCGCAGCATGCCCTGAATCGCTTCAGGTTCCAAGATCTCGATTGAACTGCTGGACGCCGGTATCTGATCCCGTGTCTTTCGGAGTTGGAACGCCACCATCTTCTCCGAAGAATTTTCCACCTGATGTGCCTTTCTCGGCATTGAAGTCGTCAGCCCGTGGAGCAGAGTCATAGGTACTTCCCGGAGGGTAAGGGGTACCATTTGACGGTGGAATAACCATCGTCCCCGGCTGTACGTAGCCACCAGGAGCACCATACATCTGCTGCCCGTATGGGCTGGGTTGGTACATTGGCTGCTGATACATGCAACCGCTGCTGGTCGATATCATCGCGATTAGGGAACTCGCGCAGATGAATTGTGATGGGAACCTGGACATCCTGTCGGTTTCCTGCAAAAAAAAAGGCTCTTTTCCAGTTCTGGCTGCGAACAGCCGGAAAGGAAGCGCGGAACACGTTCAGGTTCGGGAACCCGGCTGAGGCCAATCCTATGGACTCAGGCAGCACTGAAAATCAACTTTTCAGTCTGCAATTTCTGCAATTCTCGCGCACCGACCCGCAGAAATCGCCGGAGGTGTACCCAATCCGCGAAATCGTGTCCAGAGCGGTTTTTGTTGACTAGTCGATGCCCAGATTTCGTTCGATGCTATTCGCTTTTTCCGACATCAAGTGCTTTTTGAACCACGGGTCGGGGTCTTTCTCCCGTGCCTGGTCACCACGTCCTTCGTCTCCGACGAAGTCCCATTCCCCGGCATCTTCGTCTGCATCTTTGTCCCAGTCTTCCGGGTTGGGCGTAAACATTCGAGTCATTCGCCGCATTGCAGATTTCGGATGTTCGACCAGACTGCAACCAGAGACCGTCACAGCGAGTAGTCCGAAGATGACTAAGGGCATTCGAAAACGAATCATGGAAATCCCCGGACAATACGATGTGCTCAGCAGTGACGATCAACGTTTCTGGAATCAGAATTGACGACATCGCGACGGCGAGTCGAATTCGAAGCGAGTGTATTGCACCAGTTCATTGCGCCCAGAGGGTTTTATGCTGCCACTTGACATACTTGTCGTATCTCCGCACCCTGATGACGCGGAGATCAGCGTAGGAGGTACAATTGCAGCCTCATTGCGGCAGAATTTGCGCGTCGGCGTCGTGGATCTGACCTCGGGAGAACCGACGCCGCATGGTTCATTGTCCATTCGGCAACAGGAGACCGCCACAGCGACGGAGATTCTGGGACTGACCTGGCGGTCTAATCTGGGATTACCCAATCGTAGCTTACAGCCGAATCTGGAATCCCGAAGGCAGCTGGCTGAGGTTATCAGACTCGTGCGACCGCAAATCATTCTTGCGCCATTTTGGCAGGATGTGCATCCCGATCATGTTGCCGCTAGCAGCCTTGTGGATGACGCGAGATTCTGGGCAAAGCTGAGTCGGTCAGACATGGATGGAGATCCATTCTGGTCGCCGATGCTGCTTCACTATTTCAGCATCCATTTGCGTATCCATCCAACGGCTTCTGTTGTGCTGGATATTTCTGCTGAGATTGAAACCAAGATGAATGCGGTCAAAGCCTACGAGAGCCAGTTGATCACCGGAAGATCGCAATCATTTCCGACAGTAATTGACGATATTCGAGATCGAGCTCGATACTGGGGCTGGTCGATCGGCAAGGCCTATGGAGAGCCATTTGTGAATCGCGAGTCAATAGGATTGTTATCGCTCGGTTCCCTGCTGCGTTAGGAGCCTGGGGGAATCCATTGAAGAGAATTACTGCGGCATGAAGTCAGCAGTTTGACGCAGCTGTGTAAACGATTTCCTCAATGAGACACTGGAGCTGTTGGGCGATCATCGAGTCCTTGGGCGAGGACGTGTACTTCGAGGTGCCTCATCAATAACCTCGACGTCTTCGATCACGTCAACGTCTTCAACGATTTCGACGTCTTCCAGAATGTCGCCATCATCGACGACTTCTACATGCTCGATGATTTCCACGTCCTCAACAATTTCTACAGCGTCAATAATCTCGACGTCCTCAATAACCTCGGCATCGATAATCTCAACGTCATCGATATCAGTCCGAAGTGTAGGCATGCGACCCGGGGTTGAGCCAGGTGCGGAGCGACGTGGAGTTGCCGTTTCGACGACTTCGACTTCCTCTGCATCCAGCACCTCTACTGTTTCGTCAATAAAGACAGGGTTGCTTTTTGCGGGAACCGCTTTGGATGCTTTAGCGGCCGGCATGACATTTTCGAGAAACAGAAACTTTACGTCACCGATATGGACCTCAGTTCCATTCGCCAGTTTGGCATCTTTCTCAACCCGCTGGCCGGCGACTGTCACCCCGTTCAAGCTGCCAAGATCCCGAATGTAGTACTCGGAATCGACCTGAACCAGGGCACAGTGCATTCGAGAGATTTTAGAACTCACATCCAGAACTACATCGCACTCCGGGCTGCGCCCGATGAGTACAACAGCTCGGTCGATGGGAATCTGCATTCCCGGTCCCGTTGGATGTAAAATTGCCACCATTGATCGATTCCAAACGGCCTGTTGGCTCGGAATATCTGAAGGAGTGCGGTCCGAACTACCGGGAATTCTGTCCGCATAAACTCAGCCCTGCCACTGATTTCAAAGCCAGACGCCGGAAAAACATCAGATTGAGGAAGGCATGTCGGAAAGAACATCCCATGCTGGCCGTTATAATGCCGCTTTGTGGTGTAAACGCCACGTTTTTGGCCAAGTTGTCTTTCCGGGTCACCCACCTTCGGATTCGTTGCGATCTTTCATTCTCTAAGGCGGTTGTCATGAATCTTTTCGCTGGGGCCGAACAAAACAATCGGGAGAGTGCGAAACCCCTGGCCGCTCGAATGAGGCCGTCGACTCTTGCGGAGTTCTCTGGTCAAACGCACATCCTGGGGGAAGGAAAACTGCTCCGAAGAATGTTGGCTGCGGACCGCGTAGGTTCGATGATTTTTTATGGTCCTCCCGGAACGGGAAAGACGACCCTCGCTGAACTGATTGCGAGGCAGACCCAACGACATTTCGAACGTCTGAACGCGACGACAGCTGGTGTTCGTGAAGTGCGCGAGGTTCTTCAGGCCGCTGCCGATCGCCTGGCTGCTGATGGAACTCAAACAGTGCTGTTCATTGATGAGCTGCATCGTTTCAGTCGCAGTCAGCAGGATATTCTATTGCCAGATGTAGAGAGCGGGACGATCTCTCTGATTGGAGCAACCACGGCGAATCCTTTCTTCTCCCTGGTAGCTCCGCTAATCAGTCGAAGTCAGGTGTTTGAGTTTCGGGAGCTTGATAAAACAGATCTGATCGGGATGATGCAGAGAGCGCTGAGCGATGACCGTCGTGGCTTGGCTGGTCATAAAGTAAAAGTTCAGCCTGAAGCCCTTGAATTTCTCGCGACGCTTTCCGATGGTGATGGTCGCAGAGCGTTAACGGCTCTGGAAATTGCTGTTCTTTCGGTTGCACGCACCACAAGGCTGGTTGACCAGAGTGTTGCTGAAGAATCCATGCAGAAGCGAGTTGTTCGATTCGACCCGAATGGTGATGATCACTACGACGTTGCCAGTGCCTTCATCAAGAGCATTCGTGGGAGTGATCCCGACGCAGCATTGTATTGGCTGGCTCGGATGCTGGAGTCCGGGGAAGATCCTCGCTTTATAGCCCGTCGACTCGTGATTGCCGCTTCGGAAGACATCGGCAATGCTGATCCGATGGGATTGCCAATTGCCACTGCGGCGTGGCAGGCCACCGAAACAATCGGGATGCCTGAATGCCGGATCAATCTGGCTCAGGCAACCACTTACCTTGCGTGTGCCCCCAAATCAAATGCTTCGTACGTCGCGATTGATGCGGCGATTGCTGATGTCAAACAGAACACGCTGATACCAGTCCCAATGCATCTCCGAGATGGTCACTATGCCGGGGCCGCAAAGATGGGGCACGGTGTCGGATATCAATATGCCCACGATGGAGCTGAGGGCTGGGTGAATCAGGATTATCTGGGTGTGGATCGCCAATACTACAATCCTGTGGATCGCGGCAAAGAGGCGGAATTCCTTGTTCGACTTGCGGATCTTCGCAATCGACGTGGTACAGGAAATGGCTGACAGGCATTGCTGTGCCTCCTTCATCGTATCCAGAGACTCTGTTAAATCTTCAACATGTCATCACCACAATATTTGCGCATTCTCCCCGTGACTTTGTGTCTTGTTAGTCTGATGTGGGGAATCTTTGAGTGGGCTAATGCTCGATCCAATGTGGCCGGCAAGGATCTTGACCATCGGCTGATAGAAATCCTCAGGAAACCGGAGAACCCTGGCAGAATGATTGGACCTGCACAGCTGGAAGAGGCCATGCGCGACTTCACAGCCCTGGGAGGCTACGCCGTGCTGATCACCGCCTTTGTGGGCTTCGCCGTATTTGCTTATGTTGAGCTAGGAACTCGCACGTTTCATTTCTTCTGGCTGACTACAGTCGGCGGGTTCTGGACCGGAGTTCTGATGAAGCGCCTGATTCATCGCGAAAGACCGTCGATTGTGCCGCATCTGTCACATGTCTCCGGCAATACCAGCTTCCCAAGTTCTCATGCGATGATGTCTGTTGTGGTGTATCTGACGATAGGTCTGCTCCTGAGTCAGTTGACCAGCAATCGACATTTGCGTCAGTTGATGTCTGGGCTTCCGTTGGTTATTGCCATGATCGTCGGCATCAGTCGAGTCTGTATGGGAGTACATTTCCCATCGGATGTATTGGGAGGCTGGACTGGCGGCCTGCTTTGGACATGGGTTGCATTTGTGATTCGGGGGCGATTGAAGGGTTCGCAAGCGGCGGAACAAACGGTTGTGAGGTAAAGCGTGTCCATCGCATTCGGTTCGCCAGAATGGCTTTGTCCTAGAGAATCAAGTTGCCAGAGCTTCGAATGTGCCTTGATCGGACTTCCGTTTTTTGCGGCACAATTGAATTTGGCAAGATAGACACAGTGTTTAGAGCGTTTCGGGGCCTTTGGGGATTCTGCAGGAAAAGCCTCGTCGCAGAGGCAATGTTCCATCTGAGAAGTTTTTGAGATCCTGCTCTGCACAAGCGGAACTTTAGCAGGTATCCTCCGCGTGTTCGGTTGTCACGGGTCCACTGTGAATCCCGACTTCTCTGTTTCGTTCGTCTGCACAATCTTCATGGAGGAGAGCGATGCGACTTCAGCCACGTACTAGCCCCGAAACAGACCGCTGCATGGATTTGATTCAGCAGTTGGCCAGTGTTGTTGTTCATGATCTCTGCGTTGAAGTGGGGTTTCAGTCTGTTACTTTGACTGGACGAGCCGGGTCCTGGTACGCAAAACAGGTCGCGACTACGGCAGCCCGTCGAATGTATCCCAACCATCGAATTGAGAATCTTTTGCAGGTGACCACGATCCGCTGAGATTTCCTCTTTGAAGTTACAGTCAGCAAACTCTGAAGCCCCAGTGATGGCAGCAAATGCTCCGTCACTGGGGCTTCAGGCTTTTGTCGACTACCATCCCGCGGCGATCGTAGAGGAAAAACTCCTCTCAGTCCTCGAACCCTATGGTTGGCATGATACTTCAGGAGATTTGAAGCGATGACTCAGGCAGGCGACTTTGGCGCGACAGGGGACGGGCAGACGGATGATACTGAGGCACTGCAACACGCCATTGATGAAGGCGTGGGTGAGCTACTGTTGCCGCGTGGGGATTACCGACTTACTCGATCGCTGATTGTTGATCTTGCGAAAGTCGGTCGGACTTCGATTCGCGGTGAAAGCGGTACTGCTCGGATTCTGATGCAGGGCAGTGGGCCCGCAATCCTGCTCAAAGGAACGCATACCACGACAGCAGCTCCGGATGGGTTTCGTGATTCAGAATGGACTCATGAACGCATGCCAATGATTAGTCAGCTTGAAGTTGTCGGAGAGCATCCTGAGGCTGACGGCATTCGAATTGAAGGAGTTATGCAGCCTACGGTCACAGGTGTGTTGCTTCGGAAGCTGCGACATGGCATTCAGATTGCTGGTCGAGCACGCAATGTGCTGATCAGCCATTGTCACATCTACCACAACCTTGGAGTTGGTGTCTGTCTGGATGGTGTGAACCTGCACCAGACAATCATCAGCGATTCTCATATCAGTTACTGTCGACTGGGTGGCATTCGTATTGAACGCAGTGAGATTCGCAATCTGCAAATCACCGGCAACGATATTGAATACAACAACAATGGCGGCCATAAAGTCCCTGATGCGGACGGTGTTCCCACTGCAGAGATCTGGCTTGATGCAAGTGAAGGCAGCATTCGCGAAGGAACGATCTGCAGCAACACGATTCAGGCCACGTACAGTCCAAACGGAGCCAACATTCGGATTATCGGGCAGCCTCAGGAGAAGAATGCCAAGGTCGGGATGCTGGCCATTACAGGCAATCTGATTGGCAGTCAGTGGAACAATATTCACATGACGGCCGCCCAGGGAGTCAGCATTTCGGGAAACTCGATCTATTCGGGCCACAATCGCAACATGCTGATCGAAGGATGTTCACAGATTGTGATAGCCGACAACTGTTTTGGGCACAACGCGGACTATGGTGTTGAACGAGAACTTTGTACCGGGGTCACGCTGCGAAACTGCCGTGACAGCATCTTCTCGGGCAATATTTTGCAGGACTGTTTAAGTGGTCGCCACTTGTATCCTGAGGCTCCCGAGCTTCAGCGAGAAGCCTTGCTGGAACTCTATGACTGTTCGAACATCATACTCAGCAATAACCAGATTCTGGATTCTGCGCCTTATGGAATCAGACTAGCTGATAGTACCGACATCACGATGAGTGCGGTCACTGTTTCAGATCGAAGGGTACCACCACTGCAGAAGAACGCGGTGTATTGGACGGGCGAGACAGGTCAAAGCATTGTTGTGGCTTGTCGCTTTGAAGGGACTTTGGAGCAATCGTTTGTATCGAGCGGCATCGCGAGAAGAATTGGCTGCATCCCGGAATAGCCGAGGAAACTGATACTTTGGTTGATTAAATGCCCGACATTGTCAGCCAGTTCGACACACCATACGTTGCTGTTGCTGACGAAATGTCATTTTCGTTTTGGCAGCGGTATCGATACGGACTCGAGCTTCTGTGCTTTCTGGTCAACTGGCTCAGCGACCGGTGTCTGGTGAATAACGGGATTATTACCAAGCTGAGCTTCGCGGACGAATCCTCTGGTCAAATTTGCTGCTTTTGTTGTCGCTGATCGAGATGGCAGCATGACCTCGACAATTTCTGAGCTCACCTTCCTGCCATCCTCCCCGATGAAATCGACTTTAAGCCCGCAATGGACCTGATCTCTATGCCTATTCATGTATGGAATAAAGCAGCTGTAGGAATGCCCCAGTGTTCCTTCAGTTCTGTGAACGTCCCATGCATCTGGTTCAAACGTGAAAGAGTGCAAAGGCTCAGGTTCATCAATGCAGTCTGACTCATAGTTGTCGTATTCGTAGATTACGACACGGCCATGAACCCTCGCTCCAGTTTCACCATTTGGCCCAAAGAACAGGATCTGCCCGGCAAATCCTCGAGCGGGCTTGTCGGAGGGGTCCTTGCCTTGAGCGGCTTCCCACAGGGTTACGATCCGAACAACATTCTTTTCCGCTTTGGGGCGACCAACAATTCTTCCTGGGTCCTTTAGCATGACGCCAGGATCACGAAACAATGCCCCGCCGGAGTTACAGCCCATAAATGGAATGAGGCAGCAGCATATTGTGAACAGGCTTCTTAATTGATGTGATGGTTTCATCGAGCATTCTCGTTCATTAGCAGTTCAGCAATTGTGCTGCAGTACAACAATGCAAAGGGGAAGCGTTTCATCACGCAGTGTTTGATGCGTTCTAGTCAGTGCATGCGTTCTCAAATCGGACATCTCTTTATGAACATGAAGAGAGTGATGTTGTGATTCATCCATGCATTGTTGATTGTGGCTCACAACATAATGGAGGATCTTAAGGACTTTCAGCAGCGTTCTGTATAGCCGGAGACATTGCCTCAGGCAGCATTTCCGGGTAGAGCTCCTGTGGCAGCAACTCAGAACTTGTTTGTGGCACACTATAGAGCGGTCCATGAATCTCCTCTGCTTCTGATTCGATGAAGTGCAGCCGCTCAGATTCAACCTGTTTGATCAATTCAGAATCAAGATCGCTCAATACAATCCGAGGCGTCAGAAATATCAGCAATTCCGTTCGGGATACGGTCGTGCTGTCATATCGAAATGCTCGCCCAACGACAGGAAGGTCACCGAGCCAGGGAACCTTTCGCTCCAGTGATGAATCGCTCTTGGTAATCATTCCGCCGATGACGATCGTTTGGCCGTTGGGCACGTTCACGATCGTGTCAGCAATTGACTGATTAATGATTGGTGAAGTGATTGTGCTGCCGTCACTGTTAACAAAGACCGGTACATCGGTCCCCGCAAGGCCGCTCTTGGATGCAAATACGTCCATGGCTACCATGCCATCGGGAGTAATACGAGGAGTAACTTCCAAAGTGATCCCCGTGTCCTGGCGGACGATCTGCGGGTTCGCCTGTCCCAGCTGGGACACGGTGACCCCGTTTACCAGTGGAACGCTTTGCCCGACATTGACACGTGCCAGATTATTGTGTGTTGTTCGAACCTGCGGCCGGCTTAGGACATGTAATGTGCGACGTGCCGCCAGTGCTCTCAAAAGAACGCTCACGGCATCCGATTGCGCTGAGAAGACGAAGCCGCCGAAACCAAGATTCCCATTCTGACGACCCAACGAGAAGTTCGAAAGTCCCTGTGTTGCGACGTTGCCCGTATTCGGCGCGGCTGTTGTGAAATTGTTACCCAGTGCAACGCTGGTGTTATTAAAGTTGAGCCCTGGTGTTGCGGTAGTTGCCGTCGCTGTTGTCATGCCCCGAGACAAAAGCAGTGGATCCTGAAATCCCAGTTCGATTCCGAATTCATCTGTGGCATCCAAGGTGACTTCCACAAGGAGTGCCTGAATCACGACTTCGGGTGGCTGGGCATCCAGCGTCTCGATGATTCCTGTCACCTGACTGAAGTACTGTGGTGAGGCACTGACAATCAGAGAGTTACTGTTGATGTCCGGTGCCACAAGGACTTGCTGACGAATGCGTTCAATATTGCTGATCAAGTCTTCTGAGCTGTCCTGAAGAGCCTGCTGCTGCTCGAGAAAGTCAAGCAGCGTTGTTGCAACGAGATCTGCAGGAGCGTTGCGTAACTGAAAGACTGTTGTTTCCAACTTTCGTGTATCATCGTTATCCAGACGCAGAAGGATTGCCTCTACAACACTCAGTGACTCTGCGCTGCCAACAGCAAGAACGGTGTTGGTGCGGATGTCTGCAGAAAACCTCAGAGGAATCAGGCTGCTCGATGAACCCTCTGTGCCAGCCAGCTGGATCCCAAGCTGATCTTCCTGATTTGTGTTGTCGAACAATGTTTCAAGAAGATCGACCGACTGTTGTGCGTCTGCATTCTTCAAGGTAAAGACTTTGATTTCAGATGTCGCACCTGGTGCGCGGTCGAGAGCTTCGACCAGTGCTGTCATCAGGGTCATGCTTGCTTCAGGGGCCGAGACGATCAGGCTATTCGATCGTACATCCGGACTGACGCGGACATCGGCAAGAATTCCGGAACGAATAAGGTCCTGGACACCGCCGTTGGATGTCAAAAACTCCAATGCAACGGACTTGTTGTCACGCAGTTCCTGTGCACCGGTGTTGTTGCCACCACCGAATCCTCCGCCACCCTGAGTAGTCTGCTGCGGCGGATTTATCACAGCCTGGAGAGCCTGATTGATCGTATCGCTCAGTTCCTGCGCCACGGCCTGCTTCAGGGGAATGATCTGCATTCTGACGGTTGCTGAAGGATCATCCTTGTCGATTCGCTCGACAAGTTTCGTCACTTCTGCCAATTCATTGGCTCGACCTTGCACAATTAAGGAGTTCGTTCGGACGTCAGCAAACGCTCTGACGCTGGTTCCAAGTCCTGGACGTTCTTCGTAAAAGCTCTCCAATGCCGTCACAACCTGTGAAGCAATGGCGCTCTTCAGAGGAAAGACCTGGAATTCGAGTTCCGGGCTGAGCGGCTTATCAAGCTCTTCGGCCAGATCAAGGATTGACTGACGCTCGATTTCTGAAGAGAGAATGAGAATAGCATTCGGCTGAATCACCGGAATGAATGCAGCGGTCTTTCGGTTCTCACTTCCACGCTGCCGGAGTTCTGTGAGCTCTTCGTAGACACTGGTCAACAATGTCGCCATCGCTTCAGAGTCAACATTTTGCAGCGTGAGAACGTGAATAGCCGGAAGCGATCCGACACTCATCGTCTCAAGTCGCTGAACAATCTCTTCCACCTTCGCTACGTCGGCTTCATTTCCCTTGAGTATCAGGATGCCAAGTTCCTGCATGGCCTGAATATTGACCTCACCTCGCAGATTGATCGCTGGATCATCACCCGCGGCAAGCTCGCCGTCGGAGCGAGCATTCTGATCATTCAATGCTCCGGATGTGCCTGTGCCTTCATCCGCCATTGAAACGAGTTGATGAATCTGCTCATTAAGTTCCTTGGCCGTTTTAGCTGAGATTCCTTTGTTCTCGACAACCTTGACCGCTGCTTCGGCCCCGAATTCTGCGGGCTTGTCGAGATCTCCGACCAGTTTCTTCAGGTGATTCATGCGCGGCGCCGGAGCTTCAAGCACGATCTGGTTGGCATCCTGATTGATACCAATTCGGAAAAGTGGCGCATCGTCTTTTCGTGCGGATCCGTCTTCAGCTCTGTCGTACACAGCAAAGCCCGGGAGTCCATTCACACTGTTTTTCTGCAGCTCAGCACGCTTTTCGAAGACAACATAGATTGTTCTGGCAAGTTCGGATGCATTGCCATTGTTCAGAGGAATCTCTTCAACAGTCATTGGCCCTGCAGGCTTGACTTCGGCAACCTCCTCTTCGATCACCTTTCTGCCCTGCGATACTGGACGAATCGATGAGCTGGATGCGTCACTTCTCCATCCGGATGCTTCTTCAGACGCAGAGAGATTCCTACTTTGCCCAGAGGCATTCGCCCCGCTTCGCGGATTCCCGACGCCTGCTTTCCGCTGTCTTCTGTCACTGGTCGAGGTGACATTTGATGGTGAAGCCGACTTCGATTCGACGTCTGCGACTTTGCGCGAAGCGGAAGCAGAACGAATCAAAGATTCGGTAGCAGGAGTTCGCCCCTGTTCCGTAGATCCATCTGGCTTGATACTTGGACGCGAATACTCGGTGCGTGCTTTGTCGAGATTCAAGACGATCAGATACGACTTTTGAACAAGAAGTCGA
>JAXMBU010000017.1:0-116933 GCA_046349735.1 Planctomycetaceae bacterium
GGTACGAAGGATTTTCTCCATGGGGCGCCCTTTGGCCAGTTCATCTACGAGTTTGTCGAGATAGCGAACCTGTTGTGAGAGCGGATTTTCGATCTCTTCCACTCGATAACCACAGATTGCTCCTGTGATCAGTCGAGCATTGGGATTCAATTTGGCCCTGGCGAAGAAATCCGCGAAGGAAATCTCTTTGTTGATGTGTTTCTCCAGAGCGTTCTCCGTGTAACCCGTGAGCCAGCGAATTACCTGATGCAATTCGGCTTTCGTGCGGTTCTTCTTTTCGATCTTGGCCAGCAGGTGCGGATAGACCGCAGTGAATGTGAGCTTGGCGATACGCTCATCGTGGGTGAGAGGCTTCTTCTTCATTTCCTGCCGACTCCTCCTGCTCGTTTATGTGTACTCAGGACAACTTTCGTGTTGTGATACTTCAACGAAGACCAAATCAGAACGCCTGAAAAAGCTTACGCCGGTAGCCGCATTCGTGAGAATTCGGAGGCGTTCTGAGCTCTCACAAGCCCAGCTACGCTTTTGTTGGGCATTCCTAAATACAAAACCTGGCTAAGGTTGCCGGCATCTGGTGACCATGTAAAGAAATAACGCTGCGAACAATGCCGTCAACCAGAAGAATGCCCCGGCATCAGTGCCAATCAAAGCAACACTTGCAATGATGACCGACAGCAAAGCATACAATGGAAATTCGCAATGCCAATGGCGTATCGCCGCATGCATATGGATTGGAAGAGAGATCAAAAGCACAAGCGGCCTCAGGAATTGAACAGATAGCGGCCGTGATGTCACAGTCGTAGCTTGATTCCCAACATCAACCAATACCGCCGGCACAAGGGGTATCAGGAACAGCAATGAAATTCCCACCAACACAAGCCGTGCGAGGTTGGTCAGTATTCTGATGCAAACTCTGCTCATGCCGTGGCTCGAGAAACAAATCGATGGCGGATTCACTGCCGCGATCCACCAGGCACGTAACCCCATGGTTGTTGCTGTCGCGAAACCTGCACCTCCCCTGGAATCAAACGGGGAATTTCCATAAGATGCTGATCGAGGCCTTGTTCAGGATATCCTGTTCGGCTGCAAAACGAAGTCAGATTGTGTTACTGAAAATGCTGGAAGCGTGAATTCATGGGACGTCTTGCGTTGGCGTGGCGAGTGCTCACAAGTGGCGATTTTGCTGCTCGAATCAGCGAACTTCTGAACTCTCCGCCATCCATCGCGGCGGCTCCGGAAGTTACCGCCAAACCGATCGCCGTGACCAAACCTGTCCGGAGCGATGCGATCGGCCTGCTTTCGGCCTTGCAGCGAGAAGGTCGGTTGATCGACTTTCTCAAGGAACCAATCGAATCCTATTCAGACGCACAGGTCGGAGCGGCGGTACGAGACATTCATCGGGATTGCGGTGCAGTCCTTGAGCGACAATTCGCAATTCGTCCTGTGCTCGAGCAGCCCGAAGGAAGCTCCGTTTCTCTGGCGACGAAGTCAGCGGGCCGCATTCGACTGGCCGGAAAGGTCGACAGCAACGCTGGTTCCGGGACTTTGGTGCATCATGGTTGGCAGGCGACAACCTGCAATGTGCCGGTGTACACAGGAGACTTAGAATCGGCTCTGATTGTGGCTCCGGCCGAGGTGGAAGTTCGCTAGTGCCTCGTCAGATCAGGATTTTTTGGGTTGCTCGTCATTCCCACGCAGGCGGGAATCCATTGCGTAGAAAGTTGGATTTCCGCCTGCGCGGGAATGACGTCGCCCTCTTCTGAAGCCCCGCTTGCCGGCTCAAATCCCGCGAATTCAAACTCGCTGCGGGAAAACGTTTGACTGGTACTTGAACCCATTGCGGCCCGCAGGTAAACGTCTCGGTTTTCTGCGGCTTTTCCGGCGCGAGATTATCCGCTGTTCAGTTTTTTGCGGTCGAACTCGAGTCCTCAGGTATCCATGGCTTCGAATTCATCGCGACCTGCCGACCGTGATCGTGTAACAACCGGCCGCTTCTTTCCTCGTGTTCACAGGTTCTCAGCTACTCCATGTCAGTTCTTCTTCAACTTACAGACGGTGTCAAAAGTTACGGCGACCAGATGCTGCTGGACAATGCCAGCGTCACGCTTTACGAAGACGTGAAGGTCGGATTCATTGGACGGAATGGAGCGGGAAAATCGACGTTACTGCGAGTGCTTCTCGGGGATGAAGAACTTGACAGTGGCACCGTCATGCGGTCACCTCATCTGCGAGTTGGCTATTTGCGGCAGCACGATCCGTTTCAGCCCGGCGAATCGGCGATGGACTTTCTGATTCGCGACAGCGGCCAGCCAGATTGGAAGTGCGGAGAAGTCGCGGCGGAGTTCGAATTGAAAGGGCACTATCTGAACGGCCCCGTGCAGGGACTGTCCGGCGGTTGGCAGACTCGCGTTAAGCTGGCGGCGCTGCTGCTGCACGATCCGAATCTGTTGATGCTGGACGAACCAACGAACTTTCTGGACTTGCGTACTCAGATTCTGCTCGAACACTTCCTGCGGCATTTCCCTGCCGCGTGTCTGATCGTGTCACACGATCGAGAATTCCTGACCGCGACGTGTTCTCACACACTGGATCTGAATCGCGGCAAGCTGACGATGTATAACGGCAAGATTGCCGGATACCTGCAGCAGGTCGAAGAAGAGAAGGTCCGCGCGGAGCGAACGAATGCCGCCGTTGCCGCCAAGCAAAAACAACTGCAGACATTCATCGATAAGAATAAGGCGCGTCCGACAGGAGCCAGCCAGGCTCGATCCAAACAGAAGCAACTGGACCGACTGACTCTGCAGGAAATCGAAGTCGATCTGCCAACCGCCAACATCCGCGCGCCGCAGGTGGAGCCTCGCCAGGGGCCCGTTGTTCGCTGTATGGATCTGGCGATCGGTTATGAAGGCAAAGCGGTCGCGACCGGCATCGAGCTGGAAATCGAACATCAGCAGCGTGCGGCCATCGTGGGGGACAACGGCCAGGGGAAAACGACTCTGCTGCGAACTCTGGTGAATTCACTGAGCCCTGTCGAAGGCAAAGTGAAGTGGGGCTACGGCACGGAGATTGGTGTTTACGCACAGCACGTTTACACGACGTTGCCGCCTGATCAGACTGTTTTGGAGTATCTGGAATACAAGTCCAAGCCCGGCACGACAACTCAGGATTGTCTCGCCTGTGCCGGATCGCTGCTGTTCAAGGGCGGTCACACGAAGAAGCCGATTCGAGTTCTCTCCGGGGGCGAGCGAGCTCGCTTGTGCATGGCCGGCCTGTTGCTGGGAACTTACAACGTCCTGGTGCTCGACGAACCAGGCAACCATCTGGACGTGGAAACCGTTGAGTCGCTCGCGGAAGCATTGCTGGTTTATAAAGGCACCGTTCTTTTCACCAGCCACGATCGTCACTTCGTGCGTCGGATTGCGACCAACATTATCGAAGTGCGAGATGGTCGAGTTCGCAACTACGCAGGCAAGTACGACGACTACATTTACTACGTGAATAAAGAAATCGAAGAAGGCGAACGCGAACGAGCATCAGGCCGCCTGTCGACTCCGCCAGCTGGCAAAGGGGCCGGGGCGAAGACGGAGAAATCTTCCGGCCCAAAAGACATCCATCAGCAGCGTAAGACGTTACGGAATCTCGAGAAGAGCATTGCCAAGCTGGATGAGCAGAAGAAAGCACTGAACGCCGAGATGATGCAAACGTCCGATGCCAAGAAGGCGATGGCCCTTCACACGCAGATTGAAACCGTCGCCAAAGAACTGGCCGAAGTCGAAGAAAAATGGTGCGAGCTGCAGCAGGAACTTGGTGAGTGGTGATCCACGCAAGCCCAACCACCCTTTGGACTGCTGCAGCCCGCTGCAGCTTTCCATGCCACTGCCTGCTGTGGCTAACCTTTCTGTCGAAAGCTAAAAGCTGGCAGGTCTCGCGAACGCAAACACTCCTCGACGAAACCTCTAACAACTGTTCATAACATGTCCTCTCTCCCTGACACCCCTTCTTTTCCATTCGGCGATCGAGGCCCCTGCTGGTAGTGAAACGGGTTATTCAGCTTCGACGCCGGGAAGGAGTTTAAAAATGGACTACAACCATGAACTGATTCAGGACACGGTTCTCGCGTTACTCAGTTTAACGATTCATGACGAATCCGAATTCGGTTGTCGTGCATGGAAGAATCACGATTGGTCCGTGCTGGACCGTTTACACGAACGTGGCTACATCGATGACCCGAAGAACAAGAACAAATCTGTTCTGTTGACGCGGGAGGGAATGCGGCGATCGAAGGAGCTGTTTGACAAACTCTTCGCAAAACGCGAGAGCATCGATTGATCCCCCCTGACCAAAGAATGCCTGCGCCTTGTATGACTCGATTAGCGGTAACGGGAGCGTGAAAACGCTTCACGTCATCTCCCGGATCGAAAGTCTATAAACGGTTCCTGTCACGTTTTTCCACATGACACTATGTTCTCGACTGAGCACTTCGAAACCAGGAACATTCAGAGGGAAGATCCCGGCAAGTTCTTCCAGTCGTTCTCGGATCCACTCTTTGCTATGGGAGTAGTCTTTTCCTGAACGACGATCCTTGCGACAGAGATGTGTGCGTCTCACGCAGCGATTGATCAAATGAAACACCTGAATTGCATCGTCCTGACAAATATAAGTTCGCATACCCTGAGGCATCGTCGGCTCTTATGTCCATTCAATGACACATGCTCGCTTTGGTCTCCCACAGCAAACACGACGGCGGAAGCTTGACCAACAACGACACTTCCGTCGCACAGTTGGGTAGCACTTGATTTAGATGCTTGATTTCTTGACGGGATCTCCGCATGAAACGCGGTGTAACACGCATCATTTTATTGAAATACGCAGGTTTTCACGATGGAATAGATAGCCACGCATTGGCTACTATTCTCCGCTGGAAGTGATAGAGGTCTTCTCCACGCGGCCTTTGCCAACTAAACACCGACCTTCCTTAGTGTTCAGTAAGAACTGGCTGTTTGGCATCGAGAACTGGTCAAGCTGAAAACCACTCATGCCCATTCAAATTCAGTGCCCCAATGTTAAGTGCCAGCAGACTGTGACCGTTCAGGAAGCGATTGCTGGCCGGAGCGTGCGATGTCGTAAATGCGGCACGGCTTTTCGGGCGACGCCGACACTGGATGGGCAGTCAAATGACACAGGAGTGAGCACCATTGGATGCGACAATGGGCTGTTCACTTCGTTTCCCATCGAGTATGGACGTTACCGAATTCTGCAATTGCTGGGTAAAGGCGGGATGGGAGCCGTCTATCTTGCGATGGATTCTCAATTGAATCGCAAGGTTGCCCTGAAGATTCCGTTCTTCAATGCGAAAGAAGAGCCAAAACGGGCGGAGCGGTTCATAAGGGAAGCTCGTTCTGCCGCCAGTCTGCATCATCCCAATATCTGCACAGTCTTCGATGCGGGCGATGTGAATGGCCGGCCATTTATCACAATGGCCTACATTGTTGGCACGCCGCTGGAAGACCTGTTTGAAGAAGATCGCCTGCTGCCGGTGCATTCCGCAGTAGAGATTATCCGCAAGATGGCGGTCGCTTTGCAGAAGGCACATGACCAGTCTATCGTGCATCGCGATCTGAAACCTGCAAATGTCATGATTACTCCGGACGGAGAGCCGGTTATCATGGACTTTGGTCTGGCCAAGCTAGTCGGTGAAACTGATGCAAAGGAAGCCCGTTTGACGAAGGATGGAGCGATTCTCGGGACTCCCCGTTATATGGCGCCTGAGCAGGTGAATGGCGACCAGAACGCGATCGCGCCGGCCACAGATGTGTATGCTCTCGGCGTGATGCTGTTTGAACTCCTGACTGGCCGAGCACCTTACAGCGGGTCGCTGCTTTCAGTGTTGTCGCAGATTGCATCTGCTCCGGTACCAAATGCTAAGGACCTCCGGTCTGATATCGATGAGCAGCTGAATACGATATGCCGAAAAGCCATGGCAAAAGCAGCGATTGACCGCTTCGCAACCATGGATGACCTGGAAGCGGCGTTATCGTTATGGGCATCCGTAAGCTCTGGGTCGATAAGCAACGAGTCGAGAATCCGCAGTGTTGAGTTCCCAGGCACGGTTGATGGCCGTATGACCACAATTTCAGGTGCGATGCGATCAAAGACGTCTGGCCGCAAGTTGGGCTCCCACACGCTGGATGGAAGAAATGGGCGATCATTGACATCCGGCACCAATGAAATGTCGCACGCCTCGTCAGTGATCGCTGAAGCTCAGTCCATTCGATCGCCGCAATCCCGGGTATTAGCCCCGATAAGATTTCTTCTGGCTGATAGTGGCAGGATCGTGACGCTGTTGAGTGCAATTGCTGGTGTGATCATATTGGCCCTCATTGCAGCGATCGCGTTGGGCCACTGGAAACGAGACTCCAGCCTTGAAAAAGACGCCGTCGTTGCTGTCTCGCGAAGTGAGACTAAGGACGCGACCACGAATCCTGCGAAGATCAACAATACGACTCTTGTCGCCGTACCGCCCCTTCGGCCGTCACTGTCTGCCTCAGATGCAACCCCGTCGAAGGTTCTCGAATTCCAGCGACCTGAGTTCGGTGAGTGGAGTAAATCCGTCCGGATGATGCCAGCACACCGTCAGGTTGAGGAGGTCACTCGAAAACTTAAAGAACTTAATCCGGGATTCAACGGAGTGTTGGAACCGATTTTTGTAGGCGATGCGGTCACCGAATTAACGTTTATCACCGACGCCGTAACGGACATATCGCCTGTAAGGGCTTTGGAGAAGCTTTCAACCTTAAGGTGCAGTGGGTCTTCACACTTTAGTGGGACACTTCAGGATCTGGCCCCATTAAGTGGACTAAAACTTCAGGCTCTTTCTTGTTACGGGACTATGGTTAGCGACTTGACACCGCTCATGGGAATGCCACTAGCCTCTTTGCACTGTCAGAACACGTCAGTTTCTGACCTTTCACCACTGGAGGGGTTGCCACTTCGTGTACTGTTTTGTGGCTGGACAAGGATATCCAGTCTCTCGCCGCTTCAAGGAATGAACTTGAGTTCGCTCGACTGCGGGACAACGAATGTGTCCGACTTATCACCTCTTGTCAACATGCCAATTAGCCATCTGGAATTCGGGCAGACTAAGGTACAGGACATTTCTCCGTTGAAGGAAATGCCGCTTCAATTTCTATATTTCGGCGGTTCACCCGTCTCCGATCTATCTCCGCTGGCCGGAATGCCGCTTCTCAGTCTTGACTTCGCACGAACTAAGATCGAAGACATTTCCGCATTGAAGGGGATGCCGCTTCAGTATCTAAACTTCGTTGGTTCGCCGGTCTCCGACTTGTCTCCGCTGGAAGGGATGCCACTTCGCGAGTTGCGTCTTACTTCTAGAGGCTGTTTCAAAACCTGATTGTAGATATTTCAATGGCAGGAGGTTTGCATTTGTGTGAGAGCGAAAGGAGTAGCTCTCATGTTAATCAGACTGTCTTCATGGCCGAAACGACGTCGGCCGAACACCACAGGATCCAGGACGGCTCCAAAGCCATTTGTTTCCGACACCCAGTGGAGAATCATCAAGGATTTGTTTGAAGACCCCGATCCTTCGCCGGAAGGAGGCCGTCCGCGAGTTGATGCTCGAGCTTGTCTCGAAGGCATTCTTTGGATGCTCAAGAACGGAGCTCGTTGGCAAGATTTACCAGAAAGATATCCATCTCCTGCGACCTGCTGGCGACGACACAAGGCGTGGACCGAAGCTGGGTTGCTGCTCAAGGCCTGGGAGAAATTGATTCGAATCATGGATCGGCGAAAGCTGCTTGACTGGTCGCAGGCGATGGGGGATGGCACCTTTTCGCCTGCAAAAAAAGGGGCCTTGAGGTGGGTAAGACCAAAAAAGGCAAAGGCACAAAACTCATGCTGCTGACCGAAGCTCATGGGATACCCATCTCTGCTTTGACGACTTCGGCTCAGGTTGCCGAGGTGCACACCATCGAAACCCTTGTCGATATTCGTGTAACAAAAAGACGTCCGAAACGACTGATCTATGACAAGGCCGCTGATGCAGACTGGATACGAGATTCGCTATCATGGCGCGGTATCGAACAGATCACTCCGCATCGCAAGGGCCGAAAGAAGCCACCACGTCAGGACGGCCGATCGCTTCGTCGATATCTCCATCGCTGGAAGATCGAACGAACAATCAGCTGGATTCAATACCAAAGACGGCTCCTTGTCCGACACGAACGACACGCTCATCTCTTCGAAGGCTTCTTTCATCTCGCCTGCATGATGTTATGCTTGAAGGGGTTTTGAAATCGCCTCTACTCATTGGCCAAGCGTATGGGCGAGAAGAACGCACCACGAGTTTAATGACAAGTTCCTCGCGATACTTCATACTGGGGCTGCCCATCTAAATTCGGCCTCCAATTTGTGATCGACTGTTTCGCCTATTACGTCAGTGCGAGTCGTTCGCGTCCATCTGGTTCGGGTTCCTACTGGAGGCTCCGGAAAACCAAAGATGTTTCATGAATCACTCTCCATAAGCGATCGGGCTCGACGAATAAACTTTGAACTTCGCCATTTGAATCTCTTGAACCTTACGATGTTTAGCGGACGCGAAGAAAACGGGGTTGTCCACGATTCTACATTTTCAGCAAAGATTCACTTCTAACGACGGCCTGATGATCTTGCAGCTTGCCTGTTCAGCACACTCGCAACTGTCCGGCCAGTAACCGCACCAGACACAAGCGATTCGTTGGCGGATTCAAGTCCGGACGTTCGACGACGTCGGCAGCCAGTCATAGGCTCCACGGTGCTTTGTCCGAATTTGTGAGCTACTCCTGTCAGCTTCATCTTGATCTTGTCTGCAATCTGAGCACCGAACTGGATGTTGCGGCCGTCAATCTTGATGTCACCGACAACGAAATCTCGATCTGGTGGCACTTCAAACACGGCTCGCACAGGATGAGTCGCAGTTCCACGAACGTAGGTCCAGAACTTCAGTGGATCCTCACCACCGGGCACTTCCCAACCGTCCGGAATCAGTTTTGAAAAATACAGTCCGACGGGATTGGCAAGAGTGACGTCTGCTTTCTGTCGAGTCAGGCTGTTGACTTCGGATCCGATTCTCGGATCGCTGTGTCGTTCGCGGGGGAGGGCTGACTACTTAGCAGGTTCGAACCTGGCCAGTTCGGCTGCGTCTGCTGCATTCCAGACTCGGACGATGCCATCTTCGCCGCCGGAGACAACGATCGTACCGTCGGCATTTGTGGCGGTCCCGGTAAACGTAATCTGAGTTGCCTTTGAATTCACGGGCCGGAGCGCCCGTTGCTGGCCGTGTGGAAGAAGACTCGCTTATCCCCACTGCCGCTGACAATGATGTCCTGCTGACCAACATAAGCCAGTGAAGTCACCTGACGTGTGTAAGTGGCAATCGTTCGAGCCTGCTCACCCGTTTCCGCGTTCCAGACCTTGATCACATTGTCAGCGGCACTGGCCAGAGTTGTGCGGTCGATCTCCACGACACGTCCATCACGTGATGTGTGTGGCCTTCGAATGAACGGATGAACTGCTTTGTGGCGACGTCGAGGCTTTGACAAACTTGTCCTGCGGCCGATGCGATCTGCTTGCCGTCGGCAGAGAAGTCGATCCCATAGACTGTATCGCTGTGAGCATCAACAAACTGGTGAACCAGGGAATTGTCCGCCGTGCTCCAGAGTGTCAGCTGACCGGATCGAGACGCTTCGCCACCACCCGCTGCCAACAAGCTGCCATCTGGTGAGAATGCCAACGAGAGAACTCGATCCACAAACACCGAATCACCACCACTTTCCTGGCCACCCAGAGACGCGGACAACTGCCAGGCCGGAAACGCCGATCGAGAAACCAGTCGAGCATCAGCGGTCTGTAGCAGAGCTGTGGAGGCCGCGATTTTCAGGGTTGTGATGTTGGCCCCTACCTTGGTGCCGGGAAGAACATCGACGGCAACGCCGTCAACCGAATTCCAGACTCGCAAAGTACCAGCCGCATCCGAAGTCATCACGTACCGACCATCAACTGCGAGACCACCGAACGCAGCGGGAACTGGGGCCGCGGCCGGGGCTTTATTTGCTTCGACCACAGCCGCAGAAGCCGTGGCTTCGGCTGTGGCCGCTTCATGCTGCTGTTTTCGTTCGCCGACGCGAGTTTCAGCACGACCAATGGCCGCAGTGGCAAACTCGAGTGACTTTTTGGCAATGTTGAATTCAGAATCAGCCTTATTGAAAGCTTCTTTGGCAGCAGCTTCAGCCTTCCCGGCTTCCGCGAACGCTGTCTTCAAAGCCGCATCGTCCGGTTTGCCATCAGAAGCGGCCTTTGCGGCTGCCGTCGCAGCAATCGCTGCGTCATACTTGGTTTTTGCTTCGGCCTGCAGTGGAGTCTGCTTGTCGAGTTCTGCCTTAGCCTTGGTTTCGGCTTCCTTCTGAGCCACAACTTCCTTCTCCGCTTCGTCAATCTGCCCCTTGATCACGGCGACGCGTGAATCAAGGACGGCTTTCGACTGTTCCGCCTTCTTGAGTTTTCGCTGAGCCATCAGGTCGGCGGTCAACGCGGCAATCTGCTTTGCGTCTTTTGGAGACCAGAGCAAAGCCTGACCGTCAGCCAGCACGAAAATGGCTCGATCTGTTACAGGATCGACATCGAAGCTGGCGACCGCTGCCGGAAGATCAAAGCGATTGATCTGAGCCGCGTCATCTGTTTTCCAGTTCTGAACCGTCTTGTCGGCGGCCACTGTCAGCAGCGAAGTGCCGACACCGGACAGCTTCTGAATCGGGCCTGCATCAGATTTGATTTCTCCGGCAACTGCGATCACACCGGTATCAGCGGCGACCGTCAGCAGTTTGACACTTCCGTCAGCCAGCAAGGCCGCAACACGATTTCCTGCCAGTTCATCACTGAGAGCAGTCACTGCCGCCGGCATCGGTTCTGTTTTATGAGCAACACTGAGATCGGCCGACTTGATCACGACTATGCGAGCATCCGCCGTTGCGGCCAGAATCCATTTGGGTTCCGTGGCAAAGGCAGAGATCGCGGCAACGGCCTGACCATCGACAGCGACAGCTCCTCGTTCAGCACCGGACGCAGCATTTGCAACGACGACACCTCGCGAGGCCACGCCGAGGATGACTTCAGAGCCATCCGCGGTGACCGTCCAGGATTGAGCATCCGCAGGAATTGCAAACGCAGCGGCAATGCTTTCGCCATCACGCTTCCAGAGTTTCACATTGCGGTAACCCGATGTCGCGATGACCGATTCCGTGGGATGGAATGCGATCGCATGAACATAGTCAAGATGCGCTACTCCGGCCGGAGCGGTACCATCAGGCAGCATGATTTGCGGATCAACAAGGGAGACGACTGAGTCTTTGCGAGCCATGTCGTAAATGCTGACATGGTTACCACGGCCTGCAGCGATAAAGCGACCGGGTGCGTCCACATCCAACGAATACACACCGTGCAGTTTCGAGTTAATTGGCTGCCAGTTCATCGCCTTAGCAGTTGCGGGACCGGCTTTGGCCCCTTCAACGATCCATTGGCGGAGGATGCCGAGTTGCTTTGGATCCAGCTGTTTTGCCTGACGATCATTTGGCAGAGGCGGCATGACTGGTTCATCACCACGCCGAGCCAGCTTGTAGATCAAGCTTTCATCTGGCTTTTCCGGAACAACCGCAGGGCCCGTGCTGCCTCCTTTGAGGATGGCTTCAAGGTTCTCCAGAATCAGGTCGCCCTCTGAAACCGTCACGTTGTGACATGCGATGCAGTTGGCTTCGAGAATGGGATAAACATCTCGCTCAAACTCAACCGGCCGTCCCAATGCCGGGTCTTCGTGGGCAATTGGCTTCAGCTCATCGGCTGGTGAAGCAGAGAAACTCATTGACGCTGCTACGCTGAACGCCAGCAGAGATTTGATGATCGATTTCATAACAACTTTCACCTATGTTGAATTACCGAGCATTCACGAATGTCTGCGGCGATAACAAAAATCAGATTGTCTATTCGACGACTTTCACAGCCACGGGAACATCCGTTGATGCGGCTCGCCCATTGAAATCCCCAGTCGCGCGGATCACAACATTTGCGAGGTCACCCACCGGAGCATCGGCCGCAGCTGAGATCGTCAGAGTTCCCTCGGCCGCATCCGCAGCGACGTCGACTGCATCAGCCTTCAGACCCACAACCCCATCCGGAAGTATCAGACTTAGCTTCATCACTCCTGCAAAATTATTTTTGCGTGTGACCGTGACCTTTACTGGAACTGCTGCCCCACGCTTGATGGTGCCATCCGGAATTGCGGCCGCAAGTTTGGCCGGTCCGGAGTGAATCGTCAGAACCAGAGGCTCGGAGATGGCACGCACATTCACAGGATTTGGCTTAGTCGCATCTTCGGCCGCCTTGAGAGCCGCATCGGCGGCGGTCTTGGCAGCGGTCGCTGTTTCCACTTCCTTCTGAGCAGCCGCCAAAGCCGCCTGAGCCGTCTCAACTTCCTTTGTGCGTTTGACGACCTCTTCTTCTGCGGTCGTTTTCTCTTTCAGCTTCGTCGCTTCCATCTCTTTTGTGGCAGCAACCTGCTTGGCGAGTTCGGCAGCAGAATTGGTCAGAGCAGCCAGTTTCTTTGCCGCTTCGTCAGCGGCCGCCGAAGCTTCTTTTACCGCCTGGATCGCCGCGTTGAACTGATCCGGCGTGCTGGCGGCTTCCGTCTTCACCGTCGCCAGTTGAGCCTGAACTTTGGCCAGGGATTCGATCGAAGTCTTCTGTTCAGCCACAGCCTTTGAAAAATCATCCCGCAGTTTTTGTTGCTGCGTTGCATAAGCCGCAAGTTCTTCACCGATCTTCTTGACTTGTTCTGTGACCGTCACCACCACCTGCTGAGCGGTCTTCAGGTCTGCATCATTCTTTGTTACGGTCGCCTGACGCGCGGCCACAGTTGCTTCCGCTTCAGTGACCTTGACTTTCGCACGCTCTGCCAGCCAGGGATTCCTGCGGTAAGGCACTGCAGATGTTCCCTGAACCAAAATGGTGTTGGTTGAAACCGGAGCCTTTTCCTTAAAGTATATGCGAGCCACAACACTGTCTTTGCCGGGTTCAATTGCCACCGGTGGCGCGTCGACCTCGCCAGGGATCCCGTAAAAACTCAGATCGACCTTGGCATCGAACCCGCCACGTTTGACCAGCTTGATCGGGATCAACAATTGCTGATCCTGACTGAAGTCCACGGTGACCGGCTCAACGATGATCGAAAATGGCTGTTCATCCTTCATCACACCCGCGACGAGTGATTCCGAGAGACGAGCGGTGCGTGGCAAACCGTTGATGGCATCGTGCACGAGCGTTGCGACTTTGGCATCTCGGGATAACTGAGCTTCCGCCGCGCCGCTTTTGCCGACGATGCGGATCGGAGATAACAACTCGGCGGCATCCGGTGCGGCGGTCAGTACCAGTTTCGCAGAAACCTGCCCCGGACCGATGACCGTTGGCCGGCAGACGATTCCTGCAGGCGGTTTTTTCACCTGTCAGCTGAATGGCATCATTGTGGCCATCTCGACGATACATACACAGTCATCTCATGGCTGCCACCCTTGCGAAGACTGGCTGCTCCGCCTGGTGACGGGAGCTTTCCCATCGGCGGAAGGAAAGGCGTCCAGAAGCACCAGGCTGAAATCCGGTGTTGGCTTCCGAACGGAGAGACGATAGGTCAAACGCGCATCGCCGCGAGTATCGGCGTAGCGATCCTTCAGTCGGATTCTGTACGTGCCGTCCTCGGGGACATCCAGTCGGAAGGATGGATCATCGCCAATTGTTGGGAGGTCAACTCCACCAGGGTTCTGCTTATCGTCATCTTCCGTGGCCAGGCGAGGATAGGACACAGTGCCGTCAGCTGCTGTGGCAATCCGTTCGACCATCAGCAACGGATCTGCGATTGATCCGAGTCGTTGTGCGAAGACTTCGATCACCCACGCCTCACCCTTTTTGGCATCGAAGCGGAAGATATCCTCGTCTGATTTTTCACCAAAGGATCCCGCTGCTTCGAAAGGCAGAGTCGTGGCCTGATCCGGGGTTTCTGCAGCTTCTGAAATTGACGCCAGAGCAGCCTGTCCCACTCGCACGAGATTGCCGTCAACGGCATTCCACCAGAACGAATCCGCAAATGCCGCCGTCGCGGAAGCTCCAATCGGAGTCGAAGTTGCAGGGGTCATCGTCATCTGCTTTTTGAACACCGGATGCCCGCCAAGGACTTTGTCCGTCTTTTCTGCATCCGCAAGGTGCCGTCCAAACACCGTCACAGTCGTTGGAGTTCCCGCGACAACAAACGATGGACTGATCCAATCCACCATTGGCCGCGAATCAAACGCCAGACGATAAACAAACTGATCGCCACCGCCGTAGACAACATCCTGAACTCGCAGAACCATTTCTTCTGCTGCCGTCGCGGTATAGACAATGCTGGCTTCCTGAAGAGAAATGCGGCGAGATTCCGCCACACGACGACCGGCCGCATTGAACAGCTGCATCATCGGCTGCATAGGAGAGTCCAGCCTCGCTGCTTCGGAGCGAACGACCAGCGTCTGGCCGGCAGCCACTGGCACCTTAAAGAAGTCCACGTCTGTGCCACCATTGGCCCGCGCATTAACAACCGATCCAAAAGCCACCGGCGTTGCCTGAGCGACGAGTTTATTGGGTTCTATTTCGGCAACTTCGGGAACACTATCGACTCGGAATACACGTGGGTTACTGACTCCAAAGAGCCCTTTGACGCGGACGTCGTACAGCCCGGGAGCCACATCGGCCGCCACTGTCACGGTAAAGGTGTTTGCGACCGGATTTCCGTTCGCATCTTTTTTCTGAACAGCGACGATCCCCGGATGACTGAAGATCATGTAATCCAGTTCATCCAGATCCGTACCTCCACCGACAGCGACGTCAACGGCGACGCCTTGTTGACCGCCGGGTGGAAACACGGACGTAATTCGCGTCTGCGGCAACTGAGCGCTCGCCGCAGATGCTCCGAGAAATAACACGGCCGATGCCAACAGGAATCGAATCCCAGTCATAATGCAGACCCTGGGGAAGCTTTGAGAGAGTGAATCCGGATCCGGCGGCTGACGACATTTGAACGGTCATCTACGCGTTCAAAGCCCATCGGGTTGTCGCAGGGAAACGGAAAGAAGGAAGGAAAAGCAGGTGGGGAAATCAACAGGGCGAGGTCGTAGACCTCGCCCCGATTCAAATTAATGATTGAACTGGAACTCTTTGGTATTAATCAACGCCCAGACGACATCTTCATATCCTCGTCGAACATTGTCCGAATGCTTTCTGATGTAGGCGATGGCCACTTCAAGCTCTTCGGCATTGGGTTCGCGAGCAAATACCCAGCGATACAGTTCTTTGACTCGTTCTTCGTCCGGTCGTGCTGTATCAGCTGCCAACTTCGCAGTGCGAGCACCATCGCGAGCAATCTTGTCCTGAATTTCACGGCCGTTGAGCAGGTGGAGACTCTGAGCAAGATTCGCATCCATACTGCGCTCACATTCACAGGCCGTGTCACCTTTCGGCTGACCAAACACCTGCAGGAAGTAAGTTGCACTGGACGAATCGGCCAGCTGCATCGCCTTGGTACCGGCCGGCATACCACCGAAATTCTCAGAAGTATCTGTCACAACGTGGAACGCGTCATACAGCACTTCTGCGCTCAAACGACGCGGGTAGTATCGTGAGAAATTCTGTTTGTCGCTGGCGTTATGCTCGTTCGGCAAAGCACTCAGCTGGTACGTCTTCGAACGACAGATCGTGCGAATGAGTTCCTTCATGTCGAAGCCCGACTGAATGAAATGCTGTGACAAGGCATTCAGCAACTCTGGATTCGCCGGAGGATTGGTTTCTCGCATGTCATCTTCAGGCTCGACAATACCTCGGCTGAAGAAATGCTTCCAGTAACGATTCACCAATGACTTCGCGAAGAACGGATTCTTCGGATCAGACATCCAGTCCGCCAGTTTCACACGAGGATCGCTGTCAGCAGGAATCTCGTACGCTGGCGTTCCCAGACCGGTTGGCTTCAGAGCTTTCCCGGTTCGAGGATTGCTGGCTGTGGCCACACCTTCGTTGTGGAAGACTCGCTTGTCACGCATCGTGCCGGCAGTATTAGGAATCGCCTTCTTGCCGACTCGATTGTAGAATGCAGCCATCCCGTAATAGTCGTCCTGACTCCACTTTTCGAATGGGTGATGATGACAGCGAGCACACTGAATTCGCAGGCCAAGGAACAGCTGAGCTGTGTCTTCAACCTGTTCCTCTGTGCTGTCCACATCGCGGTACCAGACCACGGCAGGATTCATCTGAGGATCACCGGAAGCCGTCACGATCTCGCGGACCAATTGGTCGTAAGGCGTGTTGTCGTAGATACGATTCCACAACCACTGATGGAACAGCATTGTTCCGGGAGCGTCATCTCCGCCTTCCTTTTTATTGCGAAGGACGAAGTTCCACTTGTTGGCAAAATGATCCGCATAAGCTGTGCTGTCGAGCAGTCGATCGATCAAACGATCACGCTTGTCCGCTGCTGTGTCCGCAAGAAACACGCGAACGTCTTCTTCGGTTGGCAACGTACCGGAAATGTCGAGGGAAACTCGACGCAGGAAGGTCGCGTCATCGCAAACATCAGAAGCCGGAATTCCGAGTTGCTTAAGCTTTCCAAACACAGCCGCGTCAACAAGGTTGGCGGGTTCCGGCATCTTTGACGTGTCAGCTCCGAGTGGAACAGTCGCTCGGAAGGTTGCAACCTGCCCCTGATAGCGAGCCATGATGGCCACTTCACCGCTCAGATCCAGAGTTGTCACAAGACCCTTTGTGGATGATTCTGCCATCTCCGGTTCGTTTGGTTCAAACAGAGCCATACGTGTAACGTCTTCCGTTGTCCCGTCACTGTATGTTGCAATGACAGAGATCTGCTGCTGAGATTTCCGCTGCATCACTCGTGTCTCGGGAATGCACTTGATCCCGACCACAGAAGGATCGTTGTCGGTTCCATAAGGCATACCCTGCTCAATCCACTGAACCAGCAGATTGTATTCGTAGCTGCCCTGATCCATACGCTTGCCGCCGCCGTGAGGGCTACGACCAATGGCCTTCTTGATCAGCAGGCTTTCGCCAGGAACGGCCGGGAAGATGCGGCGACCGCGAGATTCCTTGCGGAGAAATTCAAAGTCGTCTTCAGGCACGAAACCCAGCAAAGACAATTTGAACCCGTTCTGGCCGCCTGATTTTCCGTGGCAACCGCCACCGTTGCAGCCGAGCTTTGTGAAGATCGGGACAATCTGATTGCGGAAGTTAATCGGAAGTGGATGAGCAAACCCGCTCACGGAGACTTTCGTTGTGATCGCCTTATCGGCGAGCGTCGCCGTCACGGTGATATCGCCGTCAGCTGCTGGTACCGCCATTCCCGTTGAATCGATTGCAAGCACTTTGGGATCAGAGATCGTCCAGGCGACATCGCGAGTGACATCCGTCAGAGTGCCATCCGCATGAACCGCAGTCGCAATCAACTGCTGCCTCGCGTCCCGACTGCGGATCGTAATCACATCGCCTTCACCAGCGGGACTCAGCTCCAGCTTCACAACTTCTCCACTTGCGGATGAACCCACAAGCATCGCCGCTGCGAAAAGTTTAAACGTGGGAGCGAACAACCGAGCAATCGACATGCAGGTTACTCCTTGAGGCAGGTTGTTGAATGACGTCGTGTCATTTCAATAATGGTTAGTTGAGTCCGAAGTGCAGGTTCGGAAGAGGATTCCGGGCACTTCAAACGGTCGGTATTGAGTGCAGCCTATTTTTCTTACGGCAGGAGTCAAGCATTGAATGGGCAAACATTTGACTCCAGCCATTCACGGTGCGAGACGCCCGATTTTGCGGTTGACAACGGCGCAATCTGGTTTTTGCGTGGATTCCTCGGACGCGAATGCATGAATCGCCCGAAAAGGCGGCAAATATCGGGAAATCAAGCCGCAGCGTTTCGATCAGGCCTCACACTGGTCTGGCGAATCGATCACAAATTGACGGTTCAGAAGCATCTTCGAAATACTCTGCTCCGGCATTGTTTTGTCCACCAGGGAGCAAAGGATTATCATATTCCTCGGTCTGGGATTCGTTTTACGCGACGATCCAAATCGCAGTTTGTCAGCGTCGGATAAGACCTATGTCCAATCAAACGGAGAGCTCGACAGGAACCGCAACAACAGTTCGAGGGGCAAACGCGCCCGTGATCTCCGCTCGGCATGTCAACTTTGCTTTCGGCGAGGGAGACCTGCAGAAACAGATTTTGTTCGACATCAACATGGAGGTGGCTACCGGGGAAATTGTTCTGCTGACCGGCCCGAGCGGCAGCGGCAAAACAACCCTGCTCACGCTCATCGGAGCGCTCCGGAAAGTTCGCGATGGCGAACTGGATGTGTTGAATCATCGACTGCATCAGGCGAGCATGGAAGAGCTGGTCGAAGTCCGCCGAGAGATTGGCTTCATCTTCCAGCAGCACAACCTGCTGCCATTTCTGACGGCTCGCCAAAACGTGCAACTCATGTTTCATCTGCACCCCGATGTCAGTCCAGATGACGCCTCACAACTCACCACCGAACTCCTGACCAGCGTCGGCCTTGGGCATCGGCTGGACTATTATCCGGCACGGCTGTCCGGAGGGCAAAAGCAACGGGTTGCCATCGCGCGAGCTCTCGCAGCAAATCCGAAACTGATCCTGGCGGATGAGCCCACTGCAGCCCTCGACAGCCATTCCGGACGTGATGTCGTGAACCTGCTTCAGGAGCTTGCTCGAGGGCGCGGATGTCCGATCCTGATGGTGACACACGATCCACGAATTCTGGACGTCGCGGACCGCATCATTAACATGGAAGACGGCCGAGTGAACCCGAGTGAAAAATAGACGCCGAACGGACATTTGCCGCAGGCGTGCACGATTCAGTAAACGGAAGACTCACCACGGTTGTCTGTGCGGAACGTTTACCGAACCACGTTGGCCGCTATGAACATTCAGCGGCTCTTACAAGTCCGGGACAGGTCGCCGGATTCGTAAGAATTCGGATGAGTTTCGGCGCTCTCACGAGCCTCACTACAGTTTTGTCAGGCGTTCTCACTTCTTCTTTTTTTTGTCCTTCTTTGATTTGCCAGCCTTGTTCTTCTTCTCTTCCGCCGCTGCAGACGCTTCCTTCTTCGATGGCTCAGCAGGCGTGTTGCCGAAGACTTTGTCCCAACCGCTGACAAACTTTTTAGAAGCCCCGGTGTGTACGGTGTACCCTGTCATCGTGATTCTTTCCTTGAGTAATCTTTGCAAAAGCCTGGCGTCATAAAATCAGGAGTCCGTTCAAACCAAGTCCGGAGCTTTCGTCCCGACGAAAACATACGAGAGCATCTATGTTTAACCCGTAGCCGAGATGCGAGGAGCAGAGAATGCTCGATCTGCTGGCGACGGGTTAAACAAACGGGTTTTCCAGACACTGCAGCAGGATGCCGGGTTGTGCGGAATTCGTCAAGCCTTCTGAGTGCCTCACGAGCACTGGCGACAGTGGAGTGGTGATGGAGGTCAGTATATGGCTTCTCCTCAAACTCGAACCGCGGCGTGATTCATGGCTCGAAAGTTTTGCCATAAGGGACGCTCCCGAAATAAGTTGCCGTGGCAGGCGAAGTTGTGAGTGTTCGGACTGAGGTCTCACGACTTGAGCTACAGAAGTAATTGCCAGACTGTTCGTAACTGGACAGCGCCATGTTGAGGTTACAAACCATAGCCGCCGCGACGGTCGTGGCACATATCTTTGAAAGCTACGCCCGGAACATGGGGAATCGTTAGTCGCGGGAGAAGGTTATCGGAAGATGCCAGAGTGATGTGACATCGGAAATGTTTTTGATGACGTCGGCGATCATGGCGGTGCGTCGAAGAGCGTCGTCGAGCGGTTTGGCCCATGGTCCAATATTGGCTCGCTCCCAGGCCTCTCTCGCAATCTGAATCGCCGGATCATCGCCGTCGCCAAGGGGATCTGCGGGCAACAAATCGTAGTAACGGCGAAACATCGTGGTGGACGCGTAAAACGATCGCATGCTGTAGCGATCTGCAAACATCGCCTGCAGCCGCAGGCAGGCGTGTTCACGCACCTTCTTGTCCGGATTAAAGCTCTCCAATCCCCAGTCCGGCTTGTGCAGACTTTGTTCTCCTTCACACAGCGCATGACAGGACTCGTGAAGAATCATCTGCGCCAGGCAGTCGTCCGGGTCGAGCGTTTCCGGGGTGCCAATCGTCAGTACGCCAGCGCCATTCCAGGAAGCATTGACTTCCGCACTGCGTTCAATCCGCATTCCCATCTCCGTGGCCGCATGCAGCCAGATCAGGTCGACAGGATCCGCGTACTTTCGGTCAATCGTGCGCACGGAGTGTTATTTGCTTCGCTGCGAAACCTTCGTTTCCGGAGAAGCCAGTTTCGCAGCCAACTGCTTCAACGCGTCCAGTTGCTGTGTGCGGAATTCGCTGGCCACTTTGAGCTGGCGGCGAAGTTCATCCACAGCTGCCTGAACTGCGTTTCGTTCCTCTTCCACATCGACAAGTGTCTGAACCAGTCCCAGTTTGTACTCTGGATGGTCAGGATTGTCGGCGGCTGCGGCATCGCCCAGAAGCTCATTCTTGCGAGCCTGCAGGGCCTCGTCTGCGGCGATGTTAAGTCGCTTCTGCTCTTCGAGACGCAGGCCGGTCTGGGTCAACTGTGAAAATGTCAGTTGAATCGTCTGATGCAGATGCTCGACAGCAGATCGCTCACCCGCCGGAGCCTGTGATCGCATTCGAACGGCCCCCGTGAAATTCCACGTTTGTTGCTCTTCCGGAGAAGCTGCCCATGTTGGGATCAAAACGGCGTTCGTTTCCGTCAGGCCGTTCGGACTGATATCCGCGATGAATTCGCCGATGTAGCGCGAGCCACCCTGACCGTTGTCCGTAAAGACGTGAACTACAGGGGCCAGTTCGCGAGCCTGACCATTTGCGTCGGTCACCTGACGACGAGTCAAACCGTTGGATGTCCCAAGTCCTGTCACTGCCAGTCGTCCCTGTACCACCTGAACGGAGCCTGCGGCACCACCGGCTGGAAAATTCCATTCATAACCCCAGCCCACTTTCACAGATTGCAGCTTTTGCTGGGAATCACCAAGTTCAACCTTTGCCTTTTCCAGAGAGGCCGTAGCCGCTTCAGTATCAGCGATGGCTTTACGCAGCGAATCTTCCACTTCGCCTCGACGCAGGCCAAGCTTAGCAGCAATGTACGATTCCGCACCCAGTCCGAGGAGAACCAGAATCAGACAAACCAGCCCCAACCTGCTCATTGAAGACGCTCCGAGAACACTCACCCGAATCCGGTGGAGACCGCGCGGAGAATCCCCCGGCGAATCTGCTGAAATCTCATTTCTAAACTTCGGCCGAATTTCGATTCGACTTGGTACACGTCGGTCTGACGAGTCAGGACCGTCCCGAAGTCTCTCAAATCTCCTGCCAGAATACGAACAGCTTACCTGACAAGTACACCCGTCGCATCTCTCCATTCCTGGGCAGACATGCTAAAAGTGGAAAACTGGCAGCGTCAAGCAGAATCGTGACCGCTACGACCGTTAAAGTCAGAACATTGGGGCACTGGGCCCTTTTTTCGCCCCGCCAAAACCACCAGGGCGCAAGTAACGCCTGGCCCTGCCAACTTAGGGGCTGTTGCAGACAGCGAAACCCACGCCGCCGGTTCCGGGCCTTTCTGCCGTTCGAAGGTACATTGCAGCGGGTGCCGCAGACGAAACAAACTTTACGACTTGCATCAAGTTAAGGGAAAGGCCGTTTCCGTTCATACAGCCAATGGACCCCCATCTTCATTTTCAAGGGCGGTTTATCTGCGGCGAAGCACTGACTGTTGATCCATGCAAGCCTCCTTTTTCGTCGTCGTTTGGTGCTCGGTTTCTCATAGTAGCCGACGCGAGATTTGTACCACGATCGAATCCCGTTTTGTTGAACTTTTTTACGGAATCGTATCACTGCAGAGGCGATTGATTCACCTTCCAGAACTTCAATTTTGATCGACATTGAGCTGCGTCTTTGCGGCGGACGCCTTGCCGATAAAGCATAACGTTTGCAATCGCCCGGCCGCGGCGAACGACGATCCACTTCAAAACCGCGCGGCCCGCGGCTCCGTGTGCAACGGCTTGTTATGTGCCCTGCTTTGATGGGAGTAATGCGTCGAAGTCACCTGCGAGTTCCCGAATCGGGGTCGACCCATTGAAGTACTTCGAATCGTGACCAACCAGCTCGATGAATCCCACGTTGGTTTCGACGTCGTATTCGCCAAGTGCTTCATCGAGAAACAAGTAGCCGATCTGGCCAAATTCAGTTTCGCGTTCTGTGGAGTATTCAGGCAGGAAGAGAAGGATCCCGATCCTGGTTGGATCATCGTCTTTGCACAAGCGATAGCGAACGTCGGACGCTCTGATTTTCAGGTTGCCGAATTCAATGTCATTGATTACGTCGCGTCGCGGCCGAAAGGCAGTTACATGGAATCGTTCGAGTCGCGGTTTTGCATCGTAAAGTCTCTCGACGGCAGGAAAGGCCCGCTTCATACCTGCGGCGCTGATGACGAATTCCCTCACGCCGTCGTGCTGCGGACCGAATTCAAATGTGAGATCAGCATCTACTTCGTTGAGCGCTGCTGCTAGTCGGTCGAACGTAGGTTCTTGATCCCGTTCGACGTGGAAGAGATCCTCTTCGTTCTGTTGGAACCACTTCCAGAATTGTTCTTCAGCGGACATCGTTGCTTTCGCACATGACGACTGCGATCACCCGGTTGCGGCGAGCGACGCTGTAAAGTGTAAGAAAAAACCACCACCACAACTCGGCGTGCATCGCTTTGTTATCTGTCTTTACGTGTCATAGTCTCCCTTCCAGGGGGCAAAAAACGCCAAGTCATTCGGGAGCAAATCGACCTTCTCGATGCCTTCGTCGGGATCAGAACCGTCAACGAGCCCAAACTCAAAACCGTCGATCTTTGTGCAAAATAATTCGACAGTTATCGTTTTGAACGAGACCTTACCGAGGGATTCTAAGTAAGTGTTTCGGAGTTCTCTCGCCTTGTCAACAACACCATCTTCACCCTCTGCGGTGCAGCCGGTATACGTTGCCAGTGTTTCAAGATGCTTTCCGTTGGCGGCAAATGTGTGAAGTATTGCATACCAACGTTTGTGCTTCGGCCAATCATTGGGCAGCGGGACCGGAAGTGTGGCGCCAATCAAGGCCATAAATTGACGACCGTCTTCTGTTTTCCCAATAAAGTGCGTGTAGTAATCCTTGATTCGTTTGATCTTAATCTTTTTGGGAACTGCCATATCTGGAGTGCTGTTCTTTGCTTTGACAGATAAAGAATCCATGAAAGCCGTTTGGAGCAGCAGGTTCTTGACTGCTGCGGGAATTGTTCCCCATAACAGAAGCAGTGCCAACCGCACTGATCCGTCCGCTGGGCTTTTTTGTGGAGAAACTACCAATGAAGATCGTCGCACTGGACCTTGGAAAATTCAAGACCGTCGCCTGCATTTATATTGAAGGCAAGGCCGAGTTTATCACGCTCAATACCTGCCGTCAGGAATTCTCCGAACTCATCAAGCAGCATGCGGCTGACGTCGTCGTATTCGAAACCTGCACCGCTGCGGGATGGCTGTCCGATCTGTGTGAGGAACTCGACCAGCCGTTCTTTGTCGCTAATCCCAACGGCGAAGCCTGGAAATGGTCCACCGTGAAACGCAAGACCGACAAGGACGATGCCCTGAAGCTCGCAAAGCTCACCGCGATGAATCAGCTCCCCACGGTTCACGTTCCGTCGCGAGCCACTCGAGCTAAACGATCACTGCTCAAGTTTCGCAAGTCGATCGTCACCGCTCGCGTCAAACTGCAGAACGAGATCCGAGCACTTTGGCAGGCTCAGGGATTGGCTCCGTTGCCAGCCGGCAAATGCGGCTGGACGCAGGAGTGCCTCGCAACACTCACAGAGCAGTCCAAACCCCTGGCAGACTGCGGCCCGGCCGACTTTTGGCGAGGTCAGTTGTCTCTGCATCTGGCGTCATTCATTCACATCGTCGCGCAGGAGAAAACAATCGATCGAAAGCTTGACGCACTGGCCAAAACTGATGAATCCGTCAAACGCCTGATGACGATTCCCGGCGTCGGCCGTTGCACAGCAGAAATTATTTGTGCTTATATGGACGACCCCAAACGATTCCAAAACGGACGTCAGGTTTCCAGCTACGCTGGACTTGTGCCGCAGCAGTATCAATCGGGCCAGCAGGATCGCCGAGGCCGCATCACCAAACGCGGTGCTCGCATACTCCGATCAGCCATCGTCGAATGCGGCTGGCTGCTGGTACGATACAACGGCTGGGCTCAACAACTGATGCACCGATTGACGAGTGGTCAGAAGACGCGTCGCAAACAGGCCATCGTGGCCTTGGGACGACGTCTGCTGGTCCGCTGCTGGGCGATGCTGCGTGACGGTACCGACTGGTCGTGGACTCCTGATTCAACACACGCGGTAACCACTGCGGCCTGAACCACTCGACCTCAGAACTTTTTCTTCATTCACGATTCATCACCACGAAGTGTTTCAGACGTCCTGATCTTTAACAAACGCTTCCCCGACACATAGCCTACTCCGAGTAAGCTCGAATTGCGGGCGACGCACATAACAGCGTGATCTAACGAATGAGCCGCTCGGAATTGGTCTCTCACTGCGACAACCGTCTGCTCTGCAGACACGAATTCAGCAGTGCGATTCCATCGCATAGATTGCTGAGGCCGAACATGACTCCCATCATTTCGAAACGTCATGATGCCATGAGTTCGGACACCTCGAATAGTCGACTGAAGCCACTGTTGAGATGCGTTGCCGAGGATCGCATCGTCTTTGAAACTTCCGTTCAGCACGACTGCTGACGACATCTCGGGATGTGGTCTTAACGCTCCCGCCACACTCGCGTATTTCCGTCTCCAGCAGAGCCCCTCAATTTTGAGGGCTCTGCTTCCGCCGAAAATACGCTCAGAGCCAACCAACAAGGATCACAAAAATGATAAATTGAACCCTTGACCCTGTAACGGCTTCATAGTGATAAATTGAACCCTTGACCCTGTAACGGCTTCATAGTGATAAATTGAACCCTTGACCCTGTAACGGCTTCATAGTCGCTCGCAATCACCCGGCTGCGGCGAGTGACTTTGTAAAGTGTGAACAGCGCACCACCGCAGCTCGGGTGCATTGCATTGTTATGCCGCTGTTCTGTGGCAGCGGCGTTACCAGTTTACGCATTTGCGAGTGTGTTCGATACCTTGACGCAACAGCATGAGTGCAGACTGCGAATACAGTTCTCCGGCGTCCATCCACGCTTGATTCTCCAGTTCCTCGTCATTAGTTGCAGCAGCAAACACTAGCCGACGCCACACTTCAGTGGGGCGCTGGCGTTCGGGAACTACGGAAGACCCGGACCATTCTGACGGTTCGTCGATTGCCAGTTCGACGAATGCGTCATGAGTTCTCTCGTAATCGGTGAGTTCAATACCTTTGAAGCGATACAATCGCCACTCGCATGTCGCCCATTTGATAAACGGCCGTCCGCGTGCGGATAAGTCCAGAAACGAATTCAACCGACTGCAATCTTTGGACCAGTCTGCCTCATGGGACTGGGTTACCCAACCGAATAGGCCCGCAGGTTCGGAAAAACTTGGAATGTCCGACTCAACTACGGTGCATGCGTAACCGGGGTGCATCCAGCCAACTGCAAGACGCGGTGCGATGCCGAGTGCAGCTAACAAGTTAGCAAGTTGTGTTTGCACAGTCTTGAAATAGGCAGGTGAGAGTTCGCGGAGAATATCATCAAACGTGTCGGCGACGCAGAAGATGTGCCCCATGCCGATATCCTGTTGCTGAATCGTCATGGAGTGTTCTGAGTTCCTTAAGGCATAACGCCCAAAATCACCCGGCTGCGGCGAGCGACTTGGTAAGTTGTAAACTACGCACCACCGCAGCTCGGGTGCATTTTATCGTTATGCCACTCGCTATTGCCGTACCCAGAACATATCCACTGAGTCCGGAACTTGACGACCATCAACTAATGAGAATCGAGATGTCTGTTGCCGGAGTACGAGGTGCGATTCAGTAATGGCAATGAGATGCCAAGTTTTAATTGAGGGCTCGTCGGTGACGATTGAGAGTGAGTTGTCAGTCATGTCCCATTTGCCGCGTACATCAAAGTCGCGGGATAACCAAGTATCGACAGTGTTCGGCGGACTTTTTGGTCCACGACCAACATAGTGTTCTTTGCCGGTGAAAGCCGCGTTTCCGTCTGCGGCGAAAGTAAGTTGCCACCCGTCAGTATGAGGGTCGCTTTGGGGCTGCCCAAGCTGCTCTTGGCTCGCATGGCCTGCTTCAGTTGGCCACCACGTATCGGCGACACGGGAATGCGGCTTCCATGTCCCAACAATGAGGTCCGTGCGATTGACCGGTTTAAGTGCAGGGCGCGCAGAATCGCCTTGAGGTGCCGAGTTGACCCGTCCAATTGCGATTGCGCTGAGAACAACAGTGAGCAGTACGTATATAGACTTGTGCATCTGGATAGACCTCCATGTTTGTGGCATAACGCTTGCAATCACCCGGTTGGCGCGAGTGACGTGGTAAAGTGAATTTGGCACCGCCGCCAACTCGGCGTGCATTGCTTTGTTAGCTGCTTTCAAATCACCGATGGCCTGTTCAATGAAGAAAGATGGTGCGTGGAGGTTTCGGTAAACTTTCGCTGGAGTGCTTCGGAGCCGGATTGACCACCGTCCAAAGCAAATTGCAACTCGGCTGGTGTGAGTAGCTTAACCGTAAAGATTGAGACCGGACCAGCTGGCGAACAGAATGATGATGGATGGTTTGGCAGTGGCTGCCCGACGAAGACACCGATAAAGCCCTCTGCGCCAGCGAAGGGCTCAAGGTCGGGATCAGTGTATGGAATTTGAATGGTTCCGACCTTGTGAACATCAAGCATTGCTTTGAAGTCTGCGAATTGTACGACAAACTCCGAGACTGCAAAAAGGATATCGAAAAGCCATGAGGTTCGGGCGGCCATATTCCCTTGAAATTCCTGTTGGCACTCACACAGTAATTCAAAGCCGAGCCCAGGTTCAGTGGGCTGAGAGATAAATGGGTCGGAAAGGGCATCAGTAGTAATTATGGTTGACCCGGGAGCTTGAATGAGACGCCAAGCGGGAGAGGAAGGCCATCCTGACTCGTTGAAGAAGGGCGACTCATGGATATGCCAAGGCTTCCGCGCTGGATGGCCGATAGAACGGAAAAACAGCATACGCGCATTCTGTTGGGCGCGACGATGGAGTAAATATGGCTTCTTAAACCCTGGAGGCATACCGTACTCGCAACAGCTAACGACCAAGATCAGCCGGTTGCCGCGACTGATTTTCCAATGTGTGTGTGCAGCCCATCGGCAACTCGGCTGCATCTTATCGTTATGCCGTTCTCTGCGATTCAGCTTTCTGGTGGTTTCTTAAAATGGTGTAGTAGTCCGAGAGATACGCTTGTCTCGACTCACACCGCGACAGTGCGTGTAGAATCAATGGTATGGCCTCTGCAACTCCCTCGTAAGGGATTACTGCCTCACGAGCCGGCAGGTGTTCGATCGGCAATAAAAATCGAATCTCTCCGAACCGCGGCGAAGGTCCCGGCACGAACACTTGCGGTGGTTGTCGATTGACCGACGGATCAGCAGCAAATAGTTGCAGCCCCCCATGGTTCACTTCCAGCCACTTTTCAGGCCCGCGTGCGTCTTCAAGCTTGTCAACAAATGTAAGAACGGTGATGGCATACGACACAATCTTCTTGTCCGCAGCAAATTGCTGCATTTCAAACGTTTTGCGAAGGTCTGGAGGGTAGTGGTAGTGAAGTTTCATCCAACAGGCTCACGCAGGTTCATGCAGCCACAATAGCTACGAAGTGTACTGAGTTCTGCTGCATAACGCTCGCAATCACCCGGTTGGCGCGAGTGACTATCCATGTTAAACTCGGCGGTTCGCCAACTCGGGTGCATTGCATTGTTAGCATTTGGGTTTTACTGGGATTCTGTCACGTGCAATTTCGAAGCGCCATCGTCAGACACCTGTCTCACGCGCAACTCAATCCGAGTTCAACTTTCATGTGGTTGTCAGGTTACGACACAAGTCGCCCCATAGCAAGGGCATTGACTGTGCAGAATCCTTCATGATTCATGAAGTCTTCAGCGACGCTTACCCAGTGCCGACAATCAATCATCGATCTGGCCCGTGATGTGATGGTTACAGAAGACAGGCTGCGAGTTTTGACGCTCAGTCCTTCATCGTTCTATTCCCGCTTGCGTCCTGCACTTCATCCGTGTTCATCTGCGTAATCCGCGGTCAACACTGCGATTCAATTCAGCCGTGACGCACGTTCATTAAACAAACGCAGCCAGCATGATCAACGAGCAAAGCAAGGAATGCGATTCCTCCGACGCGCTGAGTCTATGCGATGCTAACGACTACGCTAACCCGGTTGCCGCGAGCGAGCTTCCATTTCAAAAACCCGTCATCGGCAACTCGGGTTCAGCGTTTTGTTCGCCATCTGCGTTTTGGGCTGACGGTGTCGTAGCGAAGGTGAAGAAGCAATGTTACCAAGGCAAACTTGCCTTAGTTCATGCGGAGCAGAACATCGTAGACCAGGAAGCCCTTCCGCAACAGTACGTAGCTTTCGCTGCCCATCAATTCCTCCCAATCTCTCTTCGGACTGTTTACCCAGAGAATCATGTCGCCGTCGGAGTAGGAGTTTAGAAGTTCCTCAACAAGTCGGCGCAATGTATCACTCTTGTGTTGAACTCGCTGACGCAATGTTTGCGGGTCAAGTTCAACACGGATCATCTCAGAGAACGCAGAGTCTGGGATTGGCTGCCCCCAGTAGTCAAGCTTCATCCAACTTTCGATCATGCAGGTGCCGTGCATTAGGTTTGAAGGCGAACGCCCGCAATCACCCGGTTGGCGCGAGTGATTGTCCATGTTAAACCCGGCGGTTCGCCAACTCGGGTGCATTGCATTGTTAGCATTTGTGTTTCACTGCGATTCTGTCACGCGCAATGTTCACGCGTCTTTGTCAGACACCTGTTTCACGCGCAACATCGTCCGAGCTCAACGTTCATGCGGTTGTCAGGTTACGACACAAGTCGCCCCATGGCAAGAGCAGTGAAAGTCCAGATTCCCTTCCGATTCAGAAGTCTTCAGCCTCGTTCAGCCAGTGCCGACTTTCTGCGCTGACTTCGATGAGCAATGTCTCGAATTGAAATGCAATGCACTGTGGAATCAAATCAAGCAGCGTTCGACAGCCGCTTCCGTTCTGCGTTTGATGAAAAAGATCCCTGGTCGATACTGCGATTCAAAAAAGGACCAGCGTTCAACAACCAAACGCGGCGACCACGATTAACGAGCAAAGCAAAGAATGCGATTCCTTCGACGCGCTGAATCTATGCCATGCTAACGACTGCAATCACCCGGTTGGCGCGAGCGACAATGCAAAGTGAATTCGGCACCGCCGCCAACTCGGTGTGATTTGCATTGTTAGCCAGTTTTTTCATTTCCGAATCAACATCCAAGTAATCACTCGAATGAAAGCCAGAAAGGCGAAGCCTATGCCAATAGCCCAAAGTAAACAAGCACCATACTGGCGCGATGATTTGTCATAGACTGCTTGGCGTTCATTGGGCGAACAATCTGAAGAAATTCCGTCACACTCAAGGTCATGGATAGTATCGCGAACAAATTCAGTGAGCCATTCTTTGAATGACTCGTGCGTTCTTCCTGAACTGTGGAGATCCAGGTGCGAATGATCAACCCACCAGACTGAGGCGTGTGATTCGCGGAGGTCAATTGCGTAAACGTCACCGCCGCCCGCACGACCCAGACAATAGAAATGATTTGGCCAAGGTTTCAAACCACCGGGACCGCCGCGACGAAGGATCAAGTTTTCATTGATGAGTGCGGTTGCGTCGTCCCAGAGATAAGCGTCGCTGTTTCCAGCTAACGCAGGAATCGGGTATTCCAGCATCTTGTCACGGTATGACGCAGGAAGTTTGATGTCGAGTGCTGCCTCGATGCTGTTGAGTTCAGCGTCCGTCATTCAAGTGTCGCGTGAATTGTGTCATTGGCTAACGCTCGCAATCACCCGGTTGGCGCGAGTGACTAACCATGTTAAACCCGGCGGTTCGCCAACTCGGGTGCATTGCATTGTTAGCATTTGTGTTTCACTGCGTTTCAGTCACGCGCAATTTGCAATCGCCTTTGTCAGACACCTGTTTCACGCGCCACTTCGTCCGAGTTCAACGTTCATGCGGTTGTCAGGTTACGACACAAGTCGCCCCATGGCAAGAGCAGTGAGTCAACAGAATAGTTCGTGGTTCAGAAGTCTTCAGCGTCGTTGAGCCGAAGCCGAACGTCTGCGCTGAATTCAGTGAGCACTGTCAAAAATTGAAATGCAATGCACTGTGGAATCAATTCAAGCAGCGTTCGATCGCCGCTTGCGTTCTGCGTTTCATCCGTGTTGATCTGTGTCATCCGTGGTCAACACTGCGATTCAATTCAGCCGAGCCGAACGCTCGACAACCAAACGTCGTCACCACGTTCAACGAGCAAAGCAAAGAATGCGATTCCTTCGACGCGCTGAATCTATGACATGCTAACGACTGCGATCACCCGGTTGCGGCGAGCGACGCTGTAAAGTGTGAAAAACAAACCACCGCAACTCGGCGTGCATCGCTTTGTTCGCTTACTGCGATTCTTTTGCCGCATCGTCATCAAATGAAGCGGACCGCAACACTGTAACACCTTGCCGGCGTCCCGCCAGCACAAGTTTTAGAAAGTCTTTTGCCGGCCACGACTCTTCTGGAATAGCTACGGTGTAGATCAAAACGTCCTCAAGTTGACGAGCACGCTGATGATTTGAATCCGCGAGCCGAGAGTAGTGAGCACCGAACTGCCAAACAGTGATTGTGAGCACCAGCCCACAGAACGCGAGGACCGCAGCGAGCGAAAACTCTTTGATCGCTTGGGGGTACATCAAGGCAATCGAAGCAAGCGAAAGTATCGGTAGCAAGGACAACACGTAGAACCACACGCCAAGAATCTGCGGTCGTCGTGCTGAGTCTCGATAGCTCGCGATCCGAGTCTCAAGAAGGCGTTTTATGTCGTCACTGCGTTGCATTCGACTGGCTTCAGGATTTGTAAGCGAACGCTCGCAATCACCGGGTTGGCGCGAGTGATTGTCCATGTGAAAACCGGCTGTTCGCCAACTCCGGTGCATTGCATTGTTATTTGCGGTTCTCTGCAAGCGCCAATGTGATTCTCTGTGCTTCAGAGCACACCGGATCGCCTGCAGTTTTGCAGCTTATCGAGCCCTGTTGCCGCTGACAATTTGTTTCGAGTGAATCTCAACGAACTCTGGCCTGCTCAACTGACTGCCGTCCGTCAACAAGCGCTTGCGTACTGCGACTAAAATCATCGTTCTGGCCGTCTCAAAAAACAAGAGCCCTTCGAGTCTCCAACTTCACTCGCCACAACAACCCTACGTCAGCATCGGTTCAAATTCAGACGCAGCCTCCACACCAAACAGCCACGGGAACTGGCAAAGCATCCAACCAAAACTTCTGCACGCGCCACTGTCGCAAATAACGATCGCGATCACCCGGTTGCGGCGAGTGACGCTGTAAAGTGCAAGAAACGAACCACCGCAACTCGGCGTGCATCGCATTGTTATGCCACGCGGCTCACTTACTATAGTTTACCGACAAAATCCCGATGAAGAACACTTGCACCGTTTGCCAGATACCAAATGACCATTGTTGCAGATGCAGAGATGATCATTATCGCTTTACTGCGTTTGGTGCGGCAAATCAGCAATGATGCAGCAACGGCAAGCAGGAACGAAATCAGATGGGCCACAGAAAGATACGTCACCCATGGCAATGCAACGACGCTCCGAATCCCCTCATCGGTACGAGGCGCAAAAGATGAAGCAATGATGAAAGAAGCGACATTTGACATCAAAGCCACAAGCACGCCCAGCATTGCTACGGACGTAGCGCGAACGCGAACTTCAGGAGTTTCGATTATGGCGTCTTTGTTTGCGACCATTGTGAACAACCCGCGGCTCCGTGCCTGAGGAAAAATTGGCACAACGAGAAGGATTGCAGCCCTTGTGCACGACTGCCACAATTGCTTTGTGGCATAACGACTGCGATCACCCGGTTGCGGCGAGCGACGCTGTAAAGTGTGAAAAACAAACCACCGCAACTCGGCGTGCATCGCTTTGTTCGTCAGCTTTTCTGTCTGGAGATGAACTCGGCGATGTCATTTGCCAGCTCAGTATTGGTGGTTGCTAACGTGATAGTATCGATTCCATTGAAAGAATTCGCAATCAAGGGAGTTATCGCACGGAGGAACATCTGCGTTGAGCATCGCCCGTATCCACAAGCAAGGCATGCGGCCGCGATCGTTCTGCAGGACGCTGCAGCAAGTTGATTGATGGCAGACTCGTATGTAGCACGGATCAAGTCGGCATCGGTATCATAGAACACATCGATCGCAACGGCGTGAGCGATTGCTGTGAAGCGAGAGCCAAATGACGGCGCGACAATCGCGGTTCCGGGTTTGATAACGCGCTGGTTGCTTGATCGCAAATAGTCGTGCAGAAAGTCCTGCATCTCGCTGCCGTACCTAAGCAGGAACGCGCCGCCAACGCCACCGGAAAGGTTAAGACTTGGATTTGCTGAGCAGATCAATCCGTCCGCATCGACGTCTAGAATGTCAGCATGTGATATGTGCCAGCGAGTCATGTGTTTTCTGCTGACGAACGACTGCGATCACCCGGTTGCGGCGAGTGACGCTGTAAAGTGTGAAAAACAAACCACCGCAACTCGGCGTGCATCGCTTTGTTATTTGGCCACGCGCGCGTCATTTGATCTTGAACTCGGAAATCGGCGTTCCATTGGGCAGATCCTTGATTTGGAAATGAATTTGCCCATGGATGCTGACATGAACGCTAACGTCGGTAGTTTCCACATTTTCAAGATCGTCAGCACCACCTAGAACAAGCAATTGTTTGTGGCTGTAGACTTGTGTTGGCTCAAGTGTAAGCCCTGCCTTGCGAAATTCGACGACGCGGGCGGGAAACATGTGATCTGTTACAAATTGATTGTTGCGTAGTAGTTGTTCGAATGATTCACCGTCATCGGCCACAAGACGGATGCTACCATTGACCACGTCAACAAAGTAAACGGATCCAGAATTTCCTTGTGCGAATACGTCTCCCATTGCGGTGAGAAGGACGGGGCGAAGCGGTTCAGGCATTGCCCATTCCCAGTCAGAGAGCAATGTGTCGAGGTCGACACTGTCTGCATTGATCGTCAGGTCGTTCAAGGTAATGGGCATCGGCGACTCGCGCTGGGCTATGTTTGCCAAATAACGTCAAAATCACCCGGCTGCGGCGAGCGAATTGGCCAAGTGTGAAAAACGCACCACCGCAGCTCGGGTGCATTTTATCGTTATGCTGCTTAATCGCCACGCCAGAACAGTCCCTGGCGAACGTGAAAGGATGCTGCAGCATTTGAGCATTTAGAAAGCTACGCGGGCAGGGAGAGGAATTGGACAACGAATGACGAGCAGGAAACAATTAAAAAGCATTGTCATGACAAGGTGATTACCATTGCCTTGCCTTCGGTTACACAGGTTGCACATGCATTTAAGAAGCCGTTGATTTGATCTGAAACCCAGTCGCCATCTCCGATTTCAGAAAGCAGATCTTGAAGTTTTGCTTGGATTGTTGGTAACTCCTGTGGCAGCAGGAAGTGCGGATCAACGAGTCGATGGGTGGCGTCAGGGATTGGGTGGCCATTGTCAAGCAGAACGCCCATACGTGGATCACCTGCAAGATAGTGTGAGCATCGTCCAACCAACGTGGCAGCGTCCATGATCTGAGCGAATGTGAAACCGCCAGCCACGAATTCAGGCGCAACAGAATGAAAAAGTGTCAAATACGCCATGACTGCATAACGTCAAAATCACCGGGCTGCGGCGAGTGACTTTGTAAAGTGAAAAAAAGCACCACCGCAGCTCCGGTGCATTCTATCGTTATGCCACGACGGTTGTCTCGCCCAACGTTGCACCAAAATGGCGCTTGCGATGAGCATAGAACGAACGTACCAGAAAAGCTGTGATGAGCATGCCGAAAAGCAGATAGTGGGAGATGACAAGCAGCCTCGCCTGCCCAAGGAGGCCAGTACCTTCTGTGTAACGAGCCCCAATAGTTGACCATTCTGAAAGTGCAGCTGGGTTCGCAACATAAGGCGATTCGGAGGGCTTACCGAAGTTTCGCCAGCCCGGGAACAGCCAATCTTTAACAAGCAGATGTTTTTGGGCAGATGGGTGAATCTTGATTCCATAGCCCCACGAGTTGCCGACACGACTTAAATCAAGACGAGGTTGCGTGCACAGGGTTACATGCGAGCAATCGATCCTGGCAAAGAAGTCATGCTGCTTGTAATAGGGGCTAATGTCAATCACCAGACAACAGAATTGCGTCAGAACAAAAAGGAGAATGTAGACACTCAGGTATGGCGCTAAGAACAGATACCCAAGTCTTCTTATCACGGTGGATTTACCCATCACGACGCCATTCAATCTCAACCCAGCTGATTCTGCATAACGACCGCGGTAACCGGTGTTGCCGCGATTGACTTGTTTAGAGGGAAACGGTGGACGGCAACTCCGGTTCACCGCATTGTTCTGCGATTTGTGCTTTGCATGCCGCCTCGACCGCGTGTTCGGGACGCTGTAGATGCTAGCCAAACTTGCCACAGGGAAGTAGTGTGGAATTGTGAAATACAGTTCAGATCAATAACGAATACACGTACGAATTGGTCGCGTCGCGTTGCCTCTGGATTTCGACTTGCCGATATCGACCGCAAGCAACCCATGATGCCCACACTAATCCAGATTCTCTCGAGCGTATGAGAACGTAACCGTCTTGCAGTCAGTACATATCCACGCCTTGGGGCAGCCCTTACCACCAGGCTTTGGATCAATGACGCGCTCTGATCCTTTTGGGGCTGAGAACCTGACGTAACCGGGTTTCAATGGCTGCCATACGACAAAGTTGAGCCACAGGATCGGATTGAACATTGCAAGCCATCCGTGCTTCATTTCTTTCTGGCACTCAGGGCAATTCATTGCGTGGCTCTCAATGACGATTTATCGCAGAACGCTCGCAATCACCCGGTTGGCGCGAGTGACTAACCATGTTAAACCCGGCAGTTCGCCAACTCGGGTGCATTGCATTGTTAGCATTTGTGTTTCACTGCGTTTCAGTCACGCGCAATTTCCAAACGCCTTTGTCAGACACCTGCTTCACGCGCAACTCAATCCGAGTTCAACGTTCATGCGGTTGTCAGGTTACGACACAAGCAGTCCCATGGCAAGGGCATTGAGTCTGCACAATCGTTCCTGGTTCAGAAGTCTTCAGCGTCGTTGAGCCAAAGCCGAACGTCTGCGCTGAATTCAGTGAGCACTGTCAAAAATTAAAGTGCAATGCACTGTGGAATCAATTCAAGCAGCGTTCGATCGCCGCTTGCGTTCTGCGTTTCATCCGTGTCGATCTGTGTTATCCGTGGTCAACACTGCGATTCAATTCAGCCGAGTTGAACGTTCAACAACCAAACGCAGCCAATATGATTATCAAGCAAAGCAAGGAATGCGATTGCTTCGACGCGCTGAAGCTATGACATGCTAACGACCAAGATCAGCCGGTTGCCGCGACTGACGTTCCAATGTGCGCAGCCATTCGGCAACTCGGCTGCATCTTTTTGTTACTTGCGTTTTCCTTGCGACGACATCTCAGCCTGACTGCTGTGTCCGCGAGACCGCAGAACACACGATGGGTAGTAGATCAGCATCGCAATTCTTTGTGAAGTTGTGGCTAGATTCCGCGAATGTTGCAAGCCTGCCGTTTACGGAATGCTGGATCTGTGCGTGGTAAGGATGAGGGAAGCAACTGACCTGAACGAAGAGACAATAGGAATGAAGATGACCGTCTGTGTGGCCGCCAGTGTCAGCAAATACGGATAGCCCATCCTGAGTATGCCTTCTTCAGTGGGAAGCAGAAGTAATAAGGGCACTATCCACAAAGCAGAGAAAACAGCACCAATCGGCAGGGCTAAAAGACACAAACGAACCCAATGGATCAGAGGCGGACGATTCATCGCGGAGGCGTGTGCACGCAATATGCTGCGAGCGGCAAGAAGGCTACACGACAGCACCATGCAAATGATCAAGGCGATGGGGATTAGATCTTGCATTCCGATTCGTGATCAACAAGTAGCAAGTAACGACAAAGATCACCCGGCAGCGGCGAGTGAATTTCCATACCAATAACGCAACGACCGCTGCTCGGCGTGCATCTTTTTGTTATTTGGCTGCCTTAGCCGAGTAGTCGCTCGTCGACATAGTTCGTGATTGATCCTGTATTAAGAAACTCACCCGTGTATTGCTTGCATTTTGGGCAACGCATTAAGCGTTGGCCAAATGGGGTAGTCGTCATCACATCGTCGTGACATGTTGGGCAAGTAATCTCTGAAAGGGTCAGGGTAATCGGCGTCAGTCCTTTGGCGGAGGCGAGGCGATCTTCAACTTGTTGTGCGAGGTTTGCAAGGAACGCACATGCGGCTATCGCGTTATGATTCTTTTCCAACCAAATATTCCATGAACTTCGATCAAATTCGTTCGCCGTTGTCAGAAATGTCTGGCAGGTGAAACACGTGTATTCTGTTCTGGACCAGTCAGTTGGACCAAGAAACAACCGCTTGGAGAACAAGAGCCATTCCGTGTCGCACGTTTCACACCGATACTCAAAGCCAGTTGGCATTGTACGCCAGCCCTGTTCTTGCCAAATAACGACGAAAATCACCGGGCAGTGGCGGGTGACGTTCACTCCGAGCGCGCGGCCGGACCACTGCTCCGGTGCATTTTCTTGTTAGCTGCTGATCGCAGCTCGGGCGCCAGATTGAATGATACGAAAAACACACACTGGAAGAAACACGTGACCCATGAGGAAGCCGTTTCGTGACCAACCACGCGTTTGCACCAGTAATTGAATACGGCGCCATCCCCCACTTTGTGATTTGGAGAGCACGTCGTTTTCGTGATCAAATCCGCCAAGAGACGTTTGAGATTTGGGTCGGCCCGAAGATCATCGTCGCTGTAAACTCGGACTTCATCGCGGTACGGCAGCGGTTTGCCGAACTGGTTGTAGTACAACCCGCGTGTGATGCGCTCGACTACGCTTCGTAATCGTGCAGAATCAACAGAATACGTCGGGACCGCACCGAGGAATACTCCAGCTTCGGTTTCGACGTCATTCAGCTGGGTCGCGTTCAATAGCGACATAGTCATGCCGTGTGCCTGACTGCGTTTCAATGATCGTTCGATGGTCGGCCATAGGTGCTGGGCCGGTCCGGTGTTGCCAGCGTCTTGACGAATAGCGAGCATCAACCGGAAGTATTCGTCGTCTTTGGATGCCCCGCGATTGCATGTCTCGCAGGCCGGCACGGTGATCAGGTCGTTTGGTCGCGGCTTGAGGAACAGGTTCTGCGGCGGAACGTGGTCGTTCGTAAGGCGGCCATTTTTTCCGCAGTAAACGCAGACTTTTCGAGATTCTGCTTTATCAGTGGGGCCATCCATAGAGGTAAAGACCCCGAAAGTTGCCGCGAGGTTCGTTGTAGCAGCTAACGATAGAGTTAACCCTGTTGCCGCGATGGACTTTCCATGTGGGAAATCTTCCCCGGCAACTGGGTTCAACGACTTGTTGAACATGGAGTGCGATGCCGCTTCAGGGGGCAGCACCGCTATGGAGTTTGAGTTGTCCCGGGAATTCCTCGACAAACAATTTCAGGGACTTATTGCTCGGTTTGTGCGAGCGGATTCTTCAGTCTCACGGCGGAGGAGTGCAGCACATCACCGGATCAGACATCCAGATGGCAGCCGCATAATCAACCGTCGATGGTCGACTCACATATCTCACTGTCACGCAGGTATTACACTCAGGGCACCGTTCCGGGTCAAGCGGAGTCACCCTGGAAGCCGCGACCGCCGCAGGCGGTGTCGCCGCCAAGCCATGCGCTACCGCCAATTGTTCGCAGACCTGTTTCCGCACATCGCCGGAACTGTTCGCATAGAGTCCGCTTCGACGAATCATCCGCAGTCCTCGCGGTGGCACATGCTCAAACCAGCGACTCAGAAATTGATGAGGAGCCAGCGTCATCAACTGCTGGCTTCCATCACGATGATCCTTGTATCGAAACGTCACCGCTTCGTCTTCGATGCTCACCAACCGCCGGTCCGACATCGGCCCGCCGGACATGTAGCGAGCCAAATACCCTGCCACGGAAACACCGTGCGGATAACGTTCCTGCACACGCACATTCCAGCGAACTCGCCCCAGCCGATTCAGCAGAGACTGGCACTTCGCCGCCGTCAACGACGGCGGCACGACAAGATCGCCCTTGGCGATCGCGGTCTTCAGGAAATCGCACAGCTTGCCTCGAAACATCGCGTTCAACACCGGCCCAGGCAGGAACCCACTGCGTTGAGAATGTACGAACCGGCCCTCCGAATCCACTCCGCCCGCCGTCACAAGGCAATGCACGTGCGGATGAATGCTCAGGTTGCGACCCCATGTATGCAGAGCAGAAATGATCCCCGGTTTCGCACCGAGAAATTTCGGATCGGCGAGCAGTGTTTCCAGCGTCTGGCGAGCGGCTTTCAGCAAGCGTTCAGAGAACGCCGCGCGGTTGAACTTCCAAAGAGTGTTGAGTTGTTCGGGAACCGTAAAGATGATGTGCACATGATCGCAGGGCAGCAGTTCTGCCACAGTCTTTTGCAGCCAGTTGGCTCTTCGTCCGCCGCGACATTGCGGACAACTCCGGTGTCGGCAGGAGTTGTATTGAATGTGAGTGACATGCCCGCAGTCACAGCGTGAAACATGGGTTCCGAGTTCCGCCGTTCGACATCGGCTGATGGAAGTCGCGGCCCACCGGACATCTCGCCGAACACGCTTCCCGGCCGCCCACGAAGAATAATATCGAGTGACAATCGATCTTATAGTAAGAGGCTCCGAGCTTATACTCATGCTATATAAGCCTCTTCGGCATCGCCGGAATGTTCAACGCTCGCAATCACCCGGTTGGCGCGAGTGACTAACCATGTTAAACCCGGCGGTTCGCCAACTCGGGTGCAGCCGTATTGTTAGGCATTTTATTGTTCCGCTTTCAGCTTCAATTGCCGAATGGCGTTCTGATGCTTTTCTCCAAGACGAACAAAATGTATTGCAATATCTCTACTTTTGGGTGAGAAAATGAGTCCCGTCATTTGGCCTTTTTCGGAGATCTTTACTCTTCGATCAGTGCCCCCGCAAAAGGGCTTCTGTCGGAAACGCGTTCGACAATGTAATACAGAGGTTTATCCATACCGCCGCCATTGAGCTGTCCGTTTATCGTGACATTATGTAGACGACAATTACCAGACGACGTGGAACATACACTTCGTCAGAGGTTACATCGATCGTATGCGTATGTGGCCAAGAAGGACCCGCAGGAACTTCGCCATCTGGGGCAGCGAATGGAATTGGGAACACATTTCGAACTGTCTCTGCGGGTCGATCAGGAAGTGAGTATCTCGGTTGAACGCAACAGTAATTCATGCCTGTACGCAGAAAACGTCGGGAACCGTGTACTCTACCACGGTACCGAACAACGAGTCATCGCTCAGGACGGTAAATGAGCCCCCTTTGCGTCGCGTGCTACTAAAGAAAGATTGGACGATCGCCAGCAAAGCAACGTTTTCTCCAACGAAAGCATTCCGGATGCAGTGCCCTTCATCGTCAGTGTCGGAAACTGTTCTTCGAGGGCTGCGTCCATTCGCGTAGCACATACAAATCAACGCCATGGCGGGTTGCCTTTAGTTTTGCAGGCTCGGTAGTCAGACGACGAAACAATAAAGCGCGATAAAATACAGTGACGGCATATCTGCAAGTTTCAGGCACATTTGCTCGACGGCAGCCACGTCCAAAGGCGACCTTTCCCTGTTTGACCCTCATACGCCTTAAAAGCATGAGGAGATCGTTCCGCTCTCGGATACCGTCATTGCGACGTCGACGTCCTCGAGCTTTGTGCCGCTCATCGTGCACCATGTCGCCAACAGTGACATCAATGGCTTCCGAATCCCATTTCAAACAACAGCCCAACGAGGTACTGGACGAGCATCGGTGATAGTGGAGAGTCCATGACCATAATGCCTAACGACCCTGCACCACGGTTAAGGCAGATAGATTAACGAGCAGAAACCTGAATAACGCTGACCGGTATTGTTCTTATTGCGCAGCCCGCAAGCTGCTCGGTCAGGATTTCGTGTTTATTATTCTGATCGAGCCTGGCTGTAGCCATCGAGCCTGCTATTGCCGATAACTGTTTCGAGTAACTTAACGACCGTATCGAACAACTGACGTTGTCCGTCGACACCGTTGCGTACGTTATCGAAATCATTTGAGTTCATTGGTCTCAAAAAACAAGAGCCCTTTCGAGTCTCCAACTTCACTCGCCACAACAACCCTACGTCAGCATCGGTTCAAATTCAGACTGCAGCTTCTACACCAAACGACGCCTGAGAAGCAGCCAAGCTTTCAATCACAACTTCTGCACGCGCAACTCTCGCAAATAACGCTTGCAATCACCCGGTTGGCGCGAGCGACTTTGTAAAGTGAACTTGGCACCGCCGCCAACTCGGTGTGCATTGCTTTGTTATGCCACTGCTTGCAGCCTATCCAATGTACCATCGCCATTCATCTTCAGACAACTGCCGCACATAGTCAACCACAAGATTGTTCTCACTGACATTCACGACCTGGAATTCATGATGACCGTCTGGGATAGACTCGCGTTCGCAATTTGAAAACGACACGCTTAGTGCTAGGCGGAGACGAAGACGTGGAGAAAAAAAGCAAAAGAGATCATGCACATGCTTAGGTTGCAGCGTTCGCGCATGAATGCGTTGCCCGAGTTTAGGCGATGAATCATGCAGGTCGCCTGTCAGAAACTGCACAGAGTATTTGTGGAGACGCAGGCCCATCGATGAGCATCGGGGGCATGCTACGGCAGAACTGCCTTTCATCTGGGAAGTAAGGATACGATTCGACCGATCCAATGCTGCACCGCATTGTCGGCATGGAGGAGCAGCGTAGATGAATGGAAGAAGATCTGGAAATACGACCTCGGAGCATGAAACGCAACAATACGCGTGTTGATCAAAGCAAAAGGCGATAGATTCGTATCCGCAGCCGCAGTAAAGCATCGCTTCGCCGGGAGGAAGTTCGAACTCTTCGGAGTCATTCATGTCGACTGCTGCTGGCATAACGACTGCGATCACCCGGTTGCGGCGAATGACGCTGTAAAGTGTGAAAACAAACCACCGCAACTCGGCGTGCATCGCTTTGTTCGCCCGTTTCTTAGGGCAGGTTCGCCAGAGAGCGAGCCCACGAGAGCAATATAGCAGGTACACGTGAGAACTTGACCATTGAGTGCCATTCAGAGAAAGAATCTGACGAGAACTGCAATGAGAAAGAATGTTACAGGTGCGAAACAGCACGTAGCAGCAATGACTAAGCGCCACTTGCGAGCTTTGACGGCCGCGATTATAGAAACCACCGAGAAGGTTGCGAAAGATAATCCGAGTACGAACAACTCAAGCAGGCCATCACCAGTGAAGCATCCACCCGTTTGTTCGAAGACCCAATCGTAGGTCATCCAGCAGGCGAAAAACATCAGGTGCAAGATCGCTACGACAAGTGTAGCAAGTGCGATTCGATGGGCAGTAGAACTTGCGTTCTTTGACTGACCAGAATGCACCGACGAACTGAATGAATAGGGGTTCATATCGAGTCGGTGATTCAATCAACGTTTCTAGAGTCTAAATGAACGTGAAGGAGGACACGACGCACAGGTCTTGCGATTAAACGCGTCTTGGGCGAACGATGGCGTTCACCGGGTTGCGGCCGGCGGATGCTCGAAAAACAGAAAACCCGCCGGCACCGCAGCTCCGGTGCAACGCTTTGTTCGCTGGTTTAGTTGTCAGCCGCCTTCAGCGACAGGTTCGATGGCGACAATATCATCACGGTCTATTGTCACGTCTCCAACCGGCTTTTCCCGTGCAACTCCCTTTCCGTTTTTGAAAGGATGATTGCCTGGGATCTTCCCAACCAGTGGCCAACTATGTTCAGCCCACGCTTCGACATGCGGTTGGGCCATGACGATACTGTCTATATTCACCTCTGTAACTCGTCCAGTGTACTTTGCGCCACGAGCCTCGGAGCCTGTCGAAATCAGATATCGTTCACCAACAGTTACGGAATCGGGCTTGTCGATCGACGCGTCTCTAGGTGTTTGGGCTGAACCGCAACCAAGTAAGACGGCTGATGCCATTGCGGCAACAGTGGCGAAGGCGGATGACATATCTCTATCTGTCAGCCAAGCGAACACATCCATGTGGTCATCTCCATTTAAAGTTTGTCAGCGAACTTTGAATTAACACTGAAAGAGCGTGATATCATGATAATGGACCTTAAACAACCTGTGTTTCGGGGCAATATCCGATATCACGCGCTTTTCTGGATATTCCGATATTGACTTGTTGTTCCAGGCGATCATGATATCACCGCGGAGTAAGGGTGTAAAGATCAGTATCGCTTTGGAGTAGTCAATGTCTGTTCGTAAGTTTGTTGCTGCAGTGAGAGCGCGGGGGTTGTCGGAGTCAGAGTTCACGTGGCTTCCTCGCTGGTTAGAGCGATATGCAAAATGGTCGGGCCAGGCTGATGCGGTTACGATCGAGATTCGAGCCGAATCGCTGCTGCAACTCCTGCAGTCGCTGCGGGATTCTGGGAAGAAAGCCTTCACGCGATTGCAGTTGGTGCGGTCACTGGAGTTGTATCAAAAATGTGTGAGCAAGACTTCTGAGCCAGATCTGTCCCCGTTTCGCACTAAACTTGAAGAATTGGCTGCTCTTGAGGATCAGTCGGGCCGTTCTCAACGAAGCAAAGGGCAGAGCTCGGACGCCAGCAACTTCCCAGTGAATGATGACCAAATGCTGGTGGGACAAATCGATCCCAATGAACCGGCCTTGTTACAGGAGATGCGGAAACAGATGCGGAGACGGCACTACGCGGCTCGCAGCGAGCGGTCTTATACCGGTTGGGCGTGCCGGCTGGCCGAATTCGTGGGTGGTTGGGAAAAGATTGCTTCTGCTGTGACGGAAGTGGAACTGAAAGAGTTCCTGAGTGATCTTGCCGTGCGTGGAAAAGTGGCCGCCAGCACTCAGAATCAGGCCTTCAACGCGCTGTTATTCCTGTTTCGCGATGTGCTGAAGAAAGAATTCCCGTTTCTCGATGCGGAGCGAGCCAAGAAACCCGAGCGACTTCCGGTCGTGTTGTCTCAAACGGAGGTCAGTTCGGTGTTTCGTCATATGCGGGGATTGCCGTTGCTGTTTGGACAACTTTTATACGGCGGCGGACTGCGTCATTACGAAGGTCTGAGGCTGCGAGTGAAAGACGTGGATTTCGAACGGCGTCATTTGGTGATCCGAGATGCGAAGGGGGCGAAGGATCGAGTCACTTTACTGGCTGAGTCGGCGATCCCAGCTCTGCGGCTGCAACTGGAACTGGTCGCACAAACTCATTCACAGGATTTAGCCGAGGGCTTTGGGTCCGTATGGCTGCCGTATGCGATGGCTCGTAAGGCTCCGAACGCCGCGACTCAGTTGGAATGGCAGTTCGTCTTTCCTGCGACAAAGCTCTCGAAAGATCCTCACGACGGGACGGTTCACCGACATCATATGCACGAGTCTGTGTTTCAGCACGCTTTGAGTCGGGCCGTCAAACAGGCGGGCGTTGTGAAAAAAGTCACTCCGCATACGTTTCGCCACTGTTTTGCGACCCATTTGCTGGAGGCCGGCGTGGATATTCGCACGGTGCAGGTACTGCTGGGGCACGCTGATGTGAGTACGACGATGATTTATACTCATGTGTTGCAGCAGGGACCGATGGGCGTGAAGAGTCCGCTGGATCGGTTGTAGGGGCGGGTGCTTGGTGCTTGGTGCTTGGTGCTTGGTTTGAAATTGCAAAATGGAGGCCGAGGCGAGCGGTTGGGCGTTAGCCGTCCGTGGGGGGCGCTGTCTGTTTGATATGACTTGAACGACGGGAGGAATCGCGGTGACACGGATAGCTGACGCTATGCCGCTCGCCGGGGTGCTTGACGAGGGGGAATGGTTATTGGTTAATGGAGATTGAGAATTGCAAAATGGTGGGCGAGGCGAGGACTTTGGGATTTCAGATTTGAGATTTCAAATTTGAAAGGCAGAGGTGTCGTTGGCGCGCGAAGATGCGGAAGAAATGAAACGCCGAAGCTTGGACGCTCGGGGGCAATGCTCTCGATTCTCTCGCTGGCGTTTTGCGGGTATACTCCGTCCCAAATTGAATCATGAAACTCCAATTCGGACGGATCGACGAAAATGGCCGACGCCCCTGCTGCTCCACCCACAGCAGCTCCTGTTGCAACTCGCCCTTTTGCCCACCTGCATTGCCATACGCATTACAGCCTTCTGGATGGTGTGAACCGCATTCCGGAGCTTGTGAAGCACGTCAAAGCGTCCGGCATGGACTCCATTGCGATCACAGACCACGGAAATCTGTACGGGGCGATTGAATTCTACAACGGCTGCAAAAAAGGCGGCGTCAAACCCATCATCGGCTACGAAGCCTACGTCGCTCCCGGACGACGGTCTGACCGAACTTCCAGCCGGCAGAAAGAAGCGTCCTCGCACCTGACATTGCTGGCAATGAATCGCAAGGGGTTCGACAACCTCATTCGGCTGTCGTCCACGGCGTATCTGGAAGGGTTCTACTACAAGCCACGAATTGATCGTGAGATCCTGGAAGAATGCAACGAGGGAATTATCTGTCTGTCCGGCTGCGCGTCTTCGGAGCTGTCTCGTTTGCTGTTGGCCGATGATCAGGATGAAGCGAAAAAGCTGGTCGAATGGTACTCCCGCGTCTTCGGCGATCGCTTCTACATGGAGATTCAGAACGCAGGCTTTCAGATTCAGAAAGACTGCATGGATCTGACGGTGGACCTGGCAAATCGCATGGGCCTGCCGCTCGTGGCCACGAACGATGCTCACTACCTGCGCAAGGAAGATGCCAAGGTTCAGGATGTGATGCTGTGCGTGAATACCCGGACAACTCGCGACGACGAAAAACGCATGAAGATGGAGCACGACGGGCTCTACGTCTGCACACCCGACGAAATGTATGCGTGTTTCCCGGGCCTTGATCATGCTGTAGCAAGGTCGCAGGAGATCGCGAATCGAGTCAACATCGAGCTGGGTGATCGCAAACTGTATCCGGTGTTTCGTCCGCCAAATCAGCAGACGGACATCGATTACCTGCGAGATCTCTGTCATCAGCGCATGCATGAACGGTATGGCGAAGAGCTGACAGAAGGACACTGGAAGCGTCTGGAATATGAGCTGAGCGTTATCGAATCCAAAGGTTACGCGAGCTACTTCCTGATCGTGTGGGACTTTGTTGAGTTCGCTCGCCGCAATGGAATTCCCTGCGGAGCGAGAGGTTCTGCGTGCGGAGCAATTGTCGCTTATCTGCTGCGACTGGGTGACGTGTGCCCGCTGAAGTATGACCTGCTGTTCGAACGCTTTCTCGACCCCAGCCGAACCGAACCGCCCGATATCGATATCGACTTCTGCCGCGACCGTCGGCAGATGGTTATTGACTACACGAAACAGAAATACGGCGCTCGCAACGTTGCTCAGATTGGCACGTATGGAACTCTGAAGGCGAAAAACGCGATCCGCGACGTTGGCCGTGCGCTGAACGTGCCACTGGCGCGAGTCAACGAGTTGGCTAAGTTTGTCCCGGATACGCTCAATATCAAGCTCAAGGATGCGCTGGCGGAAAGTGCGGATCTGAAAGCGGCGTACGATGTTGATCCGCTGGCCAAGGAATTGCTCGACTATGCCATGGCCGTGGAAGGTCTGGCTCGCAGTGCGGGAACTCACGCGGCGGGCGTGGTGATTGCGGACGTGCCGCTGGATACCGTGTTGCCGTTGCAGACGATCACCGGCAAAGACGACATCATTACTCAGTGGGACGGCCCGACGGTTGAGAAGGTCGGTCTGCTGAAGATGGACTTTCTGGGACTGCGAAACCTGACGATTCTGGACAAGGCCGTTCAGAACGTAAAACGATCGAATCCAGAATTCGACCTTGAACAGGTCAAGAACAACCTCACAGACGCCAAGACCTTCGCGCTGCTTCAGCGAGGTGAGACGAAAGGCGTATTCCAGCTTGAGTCCGGCGGGATGCGAGACCTGCTGACCAAGATGAGGCCGGACTGCTTCGCCGACATCATCGCGACATCCGCGTTGTATCGTCCGGGTCCGCTGGAAGGCGGGATGGTGATGGAATACGTCGACGTGAAGAACGGACGTAAACCGCCGCGCAAGGTGCATCCGGTGGTCGACGAAGTTCTGGCCGAGACCTATGGTGTGATGGTCTACCAGGAACAGGTCATGCGCATTCTGAATCGAGTGGGCAACATCGAACTGTCGAAGTCGTATAAATGCATTAAGGCGATCAGCAAGAAGCTGGCGGAGGTGATGAACGGGTTCCACGCCGAGTACGTGGCGGGAGCGGTTTCCAATGGCATCGCGGAAAACATCGCCGAAGAGCTGTGGAACCTGATCGTGGCGTTCGCGGGGTACGGTTTTAACAAATCGCACTCGACGGCGTATGGATTGATCGCTTACGAGACCGCCTTTTTGAAGGCTCATTATCCGGTTGAGTTTATGGCGGCTCTGCTGAGCTGCGAAATGGAAAGCACCGAGCGCATCAGCGAACACATTGATGATGCTCGCCGCATGAAGATTGAGATTCTTGGGCCTGACATTAATCGCTCCGAGGTCGACTTTGGCTTTATCGACGGGCGCATTACCTTCGGACTGGCTGCACTCAAAGGGGTTGGCGAAAATGTGGTGCAGGCGATCGTGGAAGAACGACGCCTGAACGGTCCGTACAAGGATATCTTTAACCTGACGGAACGAGTTGACCCCAAGGTGCTGACGAAGGGAACTCTGGAAACGCTGATCAAAGCGGGAGTGCTCGACAGCCTGCCGGGAACACGTCCACAGCAGACGGCCGTCGTTGAGCGAGCAGTTCAGTCGGCCTTGTCGCGTCAGAAGGATAAAGCTCGCGGCCAGAAGAGTTTGTTTGGAGGCGATGATGACGAGGAGAATGATTCCTCAGGGCAGGCGGCTGCGATGTCGTTTCCGGATGTGCCGGACTGGACGCATTCGCAGAAGCTGGCCTGGGAGAAGGAAACAATCGGTTTCTACCTGACCTCGCATCCGCTGACTCAGCATGCGCGCCGCATTGAGCGCTATGCAGCGAATCGCAATTCGGAACTGGCGGAAATGGAAGACGGGGCACAGGTGGTTGTCGGCGGAATGATTTCTGCGATCAAGCTGGCCAACGCCAAGAAGCCAAGTCGCAACGGGAACACCAAGTACGCCAACTTCGACCTCGAAGATCCGTCGGGCATTATGCGATGCATCGCCTGGCCGGAGGACTACGCTCGATATGAAGAATTGATCAAGGCCAAAAGTGTCATCATCGTGGCGGGCAAGGTCGATCGTCGCGGACGTGAGCCAAACCTTGTCGTGAATCGAATTTATACGCTCGATCAGGCCGACAAAGAGTTCACCTCGCAGGTTGCCATCAAGTTCGAAAAGGGGATCCATTCCCATGAAGATGTGCAGCGAGTTCGCAATGTGATTTCTCGCTTCCCCGGTTCGACGGATGTCATTCTGCTGGTGGATTCCTGGGCCGATCAGATTCGCAATCTGAACGGCAACGGGAATGGAAATGGTGACGATGATTCCAGCGGAACTGGCGAAGAGAAAGGCGATAACGGAACAGGAGCCGGGGCGCGTCTGCGGTACATTTTGACGACCAGCAATGAATGCAAAGTCAATATTGGTCCGGAATTGTTGAATGCATTGGCGGAGATTGTGGGGGAAGATAACTACGATCTAAAGGCCACGAAGTCGCGAAAGCCATCGGGGCAGAGCGTGGGCAGATAACCCAACTCTGCCCGGGCTTGCGATCAGGTGCGATAACGCACGGAGCAAGCGGGCATTCGGGGGATTTTGCACAACATCTCAATCCCTCAGTGACGCTTTCTTAAATTTCGCATTCCTGTTAGGGCTGGAAGCCCGGCACATTGTCTGCCGGTGGCGTCAGCCACCGGACTGCAATCAACACGGCGTATCAGGCCTGAAGGGCCGTCACGTGCGCCCTTGTGTCGACCCTCCGGGCCTCAAATTCCTTATGTTCGCATACCAGTGGCTCACGCCACCGGCACTGGATTTGTCGACCCTCCGGGCCTGATAATGCGCAACTTTAAAAATCACGATTTGGGTTGGGATAGAAGGAACTTTGTTCGGGACTGCTCCTTCAAACGGTGGTGCGCCCGTTCATGGTGACGTTATGGTTCTGTGGCCGTTGCATGAACTGTGTTGTGGATCGTTCCGGTGATGGTCTTGCCGTCTGCGGCTTGCAGTGTGTAACGGATTTCCATGCACCAAGTGGGCTCGATATCCGCGAGCACGGTGAGTGTGCGACCGTCGTTGGAAAGCTCCAGCCCCTCGACCTCCAGAGGATGCTCATCGTAATGCTCCGAGCCGTAGTTGGCAGTGCGTTTCAGAGACCAGACTTTTAGCTGGACATCATCGGCCTTTAACGCGTCAGCTTTGAGGGGTTCGGTAAATCGAAGCTCCATCCCTTTTGTGTTTGCATGAAGTTCAGTCGGCAGATGCATGGGCTGCCCGGTTGCGCGGAGACGATAGAGGCCGCCGGGTGTTGTCGCGCTGCCGGCCCATGCGAACATGCCGCAGAGATAGAGCTGTCCGTCGGCTGGATGAAAACGGCCTCGCATGACACCGGTTGGAAACGTGGGAATCGGCAGCTCGATCATGCCGCCCTGCATTTGTTGGTTTGTGCCTGTTGTTTTTTTGACCGTGACACTTTCATGAGGAACCAGGAACACCTTGCCGTAACCATACGATAAGTTCAGCAGTGCGCCGTTCAACGGGCCCCAGCGATCGCTGTTGACCCACAGCAGTTCGCCTGGAGAACGATCAAACGCATTTGTAATCCAGCACAAAGGAGGCTCCATTGCGTCGTCGGAGGAATCCGTCACGTCATGGTAGCCAAACATGTTGCCGTAAAATTTTGGCTTGCGATTGTTTGATAACGTAACCCAGTTGATACGGTTCTTGGGATTCCAGAAACCCTCCTGATCAGTCACCACAAAGGAGCCATCGGGATTCAGACAAACTCCGTTGGCAGCTCGAAACCCATTCGCCAGAATCTCGGTCGTTGAGCCATCTTTGCTGACCTTCAGCAGAGTCCCATGGTGCGGCACGACAGCTTCCAGAGCGTGACGTCCGGACTTGGCATAGTAGAAATTGCCGTCGGCATCCGTCTGTAGCCCCATTGCGAACTCATGGAAATGCTCAGTGACCTGATGATCGTTATTGAGGCATTCAAAGTAGTCGATTTCTTCATCGCCATTCAGGTCGTGCAAGACGGCCAATTGATCGCGGCACGTGAGATGGATTTTTCCATGAACGATTTTTAGTCCGAGCGGTTGATAGAGCCCGCTGGCGATTCGTTGCCAGGTGAGTTGATCGCCCGTGAGAAATCCGTCGACCAGCCAGACATCGCCGTCCCATGAGCACACGGCGATGCGACCATCCTCAAAGAAATCGAGTCCTGTGAATCGAGTCTGAGCCAGCCACGGGTTGTTCTCCGGTGCCGTCAGGACATCCGTGGCAAACGGCCCCTCTGATGAGCCAATCGTTGCCGTGGTAGTGATCTTCTGGTTCCAGCGTGCGGGACCACCGGAAGTCATTTCCTGAAGGTCTTGTTCTGAATTCAGGATCACGGGGGATTGCTGGCCAGAATCAGCTTCGGTCGTCATCCAGAGGGTGAATCGCAGTGGTTCAGGTCCCGCGGGAATTCTCAGCAGCAGGCGCCCCTCTTCGCTGGACCATGTCGCGTCGATCGTCGTTGGCGCCAGCCCGGCCAGTAGAGGCGTCTGCTGAGCAGCGGGTGCATCACCACGGACGACCATCGCATCATGAGCGTTTTTTGATTTATCCTGGATCGCCGACCCCGTGGCTTTTGATAAGTCCCAGTGAGCCACAAGATCTTCGCTTCGCTCATTCCGCCAATCGGCCGTCCTGAGTTCCTGCTGCAGGGCTGCTTTGTAGAAGCGGACCTCGTCGAGTTCGCCGGTCAGAAACGAATCAGACTCGGGGAAATTTGCGGACGTAAAACCAACTCGAACAACGCTTTCCAGGAGTCTTGCTTTAGCGGCGAGTTGTCCCTGGCCATTAGGCTTGCCGTCGACGAACAGGGTTAACCTTTGATTCGACTTTGTCCAGACTGCGGCAACATCATGCCATCGGCCATCGTTGATTTTCTTCTTCGAACTAACGGCTCCAACCCAGCCAATGTCGAATGTGAGGTGCCCGTCTGCGATGAACAGAGCCTGTCCGTCGGGGACCCACTTTGAGTCCGGTTTGGTGTTAGCAAAGATCGTCCCATTGCCTCTCGTTTTCACTCGGGCTGTAATTGTAAAGTCCTGCGTCATGTCAAAATCTGAAGCATCACGGACTTCCAGATATGTTTGCCCATCAAACCTGACCGGCAGGGATTCCGTTGGTTCAGAAGCGTTTGCCGTGTCAGAACCAAACCAAATTGCCCCACCGGCGAGCGGCTGGGCGTCAGCCCTCCAAGTGTCGTCTGCCTTCTCTTGTTCAACAACTGCAGATTGCGCATCGCTCGGAGGGCTGACGCCCAGTCGCTCGCCAACGGCACCCTCTCGCTGTGCCACCTGAAGAATCAAATCCTGGTCGCGCGGCCCGATGTTGAATGTTCTTAGAAACAACTGAGGTCGAGAAGGCTCATCGCTGATCTGGATCGACGGCATCTCCAGAACATCCGTGGAGCCAACCGAATAGGATAGAATCACGTTCTGCCCATGATAATAGGTTCCTCTAAATCGTCCCCACGATTTTGGCAGCGGACCATAGCGTCGCTCGTCACGGCCGAGGACTCGCTGTTCGTCAGTAAATTCACCAGTCGAGGGATCCGCCCAGCCCGGACCGTTGGGGTTGGCGGCGAGCACTGTTCCGGTGACCGTTGGATGAATTTGATGTTCGCCGTTGAACTGGATTCCTCGCCAGTCAATAAAGTTCTGCTCCGCGCTGGGAGGATCCGCGGCACTCCACGCGGCTGCCATTCGCAGCGTGTCCGTATCGAACATCATCCAGTAGCGACCACGTGAAACCCCGCCCGCGCCGGGATCGAGACGCATCGCAATTCCTTTGTAGGCGATGTTGAATTCACCTCCGGGGACTTCATAGGAATGAGTTAGACTCGGGCCATAATCCATCGCATTCCACGGCTGAATCCTGCTGGGTTCCGGCCCACGAGTATCCCCCTTTGGCAGCTTCGCCAGCAGTGCCTCATTGATCTCAATAAACTGCGATGGGTTGTGAGGCTTCAGGTAAGACTCGCGGATATAATGAATCACATCGTATTTCTGCGATGGCACCATCCACGTCTGAGCCGCCATCAGGCCGAAGCCTTTCGTCAGCGTTTGGTACATTGTGTACGGATCACTGCCGCTGCGAAATTTCCCGCTGGCAAACTTCAGAGATGTCGGCAACGAACCCGCCTTATCTTGTGTTCCGTGGCAGTTCTGGCAGACTCGGCGATAGATCGCTTCGCCTCGTTTGAAGGCATCGTCATCCCATTCCCTGATGAAGCCTGCATGGTCAATATGCTGTTCGTACTCCGGAATTTTCAGAGTCAACAGGGCGGCCGATGGTTGCAGTTCTTTGGCGCGGAGCGCCCCGCCATCGCGGATCTCCATCAGGTAACGGATCAGATCGAAAAACTGTTGAGGACTTGCCAGCTGATTCATCTGTCCGGCCGGCATGATCGAAACGGGATTCTCGACGACGTTATCAAGATCAGCGATGGCATAGGTCGCCATTTCGCCGTTACGAGTGACGTCACGGATGACAATCTTTTCGGCCGTGCGTTCGGCCAAAATGCCGACGACGGATTGACCATTGCCTGTGACCAGCGTGACCGACTCAAAGCCCTTGCGTATCACTTTTGAAGGAGTCAGCACTGATTCCACCAGAGCCGCGTCGGTTGTCTCTTTGGTCAGCGTCGCCAGATCCGGTCCCAGTGATGAGAGTAAAGTGCCTCCCACGGAATGGCATTTCGAACACGCCATCTGCTGCTGAAAAAACACCACCGCGCCACGAGCGGCATCGCCCTCTGTTTTGGCCCTGGTCACAAGTTCGGTGATCGGCGTTTGTCGCAGTCTCTCATCGAGCGACTGCGCGGAGATGCCGGAACAGAGTCCGATAAGAAGCCAACAGAGGCTGGTCAGCGGCAGCCTGGAGGAGAGTGCAATCCGTGGGACCATTGTGAGATTCTGCCAGAAATGGTGGATGTCTTCGTTGTGCAGTGGATATCGCACGTCTTTTCCGGCGTTTAGGAATAGTCCCGAAATAACTTTCGTAGCCGAAGTCGTGAGACTTCAGTCCGAACTCTCACGAGTTCGGCTGCCACGGGAACTTATTTCGGGACCGTTTCTTAGCTTGAAAGAGGCGGCTTCACAACCGAATGCTATGCCGCAGATGTTTCACTTCAAATCGTCGCGAAGCAGAAATCTCCAGCACGAACGTGGCGGAATTGCGAGGATTGGATTTCTGCCATATTACAGACACAAGACGAAAAACGCCCGGTGTGTTTTTGACACGCCGGGCGCTGAAGAGAATGAGGTTTACGGTTCAGCCGTGAGCGATGAAGACTACTCCATCAGCAGGGCCACATTCGCGAAGACATCGTCAAGATCTTCCAGAGAATCTGCAGCAAACGGCTGCTCACTGGCGTAAGTTGTGAACACCTCGACTTCGCTGGTTTCCTGAATCCTCGAGCGAACCGCCGTTCGTCCTGTCTTCAGAGTGACCGAAGAGCGACGTCCCAGGGAACGATCATCGCTCAAGTCGATGCCTGAGGCCAGGTCACTTTGAACGCCTGTCGTTCTCCTGAACATAGAGGCCTCATCATCACCTGACAACACTGGACCAGCAGCAGCCGGGCTGATGAGCAGTTCGGCGGAGGCTGTGAGGCCGGGGCCTGATGACAGTGGGTCAGCGATTCCCTGAGGATTCGTGTTTGTTGTTGCCAGGCTGAAGGTTGCAAAAGGTTCCTGCGAACCAGTCAGCCGTGACGTGGCATTGTTGTACTGGTAAACCTTGTCTGTGCTGGCATCGACAATCCAGATGTGGTTCACATCGTTTGGATCAATCGTGATCCCGGTCGGCGTTGGATTAGTTGTGGACAACGTCCAGCTTCCTTCCAATGCTCCTGCCGTTGTGTAGCGGAAGACTTTGTCAGTGGCCAGAGTATCGTTCACAACCCACAGGTGTGCTCCATCCGTCACAATGTCGGTCGAATTCAGATTGGCTGCGTTCAGTGCGAAGCTGGAGGTCGCTGCGACCTTTCCTGTTCGCAAAACTGCTCCGCCGGTGAACTTGTAGACTCGGTCGCCAGTTGGATCGACCAGCCACAGATCGTTGCCCCAGACGGCAATACCTTCAGGCTTACCGACATTCAGGGGAGTCCACTGCCCGAGTAAAGCTCCAGTGTTGTTGTAGATGAAGACAGCTCCGCTGCCGTCAACAACCCACTGAGTCGTCCCGAGTGCATTTGACGCAATACCGCGTGGTTTGCTGTCCGACTTATTCAGGGCGTTGTTGGATAGCGAACTTCCGTTAGCGAGATATTGGAAGCTCGCCTGACGATCACCATCAACCACGAAGAACTTGGCTCGAGGCACGAACGCCACAACAGTGATGCTGACCGTTGTTGCCGCTGAACTGGAAACTGCGTCGGCCGCTCGATAAGCGAAGCTGTCGGCTCCGCTGTATCCTGGTGTCGGCACGTAGCTGAACGAGCCATTAGTATTCAGGGTCAAGGTCCCGGAGCCGGTGCTGAGACCAGAACGGCGTTCAATGCATCACCGTCGGCGTCTGTATCGTTGGCCAGCACACCGCCAGCAGCAATGTTCAGTGCCACATCCTGATCGGTCGAGTAACTCTCTGTGCGAGCGACCGGAACATCATTCACGGATGCGATCGTGATCGTCACGGTCGCGATTCCGGACTGAAGCAGCCCGTCGCTGGCTCGATAGGTGAATGTGTCGGTGCCGAAGTAGTTAGCGACTGGCGTGTAAACGAACGATCCGTTTGCATTCAGAGTCAATGTGCCGTGAGCCGGCCCGGTGACTCGAATCGCGGACAACACATTTCCGTCAGGATCGGAGTCGTTCCAGAACGCCTGGCAGAGCAACACTCAACAAGGCGTCTTCATTGATCGCGAACGAATTATCGTTCGCCACCGGGGCATCATTGATCGCCGTGACTGCGATGCTCACGTTGACCGTGCTGGAGTTCAGTGATCCATCCGTCACAAAGTAGCTGAAGCTGTCGGCCCCTGCGTAGTTCGCATCCGGCGTGTAGATGAAAGTTCCGTCAGGATTCAGGGACAGTGTGCCGTGAGCCGGATCAAGAACTTTCACGATTGTCAGAGCATCGCCGTCGACATCGCTGTCGTTGGCCAGAAGACTGACGGCTGAGGTCAGAGTTGAGTCTTCAGCGGTCGTGTAGCTGTCCGCGATTGCCACCGGAGCATCATTAACGGATCCAACGTGAATGGTCACGGTGGCGACATTAGAATCCACGGCTCCGTCATTGGCCACGTAAGTAAAGCTGTCGGTACCATTGAAGTTAGCAGCCGGCGAGTAAACAAACGTGCCGTCCGGATTCAATGTCAGTGTACCGTGTGCGGGTCCGGCGACCTTCAGGACGCTCAGCACATCTCCGTCGGCATCGGTATCGTTCAGGAGAACACCCGGCAACGTGATGGTTAGTGCTGTGTCTTCGCTGGTGGAATAGGTTTCATCACCAGCCAAAGGTGCACGGTTGGTATTGAGCACGTCGATGGAAACCGTCGCCACGTTGGAATTCAGTGTTCCATCGTTGACCAGGTAAGTGAATGTATCGAGTCCTCGATAATTCAACGCCGGCGTGTAGGTGAAAGAACCGTCCGCGTTCAGAACCAGCGTTCCGTGAGCAGGACCGAGGACTTTCGCAACACTCAGAGCATCGCCGTCCGTATCCGTATCGTTGCCTGTCACTCCCGGAGCCGCGATGACCAGTTCGGTGTCTTCATTCACTGAGTAGGCATCATCGTTGGCAACCGGGGCGGCATTGATTCTCGCCACGGTCAACGTCACCGTCGCAGTCAAGGAATCCATGAGACCGTCATTGGCCACATAGCTGAAGCTGTCGGAGCCGACAAACCCTGCAGCCGGTGTGTAGTTGAACGATCCATCGCTGTTCAGAACCACGGTTCCATGAGCCGGAACGGACACCAGATTCGCGTTGAGAACATCGCCTTCGACATCGGAGTCGTTCGCCAGAACTCCCGCGACAGGAATCGACAGAGTGGAATCCTGGAACAGTGTATAGCCGTCGTTGTTACTGACCGGTGCGTCGTTCACCGGGGCCACATGAATCAGGAATGTCTGAGCAGCGCTGGTGTCAGAACCGCTGAGTCCAGTACCGCCATTGTCGTGCAGGAGCACGGTGACAATCGCATCTCCACTGGCGTTTGCCGCCGGGGTAAATGACAGGGTGCCATCTGCAGCCACAGTTGGCTGAACACTGAAGAGGGTTGGATTGGAGTTCGACACGACAAAGTTCAGAGACTGCCCTGACTCGGTGGCGGCTCCGGCACTGATCGCCGTGGCCCAGCCGCTTACATTCACGGCACCGGCATCCTCAACCACATTCTGATCGGTTCCGGCATTGAAACTCGGAGCGACGTTGGCGACGTAATGACCGAAGTGAGACGAATGATGAATCTCGCCGTCTTCGAGATCTTCGTAGTTGTAGCCGTCCCCTTCAACAGGAGTTCCCAGGACCACGGGAATGGATCCCAGCACAACTTCGGTGCCCTCACGAACAAACTGCAGATCAAAGCGGCCTGGGCGTCCATCACCAACGAACTCAACATCAAATGAGGCAGTCTGGCCGCCACCAATTCCCGTCAATGTTCCTGTGTGATTGATAATGCGAACCCGAGGATCCGACGCTCGCAGAGTGATATCCATGGCAACATTAGTCACGGCATTCTGAATCGCATTGGTGACACCGTCGGCCACGGTTGATCCGAAGCCGTTGGAAATCTGGAAGTAGAACGGGTCGCCTGGTGCAATCGGATCAGCTGTGCCGTTGGCAATCGTCGCTGAAGACTGATTCACCGCTCCAGTCAGCTTCGCGAGCGATTCCAGTCCCTGGCGTGGATCCAGCGTTGACTGCGGATTCGTGCCAAGGCCAATCACGAGTGCTCCCAGAGCATTCAGGCCGGTCACTGTTTCCTGAAGACCAGCTCCTGAACTGAACGGAGTTGATCCACGAGAAAACTGCGTCAGTGCTGAGATCGGCAAAGTCAATCCGCCGGCACCCGTGACGCTGGTTTCACCATGTGGCTGATAGGCAAAGCCGATGTCCGTTGCTGTCAGAATAACGGGCAATGCACCCGGTCGAAACCCTGCTCCTCCGATGTTTCCCGCTGCGGCAAGAACGTTGTTGGCGGCGTCTGGTGTGAATGAAGAGAAGCTCGGAACATCACCACTGGCTCCCGGTGTCAGCTGAGTTGATGCCAGTCCTGCGGCTCCGCTGTCGGATGTTGTTCCATTGTTGTTACCGTCGAAACCCAGCCCCGTGACCATCTGGTAGAGAGCTTCGATATCTGTTTCAGGCCCGTCGCCGCCATATCCGGGTGCCATTCGATCCAGAGCCGCCTGAATGGATGCTGCGAAGCCTGCTCGAGTCGACTCAACGATTGGCTGATTGAGAATGAATGGCCGCCCCGTTGCATTTTCTGCCGCGAAACTGCCGTACTCTTCGAATCGCCCAACTCCGAAACCAAGATCAATCCCCGGCAGTGATGCTTGAAGAGTATCAATGATCTGCGGGAAGGCCGCTCGAACAATCGGACTGTTGGCGGTGAAGCTTCCTGTGTCGTCGAACAACAGGAACACGTCGACCATATTGGAGATGGCCCCGGTACCAGGCAAAGTCAGACTGACTGTCTGATTATATGACTGCCCGGCAGCAAGAGACGTCGTGATGCTGGTCGGAGTAACATTGCCGACAGCCGGATGGCTTACGCCCGTCGGCCACAGTGTTCCGCCACCAGTCGTTGGGTAAGTGCGAGGGCCTGAAAAGCCGCTGTCTTCGCGAACAATGTAAGATCCCGGAGTCATTCCGAGAAATGCATAGGAACCATCCACTCCTGTGATCGTGTGTGGCTCGTCGAGATCATGGATGTTGTCTCGATCGACGTCAACGTAGACGGAGGCATCGGGGCGGCCGTATTCACCAGCGTCTCTCACGCCGTCCGCATCTGTGTCGTCAAACACCACGCCGTGAATCTCATTATCGCGGAAGACGTTCGCGAAGTTGGCATTCGATGATGCAACCGACGGAACCGATACGTTCTGAACGCGAGCGTCTGTCGGCGTTGGTTGCTGATCAACCGGCACGATTTCTCGCACGGTGTAGCTGCCGCGGGAGAGATGTGAGAACGAATACGTGCCTGCTTCATTGACGGCTGGAGTAAAGAAGCGATCTGTCAGCGTCACCGTTGATGATTCGCCCGGATCCAGTGAGCCATTGTTATTCGCGTCGATGTAGACCGTGACTCCGCTCAGGCCACGTTCACCCGCATCCAGAGTTCCATTGCGATTTGAATCACTGAACACCGTGCCGCTGATCACAAATTCCGAAAGCTCCAGATTTGCAAAAGTGACACCCGTTCGGTTTTCTCCGTTAAGCAGAAACGTGGTCAGCCCGCTGAGATTATTGGTGGCTCGATAACCGGGCGTCACGACTTCGCGAATTGTGTGAGTGCCGTAGGGAACACCGGAGATTGTATACAACCCGTTCGCATCAGAGATCGCTGTCGGTTCACCCGTGTCAGCAACACCGTTCTTGTTGATGTCCGCATAAACTGTCCAGCCTTCAAGTCCCGTCTCGGTGGCAGACAGCAAACCGTTCCCGTCGGGATCTCCGAAGACTGTTCCGCTCACAGTGCCTGTGACTGGAACCAGGTTGAAGTAATCAACGGCGTTCACGCTGCCCAGCGTGACTGTTGTGGAAATGCTGTTCGCCTTGCCTTCCGATGTGATCCAGCCGCTTTGCACAGCTTCGTTCACACGATAAGTCCCGACGGGGACTCTGGTAAACAGGTAGTTGCCACTGGCATCGGTTTGCACGGAGCGTTCTGAGGCATCCTGCACACCGTTGCTGTTGGTGTCGAGATAAACAGTCCAGTCGGCGAGTCCGGCTTCTGTGGCCCCTCGCAACCGATCCCCGTTTTCATCATTCCAGACGCTTCCCTTGATCGTGCCGACACGTTCACGGTTTCCGAAGTTGACTCCCGTGCGGTCCTGGCCGCTGAGCAGTCGAAAAGTCGAGGCACCCGTTGATGGATTTGTCGCCAGCCAGTTCGATGGAACAATTTCGCGAACCGTTTTTGTCCCGTATGCAACGTTGGTGAATGTGTATGTGCCGTCGACATTGGTGATGTAGGATGGTTCGGATGCTTCCACAAGACCGTTAAAATTCAAGTCGAGATAAACCTGCCAGCCTTCCAGCAGAGCCTCTTCGCTCCCACGCACGCCGTTGCCATCGGCGTCGTCCCAGAGCGTTCCACTGATCGAGCCGGATACCGGGATCAGATTGAAGAAGTCAACAACGTTCAGGCCATTCTGAAAGACGCTTGTCAAGACAGACGACGGACGTCCTTCTGTCGTTGACCAGCCTGACGGAGCCACTTCGGTGACTCGATAGGTTCCGGTTCGGATGTTATTGAATGAGTATGCTCCGTCGGCATCCGTCGTGCGAGCTGGCTCCGTGGCATCCTGAATGCCATTGTTATTCAGGTCGACATAGACAGGAAGTCCGGCCATTGGCGATTCACCGGCTCCTCGCAGGCCGTCGCCATTTGTATCACTCCAGACAATGCCCTGAATCGTTCCAACCGGTGGCGTCAGATTCGCAAAATCGGAGCGAACTGAACTGCCCGCGACAACGTTTACGTTATGGCTAACAGAAGCCCCCTCAAGCGGAAACAGGCCACCTGTGACTGGGCGAAGTGTTCCCACTGGAATTTCATAGACGGTCGCTGGTCCAGCAGGAATTTCTGTCAGGAAGTAATCGCCATCAGTATCGGTCAACGCTGCGGGCTCGCTGACGCCCTGAACTCCGTCGCCATTGGTGTCAACAAACATCGTCCAGCCGGTCAGACCGTGTTCGCCCGGATCTTTGACACCGTTGAGATTATCATCTTCAAACACCGTTCCTGTGATATCGCCATAGACCACCGGCGCGGTCACGTTGGGGAACTTGACGCGAGTCTCTTTGGCCTCACGCACGGAAATTGTTTGATGAGTCGTGAAGCCCGGGGAGGGTGAGAATCCCGATTGCAACACTTCGTAAACTGAAGTTGTGCCGACCGGCACTCCCAGAATGGCAAACTTGCCTTTTGTGTCCGTCGTCGTGGATTGCTCACCAGCATTCAGAGATCCATCGCCGTTCGCGTCAATAAAGACGGTCCAGCCAGGTAAACCGGGTTCTGATGGATCATCGACACCGTTCAGGTTCAGGTCGTTGAATACAGTGCCTGATACATCGCCGGTCAACAACTGGCGTTTCTCCAGGCTCTCCAATCCGGCGACTCTGCGTTTCTTTGCGTCATTCGATTTTCTCCGCGCTGCGCGGGAGAGATTTGAGTTTCTTGTCAGAGTTCGAAATTGAGAGAGCAAGGTTTTTTTCATGGGGGATAACTTTCAAGGAAAACAAAAAATGCCAATCACGCCGCAGGACAGGGGCCGCCTCAACCTCGTCACGTGCACAGAAGGCTGATCTGTCAGGAGAAGCGGATTTGTCGCCACAAACCCGCCAAAAGATTTCGAGATCCTCTTTTGCAGGCCGAATCGCTCTGGACCTGCAAGAGCCTTAATCAAGGAATCAGGAACAAAGTGCGAGCAGGACAGAAAAACCAGGAAAGTCGGCAACTTCTGCAAAGCGTGCGAGGCAGGCGGATATCGAAGTTCCTTCGTGGCCAGTTCCTCTCGTAGCCGGATTCGTGAGAATTCGGTGCCTGTTTTGATTCCTTGCGAGCCTCAATACCGCCTCGCCTCTGAACCCTTACGAGTTCAGCGACACGTAGTTACCGAGAAACAGTGGCGGATTTCCGTCGCCTTTCTCGCTTCTCCCTCTACGCAGCATGCCCGTTTCAGATTTCTGGCCATTTCCTGTCCTGTGCGCAATCGGTTCCTGATTACCGTTGCAGACGGGACTCGCATGAGAAAGGAGTAGCGAAATCGAAATAGGCGTGTTAACCTGAGAATCCCATCTGCTTCAAGTTCTGCCGGAGCCATGAATTGCCGCATACAGCTCAGTTTCGCGAGCTGATTCAACGAGTTCGCAACCGTGACGAAGACGCGGCTCGCGAATTGACCCTGCGCTATGAGAAAGCGATACGGCGAGTTGTGCGGATTCATCTGCGTGATGCTCGATTGCGAGCTGTGATGGATTCCATGGATGTGTGCCAGTCTGTCCTGGCCAGCTTCTTTGTGCGAACCGTGCTCGGGCAATATGAACTTGAAACTCCAGAGCAGCTGATCAATCTTTTGACCACGATTGCTCGTAATAAACTCACCAATCAGGTGCACAAGCATCAGGCGCTGCGGCGCGACATCCGCAGGAATCGGGAGCTTGGCAGTGACGGTCAGGAGTTTGTCGACCCTCAGCCGGGGCCTGAACAATCGATCTCAGCCAAAGAAACTCTGGAGCTTGTGTTGAGCCGCCTTGACTCCAATGAACGATACCTTGCCGAACAAAAGGCTCAGGGGAAAACATGGCAGGAACTGGCCGATGACGTCGGCGGGACCGACGTCGCTCTCAGAAAGAAACTAACCCGCGCTGTGGATCGAGTACTCACGGAACTGGGGCTGGACAATATCGAAGATGCATAACAATGTGACGGAGCTTCTGGACACTGTACTGGACCGCCAGCGCGATGCGTGGCTGGCCGGTAATCGTCCGTCCATTGATGACCTGTTATCGGGAACAGAGTTCCGCGACGATCCGGAGATTCAGCTGGATCTTTTGTACAACGAGATCGTCATCAAAGAGGGGCTTGGGCTCGAGTCGACTCTGCAGGAATGCGTCGAGCGTTTTCCGCATCTGGAGGAAGAGCTGCGGCTGCACTTCGATATCCACCATGCGATGAAGCAACGTGCTCTGCTGGGAACCGCTGGAGACGCTGTGCGGACAGCCATGGCCGCAGAAACTCCTTTGCCACGCGGTGATTGCTTTCCTCATGACGACTACGAAAAGCTGGAACTGCTTGGCCACGGCGGGATGGCGACAGTTTATCGTGCTCGACATCGTAAACTGAATCGTCTGGTTGCGATCAAAATGTTTGAATCCGGTCGAATCCTGAACTCTCGTGAAGAGTTTCGAGTTCAAACGGAAGCTCGAGCAATGGCACGACTATCGCATGCCAATATCGTCCGGATTTTCGAGATCGGCGAGTGTGGCGGCGTTCCGTTCCTGGCTTTGGAGCTCGCTGACAATGGCACGCTGCTGAAGAAGCTGCAACAGTTTCAGTATACGCCGCGGATGGCAGCCGAACTGATCGAAACGCTGGCGAACGCAATTCAGCACGCTCATGATCATCAGGTCATCCATCGCGATCTTAAGCCTGCCAACGTGCTGTTTGCAGCGGATGGCAAACCGATGATTACGGACTTTGGACTCGCCAAGGTTCTGCAGGATCGCCTCGTTTCTCTGACCGACGCAACGCGTACTGGCGAAGCGATCGGAACTCCGCGTTACATGGCCCCCGAACAGGCTGACGGCGATCAGGGGCTCATTTGTCCGGGCACCGACGTTTATGCTCTTGGTTCTTTGCTCTATGAATGTCTGACCGGCCGCGCTCCGTTTATGGCGAGCAGTGTGGTGCAGACTCTGCACCAGATCTGCCATGACGATCCGCTGTCTCCGCGACAACTTCAGCCCGCTGTCCCGCGTGATCTGGAAACGATCTGCTTGCATTGTCTCGAGAAGCGTCCGAATCATCGGTACCACAAGGCCATAGAACTGGCGGAGGATCTGCGAAGGTTTCTTGATGGCAAGCCCGTGCTGGCACGCCCCGCTCCGTTGTGGGAGATTGTGTTGAAATGGAGTCGTCGCAAGCCAACTTCGGCGATACTGGTTTTTGGTTCTCTGGCAATTCTCTTAATGGGAACGGTCGGTTTTCTCATCGCCTCCAAACTTCGCGCCGAGCGCGTTGAGCAACTAAGAACGCAGATCATTCAGCATATGGAAGCCGGCCGCCAGGCTATTGAAGCTGACGATGTCGAGATGGCCCAGACACAATTTGAAAACGCATGGATGATGGTCCAGGCGGAACCGGAATTGGCTGCCATGGAAACGTCAGTCTCTGGGTGGCTTGATCACAGTCATAATGCAGGAAACCGCTATCGCTGGTCGCAAAAGACGCCTCCTCCGCCCTTCGAACAGCGCCGCGACGAAGCGTTACTGGAGAGTCTGTTGCTTCCGCTCAAGCCGCCAATTTCCGGAGAGGTGGCGCGAGCGTCCATTGCATCGGCCCTCGAATTTACGATCCCCAATGATGCGCGGTGGCGATCGGAACGTGAGCTGCTGCTGCTGCAGGAGATTGCACTTGTTGAACGCCTCGAGAATTCGGCGGCGGCACTGAAAACGCTCGAGGCGGCGGAGTCATTTGACACACATCAGTTTCATTTGCGTCGTGCTGAATTGCTGGAACAGCTGGGGCGAAACTCTGAGGCAGCAAAGGAACGTGAACAAGCCGAACGATTGCCAGTCAATTTGCTCAATGACGACTTCCAGAACGGCATGGATGAGCTTCGACGGCAGCGGTATTCTGAGGCCGAGGCTCGATTCGAGCAGGTGCTGCGACGTCATCCTGAACACTTCGCTGCGAGATTGTTTCAGGCCATCTGTTTTCTGAATCTGAATCGACCGGCTGAAGCCAAAATCGGGTTGACGGCCTGCGTCGCTCAGCGTCCCCTGTTTCAATGGAACTATTTCTTCCGTGGCGTTGCAAATGCCCGGTCAGGGAATCCTGAGGCCGCAAAACAGGATCTGTTGCTGGCTCGTGATGGGCGCGATCAGGGTTGGCTGCGAGATGCTGCAGAAACGGAGCTCCTCTTGTTAGAATCGTTGAAAGAATCGGCGGCTGGCCCGGCGCCGGAGAAGGATCAATAGAACGTGGTTTGTCGAGTCCCATCTAATTCCCGAGCATCAATGGCCCATCGCACACGCGAGCGTTCGCGTCGCGCTGGATTTACGATTATTGAACTGTTGGTTGTGATTGCGGTGATTTCAGTCCTGCTGGCCCTGATTCTTCCAGCTGTGCAGCAGGTACGCATGCAGGCCGATCTGATGAAGTGTCGCAATAACATGCGAAATCTGGGGCTGGCGTGCCAGAATTTTCACGAGACCTTCAGCTTCTTCCCCAGAAACACAGTGCGTCCTCGAGGCACGACGCAGATTGATACGGAGCCCGAAGGAAATCTCTGGAACTGGCACAGCGGCACTTATGAAACGTGGCATCGTGAAATTATGCCATTTATTGAACAGTACAATGTGCGAGTACAGGATGCGGTTCCTTTACTGGGCTGTCCGCTGGATCCGAGAGGAACCAACTACACGGTTCCGGGTTACGGCTTCACATGGTACGTTGGCGTTTACTCTAACCCCACAACGCTGAACAATGGCGTGATCGTTGATGATTCCGACCTGAAGACGCGATTTACCGTTGCGATGCGAGATATTACTGATGGCACATCGAATACCATCATGATTGCTGAGCGACCACCCTCTGCTGATGGAGATCTCGGCTGGTGGGATTCACGCTGTTGCACCGAAGACAACATCTCTCCAACCGTAGGGAATCGTAAGCCGTATAGTTCCGGCAAGAATGGGAAGTGCGCAGACCCCAGTTATTACGGTCCCGGAAATTATCAGGATCGCTGTGCATTCAATCGAATCTGGTCGAACCATCGAGCAGGAGGATTCTTCTGTCTTGCAGATGGCAGCGTCAGAATGCTCTCCTACGACATTGCCAAAGTCCCGGCCGGGACGGTGACGCTGATGGAAGCACTTGCCTCGCGAGGAAGTGGTGAACTTCTTCCGGGGGAGTTTTGAGCGTCCTTGTTTGCCATGTCGCAGGAATCAGACTGCATTACGTTTTGGGCCTGATCAAACAGGTCCACATTCCGCACTACAACTCCACGACACTCCCGGCTTTCTAAGTCGTATTTCGCGTTAATGATTTGAGCTTTGAGATTTGAGATCGGCGCCGTGTCGCAGGATCACTGAGTAGGCTCTATGAATGGTCTAAAACATTCACCGGGAAAATCTCAGCAAAAAACCTCGGCTGATAAATGATTCCCCCGTGGACAAACACGTGCGGATCAGGGACCATAATGGCGGTTGACCCTCCTGTCTTCTGGTGCCCACGAGATCCTGCGATGTTGCTTCGCTGTCATTCCACATTGCTGTTTCTTTTCCTGTTTTCTTCTGCGGCTGAAGCATTCCAGGCCCCCGCGAATCAGGCGAACGCTGTTCCTCCGACAGGGCGCATTCCGAGGGGATCCGGAAAAATTAATGGCCCACCGGTGAAGAGCGTCGATCCGGCTCGAATCGCGGACGTGAAAAAGTCCGCCGCGAAGATCGATGAATTCATTGAGGCCAATTACAAAAAGCATGGCGTGACCGGGAACGCTGCGATCAACGACGCTGTGTTCTGTCGTCGAGTTTGGTTGCATCTGGGAGGGCGAATTCCAAAGCTGGAAGAAGTTACTCAGTTTTTGCAGAGCAAAGATCCGGAGAAACGATCACGCCTGATTGATCAATTGCTGGGCTCTCATGACTATGTCAGCCACATGTTTAATTTCTGGGCCAACATTCTGCGGTTGCAGGACCACCCGATCAATGCAAATCAACTGGCCCAACCCTATCACGAATGGATCAAGAAATCGCTGGCGGAGAATACGCCCTACGATCAGTGGGTGACCCGGATGATCACCGCGGAAGGACGGATTTGGGACGATCCCGCCGCCGGTTATTCCATGCGTGATTCCGGGATGGAACTGGACCACATGGACAATACGGTTCAGGTCTTTCTTGGCACGCAGATCGGGTGTGCTCAACGCCACGATCATCCGTTTGATCGGTGGACTCAGAAAGAGTTCTATCAGATGGCCGCCTATTTGTACCCAACGCAGACTCGTGTTGGAGTCGCCGACAAGAAGCGATTTCCGAGCGGCAATCCCATTGAACGTGTTCGTAATGAGATGAAAGCGATCGACCCCAACTACAACGTCAACGGGACCTTCGGTCGGATGTTGAACGCCAATATGTTCATCGTAACCGAGAACCCTCTGCGACGCCTGAAATTGCCTCACGATTATCAGTACGACAATGCCAAAGCGGATGAGGCCGTTACGGCAAAGCCAATTTTTGGAGCCGACGCAAAAATCAATAAGGGCGATTCGCCGAAAGCTGTCTTTGCGAAATGGCTGACCGCCCCGGAGAATCCTCGCTTCGCCAAAAATATCGCCAATCGGATGTGGAAGAAGGCGTTCGGGATCGGCCTGATTGAGCCCGCCAACGACATTCGTGATGAAAGCGAATGCTCAAATCCGGAGCTGTTGGATTATCTCACCAGTGAGCTGATTCGGCTGAAGTACGATGTTCGCGAACTGCAGAGAATCATTTGCCATACGCAAACATGGCAGCGAGGTGCTCAGGTGCGAGAAGTCACGGATGAGGGACTCTATCAATACCCGGGGCCAACTCTTCGGCGTATGACAGCCGAACAGCTGTGGGATTCGCTGCTGACGATGGCCGTTTATAACTTTGAATCATTTACGCGGCCAACGTCAGACGGACTTGCGAAGACAATCGGACTGGATCTCGACAAAGCAACGGCCGCTGATGTGCGCAAGGCGGCAGAAGACTACGAGGCGACCTTCAGTTCAAATGCTCAGCGAAAACTGACTCAGGCCAGAAACTCGTACAAGAATCGCACTGCGTGCTGGCCGCGCTTCCGAATTGCCGGTGCCGTTGCCTGCGGATCATTTTCTGCGTCAGTTCGGGCAGGAGACAGAGAACTGATCGAAGCCGCGAACACTGATGGAAACGTCAGCCAGATCCTCATGATGTTCAATGGTGAGATCACTCACATGATGCTGGACGCCGGCTCGGTCATTTTTGATGACACGGTCAAAGCGAAAACTGTTAACGATCGAATTGATGTGATCTTCCTGTCCATCCTGTCTCGTAAAGCCACAACGAGCGAAGAGACCGTTGCGAAGGCGGAGATCAAAGACAGCGGCAATGCCGGATACGGAAACGTCATCTGGGCGCTGATCAACACAAAAGAGTTTTTGTTCATTCAGTAAGGTAAGGAGCAGTCCGGAAATAACATCCGCTTTCTGCTGAGGCGAGAAATCACAACCCGAAACGTCAGTGAGGGATTTTTCTGCAAGGCACCGATCCCTCGCTTACGCGTTTTGAAGTTGCGTGTTTTAGTTAGGGCTGAGAGCCCGGCACATCCTCTGCCGGTGGCGTGAGCCACCGGATTGCAGAAGACAGTGCGTTTTAGGCCTGTAGGGCCGACACATTCGCCCTTGTGTCGGCCCTCCGGGCCTCAGTTTCGTTGTATTCTCAATCCGGTGGCTCACGCCACCGGCATTGGATTTGCCGGCCCTCCGGGCCTGAAAACGCGCAACTTCAAAACCAACGTGTCGGGTTGTGATTTAGGGGCTTATTCGGGACTGATCCCGAGAGGCACAGTATCTGATTTGTTAGCAGCTCGCTTCCGACCTGAGTGTTGCTGACATAAAAAAATTATTCCTGATCGAGTGGTCGCTCGAACTAATGGGTGTGTCTATGAAATCACTGCTCCGCAAATCCGATGACGTCTCTCGCCGGGAACTCTTGTCTTCGATCGCCCGAACAGCACTCGGTGTGTCGATTGTTCCGTTCGCCAATGAGTTGATGAACACTGTGGCTCTGGCAGGACCTGCGGCAGCGGCTGGCAAAGCGGAGCACGTCATTTACCTGTTCATGAACGGTGCCATGAGCCACATCGACACGTTTGACCCCAAGCCGGGAACCGACGCGGGCGGGCAAACGACGGCCATTTCCACAGCCGTGCCGGGCTTAAGCATTGGCAATCATTTACCGCTGCTGGCGAAGCAGATGAATCGCACAACATTGATTCGGTCCATGACAACCGAGACGGCCGCTCATGAACAGGCCGTGTACCTGCTGCGGACCAGTTATAAGCTCATTGGCTCAATCCGCCATCCGTTTCTCGGAGCTTGGCTGACTCATGTGGCCGGCAAGAAGAATGCTGATATGCCGGGCTGCGTCGTCGTCGGCGCGGCGAATCGACATCCGGGGCAGGGATATCTTCCTGCGGAAACGGCACCGGCTCCGGTAGCGGATCCCAGAGCCGGCTTGCAGAACACAAAGCCTCCGAAGTATCTCAAGGAAGACGACTTTAAGACTCGCCAGCGCCTTATCACGAAATTCGATGCGACATTCCGCAGCAAGTATGACTTCAAGGAGATGGAGGCGTATGTGGACTACTACAAAGAGGCGGTCAAACTGCTGAAAAGTCCCGACCTAGTCGCTTTTGACATCAGTAAAGAGGAAGAATCGGTCCGCAATACCTATGGGAATCATCGAGTCGGTCAGGGATGCCTGCTGGCTCGGCGGTTGGTTGAGAAGAACGTGCGGTTTGTCGAAGTGGAGTTCGGCTCCTGGGATCATCATAACGACATCTACGGTGCGACCAACGTTATTGAACGGACGGCTCAGCTGGATCAGGCGATCTCGGCCTTGCTGGACGATCTGCACAAGTCCGGGCTCATCAGCAAAACTTTGGTCGTGCTGGCCACGGAGTTTGGCCGTACGCCTCAGATCAATCAGAATTCTGGTCGAGATCATCACCCCGCCGCTTTTTCATGCCTGTTGGCTGGTGCCGGGGTCAAAGCCGGTCAACTCATTGGAAAGACCGATGCCAATGGTCGCAACGTCGAAGAGGGGAATGCCCTGCCGCAGGATCTGAACGCCACAATTGCCGCGGCCTGCGGGTTGCCGATTGAAAAGGAATTCAAGTCCGATACAGGCCGGCCGTTCCTGATCGCCGACAAGGGCAAGGTGATTCCTGGAGTACTCAGCTGACAAGCCCGCGAATCAACGTGTTGTTCGTGTGTTCTCGGAACCAATGGCGCAGTCCAACGGCGGAACGTATCTATCGAAATGACGGCCGCATGTCGGTCAGGTCATGTGGCCTGAGCGATAGTTCGCCTCGCAAACTGAGAGGCGCAGATGTCGAATGGGCCGATGTGATCTTCGTTATGGAGAACAAACATCGTACGAGGATTCGTGAATCCATGTCACCGTCGCTCGGTAACACTCCGGTGTATGTGCTGGACATTCCCGATGACTATCAGTTCATGGATCCGGAATTGATCGATCTGCTGCAGGAACGAGTTGAGTCCTGCCTGAGCGAACTGGAGGCATGAGTTGGGTTAACACTCAGGGCCCCGATGACTGGCGGCTTTTCGCTGCTCTGACGACGATTGTCGCCAGCGGGCGAGGACTCTGGGGACGAGTCCAGATTCTGCCGCTGGAGCGGATCGTGATTCCGGCGTCGGGTTGAGCCTTTAAGGATTTTCTCATTGCGCCGTCGAGGACGAACGCTTCCTCGGAAGCAGCCCTCAATGCCTGTGTTGCCGGTGTCACGGCCCAGACAATGATCTCGAATTCGGACAGCGAGGGGCGCGAAGGATTTTCCTTCAAACAGGTCTTCAGAATTCTTCCGATTGCACTGCGGAGTGAATCCTCTGATTGAGGGATTTGTGAATGGAGGTCCAGCGAGAGCTGACCGTCAAGCTCGACCGGGAGCGAGACCTGGCAATATCGCTGCAACTCAGCAATCAGATGGGAAAACACCGGGCCATTGACATCCGTCAGACGATGCGTTTCGCCTGAGAATTGCCCGGTCTCTTCTTCCTCCAGTACCGCTGATCGCTCTCCAATGTTCTGGCTGCTGCGCCGGTTGTTTCCCGGACCGGGCGTGTTGCCGATTCGCTCCCGATCAGAAGACATCGTCTCGCGATGGAACGCCGCGGCGATATGGGAAATGTCATCTCGACCATGATCCTGCAGTGAGCCATTAAAGGAACTTGTCAAATCGGAAAGCGCAGCCCCCGACGGGTCGCGGGAAACATTTACAAGCACTGCGAGCGTCATGATGATGCACAGCAACATTCCCGCCAGACTGATGGTCGTCGCATGAAAAGGTGAACGCTGTGACGCAGGAATCAGTCTGCAGTTCATTGCTGCCACTCCTTCGTCGTCACCATGTTCTTTATACGCAGAACGTCCAGCTGCAGTTTGCTGGTCGACATGCCTTTATCGAGACTGATGGCGATGGCACTGATGCCGACGATTTGTTCTGCGGCCGCATTCCGCCGGACCGCATCAAACCATTCCATGGCGATGGCGGCATTCGCCGGAGCGACGCGAAGAGTCAGTTCAAGATGTAACGGGGATGCTCGACGTGACAACACCTCCAGCAACTCCAGAGGTAATTCTCCCCCGGACGGATCGGCGTTCTTCAACTGCGGAAGGTTGATCTCAATCGTAACTCGCTCCAGTGCCGCGACCTCTTCAGGATCGGACAACCTTCGCAGGCCGGACTCCGTTGCAGACAGGAGATTCGCCTTGATTGGTGAGGCTTCCGTCGACCCCGCGTGCAGGGAGATCTCTTCGCGCAGGTCTTCCGGAGTCGCGTTTCTGCTGGTGAATGACTTCTCGAAACTCAACAATTCAGAGTCTGCGGCGGACCTCGACTGGAACGCGATTGCCATCAACATAACGGCAATCACGATTCCCGGCATCAACACTCGGAACGCATCGGCATAGATGCCCTGGCGGCCAACGGATCTGTTGAATTCAATTGCCATTGTGTGAGATCTCCTGGAACCGCACAAAACCACAACGTATCAGGCCGCCCGGTTTTTATCGTCGGACTTTGTTGATCGCTCGTTCGGTGGAACCCACGCCCGCAGGCGTTCTTCCACAATGTTGGGGGAGTTCTCTTCAATCAGCGCGACAAAGCCGTCGGTCATCACCTGGCGAATCATGACTTCTTCCGCATGACGAGCTTCCAGTTTTCCGGCCAGTGGCACACAGAGCAGATTTGAAAACAAGGCTCCATAGAGTGTCGTGAGCAAAGCCAGAGCCAGCCCGGAGCCAAGAGTGCGCGGGTCATCGAAACTTCGCAGCATCTGGACGAGACCGATCAGTGTGCCTGTCATTCCCCACGCCGGAGCAGCAGACGCCATGACCTCAAAGAGACGACGTCCCTGAAGATGTCGATGTTCAATAGCGGTCAATTCACGCTGCAGAGCGTCGCGGACAAAGGTCGAGTCGCTTTCGTTTGCTGCCAGTTCAAGTCCCAGTTTCATGAACGAATCAGATTCCCGGGCCGCTTCCTGTTCCAGAACCTGTGGACCCTGCCGACGCACCTGCGTCGCAATCGCGCGGAAGCGACTGACGACTTCGGAGGCTTCCGGAAGATTGGTCACGAAACAGTTTCGCGCCACGGCGAATGATGCTCGGACACGTTTCGCGGGGAAATGAATCAGCACTGCGGAAACAGTTCCTCCGATGGTGATAAACAGCGATGGCAGATGCAGCCATGCGGGATTATCACCAGCCGAAAACATGGCGGCAAAAATCATCGCCAGTCCGGTGACAAGTCCCAGAAATGTGGCTATGTCCATAGGAGATCTCAATCTGCGAGAAGTTCATGTAAAAAAATCGGGCAGTACTGACGCCGAGGCTTTTCGGCCAACGGAATCCGCAAACTGCCGGCATTCGATCATCGGATAGTCAAACAAGGAGACGCACCAGCGCCGTACCTTTCACTGACACAGGAATTCACTTGGTTAATTCGACAGCGCCATGTTTGTCTCCTATACAAGCCCGAAGCGCCAGTTTTGAAGTTGCGAGTTTCGTTAGGGCTGGAAGCCCGGCACATCCTCTGCCGGTGGCGTGAGCCACCGGAGTACAAAAAGTACAGCATTTGAGGCCTGAAGGGCCGACGCATCTGTCCTTGTGTTGACCCTCCGGGCCTGATTTTTTTTTGTTCGCAAACCGGTGGCTCACGCCACCGGCATTGGATTTGTCGGCCCTCCGGGCCTGAAAATGCGCAACGTCAAAGAGCGCCAGCGAGTGAACACTTTGCGACTCATTAACTCGCTGGCCCTTCGGGCCTGTATTCCCAATGGTTTTTCTGAACATGGCGCTGTCCAGTTAAAGGCTCCCCGGAAAGTTACGCGGCTTGTCTTGCCTTATAGATCTGAGCAAGGATTTCCGCGATCGCTCGGAAGAAGTCGAAAGGGATTTCCTGGCCGACATCGACCGACTTAAACAAAGCACGTGCCAATGGCTTTCGCTCCAGCACGGGGATGTTATTTTCTTTGGCAATCCGAACGATGTTCTTTGCAAAGACACCTGCTCCTTTGGCGACAACTCGCGGAGCCTTCATCTGGCCAGGTTCGTATTGAATTGCGATCGCAAGGTGGGTCGGGTTTGTCAGGATCACAGTCGCTTTCGGGACGTCACGGACTGATTGTCGACGGCGTGCTTCTCGTTGCTTCCTTCGAATGGCCGCCTTCACGTGTGGGTCACCGGAGTCATCTTTCTGCTCCTGCTTGACTTCTTCCCGAGTCATCATCAGCTTCTGCTCGTTGCGAAACCATTTGACCAGGTAATCCACCAGCGCGAGGGCCAGAGAAACAGCGGCCATCGCCATGCAGACATAAAGCCCCAGTTTCCACGCCGACGCCGTGAGTGACATCACCGACGCGTGATTCTGAACGGAGAACTCGGCACGTTTGACCCAGAGGCAGATTGCAGACACACAAAGCAGGAAAGAGACCTTCGCCACATTCATCAGTCCCCGGATACCGGACTCCATGGAGATGATTCGTGAGAAGCCGTTCTCCGGAAGGAGTCTTTCCCAATTGATCGCCAGTGACTTGAACGAGAAGTGGAATCCAACTTGCGCGAATCCGAACGCGAGCCCAATCATCATAAGGCCGGGCACCAGAAAGCCGCAGATCGCGACAAGTTCACCAGTGATCCAATGAGCGCCTTCAGAGACGTGATGAACGCCCCAGGCTTCACCGGGAACCTCGATGAACCATCGGCGAAATCCTTCCATCAGACGTCGAGCCATCTCGGAGCCGGACCATAGCAATACCAGACATCCGGCGAGCAGAGCAATGGACGCCGTGAGATCCGGGCTGAAGACGACCTGACCTTCTTCGCGTGCTTCTTCGCGACGACGTGGTGTTGGGGCTTCCGTCCCCGTATTTTCCGGACCTGCCATTTAAGTGGCCTCCTGTCCGACATAGAGAAGCAATCCCTGGATCGCTCCGCAGATTTCCGGAAAGAACACTATCAGGCCGCCAATGCCGGCGACAAGACGCATCGTCATCCCGTAGGACATAAAGTTGAACTGTGGCGCTGTTCGCATGGTGACCAGCACCGTCAGTGAAACCACAAACAGCAGAATGCCAACCGGGCCAATGACGACAAAGCCCTGATCGACAGATTGCGAAACGCTCCAAAGTACCGTTTCCCAGGACGGCATTTCCCAGCCGGATGCGGCGGGGCGAAGCGTAAAGGAGCGACCAATCATCCAGAACATGATGTGGTGCAGATCCATCACGAAAAACAACAGTACCGCGACGGCTTCGAGTACCTGCGATACGACGTTGCTGCTCTGCTGATCCATCGGCGATGCCAAACCCGCCATTGTGAGTCCCATTTCCTGAGCCACCCAGGCACCCGCAATTCGGACGGGAACAAAACACAGACTGAACAACCACGCCAGTCCAGCTCCCAACGCCGTTTCCCGAACAACCATCCACGTCAGATGCAGCCACGCCCCGGCACTGGAGAATGTCCCCGCCGAAGAAATTGCAATCTGCGGTGCATGGGCCGGAGCCAGTACACCTACCAATGCGACAGCCAGTCCAATTTTCACGGTCGCTGGCATTCCCTGGCCGTTTAACGGCGGTAAAAAGGCGATGAATGCCGCAACCCGGAACAGGATGAGCAGACAGGCGATGATCAGGGATTCGAGAACTGTGATGTCCATTATTGAGTCACCTGGATCATGCGTTCCATCATGCGCAGAGTGAACGCGGAAGCCTGTTCCAGAGTCCACGGAAGCGTCAGCAGCATCACACCACCGACTGCAATAATTCTTGGAGCAAACGACAGTGTCTGTTCCTGAATACTCGTCACGGTCTGCATCAGACTGACTGCAAGGCCAACGACGAGGCTCACTGCAACGGCCGGGCCCGATAACCACATGGACGTGATCAGCAGGTCCTGCCCGATTGCAACAACGTCCAGTGTTTCCATAGTTCCATTCCTTTTGATCAGCTCTGTACGTCGTTCAGTGCGGAGTCTTGTTTTCCTGATGGTTGGGCATTTCTGCCCCTGGACGCAAGGTCGGACAAGAATGTCCAAACTACATCAAGTCGTTAAACAGGATGCTAAGGCTTTTTGGCAGACTTTGTTTCCGTATTCCGTGTGCTCATTCGCAGCAAAAACTTGCTGGCCAGTTCGTCGTCCTGCAAGGCATCCATGATGGCTCCGGCCTTGCGTTTCTCCATGAGCTTCAGCACGTCGACAACAAGATCTGTGTTTCCCAACGCATCCATTTCACGAAGATTCCTTGCCGCTGATTCCGGACTCATATCCTCCATGAATTTAGCAACTTCTTTGGGATTCTGGACGGCTGAAGCAGCGTCCGGTTCAGTGGTGGCCTCCGGGACTTTGCGACCGGTGGTACTGGCGAACACTCGCTTCTCCTGTTCCAAGAGTATGCGATCCGCTTCCAGCTTTGACCGGTCCTGTATGACCTGACGCTTTTCATTATCCAGACTCTCTTTGTCCCTCAGCCAACTTTCACGATCACGCCCCAGCTTCTCACTGTCCTGAGTGACTCGAGTCTGCGTGTCTGCAAAAAGCTTACGATCGTCGTCCAGAGCCTTCCGTTTGATGGCCAACTCATTTTCTGTCTGGGCCAGCTTCTGTTTTTCTTCTTCCAATGTTTTCCTGGCGAGTTCCAGATCGGCCTGATCCTTTTTCAGTTTTTCGGTGTCGCCGGAAAACGAGGCACGTTCTCGTGTCAACGCTTCGGACTGAGCGGCGATGCGGGCCAGCAACTCTTCTTTCGCGGCTCGCTGGTCGCTCGTCTGTGCCAGCAGGTTCTCAACTTCCTGCTGAGCCGATGCGAGATCGGACAGAACAAGCCGCTGCTGAGCTTCGATCTCTCGCAGAGATTCTTCACGCTTGCGAATTGCTTCATCCCGGGATTTCAGGCTCAAACCCATCCGGACAATTTCTTCAACTGTCATCGGTGTTGAACGTACGGCGACCGGCAACTGTTCATCATGCTCACCGGTACTATGGTCAGAATTATGACCGTCAGAATGGCCCGCGGATCCATGCAGTTCGGCGGTCTGATGTGCGTCTGATCCGCCGTGAGAAGCAGACCCCGCATCGCCGTGACCCTCTTCAGCAACCTCGCCGTGTTCACCGCCCTCAGTGTCTTCCTCAGTTTCTGTCGTCTCAGCGGTCGTTGCGTGCGGCGCTGATTTCTTCATCATAAACATGCCAAGGCCGGCCGTAACGCCAAACATTACTCCGCCGTACAACAACATTCCCAGTATCTTTTTCATGACTCGTTTTCCTGATTGAGTTCCATCCGGCGGTAGTATGATTGTACGGCCTGTTCCAGAATCTGATGCTCTTCGATCCGCAACTGTTCTTTGCGATGCTCGGTGAGTTCCCTGTGGATCATTTCTTCCACAATCCTGAGTTCTGCTCGTGCGGCCTTGTGTTCCTGCAAAGCCAGGTCAAGTCGCTCGTCAGCCATCCTCAGGGCTTGATTGTCCAGTTTGATTTGATGTTTTGCCTGTTCGATCTGTGTCGCCATTGACTGCAGCACCGCTCCGGTAACGCCCAGTTTCATCCCGGCGGCCGTTTCGGTTTCGAATCGAGACAGCCGGAGAATTGACTGATCGCGTCTTCGTTCACACTCCGCCCGTTCCGCATTCCGAGCCGCCGCTGCTGCTCGACAGACATCTTCCTGCTGTGCTCGCAAGCGGCGAATTTTTTCGTAGCGAGAAACGAAGCGTTTCATTTAGGGATTGGTTGTTGGTTGTTGGTTGTTGGTTGTTGGTTGTTGGTTGGAAATTTCAGATTTCAGATTTCAGATTTGAACTGCTTGGCATGCTTTGGGACTAAAAGGGCCAGGCATCAGCGAGGGTCTTGAGCTGTTTCTGTGTTTCTTCCCAGGTCGACTTTCGATTGACGGTTTGCTGCAGGAATTTTTTTGCTTCCGGCATGATCTGGACGGCTCGATCCACCTGCTTGGATGTCCCGGCCTTGTAAGCTCCGATCTGAATCAGGTCTGCGATTTCGGCATGAGCGGCCAGCAGGGATCGCAGCTTCTGAGCATTCTGCTGGTGATCATCTGTCGTGACTTCACGGAAAACTCGACTGACGCTTGGTAGTACATCGACGGCCGGGAAATGCCCGGTTGCAGCAATCTTACGACTCAGAATAATGTGCCCATCAAGAATGCCGCGTGCTGCATCAGTGATCGGTTCATCCATATCGTCGCCGTCAACAAGCACGGTAATCAGGCCCGTGATGGCACCTGTCGGACCGCAGCCCAGACGCTCCAGAACGCTGGCCAGCAAAGACTGCACTGACGGCGGATAACCTCGTGATCCCGGCGGTTCGCCGAGCAACAATCCCAGTTCACGCTGGGCGATCGCGAGACGTGTCAGGCTGTCCAGAAAGAACAGCACGTGTGCCCCCTGATCGCGAAATTCTTCGGCGATAGTGGCGGCTGTCAGCACGGCCTTGATTCGCATCAACGGAGTCTGATCAGATGTCGCCACAACCACGACAGAGCGAGCGAGACCTTCTTCACCGAGACAATCTTCAATGAACGGGAGCACTTCGCGACCACGTTCCCCGACCAGGGCGATGACGTTGACGTCGGCTTCCGCGTTCTTGGCGATTTCGCCCAGCAGAGTACTCTTGCCAACGCCGCTGCCTGCGAACAATCCCACACGCTGGCCTCGTCCAATGGTCAGCAATCCATCGATCACTCGCTGGCCAGTGACCAGTGGCTGAGTAATCCGGCTGCGCTGCATGGCGTCGGGAACGGTCGCCGTTTCCGGTCGCCAGCGACGAACTCGCAGAGGCCCTCGATGGTCAATCGGACGACCGATGCCATCGATGACTCGCGTCAACAATCCTGAACCGACCGGAACGGAGCGACTGCGGCCATGACCGATAATCTCCAGCCCTGGCTGTAAACCGGCCGTGCTGTCGAAGCACATCAGCTGAGATTCCGTCGTGTCAAAGCCTACCACTTCCGCGATCACCTGTTCGCCCGTTGGGAGTCCAACCGAACAGGACTCTCCGACGAACGCAGGCATGTCGGCCCGCAACAATCCTCGAACGCTACGCAGTTTCCCGACGTTCCGGAAAGCGGCGCAGTGTCCGGGAAGTTGAGCCATCTCCGCGACGTTCAACCTGAGAGTCATCCAGTTTCTCCATCCATGAGCGGCGAATATTTTCCAGCCGCGACTCCATGTCAGACAATAAGATTCGACGACCAGATTCGACGCGGCATGTGCCACGAGCAAGTTCCGGATCATCAAAACACGAAACATTCTCCAGCATCCTGCGGCCGGCAGGATCACGGATCAGATTCTTGAGCAGGTCATGATCAGCCGGGTTCAGGCGTACTCGCACTGGCTGATCGATCTCCATCTGATGCAGTGCTTTGCGGATCAGATCGTCAACCGCAAACTCTCCTCGATCGATCGCAACGCCGGTCAGCCACGACGTGGCCGCGACTGCCAGTTCCACGGCGACTTCCTGCATTTCATGCAGGGACTGGCGATGCTGGTCCTGCAATTCCATCACGAGTTCGGCGGTGTTGGCCAGCATTTGACGAAGTTCTGTCAGCTCTTCTTCTGATACGCCCCCAAGCCCGATTTCTTCTGCGGTTACGACTTCATGAGTCGCCCCGGAAAGTACCGGCACAGCGTTTGAAAGTGCCAGCGGCGTCATCACTCGGCCAGCAGGATCGGTGATCACGGAAGCTACGGAAGTTGGCAGATGACTGTTCGAAACCTCGTGTCCCTCAGCGTCAGTTTCGGACTCTTCGGGCATCCCGGATTCCACTGAGGAAGCCGGTTCTGCTGTGGGTACAGGCTCCTGTAACCCGGAGGATTCGCTCGTAGCCTCGTTGTTCAATTCGTGGGCTTTCAGATCCGCTTCCTCATCGCGCGCGAACTCGATGGTAATCGTCTGATCTCCGACAACCAGCGACCTCGGTGAGCGTTTGAGTGTGATCTGAAGTGAGTTCATGATCAGGATTCACTTTCCATATCGATCTTGGCAATGACTTCTGCGATGGAGTCGCGAGCCTGCTGAATGCGAGACTCAGCAACATTGGTCATGAACTGCATTTCTTCTTCGATCGTCTGACGCGCTCGCTTCGACAGGTTTGAGAAAATCGCTTCCTTCACGCTTTCGTCAGCACCAAAAAGAGCTGTCGTCAGGTTCGTGCTGTCAACTTCGCCGAGAACTCGCTGAACAACTGCTTTGTTGAGTGCAGTGATGTCGTCAAAACGGTAGATTCGCGTCAGCAATGACTTCGCAAGTTCCGGATCCTGTTCTTCGATCGCAGCCAGCATGTTCTTTCGCCCGGCTTTCGGAACACTGCGAAGAACTTCGGCGACTCGATCCGCATGATTTCTGGTGTCTGGTGGTTCAGCTGAAAATTGTCGAGCACGAAGAAACGTCGCGCGGGCAATTCGGTCGACCAGAATAGCCGGCGCATGCTGTTCTTTGGTTAACTCTTTCATGACCGACTTCTGATAGTCCAGCTTCAGCAGATTCAGGACATCGCCTGTCAGTTTTGCAGGAAGATTGCTCAGAAGCATTGCGGTCGTTCGTGGCTGTTCTGATCCCAGAGCCTGAGAAATCTGGTGAACACTGAGTGTTTCCAGATCCTTGAGCGGGTTGTCCGACATCGGGATCGTCTGCGTGGCTGCCATTGCGTCCTCTGAATCTGTTTCCTGTTCCGAGCCTGCCTGCTCTTCGCCGTGATCATCTGTCGAAGCCTGCTCGCTTTGTGATTCCAGCTGAGCCTGTTGTTCTGTCGAGTTCGCCTCAGGGGTTGCGGGCGGAGTCAATTCCGCCACAACTTCCGTAGCTGGGGCTTGAGCCGTTGCAGGCTCCTCCGGTGGTGCTGCGGATCCGGCGGCAGCAGAATAGGCTGATGTTGCGGCATCAACAGTCACCGGAATTGAGTGCTCTTCAGCAGGCGGAGCTGGTGGTTCAGGTGGAATCGACTTCAACGCGAACTGGAAGAAGCATTCGAACTCGTCCAGCACCTCGCGTTGTCGACTGATCGTCGAGCGATGTGGCGTGTCGGCCTTCAGGCTGGCCCTCAGCTTCTGCGCTCGCTCAGGCTGTAAGCGCTCCAGCACTGCCTCGGCGACCTCATCACCAAGCAGTTGCAGCAGTTCCAGAGTCTGTCGTTCGCGGTCCATTGTCCATCCGTGGACTTGGGGGTTTACTTCATGTCAATCAACTGAATTCGATCGCGTCACCTGTTCAGGCCGCCTTGCGTCCTTCGTTGCCGGATCCACCACCTGTATTCCTCGATCTTGGTACCGAAGCATTTCCCGGAGGGTTGGTTGTTGATGGCTCAGCTCCGTTTCCGGGCGGAGGTGTCATCGGAATCGTCGCTTGCTCTTCATTGAGCCATGCGGACAGCACGTTTGCAACAATCTCGGGATGAGCTTTCGCCTGTTCCGAGATGGCCGCCAATCTGCGAGCATCGGCCAGCGGAATACCTGGGCCAACTGTTTCCGTGATCACGATCGGCTTCATACGTTTCATCAGCATCATGCCGATCAGAAACGCCGGTCGCGGCCAGTCCGAGTGATACAGACTGAATCAGCGGTTGCCACTGTTGCCAGTCAAAGCCTGGCACAGCGGGTGCTTCAACCACTTCTGGTGCCAAAGGTGCGAGTACGACTTCGATCACATCCTGCCGCTCGTCCTGGATTCCCACCGCATTTCGAACCAGCTTTTCGATTTGCTGCTGATCCAGGACGGGAGTGGCGTTTGGATCTGCCGCTCCACCAGTTGGTGGTTTGACCCCACTGAGGTCAACGATCACCGCGACTGACAGTCGAGTAATCGCCCCGGCCGTTTTTGTCAGCGTCTCTTCAGTGTTTGAGTTGAGAAAAGTCGTGTCGATCTGCGATGTCTTATAACCACCATTGCCATTGGTCCGTGCATTGGGGTCATTCGGAATGTTGGAGGGAGTACCTGCTAATCCGATCGGAGGTGCAGGGGCTGTATCGTTTTTGCTGTCCTGGATTTTCTCATTCGCCTTCACATTGGATTCCGGGTCATAAATATTCTTTTTCTGGGTCATCGAGTCAAAATCGATAACCGCATTGACTTGCACGTCAGCTCGAACACCATCAATCTTCTGCAGAATCTCGCTGGCTTTCCGCGCCAGTGATGCCTCAACTTTTTGCCGGAATACCAACTGCATGTCGAGATCCGAATCGATCCCTCGTGTGGCATTGAATTGGCGACCACTGGTGTCTGAAAGCGTAATGTTCTCCGGATCAAGCTCCGGCACAGAACTGGCGACTTGATTCAGAATCGAGTTGGCGGTCTCAGCGGAAATGGAACCTGCTCGCATAGGCTCAACCACCACGGCAGCCGTAACAGGTGATTTCTCAATCGAAAACGGCGTATCATCTGGCTGACTGATCGTCACCGTGGCCTCGCGCACACCGTCCAGCTTCTCAATGGTCGCTGCGATTCTTCGCTCCAGACCCTGCCGACGTCGATCTGCTTCCGTTCTTGGCGATTCAAAGAGACTTGGTGTATTCGATACTCCCGCTTCCTCTTCCGGATCCAATTGGCCGGCCAGCACCTGTCGAGCTCTGCTGACGTCCCCTCGAGCAACCGATACCGCCGAGCTTGAAAGATTCAACTGATAGGCGATCTTTTCGGTGTCCAGAATGCCTGCGATCTCGATGGATCGCGTGGCCGACAGCTGACTGGCAATGACGATGTACTCGGGCTGCGACGCCCAGATCAGCGTCGCCGACACAGCCGCGATACAGGCCAATGCAGCCGCGATGAATCCTGTTCGTTGACCAATGGTCCAACGATTCCACAGAGCCAGCGATTGTTCTTTAAGGGAGATCCAGAAGGCCATGGTTACATTCCCGACGTGAACTTGTTTCTGTGTGCCGCTTACCGGCCGTCAATAACTCAGGCGACTCGTAGTGCCGACTTCAGACGGCCATGATACTCAGGATCCTGTTGAATGCTGGCTGAAGCCAGCACTACAAATTGGACGGCGACTCCTTGAACAGACAACTAAATCTGCATCCTCATCACTTCCTGATACGACGCGATCAACCGATTTCTGATTTCCATCATGAGTCGAAATGCCAGGTCAGCTCGGGACGTAGTCAACACCACATCATGAATACTCTCTGCTTCTCCTGTGACCAGCTGTTTTACACCCGAGTCTGCAATCTGCTGCTGCTTGTCCGTCTCATTCACAAACCCCTTCAACAGATCCTTAAATGGCAAGCCTTCCTGAGCCGATTCGTTGTCCTTGACCGACAGTGGAATGATCGACGTCGGTGTTTGCGAAAGCCCGTTAGGGCCGTAAAGTGATTGCAAGGACATCAGTTAAGACCTCGCAGAAGCGACAAAGCCTGCTCGGCCATCTGTCGGAATGTCTCAAGCGATTTTAAGTTCGCCTCATAAGCCCGGCTGGCCGTCACCATATCCACCATCTCATGGGAGATGTTGACGTTGGGCATTCTGACATAACCATTTGCATCCGCATGAGGATGTCCGGGATTGTGAACCAGCTGCCCTGGCGTCTTGTCTTCACTGACGCCCACAACTTCCACGCCGTAAAGTTCTCCGGCCGCATTAGAGCCCGCCGACATGACGTTCTCCATCGCCGCCGCGAAGGTCACCTGCTTGCGCTGATACGGGCCTCCTTCCGGAGTCATCGTGGAATCAATATTGGCGATATTATTCGCCGCGACTTCCATTCGCAGGCGCTCTCCAGACAGACCGGACGCGCTGATCTCCATGCCTGACAGAATCTGTCCAAATGCCATCACACGCCTCCTTTCGTTTCAATCAGTACTCTGAGCACTACGATCCCTCAATCGCCAGTCGCATTTGCGCCAGGTTGTTTCCCAGCAGCTGAATGTAGGCCTGAGACAGCATCGCATTTTTGTTGAGCTGCCCGATTTCACGATCCACGTCGACGTTGTTTCCGTCGGCTTTTGTTTTCAATCCCGGGGTCTCAAAAATCTCGGGCTGAGCTTCGCCAAATGCGTGTCCCTGAAGTTCCTGAGCCAATTGAGCTTCGAAGTCAACGTCCAGACGACGATAGTTCGGTGTGTTGACATTCGCCAGGTTGTTGCTGATCACCCGATGGCGCATCTCCGAAGCCCGGATCAGACGCCCCAGGAGGTCAAATTGAGGATTCACGGTTTCCATGACGATTACTCCACACCGAATCTGTGGACCAGCCAATCGAAGGTCCCGGCCATGAGTTCCGAAGTCACAGCGAAACGCCACAGAAAGACCTGACACGCTCGGCATCGGCATGCTCCGGGTGATCACTACAATCAGAACATTCGGCAAAGCTTATCTGGCTTACCATTGCCTGATGAGGGCGGGGAGCATCATGGCGAATTGAGTGGAAACATTCGCGAGAGCGGTCCTTTGTTCGGGCGAAGCGGTTGAGTCTGTGTCTTTGAGTGCCTCCTCGCGGCCTGCTATTTTTCCATCGCGAACGCTCGGCGTCTGCCGTTAGCTTTGCTCTCTTGTCGACCGGTGCAGATCGCACTACTTTCCATTGCGGCATTCGATTTCCTGCCGCTGCCCGACACCAGCGTGAATCGCAGACCAGAGATTTTGCTAAGCTGCACAGATACAGTTCTGAGATTTCCTCATGGACCGGCAGAGAATTCGCGTCAGGACTCTCTGCAACAACGTTCCCATGCCGCCCTCTTTCGACACGTTTGAGTTCTCACATGCAGGTACCACTTCCTCCGTCTGCTTCCACAGAAGCTCGCAATCATGCGTCGATGTCGATCGACAGTTTATCAGCGCTGGAGATTGTGCAGCTGATGAATCAGGAGGATGCACGTGTTGCAGCCGCCGTTGCGATCGAATCAGCGGCGATTGCGCAGGCCATTGAACTGATCGCAACACGCTTCCGGGTCGGAGGTCGACTCATCTACATGGGCGCGGGAACCTCCGGTCGACTCGGTGTGCTGGATGCCAGTGAATGTCCTCCAACCTTCAGCGTGAAGCCGGGCATGGTGATTGGTCTGATCGCCGGGGGCAAGGCGGCACTGACATCCGCGATTGAGGGCGCCGAAGATCGGCGTGATGAAGGTGCGTCTGATCTTCAACAGCTGGGACTGACAGCTAACGACGTCGTGATGGGGATCGCATCCAGTGGTCGAACTCCCTATGTTATCGGAGGTCTTGAGTATGCTCGCAGTGTCAACGCATCCACAGTCGGCTTTGCCTGCAATGCTGGGTCCGCATTGATTCCTCTGTCCGACATCATGATTACCCCCGTCGTGGGGCCGGAAGTCGTGACCGGGTCGACTCGATTGAAGGCCGGAACCGCCACGAAGATGGTTCTGAACATGCTGACGACAGGAGCCATGGTGCTGATTGGCAAGACGTACGGGAACCTGATGGTTGATCTGACAGCGACCAATGAGAAACTGAAAGATCGCTCGCAACGCATCGTTTCAGAACTGACCGGGCTGGCCTCGGACGCTGCTGGAGCCCTGTTGCTTCAATGTGATGGGCAGGTCAAGACGGCTGTTGTTGCACATCGAGGACAGATCTCCCCGGGTCAGGCTCGTGAAATTCTGGTTCGAAACGGTGGGCATTTGCGTCGAGCCCTGTCGGCGTTTGAAACGCCGACAGCCTGAATGCGAAATCGTCTTTGACCCCGGAGTGCAAGCGTAGGTTTGTCGCCCGGCCTGATGCAGGCTTTGCAGAATCCAGGCCCTGATTCTCACCGCACCAGGAAAAACTCGGGCATCATAAAGATCGACCAGAGGACATCTTCGATTTCCTGAGCGGTGGGCGGCGAACTAAGTGCTTCGTCCAGAATTGCTTTCTCCTCCGCCAACGGCTTGCGTGATAGAGCAAACTCATAAAGATGAACAATGAGCTTTGTCTTGTCAGTGTGCTGGCCATTCGCCAAATTGGCGGCACCGGTGCTCAAATATCCCGCCAGCGTTGCTCCGTTGGAAAGATCAATTGCCTCCAGCGTTGTCAATTCCGTCGGCCGCATTGAAACAATCTGCTCACGGAAAGGTCGCCCGAGCGATCGCATCAGGAAGTCATTCTTCATCAATGAAGCGCGAATCATCTGCAGGTTCCCCGTCAACGCCTGCATGAGCAGGTTTGGGCCCGCTGCGGTTACGGAATTGGTCCAGACATTCAGAGCCGGCACGATCGTGACTGGTTTCCAATCTCCAGTGATGCGTCCCAGTCGGCCTTCTTTCTGTGGAGGAACTTTGGCATTCCATTCCCACGTTTCATCGCTCATCACTGTGACAGATTCACCGTTAGCCAGTGTCATGCGAGACTCAAAGAAGAATCCCGCCGCATTCGGGCCGTTTCCGGCATTCGTAGCGATGGCGATGATTGTATTCTCGCCCTTCTTCAGGAGACCTCTTAACGGCACAGCTTCGGTCTTCGTCCATTCACTTCCGGACTTTACTTCACGACCATTGACGAACAAAGTAAACCCATTGTCGCATGTCACGATGGCGCCGCCTTGATGCACCTCGTCAGAGAGTTTGAATTGCTTACGCAGCAGAATCGCTTCTCCGGCCTGAGGCACATTGCCACGTGCTGCGGAATCACTCCAGATCCATTTGGCCTGCAAAGTCACAGGCTCCGTGCCAACAGCCTGCGGTGTCATACGAATCACCGGAGCATCAAATGCCGTTGGTGCTGCTGCTGTAATTTGCCAGACAGAATCGAGGAATTGCTCGGCCGTCATACGACGCGGAACAGGCCCCTGATAGACGTATTTCCCGCTGGACCCTTCTGTTGATTCTCCTCGTCGCGTCACGCATTTCGACTGATACGCCTCAGAGGTCGCGATCAAATACAAGACAGATTTCAGGTCATACTTGTTGTCCGTGAGGTGTACGGCCAGATGGTCCAGCAAATCGGCATTCCACGGCTCTGACTGCATGGCATCCAGGGGATGAACAATGCCGCGTCCCATCAACTTGTACCACAAACGATTGACGATCGTCCGCGTAAACCGGCCGTTGTCCGGGTGAGTCATCAGCGCGGCCAGTTGCTTCAATCGCTCTTCACGAGGAGCAGCCGCATCGATGTCGCCAAGTTCCGGAAACAGCCACTTTGCGACCGCCTGTTTTCCAATGGGCTTGTCGCAGCGATGAATCTGCATTGGCTGAGCCGAATAAATGGCGGCCAGACTGTAAGCTTCTTCCAGTTTCCAGCGGTCGATAAAGCTGTCATGGCAGGATGCACACTTCAGGTTGATCCCAAGAAATGATTGGGAAACGCTCTGAGCAAACTGGATCTCCACTGTCTGACCGGCACTCACTTCACCGCGCCAGCGAATTCCATCAATGTAGCCCTGACTGGCGGACGTTGGCGGCGCGATTAATTCGCGAGCGAACTGATCGAATGGCTTGTTGCTGACGAGTGCTTCATACAGCCAGCCGCTGACCTGCTGTCGCCCCCCGGTAATGAAACCCGTCCCACTGTAGTCGTTGCGGAGCAGGTCATTGAAGAATGAAAGCCAGTGTTCTGCGTACGCGACCTTGTCATCCAGAAGTTTTCTGACAACCTTCGCGCGTTTGTCAGGAGACTTGTCAGCGACGAATTCATTCAGTTCTTCAGGCTTTGGAAGCAATCCGACCAGATCGAGCGAAACGCGTCGCAGAAACGCGGCATCATCAATACCTGACGGACGGGCGATCTGATGGGCAGCAAGATCGGCGTCAAGAATTCGGTCGACCGGATTGACACGTCCATCAACAGCTGCGGGCAACTCCGGCCGACGAGGTTTCAATGGCGGCTCATAGGCGGCGGGAGCAAATGAAAAACCTTCCTCCCACGGCACACCGTCCGCAATCCATTTGCGGATCACATCCTTCTCTCTATCGGACAGACGCTCACGATCAGCCGGCGGCATTTGTGTTTCGCGGTCTGACGATAAGATCAGACTCAGCAAATGAGATTCTTCCGGTTTGCCGGGGACGATATGTCCGGAGTCGACAACCAGTTCCCGGTGATTCATCGAAAAGCTGCCCTTGGCTTCTCGTCCACCGTGGCAGGGGACACAATGCTTCTTCAGCACCGGAAGCACGTCGTGCGCAAAATCGGACGGCTGCTGCGCGATTGCTGAATGACCGATGAAGGCAACACACAGACAGCCAATGAATTGAGAAAGAAAACTTCGAAGCACCGGATTTCCTCAGTGGGGACTAGATTGAGTCGTTTACCGGCCAGCCGTCAACACCGGCCTGAATGGAAGGCGGCGAGTGCCAGACTGTTGAATTAATCAGCCGGAACGCGTTAGCGTCCGGTTCTTGCCGCAGAAACCCTTCAAAAACAACCGGGGGCTAACCGGTCTGTTGATTCAGTCGAGATTCTGATGAGAAGCGCCTATTAACCCGAAGCGCCAGCGAAGAATTCTGCGTACTTTGCCTCGCTGGCGCTTCGGGTTGGTATTAGATCAACAGACCGTAACACGCCCGGCGGCTGATGAAACGACTATTTCAACAGTCCGCAGCAGCTGAACAGATCAGGCAGGTTATGTCCGGGGGACGGGCTATGACAAGCGAGATCGGAGCCACGAACTTTTGCGGAACCCTTGACCTGAGGCGATTGAAAGGTCAACCTCTTATGTCAGCGGCATGAAAAATGAGTGCCCTCCGCCCTGAATCCCGCCGTTCCTCGACGAGACAAGAAAGCAGAAATCATGGATAAACCAACATTAACTTCAGACGGCACTCGCCGTAATTTCCTGGCCACATCCGCTCTCAGTGCGGCCGCTGTGGCGGCAGTGCCGGCGACATTGAACGCAGGAGCTTACGCTGGTGGCAGTGATCTCCTGAAGGTGGGACTCGTCGGAGCTGGTGGTCGCGGGACTGGTGCTGCTGAGCAGGCACTGAACGCCGATCCGGGGACGGAATTGGTCGCTCTGGCGGATGTTTTCGAAGACGCGGTAACTCGTGGTCTGCGACAACTGAGCCGAAAATTCAATAAAGACGGCGCGGCGGCTCGAGTGACCGCGACGGAAGCAGAATGTTACACAGGTTTCGACGCTTACAAAAAAGTCATCGAAAAGTGTGACGTGGTCCTGCTGGCGTCAACGCCTCACTTCCGCCCGGAACACATGCGGGCCTCAGTCGAAGCCGGCAAACATATTTTCTGTGAAAAGCCGATTGCTGTCGACGCTCCAGGAGTGCGTTCGGTTCTTGAATCTTCCGCGAAGGCGGCCGAGAAAGGACTGTCTCTCGTCTCAGGACTTTGCTGGCGATACCACCCAGGCAAGCGAGCTGTCTTCGAACAACTGAAGAGCGGTACCATCGGCGACATCGTGTCCATGCAGTGCAGCTACATGACCGGCGGCGTCTGGGATCCTCGCCGTGAACGCGATCAGTGCAAGAGCGAAATGGAATACCAGATTCGCAATTGGTACTACTACACGTGGCTGTCCGGTGACTTTAACGTCGAGCAGCATATTCACAGTCTCGACAAAATGATGTGGGCGATGAACGACGAAGCTCCGGCTACCATCAGTGGTTCTGGTGGCCGACAGGTTCGTACGGATGCTCGTTACGGCAACATCTACGATCACTTCGACATCGTGTATCAGTGGGCGAATGGCGTGAAAGCGTTTGCTCGCTGCCGACACTGGCCAAACTGCGAAAATGAGGTCGAGGACTACATATTTGGCACCAAGGGCATGATCGATGTCATGGCCCACAAGATCTCCGACTACAAGGGCAATGTGATCTGGAAATATGACGGTCCGGATGGAGACATGTACCAGATCGAACATAACGAACTCTTTGCCAGCATTCGTGCGGGTAAGCCGATCAACAACGGCGACTACATGTGCAAGAGTACGATGCTGGCGATTGCAGGTCGCATGGCTGGCTACACTGGTCAGAAGCTCACCTGGGATGCCGTCACGAATTCCAAAGAAGATCTCAGCCCTGCCAGCTATGACTGGGCCGACAATCCAGTGCCACCAGTCGCTGTTCCGGGAAAGACTCCGTTTGTCTGATCTTCTCGGACACCCAAAACCATTCTTTTCGCTGCTTGAATTACAGGCTTGCGATGCAGATGAGCACGGCTCGGCGATTGCTCAACTGCGGCAAGGATTGGTTACCGGGATCATTGTCCGAAATGTTTATGACAGCATGCTGATGAAGCGGATCGTGGAACGCCTTGAGCGACACGATCCGCCTTTCCTGAAGACGTGGTTTCCGGAGAAATTCAAGTCCTGGTTCTATGGCCAGAATCTGAATCTCATGCAGACCGATCCGGAGACCTACTTTCAGCAGGCCAACGAATTCCATCAGCACATGTCCGAATTGTTCCCTGCGGGACAGGGTATCGATTCGTGCGTGATGAAACTGCTTTCGCGACTTGATGAGAACCGCCCTTACCGCGCAGCACCGGGACCGGATCCGGGACAGTCCTATATGCTGACGACGTTTCGAGGTCACGGTGAGGGCGGCTACATCACTGCTCATTGTGACAACGAACAGTCGCTGAGGCCGGCGTACGAGCACCTGCAGACACTGGTCTCAAGACACATGTATTCGATGGTGTCTGCTGATTGGTCAGCCTGAAGGCGGCGGAGCTCTTGAGGTGTTCGATTATCGAGTCGAACCGGAAAATGCTCGCCTGCTGAACGACGATGCAGTCACTGATAAGCCGGACCTCAGTCAGCTGTCGTCGGTATCGTTTTCTCTGAATTCCGGGGATCTGATCATTGTGGATTCGGGGCGGTACCTTCATCGAGTAACGCCTGTTGTCGGGCAGAAGACTCGATGGACGGCCTGTAGTTTTATGGCTCACGCCCGCGATCGTAACGCGGTTTACTGCTGGGGTTAGCAGCGTGACTCTCTCACTCAATTGCAAAAGACCTGTGTCTATGTCGAATCGTTTCTGCATGCTGACAGCGTGTGTCGTTGTGGCCTTCTGTTTTAGGGCCACGGGAGTCGGCTTCAGTGCTGAAGTCAGAGTGCCGGCCTTTACCGCTTACACGTTGCCGGATCCATCGGCGGCTCGAGTCTCAGAGGAACACGGCATCACGCATTGGGATGATCCGGCTCAGACCGTCAATTGGTACGGGCGATTTAAAGTTGCAGGTGCTGTTGAAGCAAAGGTCGTATTGCATCTTGAGAAAGGCAAAGACTCACGCCTGACACTTACGATTGGAGAGACTACTCGCGAAGTGAAGGTAGCTGGCCGAGGAAGCGAATCTGCTGTCGAAGCGGACTTCGGTATCTTCAACGTCCCCAATGTTGGGTATCAGAAGATTGAACTGAAATCGTTGAATCCAGCAGGCCAGACCGCGGGTGACATCGAGTCCCTTGTCCTTGATGGGCCTGCGACGGACGGTGTTCATTTCAACATGAAAGAACGGCGGAATGCGGCATCCGTTCATCTGGCCTACCCGGTTGATCGATCTGCCAAAGTGGAAGCGTTCTACTGCGAAGTCACCGCTGTTGAGGAACCCGTTGCCACATTCTATATGGCGTGTGGCTGGCATCGTGGATACTTTGGAATGCAGGTCAATAGTGAGACTGAGCGACGCATCATCTTCAGCGTTTGGGACAGCGGCGACGAAGCGGTGGACCGGAAGAAGGTTGTGGATGAGAACCGAGTGCGCCTGATGGGGAAGGGCGCAGGAGTTTATTCCGGCGATTTTGGCAACGAAGGAACCGGCGGCCATAGTCATCTGAAGTACATGTGGAAAACGGGTGATAAGCAGAAGTTCATTGTCACCGCCGAACCCGTGGAAAAGACGTTTACGATTTTCTCCGGCTATTGGTTCCATCCTGAGCGAAATGAGTGGATGCTGATTTCATCGTGGAAGGCTCCAAAGGAAGGCGGACATCTGCGAGGGCTTCACAGCTTTAGTGAAAACTTCGGCGGACAGAACGGACACCTCTTAAGAAAAGCTCGATACGGCAATCAGTGGGTTCGTACGGTCGATCAGAAATGGTTGGAACTGACCACGGCAACTTTCAGTCATGACCCAACAGGCAAGTCTGATCGGTTCGATCGCTATATGGGTGTCGAAGAGGGGCAGTTTTTCCTGAGCCACGGTGGATTTCTGGATGGATACTGCGACTTCGGTGACAAGTTTGATCGACCGGCAACTGGAATCGCACCCGCCGATCTGAAGTTGCCAGCGATTAAGGAATAGTCCGGAAATCACTTCGGTAGCTGAAGTCGTGAGACTTCAGTCAGAACTCTCACGAGTTCTGCGACCACGGGAACCGATTTCGGGACCGTTCCTGACAGACTGTTGATAGAGCGACAGAATCAACAGTCTGCTAAGTAACGAAAGACGGTCTCCGGCGACATGTTGGTTTCGTCGTAACCCGCTGCTTCAGCACGGGGATAGTGTTTGAGAACACCGCAATGCTTTAACCCGTGGCTGACGGCCAGGCGTTCTCAGCGGCTGGCCTGTCGGCAACGGGTTAAACAGGACCGGTCACTCTTTTCATTCAGTCATGGAAAGAGCGAGACATTACGTTCGCAATCTTTGTCGGGCTCATCATCTGGCTCGTGAAGACTCAGCATCACTTCCTTAACGCGTCTCTGATCCGCAGAAGATGCGACTCTGAATAAACGTAATGAAGAGATCTCTGATCGGATACTGGCGGGCGGAACACGCATCAAGAATCTTCTCCACCTCACGTCGATCGGAGAAACGCACGGGAGTTCCCGTTGCGTAAACAGTCCACTGTTGGATCAGATTGCGAGCCAGTTGGCGAGGATTCTCGGCAAAGATGCGTTTGAGCTCACGGACATCGTGAAATGGCTGTCCATCGAGTAGTTGGCCGCTGGCATCAACGGTGGAGGCAAGTGAGTAACGAAAGTCATGCCCTGCGCGGTCGATACCGGTGATGGCTTCTCCCTGTTCAAGTACACGATAACGATCGCGCCATGCGCCCATGACGTCGAAGTTTTCGAGGGCGAGGCCGACAGGATCAAATTTCGCATGACAAGACGCACACGTTGCAATCTCTGTGTGCTGCTTCAGGAGTTCTCGAATTGTCTTTGCGCTGCGAATGTCGGGTTCGACGGCGGGAACGCTGGCAGGAGGAGCTGGCGGTGGATCTCCCAGAATGCGATCCATCAACCAGGCTCCGCGCACGACGGGAGATGCATTTGTGCCGTTGGCGGTAACCTTCAGGATGGCTCCCTGTGTCAGCAGTCCACCATAAGGGCTGTCGGGCGGCAGCGTCGTTCTTCGTAACTGCGAGCCATTCAGTGGTGCAAGTTTGTAGTGATCGGCGAGTCGATCATTGGCCAGCACGAAGTCAGAAGTGACCAGAGTCGCCGACGGAAGATTCTCCCTGAAGAGCACAGTGATGTATTCGCGAGTTTCCCGTTCCATTGATTCCGCAAGATAGTTGTCGAATCGATACTCGGGATAAAGTCGTGAATCTGGTTCGTCGCGATAAATGTGACGCAGATTCAGCCAATAGTCCGTGAAGTTCGCGATAAAGCGTTCAAAGGCCGGAGCGGCGATCAGGCGTTCCGTTTCGGTTTGCAATTCAGACTTACTCAGCAGCAGTTTCTGAGCCGCTTTGCTGATCAGTAACTTATCGGGAGCAGAGTTTGTCAGGAAATGCGACGAGCGATTCGCGATGGCAAAGTGTTGGCGGGAAGAATCGCTGGAGATCGGTTCGATCACAAACAAAGAGTGGCTTGAACAGAGAAAGGCTTGATAACCGGCCAGCATTGCCTCCGTAAAATTATCGCCACGGTTCAGGCGAGACAGAATTAATTGTTGAAAAGGTTCAAGGTCAGCATCCTCCAAAGGCTGACGGGTTGCTCGATCGATAAACCGACGCAGCAAACGCGGTGCATCCCCTTCCGGTGTTTGAGTTATCACAGAAATCGGAAAACGTGAGCCGGGAGCAGAGGCTGTCATCGGCAATTCATCGAACAAAATCCGATGAGACGCTGGTGGCCATTCCGTTGACGAAAGCGGTCCTTCGATTTCCAGCCATTGAAAGGCCACGCCCGGCTGACCTCCAACAGGAAGAGGCGGATAGCGATATTCGGGCGGGCCATTGTTGACGTTCCTGGCCAGCGGTACCGGAAGGCCCAGCAAACTGTACTCAAAGGTTTCAGTCGGCTTCAGCAGTATCGTTGTTTCGTAGATGGAGGTTTCCGGGGCAATATCCATGATGCCACCGGTTGCGCGGACGTCACCGGAGACATCGGGGCCGGAAGGTTTGCGAGCTCGAAACGTCATCGGCACAGGCTTCTTTGCTGGCAGCAGTTGAAAGCCCGGTTGCTGCAGCACAGCACGCGCGGAGAAACGCACTTTATATCGCCCTGGAAGTGAAGCCACGAAACCATGGGGATATCCATAGTATGGCCAGTGAGCCGAACGGAAGATTGCCAGCTCGACATCCGGGTCGTGTTGATTCGTACGCCGGAGTTCAGCCAGCTCTCCACCATTGAGAGAATGGAGCTGATTGTTCTTTGCATAGAACATCGCCTCACGATTTCCGAATGTCTCCGCTTCCTGAAACATCTGAGTCGCCAGGAGACGAAGTTTCGACGCCGGCGGAGGCATCGTGCCGCTGGCCGTGGCCTGAGACAGAGCGGACTCGGTCGCATCCAGAAAGGCGATCAACTGAACTCTGGAAAGATCCAGCATGGCAGTCGTTTTGTTGAAATGATGGCCAACTCGATCCTCCGGAAGCATGTCACGAATATTGAGATCAGGCAACTGCAGGAGATCACGCAGGTTCTGTTCAAACTCATCGCGATTCAGGCGTCGCATTGGGCCGCGTCCATTTGCCAGCACATCCGCCAAATCGGCATCATGCAGCAGGGGCTCCAGCGTTTGCAGCAGTTGACTTCGTTGCGCGAATGGAAGTTGCTGCGGAGCTGGCGGCATTTCATTCTTGCGAACTCGATCGTAAACATTGATCCACAGAGCTCGTTGCTGTGCATCGTGGAGGCTGGGTGCGAGAGTCGTGAGATCGAGCCCTCCTTCTTTGGTCTCCCTGCCATGGCATTCGACGCAATGAGACTTCACAAATTCTAATGGCAGATCCATAGCATCGGCCCCACAAACCTTTGCACGGATCGCTGGCACAGTAGTGAGTAGCAGGATGGTGAGTGAAAATATCCGAGCTGTCATTTTGCTGCACTTATCTTGCGGAGACGGCGGATCAACTAAGAACGCCTGACAAAACATTGGTGAGTAGCCGGATTCGTGAGAATTCGGAAGCGTTTCTGAGCTCTCCCGAGCCCAGCTACAGTTTAGTTAGCCGTACTAAACCATTCTGCTGATCGAGGCACCGCAAAAGATCATAGCAACATGACAGCATCTGGAACCCAGGATAATGAAATTGGAGGACCTGCCAAGTATGAATCTTCCTCTCTTCATAGCGCTGTGACGATGCGCAAAGCTCATGAATTGTGCAGAGCCCGGAAACCAGTTGCGAAACACTTCTGCCCTAGGGTAGACTTTGGTCGACCGGCGGGCTGGTATTTTGAGTGCGAGCCTGTGGAAAAAGACCTCACACATCAATCGCGAGGGTTCTGATGTCACCAATTCTGCCTGACCGTTCCCTGCTGCCCTGCGCGTCCCTTTTAGCGCGTCGGGATGTGCTGCGATTCGGGGCTCTGAGTGTTGCTTCGACACTGGTGCCGGCAGACTGGACGCTGGCGAAAGAAGGCTCTGCAAAGGAAAGTCGGCAAAGCTCACGAGCAGACTCGGTCATCTTTCTCTGGATGGGTGGTGGTGTTACTCACATCGATTCGTTCGACCCGAAGCCTCATGCTCCAGAAGAAATTCGTGGAACGCTCGGCGCGATCTCCACATCTCTGCCAGGCGTTCATTTTGGCGAGCCAATGCCGCAGCTGGCTCAGATCGCGGATGAGCTTTGTCTGGTTCGCAGTTTTTCACACGACAGCAACGATCATTTGCTGAGTCAGGCTTATACGCTGTCCGGACGCAAGGTCACGATGGCTCAGTTGTTTTCGGAGCCGAATCTGGGATCCGTCGTGTCATATCTACACGGTCCACGGAACGGGCTACCAGGATACATCGCCGTTCCCGGCATAACTCGCCCGGGGCCGCCACCATACAACTTGTTTGTCGGTGGATGGCTGGGCAATGGCTACGCTCCGTTTTGTGTTGGAGGGATCCCGGAGCAGCCCGACTTCACAGTGGGCGAAAAGCAACTGAATCCCAGCCCTGAAGCTCATGAAGATCTGTTGCCCAGGGACCTGCAGCCTCTGGAGGGATTATCGTCCGGGCGTCTGACGTCTCGACTTTCCCTGCGTCAGCAACTGGACGTTGTTCGTCGAGCGGCGGATGAGACCGCTCAGTCTGTTGCTCAGCGAAAGCAATATGAAGGGGCCGCAAATCTGCTCACCTCACCGTCAGTCCGTTCGGCCTTCGATTTATCGTTCGAGAAGCCTGAAGTCATTGCCGACTATGGTCAGACAAAGATCGGACAACGATGCCTGCAGGCGCGGCGACTGGTGGAATTCGGTGCTCGTTTTGTCATGGTTGACTACGGCTATGACCCTGATTACGGAAATCTGTGGGACAATCATAATGCTCCGGGCCAGAACTTCCCGCACATCTCAGAAATGTGTCGCCGAGGATATCATCTGGCTGGAACGGACCGTGCTTGTGCGGCGTTAATCCGGGATCTGAAAGATCGAGGAATGCTGGAGCGAACTCTCGTTGTATTCCTCACAGAATTCGGCCGCACGCCAAAGATCAATTCTTTGGGCGGACGCGATCACTGGGGAATGTGTGGATCGATTTTCTTTGCGGGTGGAGGAACCAAAGCGGGAGAAATCATCGGTGCTTCAGATGACCAGGCGGCCTACCCCACGACTCAACCGTGGGGCCCGGCCGATGTCGCCGCCACAGTTTATGAAGCCATGGGAATTTCGACCGATCTCAGATTGCCCGATCAATTTGGGCGTCCATTACCAGTATTGGATCATGGTCAGACAATTGCCGGAGTTTTCTGACAACGCTATTGCTGCGGGGCGTCATAGTTCTCATCAAAACGCACGGAGCGTTTGCGTTCTGATTTTGTGATTGGCAGAAACCGCTCTTCCAGCGATTGTTCGAAACGCAGTGTTTCGGGCGATTCCACGGCCGGCTGATGGTCGGGTTTCGTTCCATCGACATGGACAGCGTCCAGATTTCCGAACATCTTTGGCAGTTCACGTCCGCGTTGACCAAAGACCATGACACCGGCCTGGTAAGTCTGCTCCACGTTTCGACACCATTGGACCTGGCCATTCAGGACTGCACGATCGCGGGCACCTGAGGAACCAAACAGCGAGAGGCTCTGATTGACAGCCACCTGTTTCGAAACGGCAATACGCAGACCACCAATCGAGTAGTCCAGGATTTTCACCGCTTCAAGTTCTCCGGCTTCGTCCCACAACACCCATGCCTTCCAGTTACATTCGTAACGCAGGGTACCACGAAGGTCATTCCAGTGGTTTTCTGTGAGTCGATCAGGCAGCGGCTGTCCGAGAAAGGCACCAATCTGCCACCCGAGCGGATGAGATCGACACCAGTGAACCACCGCGCGATTCTGTGTCACTGCGCTGATGAAGTCACTATAAATCGAAACCTGAAGAGCAGTACCGAACCGTAAGGGCCTGTCGGTGATAAAGATCAAATCCATTCTTGCCAGATCCAGCAACTTCGCCGGCAGGGGAATGCCGGTATCTAAACAGGCCGAGAGATGAATCTCCGGACTGCCGGGACGTCGAAGGGACGAACCGGTGCTGTTGAACGGTGACGGAAATGACATGCAAACCTCGAGGACTCGGTCTTGTCAGACGAACGATTCTTCGAGGGCCCAGGCGAGAGGAATCGTCGGGCGAGTTATCGAGACGATCGTTTGCCACTGAATTTGAACTTCAGGGGACGACAAAGAAATTGAAGACTCTACGTGATCTTTGCTGGTCATACAGATTCGAACGGTTTTGTGTCGCACAACGATTTCTGACGATTCAACCGCGATCTATGGCAATGTTAGAACCACCATCAGCGGGCGTCTTTACGCGTAGAGCGGCGGGAACTGCCTGATTTTCGGCAAATCTGATTCCACGGGTTGCTCTTGTCGGTAAAGCGTGGCAGTTCGGGAGAGTTGCCAACTGTATCGCGGTTGTTCGGGATGAACGGCAAGTTTCCATGGCGTTTCGTTGATTCGTTGGATCGTAACGACTCTTCCAACCAAAAGTGTTTCCCATCAGGACGATACAACACCAGCACTCCACGCGGGGCTGGCGTACCAGTCCGATTTTGCGTGGTTGTCGCGGCGAACAGTCCGGTTCTCCTGAGGAACCGGAGATTCTTCCCTGACCGTAGTTATGGCAGAGCAGATATGAACTTTGATGCACTCTCCGGAAATCGACGTTCCCGCCGTCAGGCCCCTGTTGTCCATGCTCCCGGGGTGATCGAAACTCTGGAGAATCGATCGCTTCTTGCCGCCGCTGGCCCCGCGATTCTGTCTCCGTCCGGAACCATCACCAATGCACTGCCTTTCATTACATGGCAGCCCACAGTTGGTGCCACCAGCTACGATCTGTGGATCGCGGATTCGGAAACTCGCGAAAGAATTGTCTTCAAGGAAGGAATCCCCGGAACGTCCACGACATTAACAGGGGCCGAAGCACTGCATCTCGGAATGAACCGGTTGTGGGTCCGCGCAACTCTGACAAATGGGACAAAGACTGACTGGGGAGCGCCCAAAGATCTTTTGCTGAAGACGACACCGTCGGTCACCGGGCCAACAAATCCAGCAAATCCGGCCAACCCAAATCGGATCGAACGAAACGACTGGGCGATCACATGGAACAGTCCAGTGGGTGCCAAATCGTTTGAAGTGTTTCTCAGCAACCAGACAGAACAATCCAGTATCCGCTACACCGTCCCTAATCAGGTGGAGTTGCTTGATGCCAAAGGCGTCAGGATTCTCGACGGAGCCGGGAACCCCATTCTGCAGGAAGTCAGATCATTCTATTTGAACGGTGCGGTTGACGTGATCGGCGCAGCGCCCATGACTGTGACCGGGGCGGTCAATCGAACATTCATTGATATCACTTCGGAGAACCACGGTTTGGTGACGGGCAATAAGGTCCGTGTCTCCGGAGTTCTGGGTAATACGGGGGCAAATGGAGATTTCACCGTGACGGTGATCTCAGAGAATGTCTTCCGACTGGACAATGCCGTGAGTTCCGGCACGTATACGTCCGGCAGGCTGGACGTCTCGTGGGGAACGCCCTGCTGCTGGAGCGACATCTCGACTGGTCGGTGGTCTGAGACAGCATCAAAAGCCATCGACGTCACGGTCACGAACCATGGGCTGAAGACTGGTGAAAAAAGTTCGGATTACAGGCGTCGGCGGCAACACTGCGGCAAGCAGGACATTCCCGCGACTGTCGTGTCGGCCAACGTGATTCGTCTGAACGGTATCAGCGGCTCTTCGGCGTTCACTCAAAATGGCCAACTGGTCAGGCTCACGGCATTACAGCAAGTAAGCTGGAGCTGGGCAAGTACCGAGTGTTCGTTCGATACACGGATGACGGAGGCCGAGTTTCCGACTGGTCGACCGCTCGCGATTTCGAAATCACTCCCGCCGTGGATATCCTGCGTCCCAAAGGGCCAACCTTTGAGACACAACCGTTGCTTCAGTGGAGTCCGGTGTCGAGCGCAACGCACTACCAGGTGGAGGTGTATCGCCAGGGGGAACTTGTGCCCGTTTACACAGCACCGTATCAGACGACAACGTCTTACAGAATACCTGAAGTTCTCTCTGCGGATCCCGTGAAGAACTTTGAATTTCGAGTACGTGCGTTTCGACTGCATCAGGTGACGACGATTACTCCTTCCGGCAGTCCGGCCAGCGGAACCTTTGTCATTTCGCTGACGACGACCGGAAAGACCCCCGTGACCGTGCAGACGTCTGCCTTGAACTATAGTGCCACTGCGGCGGATATTCAGGCCGCTGTTCGACTGCTGAGTGGGTTTGAGAAGGCGAGGGTCATTGCTCAGGGTGAAGCACCAAACACCATCTTTTTGCTGGAACTGCCGCTAACCGGCAACGCCGCAAATCCCGGCGTGATCGGCGGAAATCCCGTGAAGGTGAGTATCATCTCCAGTGTCTCACCAGGGACCGTGACAAGCTCTACTATAATTTCGCCGAGAGTTGACGGACAATGGAGTCCGCTTGTTGCCTTCTCCACACTTCAAAAGCCTGTCGTGACTGGCCCACTGGGGATCGATACGGCAAATCCCAACGATCCTCGCACCGTGACGGATCTTCGCCCGACTGTGACCTGGACTGCAGTTGACCGGGCCGCGCGATATGAGATCTGGGTGGAACGCTCGGCGAGTACCTCCACCTATCTGAAAACAACTTCGTCAGTGAATTCCTATAAGTTTCAGACAGATCTGCTGAGTGGTAACTATACTGTTCGAGTAAGAGCCATCAGCACAACAGGTCAATATACAGACTGGAGTGAGATCTTCGCGTTCACAGCGACGGCAGGAGCCACTGTCGTGCAGCCCGTTGCGGTATCACAGACACGGCAGGCTACAATTACGTGGGCGGCGGTGGCTGAAGCGGTGTCCTATGAAGTGCAGATCGCCTGGATTGGTACGAACATCGACTATCTGCATCCGAAGGGGATTACCGTCTTGTCTTACACAACGGGCAACGCCCTTATGCCGGGGAATTACCGTGTCTGGGTGCGTGGTGTCAAAGCAGACGGCACACTGTTGAACTGGAGTAAGCCGGTCGACTTTACTGTGGTAGACTCCGACATCCTCGCGCCTTCGACGGATGATTCACAGTTGCTGACCGTATTGGAATCCGTGCTCCCCGTGAACGACGCCGGAAACTCAGTGCCTGCCCGACATCGAGCGGCGACTCAGGTTGAACATGTGGCTGAACCCGGTGATGTCGAGACATCGCAGAGGAGCGAAGCACCTTCGGTGGTCACCGCCGACCAGGTACCGTCCTATCAGGAAAGCTCTGATGTCGCAGATGATGCGCTGATGATTGAGCACCTCGCTCAGGCTTGTGTGAAGCAGGAATGGTGGACCGCTGCTGCGGTTAAGTCCGTTTAAAATGCGGGTCCGATCACGATTTTCTTAGGGGAAACCGCTGGATTCAGGCCAGCGGTTTTCTGTTCCTGATTGTCTTCGCTGGCCTACTCATGTCTCAGAACAGTGCCCCACCCTGTCCCCTGACAATCCTGATAACGGGAGCGTCAGCAGGAATTGGAAGGATCACCTGCCAGCTGCTCGCAAAGCAGAAGCCTCGATTCATTCTGGCCGCACGTTCGAAAGACAAGCTCAGTGAACTGGAAGCGGAGCTGCGCTCTGCCGGGGTCGAATGTCTTGCAGTGCCGACGGACGTCTCGGATCCACGAGCTCTGGAAGCCCTTGTGAAAGCCGGTTCTGACCGGTTTGGTCGAATTGATGTGCTGATCAACAATGCCGGAGTCGAGTGCTTTGCGTCTTTCGAGGAACTGCCGGTCGAGACGATCCTGCAAACCATCGAAACAAACCTGACCGGAGCCATCCTCCTGACACGACTCGTTGTTCCGGTGATGCGAAGAAATGGGTTCGGTCGGATCATCAACATCTCTTCAATTGCCGGCAAACACGGACCGGCTTACGGCGCGGTCTATGGGGCGACGAAAGCCGGGCTGATCGCGTTTACACAGTCTCTTCGGGGAGAACTTTCTCCGGCCGGAATTCTTTCCACGGTGATTTGCCCAGGCTTCGCGACTCACGGTGGAATCTATGATGAGATGGTCAAGGCGACCGGTCGAAAGACTCCGTCGCTGCTCGGAGGCACTACTGCAGAAGCTGTAGCGGCCTCAATAGAGCGAGCCATTCGTAAGGCTCCTCCGGAGATCATGCTGAATTTTCCCGCGATGCGTCCCGTGTTTCTCTTTCGAGATATCTTTCCACGGCTCGGCGAAATGTTGATTCTGGCGACGACGCTGAGGTTCCTGAAACGGGCGGCAACCATCCGGAAATAGTCACGGAATCACCTCATCCAGCACAGAGATGCTGACGACTTTCTCCAGCCGAACATACACAGTTTTTCGATTCGGCTGAATCCCATGGACGCGCGCGTCTCTGACATACACTTCCCGCGTCGTGGTCGAATCGCGGAGATCATGCACATCCGCGGAACGCAGGATGAGAGTCTTCTCCCGAAGCTCATGCAGACGTCCCACGTAGACATACGGTGATTCCACATCGACCACCACGTTTTTCCCGATGAATTCTTCCACAGACGATTCCTCTGGTAATCCTTGCTACGATGTCGTCTGGTCAGGAGAACTCAGACAACAAAGGAATTTGAGCCGTGATCCCGTTTATCAAGATGCATGGCTGCGGCAATGATTATGTGTTTCTGGACTGCTTCAGCAATCCAGTTCCCAAAGATCCTGCGGCGCTGGCTCGGGCGATCAGTGATCGGAACCGCGGAGTTGGCGGCGACGGACTGGTCTTGATGTTGCCCTCTCAGATCGACGGTGCTGTGGCGCGGATGCGGATGTTCAATTCGGATGGCTCAGAAGGATCACTTTGCGGGAATGCTTTAAGATGTATGGCAATGTGGCTCCAGCAATCCGAACTGGCCGGCCCGGAGTTCCGGATTGTGATGGGCGATCGCCTGATGCCCGTCTCGATTCTGCATTCCGATGTCCAAAACCGAGCTGCTCGTGTGCGGATTGAAGTTGGGCCGCCAGTCGTCCAAAGCCCATCGGCTGTTGGCAGGCTGCAGTTTGTCCGGACGATTGATTTGAGCGATCTTCACCTGCCAAAGCTCGCTCATCCCCCGCAATTCGTTTCCATGGGAAACCCGCATACCATCTTATTCGTAAATTCAATCAGAGATGTTGACTTCAACGGTCTTGGACCAGCAATCGAATGTCATCATGAATTCCCCAGCCGTACGAATGTCGAATTTGTAGAGTTGCAACACGGTGATTCAGCGAAGCCGTCAGCGGCGAAGGTGCGAGTCTGGGAACGAGGTTCCGGAGAAACAATGGCCTGTGGTTCAGGAGCTTGCGCGGTGGCAGTTGCAGGACTGGCAAACGGGCTCCTTGCTGATGGAGTGCCCATCCACATCTCAATGCGCGGTGGCAATCTCGCGATTGTCTGGGACGCATCGAATGACGTTTTTCTGGAAGGCCCCGCTGAGGAGTCTTTCCGAGGAAGCTTTCCGGAAACGTCGCTATCGCCGGCGATCTCGTGGTTCGTCAAGTTTTGATTTGGGTGGTGAGGGTCGAGGCATTTTCGCTGACGGAGCGGCGAAAGTACGTAGTCGAGCCGCTCCGTCGGCTCGCATTCGATCCCTGGAACAAATCGCACTCCCGACCAGAAACTTGAGTGCTGTTTAGCGCCGCTAGTGTAGTGTCTCACTCAGATGGGGGCTTGTAGCACAGCGTATTCTGTCTTGTTTAACCCGTGGCCGGCAGGTCATGAGTAGAGAACGCCTGGCCTGTCGGCCACGGGTTAAACGAACGGACTTGTGAGACGCTACACTAGTTCCCGTTGATAGTCCGCTATGCCCACTTACGGGGCGGACATTGCTGCAGCGATTCCCATCCCACCACCGATGCACAGAGACGCCAGACAGTTCTTCGAACGCCCCTGCGCAATCTGCCAGGCCGAATGAGTCAGCAAACGGGCGCCGCTGGCGGCCAGTGGATGTCCAATCGCGATTGCACCACCATGACCGTTTACCTGAATCGGGATTCCAGCCAGAATCCCCGTGCTGACATCCGGCTGTGCCAGGTTGACACGAACTTCCAGATGTCGCAAGCAGGCGAGAACCTGGGCGGCAAAGGCTTCATTGATTTCAAGTCGATCAAAGTCCTGCAGGCTTTTGCCGAGTTGTCCCAGAAGCTTCCGAATGGCGTGAACCGGCCCCAGTCCCATCTTCTGCGGATCGCAACCGGTGCTGGTTCCTGCGGTCAATTGCGCCATCGGCTTCCAGCCATGCTTCCGAGTCGCCTCTTCGCTGGCCAGCAGCAGGACTGCAGCTCCATCGTTGACTCCGGAGGCATTGCCAGCCGTAATTGTCCCTGCGGGAGTTGTTCCATCCGATTCAAACAGCGGCTTCAAAGCGGACAGGGATTGGCGAGTTGCATCGGGGCGAGGATGTTCGTCCTGAACGCAATCTTCAACCGCTACCATCTCTTCAGCGAATCGTCCCTCCACGAGTGCCTTTGAATACAAACGCTGACTGCGCTCCGCCCACGCGTCCTGCTCACGGCGGCTGATCTTCATCTCTTCGGCGATATCTTCGACCGTCTCGGCCATCGTATGCTGACTAAAGCTGTCAACAAGGCCATCGGTCAGCATGGAATCCACTGCATGATCAGCAATGTCTGACTCCGGCAGCGTTTCTCCTTTGCCGGGCCGCGCCAGCAGGAACGGTGACTGCGTCATCGATTCTGTGCCGCCGACCAGCACAACCTGAGCCTCGCCTGCTTTAATGGCCTGGGCTCCAAGAAGTGCTGACTGCATTCCGGATCCACACATCATGTTGATCGTGAACGCCGGCGTCGTCAGTGGAAGTTGAAGTCCCACTGAGATCTGTCGAGCGATATTCATCCCCTGGCCAGCGGAAAGCACATTCCCAATGATGACTTGATCAATCACGTTACGATCCAGACCAGCCAGTGCAGCGTTTCCAGCGGTAATCGCCAACTCGACCGGGCCGCGATCTGCCAACGCCCCTCGGAATCGACCGAAGGGAGTTCGTTTGGCAGCGACGATAAACACTCGTGACATCAGAAGCAGCTTCTCTGTTTAAAAGTCGTGGAATCATTCATCTTTGTCGGCTTCCTGCGAACACGTCTCCGTTGGCAATTGAGTCTGCAGAACACTCCTTCGGGTCAACTGCCTCATCCACTCAACGTACAGCATCAAACTTTATCTGGTGTTGGAATCTCAAACCCCGGTCGATTCGCGTCCTTCAGCAGAGCATTTGCTTCCGCCGCATAGTCACCGACGTGGGTCTCCGTTTTCGGATCAAACGTCAACCATGGTCCGACGGTGTATTCGGCTCCGTTTTCAGGGATGCCAACACCCGCCTGCAGTGTGTCATGCAGTTTAAGAAAATGCTCGGCCGCGTCTTTGTTGTCGCCAAACTTGCCTGCTCGAGCATTAAACGGGACCTTTTGACCCAGACGGTAGGAATTATTCATCAGATGGCCCAAAACGCAGCCGTAATGAGCGTCATAAACGTTGCCGTTCGCAAGTTCGGGCTTGCCTTCGCGGCACGCTGTAATGAACGCGGCCCAATTTCCGCCCGGCGTCACCTTGCCCGGAGCGATCTCCGGCTTCTCACCTTTTGAGCTGCCTGCCGGGTAATACAAGCCGCGAATGATCTTCCCCCCGTCTTCGAAGTAGTACTCGTTCTCGACCTGATGCTCATACTTCGGGTAGTCGATGTTTCGCACGTTGAAGAACACCTGTTGCCCGTTAGCGTATTCGGCAATCCCCATCATTGTGTTCGGAGTTTCGCCCTGGTCGTCCCATTTGAAGCGACCGCCGATGGCCATCGCTTTCACCGGATGAGTCAACTCCTTATCCAGTGCCCACCGCGCGATGTCGAGCTGATGAGTTCCCTGGTTGTTCAGATCTCCGTTTCCGGTCTTCCAAAACCAATGCCAGTTGTAGTGCACGAGGTTCCCGTGAAACTCATCGATCATCGCGGGCCCGCGCCAGAGATTCCAGTCGAGATTCTCAGGTGGCGCTGAAACCGGTTTGTGACCGATGCTGCCGCGCTTCTTGCAACAATAGCCGTAAGAGATTTTCAGCTTGCCAAACTTCCCGGCCTGTATCGCTTCATGCAGCCCGGCGATCCTCGCATCGCTGCGACTCTGAGTTCCATGTTGAATGACAACGCCGTACTTCTCCTGAGCTGCTACCGCGATTCGTCCTTCAGCAACATCATGGCTCATTGGCTTTTCGACATAGACATGCTTCCCGGCCTGAGCCCCCCAGATGGTCATCAGCGAGTGCCAGTGGTTCGGAGTCGCGATTGAGATCGCGTCGAGATTCTTGTCTTCCAGAGCTTCGCGAATATCGGCGATGCCTTTCGCCTTGAAGTTCTCCTTGAGCTTTCCCTGAAGACTATTCATCGCATTGGCGAGAACCTTCTTATCGGGATCAGCAATGTAAGCGATCTCAACATTCGGCTGATCCATCCAGCCACCAAGATGACTTTGGCCTCGACCGTTCAATCCTGCGACGGCTATTCGGAGGCGATCATTGGCTCCGAGGATTTTCCCGGAGGCTTTCGTGCCGGTCAGGATAAGAGAAGCCCCGGCCGCCGTTGATGTCTGCAGGAATCCTCGACGAGTTACTCTGGCCATCGTTGTCTCCACTTGTGCGGGAAGTTTCAGGAGCCGGTCAAATTCCTCGGACGCCCGCAGTCATTCGGGCTCCGACCAGACAGCAGTGTAATTCGGATAACGATGTCTGTTCAATCGTCGTGACGGAATCACCGTGGGTGGGGCAGGCGCATAGTTTTGGAACCGCCTGCCGTGGAGGCAATTCCCGCGAGAACGATGTTCGTGCCGGACCGCGTTTTCTTGTCGACGGTCATGCTCTGCTGCCTGACAGATTTTGAAACGTGCTCGAACCGGGAAGGTCTCTTAGGAACAGTCTCGAAGCAAGTTCCCATGGTAGCCGAACTCGTGAGAGTTCGGACTAAAGTCTCACAACTTCAGCTACCGACGTTATTTCGGGCCTGTTCTTTAGTTAGGGCAGCCCGGGAATAACCTCTTTTTCTTCGCATATCGGTGGCTCACCAGACTGTCGTTTAGAAACGGTCCCGAAATGCTTCCCGTGGTAGCCGAACTCGTGAGACTTCGACTGAAGTCTCACAACTTCAGCTACGGAAGTTGTTTCGACTATTCCACCGCTAATCAGGCCAAATGCTCCGCTAGCCCCCGGTTCCATTTGCCACGTAGGTTGCGGCAAAACCGGACGCGAGCCTGCATTCCGGCTGATTAAATCAACAGTCTGTCACGCCACCGGCAGTGGATTTGTCGGATCTCTGGGCCTGAAAACGCGCAGCTTCAAACCTGACCCGTCAGGTTGAGATAACAGGAACTTATTTCGGGACTGCTCACGACTGACTCAGGGAACCGCAGAGGTCCCTGGAATCATCCCCCGGTGGCAATCAGCCGAGCGGCTGGATTCGCGATGGCATTGACGAGACTCTGAAGAAATCGCGCTGCGGGAGCACCGTCGATGACACGGTGATCGAACGTCAGGCTGAGCGTCATGATCTGACGAATTTCAATGCGACCGTCGTCGGAAACGACAGGCTCGCGCCGAATTGCCCCCAGGCCAAGAATCGCCGTTTCCGGAAGATTAATCACGGGAGTAAACGCATCAATGCCAAATGCGCCGAGATTCGTAATCGTGAAGACGGCCCCCTGCATTTCCGACGTCGACAGTTTTCCGTCACGCGCTTTCTGGATGATTCGAGCCGACTCGGCGGCAACACTGATCAAGCTCAATTGAGAGACCTGACGAATCACAGGAACGATCAGGCCTTCCGGAGTATCAACTGCCAGGCCGAGATGGATCTGATCGGCATCCGGGTGCACAATCGCATCGCCATCCCAGCGACTGGCCAGCAGAGGAAACTGACTCAGCACCTCCGCCAGAAGTTTGGCGATGATGTCATGAATCGCGGGCACGGGCTTTTGGCCTGTCGCCTTAAACTGTTCGCGTAGACTGACAAGATTCGTTGCATCAACTCGACTGGTAATCGTCACGGGAACCGTCTGGCGAGCACTCTGCGTTAGACGTTCGGCGATGATTCTACGTCGGCCAGTGACCGGGATTCGTCGTCCAGCGGCAGGAGACGGCGTTGCGGAAAGAACATCTCGCTCACGAATTCGTCCGTCGCGACCACTGCCTTTGATTTGACTCAGATCGACGCCCGTCTGGAGTGCCAGGCGGCGAGCGCGAGGAGTTGCGATCGTGCGACCTTCCGTTCGGGCCGTCGACTCGGCCGGTTTGACTCGTGACGCAGCCAGGTGCACATCGTCATCCGTAATTCGACCGTTGGCCCCTGTCCCCAGAACGGAGGCGAGATCGACCTCCAGTTGTCGAGCCAAACGACGCACGGACGGCGCGGCGGCTGGAGCGACCTCTGTGTTGTCAACAGCTGCGGGGCTGCTCTGCTGAGACGGTGAAATGCCGAGGACTGAAGAGCCGGGCAAGGTTTCTCCTGGCGCCAGCAGATAACCAACAATGGCACCAACCTTGAGCACTTCGCCAGGTTTTGGACCATTCGTGGCGATGGCAAGTACTCCTTCATCGACCGCTTCGATTTCCTGCAGGGCTTTTTCTCCCTCCAGTTCGAACAGGATGTCGCCTCGCCGAATGGTGTCGCCCGCTGACTTTCTCCAGCCTGCAAACGTCCCCTCTTCCATGGACCAGCCGAGCCGAGGAATGGAAATCTCAAATGCCATGCTAATAGTTCCGTCGAGGATAATCTCAAATCGCCTGATTTTTCACGAGGAGCGCGGTGAACTGTAGTCAAGTTGTGAAATCATCGCGATTGAGTCGGGAATGAGTTAACCTGAAAGCGGAACTGCGGAAAGCAAAGCAGGCTTTTTTTCGCAGTGTTTTGCAATTCGGAGCTTCTCGTGACAGATCCCAACGCAACTTCCCCTCCGACCTGGATACGTGGGTGGCTCCTGGCTGCAGGGATTTACAATCTCGCCTGGGGAGCAGCCAATATCATCTTTCCGAATGCGTTGTTCGACTTCGCTGGTGCTCAGCGAGTGAATTATCCGGAAATCTGGCAATGCGTGGGCATGATCGTCGGCGTGTATGGAATCGGATACATGATTGCCGCCGGAGATTCGCGCCGCCACTGGCCGATCGTGCTGGTCGGGTTGCTGGGCAAGGTTTTTGGTCCCATCGGTTTTGCATGGTCGTTGTGGCGAGGCGTCTTTCCTCCTCTGTTCGGTGTTACGCTTCTGACAAATGATCTGTTGTGGTGGATTCCGTTTGGCTTCATCCTGCGCGACGCGGCTCAGTTTCACGGGTTCAGTAGTCGGATCAATCGGCGATTTGTCATGGAGTCGGACATCGCTGCAACTCCGGAAACAGTGTTTCAGTTCCACGAAAGTCCCGGTGCACTGACTCATTTGATTCCGCCATGGGAAAACATGAAGGCCGTCGAATCGTCTGGCTCGATACGGCCCGGCGCGCGAGTTGTACTGCAGGGGAATGTGGGGCCGCTTCCAGTTCGATGGGTGGCCGTGCACACGGAGTATCGCTTTCCGACGATGTTTGCAGATCGTCAGGAATCCGGTCCGTTTGCCTTCTGGTATCACCGACACTTTTGTCTGGAGAACTGCAAAGGCGGAACATTGCTTCGGGACGAGGTGGAGTACCGTGCTCCGCTGGGTTTCCTCGGACTGCTCTTTGGCGACTGGATTATACGTCGCAAACTGCAGAAGATGTTTGAGTACCGACATGCGACAACTCGGCGACTCGTCGAATCCGGCGAATGGCGTGTGACGTCTGAGTCCGGCTTGATGGAACGTGATCGGCCTAAACGGGAAGGTTCGATGTTTCGGCCACTGCGGAGAACGTTCCATAAGAAACGGTCCCGAAATAAGTTCCCGTGGTAGCCGAACTCGTGAGAGTTCGGACTGAAGTCTCACGACTTCAGCTAAGGAAGTTCTTTCGGGACTATTCCTAAGATCCGCGACGGAATGCCGCGTCCTACGTCCTCACTGCACAGTCGCACTGACTGAAATCTTCCACTATGCTTCAAAATATTGGCTTCACGTTGACTTCAGGGGCTGACGTGAATCTGCCTCAAAAGCAGAGAAGCACAGCCCCCTGAAATGTGCGATACAAGGTCTCGTCTCGCTGCTGCCAGCAGACCAGACTCTTCATGATTATCAGGAAACGCAGCAGTTCAATGGATGTGAAAGATCGAGTCGTTGTTGTGACGGGAGCGGGACGTGGAATCGGTGCGGCGATGTGCCGCAGGTTTGCGAAGGCAGAGGCGCGACTCATCGTTGTGTCCGACCGCGATGAAGACTCTGCTCGAATTGTCGCCGAGCAAATTGGAACTCAGGCCATCTTCAATCGGTGCGATGTTGCCAACGAAGACGACGTTCGGCAACTCGCGAGTCTTGCCGAAGACCGTGGCGGGCAAATTGACGTGTTTTGTTCCAACGCCGGCATCACGTTCAAGGGTGGCCTGGAATCTTCGAATGCCGAGTGGCAGCGAATGTGGGACGTCAATGTGATGTCCCGACTGTATGCCGCACGGGCCATCATTCCTCAGATGCTGGCACGTGGAAACGGATATCTCGTCCACACTGCATCCGCGGCCGGAGTTCTGACAGAAATCGGATCTGCATCTTACTCCGTGACCAAGCACGCTGATCTTGCTTTTGCGGAATGGTTGTCGGTTTGTTATGGCCGCCAGGGAATCAAGGTTTCCTGCGTCTGTCCATTGGGTGTTGAAACCGATATGCTGGATGATTCCGATCCGATTCATCGCTATCTGCATCTGCATTCCATCACGGCCGACGATGCCGCCGAGTCCGTGCTGAAAGGGATCGAAGAAGAGAGATTCCTGATCCTTCCTCATCCGCAGGTTCTGGACTTCTTCCGTCACAAAACCGAAGACTACGATCGCTGGATTCGAGGGTTTCAGCGTCTGCGACAAAAACTGACTCGCCAATCAAAATGCGATTCAGAGAACGCAGAGTCAGGACAGTAGCAGGCCGGCTTGTGAACGAGACAGATGCTGCGACTCTGTCTGACTAAGGATCAGTGCAAAAAGCAAATCGCAATTCTCCCAACCCGAAGGGTCAGTTTTGCTGTTGCGCATTTTCAGGCCCGAAGGGTCGACAAATCCAATGGCGGTGGCGTGACGGTGTGTTGATGTAATCAGCCGGAACGCGTTAGCGTCCGGTTTTCGTGTCAAAAACACAGTAAATTCAACCGGGGCTGACCGCCGGCGGCTGATAAACAGATTAAATCAACACGCCGATACGCCACCGGCAGAGGATATGCCGGGCTTCCAGCCCTGATGAAAACGGGCAACTTCAAAAGCCGCCAGCGAGTGAATGAGTCGCAAAGTTCACTCGCTGCCGCTTCGGGCGTGTATGGGTGACAAACATGGCGCTGTCCAGTTAGTAATTGCAGTATGCCACTGACCTTACCTCTGTTTTGTCCAAAACACAGGCCAGGCCAGTGGCATAACATCGTTCAGAAGTCAGAATGCTGTGACGATCCTCACTCCTCCCACACGGGAGTGACTGCTACTTCAACTTGTCAAACATCCGCTGAGCCATGCCCTTGATCTGATTTTGATCCTGCAATGGTTCCAGTTGGGCCAGTCCTTCAGAAGACCCTCAGCGAGTGCCGCATCGGTCTTTTTCAAGTCTTCTAAAGCTTCCCGGATGCCACCAAGAGCGCTGCCGCCTGAGCCAGAATCGATAACGGCCTGAAGGCGCTGCTTAATTTGGTCTTTGCCAGAAACCGCAGGAGGTGCACTCGCTGCAGGGTCGGCTGTGACTTCCGGCCCACCACAGCCAATGGTCAGCAGCAAGCCAAAGGAGATCACATTTAAGGAAATAATACATGGCTGAGTTTCATTCCGGTACCTCGATTCTTCTGAAGTAGCCGCACACGTTGTGCAGCCGTGGATAAACTTTACTGGACACCAAGAACCCGTAACAAAACCGTCGATAAGCTCGTAAGAGCTCAGAGATCGCTCCGAATTCTCATGAATCCGGTTAAGTGCATGTTTTGCCAGGCGTTCTAACGCACACGGACGAGCAACACAACGTTGCTCGCCCGAGTGAAACTGGATTATATTATCGAATGGCGAAAGGACTAGAATTCGCCCAGAACGTTTCGTCGTTTCGTGCACCAAGTCGCTGCCAGGTGGTGTAGTCGACATTGTCAGAAACAAATCGAACAGATCCATCGGCCAACACTACCTGAACACCGCCGGTGTGCAAGCTGCGAGCTGCGACCATCGCCGGGCCGTCCGGAGCACAACCAGCACAGTGGGCAGTACAGTTTTGGTACTTCGAGTTCGGAGTCAACAGCGTGCTGAATACCGACTGTTCGTGAACCCCAGGGCACCAATAGCGTCCGGTTTCCGTTCGCTGTGCATTAGCACTTGTCGTGCAACGGCCACCCCAGTCATCCATCTGTGCCTGTGTCAGGAATGTACCGTCCCAGCCAGCTGGAATGGCAACGGCCTGTCGCAGATTTACGAGCCTGTCCAGTGTGGGGACGGTTCCTGAGAGAAGCTGTTCACCAGCCATAATGACGTTTGTGGTTCCATCAGTAATGTCACCCATACGCACGGCGATCTGGATATTGAAGATACCGTTCTGCTTCAGTGCCGTTGAACCACCAGCGACGCCATCATTGAACATGCCCGAGTTGTTGCCTTCGCAAACTGGGTAGCTACATGCAGGGAAGTTGATCGTTGCGGAATTCGAAGGACATATGAATGCCGCAAGTCGTTGCATTCCCGCTCGGCTTGTATTCTGCACATTGTGGTGAGCCGTGCCGTCAACGCCGATTCGCCCACCATCCCACCACGCCCAAATGTCCATCTCATACTTCTGGTACAGAGCTGCCTGCTCAATGTATGGCAGAATCATGACGTGTGCACTGTGGCCACGCCAGTCCGATGTTCCAGTGGTTGCCCCCAGCATAGAGCGGGGAAACATACCGGCCACATCATGGTAGTTATGCAGCGCGAGTCCGAGCTGTTTCAGGTTGTTTTTGCACTGTGTGCGGCGAGCCGCTTCACGTGCCTGCTGAACCGCTGGCAACAGCAATGCGATCAAAATCGCAATGATTGCAATGACGACGAGAAGTTCAATCAGCGTGAACCCTCGGCTCTTTCTGGTACTTTGAATCATCATTAATGAGCCTCCAAATTAAGACTGGAAAAAAACAGACGGTGGAAAACGCTCTCCTACAGATCGCCCCCACCCTTTCACTGTATTAGGAAATTGTGAACAATTCAATTTATTGTTGTGGTATTTTACGCACTGCCGCGTACGAGAATGGCAAGTAGTGGCCATTCGTTGTTGTTCCGTACACGCCTCTGTCACAAAATGCCCCAAAAATGAACACACGTACACATTCCGTGTGTATTTGGAGAAGCGCAAGGCGACCGCTGAGCTGAGCGTCCGCGATTATTCAGGAATTGAGGCCAGCCCAAAATGAGTTCCGTCTTTCCCAACCCAACGCGGCAGTCTTGAAGTTGTGCATCCTCAGGCCCGGCGGGCCGACAAATCCAATGCCGGTCGCGTGGCAGATTCTGATTTAGGAACAGTCTCGAAGTAGGTTCCCGTTGTAGCCGAACTCGTGAGAGTTCGGACTGAAGTCTCACAACTTCAGCTACGGAAGTTATTTCGGGACTATTCCTAAGATCGTAAGACAGCGGAACGGCGTCAGTACCTTGTCAGCCATGGAATGATGGGTGTAGGCCGGACCTAGTGTAGTGTCTCTCTTCGTTGATTTACGGATCCGAGCTTTTGTACTGTTTAAACGGTCGACAGGCCGAGAAGGCCCCGCCTTTGGTCGGCCACGGGGTTTAAACGAAGGACTTGAGAGACACTAGCACTAGCGGAGCAAGCCTCGGCTTGTTCTTCCCGGCTAAGGAGTTGCCGGAACTCGCTGCTGCCTGGTCCGCCCCGAAACAAGATCCCTTGATGATTGCTGACAGAGACACGACACTTGTAAAGGTCGGCGAAATCACCACGGCCATGATTTGCTTCGCTCGGTGATCATCGGTAACGTTCTGCTCCCCCGCCATGATTATGCCTGACAGGAAAATTCCATCGATGTTTTGCCTAACATGTGTATCACTATTGCCGTACTGTTTTTTGGTGTTGACAACATCGGTTGTTCGATGCGCCGAGCTGATCGCCGTTTTATAGCGGCTGACTCGTCAAAGAGTCGAGTTGCAATCGTCGGCGCAGATGGAACGACGGAATGGGAGCACAAAATTGGTCCGTTGCATGACCTGCATGTCCTCCCCAATGGCAATGTGCTGTTGCAGACGACATGGACGGAAGTTTTGGAAATCAACCCGAAGAATGATGAAGTTGTCTGGCGCTATGATGGGGCAAAACGACCGGAGAACAAAGATCGTCGACTGGAAATTCATGCTTTTCAACGGCTGGCCGACGGTTCAACAATGGTGGCCGAATCGGGGCCCGGTAACATCATCGAACTGGACTCCAGCGGTAAGCTGCTTCGCAGCATGGCGATGAAGATTCGACAACCTGACCCTCATCGCGACACCAGGCTCGTCCGAAAACTCACAACGGGAAATTATCTTGTCTGCCATGAAGCGGATGGAATTGTGCGTGAGTATTCATCAGACGGAAAGACGGTCTGGGAGTTTCAGGTGCCATTGTTTGATCGGAAACCTGCGGGCGGGCATGGTGTTGACGCATTCGGTAATCAATGTTTCTCTGCGATTCGTCTGCCCAACGGCAATACTCTCATCGGGACCGGCAACGGCCACAGCATCCTTGAGGTTACTCCGGCCGGACAGATGATCTGGAGTCTGCATCAAAACGATCTGCCGGGAATTCAGCTGGCGTGGGTCACATCACTCCAGCTCCTGCCGAGTGGAAACATTCTGATCAATAACTGCCACGCGGGCGCAAAGAATCCTCAGTTGATTGAAGTGGATCGACACAAGAAAGTTGTCTGGTCATTCCTCGACTTTGACCGATTTGGCGATTCCCTTACGAACTCACAAATCCTCGCCGTCGACGGGAAAGCGATTCCTGTCGAAGGCGACCAGCTGCTGCGATAATCGCCCGGCCACAAATTTATTGAACCTGACCAATCTGTGGGATGTGAACGGTTCGATGGACTGGCAGGTTAATCCGTCGCAACTTCGCGGTGCGCAAGCGGACGTGGAACTTATCGATCGGACAATCTTCGATCCCTTCCCTACCACTATGGTTGAGCCGGTTTCTGCCCGATGACTTCGGTGGCCGCTTCACGCAACAGAAAAATTGCAGTCTCAACGATCATCTCACCGGACCCCGGGAGCGTTGTTGAATTTGTCACTTCATAACTTCCGCCCGCTGCCGCAACACGTGTCGGCACGTAGATCGTTTCCACGCAGTTGGAGAGCTCGATCACCAGTGTTGTCTTAAACGGTGATGCCTGCTTGATTGACAAGCCAAGTTCAACGAATGCCTCACCAGGCAATGCGACGATGGCGACGTCAGTCCCCAATGTGAAGACCGTCATGTCAACAGGAAGGGTCTCGCCGATTCCCGCAAGTGATCGGCTCAGCCCCCATGTGATATGTTCGCGAGTCTTCGCAAAAGGTTCCTTGTGCCGCATTTGATCGATGATCAGCTTCTTGTAAGCTGTCACATGATCGAGAAACTCAACTGGTTCTTTGCGTCTGGCCTTGTCCAGAATCTCGATGGAATGGGCCACTTCTTCCTGAGTTGCATCCTGCAATGGCAACTGAACCACTCTCGATTTGACCGTCAACTTCTGATCGGCCAGCGGTTGCAAACCGGAGAGATCGCGGAGAATCGAATTGCCGATGGACGTGCCAATCACAGAGGCGGTGTTGCGTTCTGTGCTGCGAGGATTCACATGGTTGATGTCGCCACAGCAACCGTTGCCAAAGATTGAGACAACTCCGGCGCCTAACGACTGCTGCAAAGTGCGTTCGATAAAGAATGGATAATCGGCACTCCATTTCATCCCGCCGACGGTGTCCAGATGCAGAGCAAAGTTGCTGAGTAACCCCACGGGCTTCTTGTTTTCATCGCGGATCATCACGAGTCCGATTTGCGGATCGATCGGCCCCGCTGTCTTCACAAAATCCGGATGGTTGGCCGCCATCCAGGTCTTCACACTTCCATCACGAGTCACCGCGCGGCGATTAAAAGAGACCGCTTCATTCTGAGTCCCGGAGCCTGTTTCAATCGTGGACGGCTTTGAATTGGCGAAGGCTGTGCAGATCGCATCAACAGGACCGCCGATGAGCTTATCAATGTAGTTCGCACGCAATTCCGGCTGCGCTTCGTTTCCGATTCGCAGATACAATTCCTTCATATAGTCCGGGGCGGTGTGGGAATGAGTTGCAGAGAGTGCGATATGCTCGGGCGGAATTCCTGTTTTCTCCGAAGCACGTTTGCGAACTTCGTTCTTGAGATCTGTCGAGATACCAATCAGGTCGCAAACGACGAGCGCTCCACTGGTGTCACCATCAACAAATACGATGGCGCGGGCCTTCAGAGGATCGATTTCTCCTTCGGCCAGTCGCTCGTGATAATATCCTGCCATGGGAAACCCAATGGGAGGAGTGATGTCGGCTTCCGCCACCCCCACGCGTAATGAGCCTTCACCGGCTGCGGCTGTCGAGGAAACCGTAAATCCCAATAGCGTGATCACCGGAGCCAAAAGGACACCGGTGTAAAAACGGGTTGATCGAAAGAACAGCTCGGCCATAGAATCACCCTTGTCTGGAAGGCAGGCAGAAGAACTGGCGAGAAATCAGATTCGTGGAGGAACGTGACTCTATCTTGCCAAAGGGATGATGACGAGCCAACTGCGGGTAAGAGTTGTAACCGGACTCAGGAGAATTCGGTGTGACCTTTTGGAGTGCATCCGAAGTCTCACCGGTCTGTTGATTTAGTCGAGATCTTGATGAGAAACGCCTATTGACCCGAAACGCCCGCGAGGAATTCTGCGTTTTTTGCCTCGCTGGCGCTTCGGGTTGGTATTAAATCAACAGAACGTCGCGGATCCGGCTACGGCAAAGCGTGCTGCTTTTGGCTTCGGATCCGTGGCAGGAGCGGCGGATTCTGCTGATGCCTCATCGGGATTGCAATAATCGAGTGTGTGTCGGCGAGAACCGGCCGTCTCCTGGGTTGCGAACATCAGGAAAACCGGGTTTACTCGTTCTGTGGAAATGAAGCCGCTGTCGATAACAAGTGACTTGGTCTATAGGTCATTGGAATTGCCGAGATAGTCGGCGGACTCACGGAGGAGCATCGCTATGTCAGAAGACTCACAGTATCGCCTCACAAATTCTGACGAGTACGAAGAAATCAGCAGCGAAGAAGTTGATCGCGTCGTCGAAGCTCTGGATCGACTGATTGAAGGTGTGCAGAGCGAGAATATCAAGCATTACCTCGAAGAAGCGGCCAGCAACATCTATTACCTCGTCTACGAGGAAGAAGAAGACCTGGCTGACGACTCATTCGAGCAGGCTGCGTGATCGCCGCTTCAGACGAACTGGCATCAGTGTGGGCTCAGAAAAGGGGTCAGGATCCAATAGTGCGCAGCACCCTTCGGGCCATTTGGCTATTGGTTCCTGCCCCCTTTTCTGAGCCTTGACCGAGCACTCGTCATTGTCTGAGGTCCATGTGACAGACGTCTCTCGAATTCTGCAACGAGTGGAAGACGATGATTCCGAGGCGATTCGGGACCTCTTCAGCGCTGTCTATGACGAACTGAGGAAGATCGCTGCTCGTCATCTTCAGAATGAGGAGCCCGGACAGACTCTACAGGCCACAGCGCTTGTCCATGAGGCCTGGCTGAAGCTGATGGCGCCTCTGGAAGGTTTTTCGAAGTCCGAAGTTTCGGATAACTCGCTCGGCCTTGAAATGAGCGATCATCAATGGAAAAGTCGCGCCCATTTTTTCGGAGCAGCGGCCGAAGCGATGCGACGGATTCTCGTCGACAATGCACGGAAGCGAAATCGCCTCAAGCGAGGTGGTGATCTGAAGCGGACCATGCTCGATCTTGATGCCGTCTCGGAAACGCCTGACGATAATCTGCTCGAAGTTCTGGATGAGGCATTGCAGAGATTTGCGGCTGTCGATGCTGTCGCCTGCGAACTCGTGAAGCTCCGATACTTTGCCGGACTCTCTCTGCTGGACGCGGGCAAAGTCCTGAACATCGCCCCTCGCAGCGCTGACCGACTCTGGGCGTATGCCAAAGCGTGGCTATTGAGAGAGATCCAGTAGGATTCCTCTTAGCCGGAACCGAGAAATGTAGCCGGGATCGTGAGATATCGGTGCAATTATGCACATTGGCCGCGGTCCAGATTCTCACGAATCCGGCTTCTGGCCCGGCAGTCCCAAAAATCTTTTCGGATTGTTGGCGCGAATCAAGAGCAGACAGCGCCATGTCTTTCCGGAGGCGACAGCGTTGACCGGAGATCGGCTTTGGTCAGAATGCAGGAATTGCCTCCTCAGCTGCAATTCGGATCGAGCAAACTATGTCAGAACGCACCATTTTCCTTGCGGCCATTGAGATTTCCGATCCGGCCGAACGAGCGGTCTTTGTGGAACAGGCCTGCGATGGTGATGTCAATCTACGGTCTCAGGTTGAACAGCTGCTGAGCCACCATGAAGGGAACAGCCAGTTCCTGGAAATGCCGGCCGGAGCCAGCGGTCCTGCCGTCGAGATGACTGTCGTCAGCCACGGTGCGAGCGACGAGGAAGACGATCAAAATTCAACAGCCGTGTCCGGGGAGGAGGAACTGCGGAAGTACCTGCAGCCAGCAACGCGTCCCGACTGGCTGGGCCGACTGGGTCATTATGAGATCGAACAGACTCTGGGTCGGGGAGCCTTTGGAATCGTTGTCAAAGCGTTCGACGAGAAGCTGCATCGCGTTGTCGCGATCAAACTGATGAACCCCGAGCTGGCCTCGACGTCTCCACCTCGCAAACGCTTTCTGCGAGAAGCCCGGACGGCTGCTGCCGTGCGGAATGAGTACATTGTCGGCAT
>JAXMBU010000018.1:0-114402 GCA_046349735.1 Planctomycetaceae bacterium
TACGGGACATTCGCCGGACAAGCCGGTTCGCAGGCAAGGCAGCCGACACATTCGTTCGTGTAATGAGCCGTGAACGGATCCGGCGCGAGTCGACCTTCGGCTTCCTCACGCCATAATCGCAGCCGACCGCGCGGAGAATTATTTTCATCGCCCGTCATCTGATATGTCGGGCAAACGGCCAGACAAAAACCGCAGTGTACGCAGTTCGTCAGCATTTCGCTGAGAGCCGGATGGGCTTTCCCGTGCGGCGTTGAGCAGCCTTCTGTTTTCGGAGTTGGGGGCAAGGTACTCACGTCTTTGAAAACTCCGTAGTCAAAACAGAAAGCCACTGTGCTTCCACACCACGGGCGGCCGGACGTGGAAGATGTCGAGAAATCCAGTCGCCACCGGATTCGTGAAGCGAGGCAGCGTGGGATCGAACAATCTCCTGCACCACGGACGCCGCAGTTGCCACGTCAGTGAAGTAGCCATGCACGACTCCGTTGTAGCATAGTGCCAGACACTTGATGTGAAATGTCGCGGCCAATTCGCAGGCCAAAGCGACAGCGCGATCCGGTGTTGTTTTTAGTGCAAAATCAGGACAACCATCAATCGGCGGTAGTGCTTGCGGAATCGTCCTGAATTCCAGTTTTTGCACGGATGCAAACGCTGCCAGCATCGATTCGAACACGTGCCATTCATCAGCCGGAGTATTGATCGCGACCCTTACCGTCAACAAATCTGAGTTCGCATTCGCCACGACATCCACTGAATCGACCCAGTTCATCCAGCAGGATTGCAATAGTTCCGGCATGGCTCTGGTCACAACATTTCGCGGGCCGCTAAGTTCAGTGAGCCCATCCATGCCGCAGTGTGGTCGAAGTCGCAACACGAAGTCGACAGGTTGACCGAATCGACCATCGGAATGCATCAAAAACCGCAGCAGATCGTAACCGGTCGTCGACTTGACCACTCGTTCGCCAATCCGCACGACTCGACCATCCGTGAGACGCCAGTTCATCCCGATGATGTTGTCGCACAGTTCTCCAAATCGTGATGACGCCGGAGCATACTCACTGGCCTTCACTTGTGTTGACAGGGGCAGGTTCGCATCCGTCATCAATGGGAAACGCAGGCGATGTGGTCCGATCAGTTCCTGAAGATGCATCGCCGTGATATCCGCTGCAACGCAGATGACACCATCAATCGTATCCAGAAACGGCGTGAACAATCGCGACCCGGGAGTTTCCGCCGCCTTGTCCTTTGTCGAAGGGGCGTCGTCATGAGAGTGAGTCAATGTTGAAGCCTGACCATTCGCTCCGACAAACGAACGATCAGCAAACACCTTCAACGGATTCAACTGGTGCCGTGGATTGAACGTGGCCGGAACAGCTAACTGCAGTCGAAGACTCTCCGGGCTAAACACGAGCGGCATATATCGAGCTTTGTCGTTCCCTATGCCATGTTCGCCAGACAAAGTTCCTCCGACTTCAATAACTCGCTTCATTAGTCTCTTGCTGATCGCTTCGACTCGCTCCAGTTCTCCGGGTTTGCGAGAATCGAACAGAAAATTCGGATGGAGATTGCCATCGCCCGCGTGAAACACATTAATCGCAGGGATCCCGATCGCATCGGCTTCGTCGTAAACCAGCTGCAGCAGCTCCGCAAGAGCACTCTTGGGAATCACCGCATCCTGGACAATCATGTCAGGGCTCAGCTGTCCCATCAGGCCGCCAGCAACTTTGCGAGCCTTCCAGAGCTTCTTCCGCTGCTCTTCGTCGTCACTAAAACTCACCTCCATCGCCCCCGCATCCTTCAGCAATTGCGCGACAGATTGCACACGGGCATCGACCAGCACTGCCGGGCCTTCGATTTCTGTCACCAGCAGGAATGCGTCGGTCGGCAATCCAACCGCCATCGGGCTGTTTTCGACCATGGCCACGAATCGCGGGTCCATCAATTCAATTGCAACCGGAAAAGCGGGATGCACCACAAGGCCGTGAACCGCTTTCTCCGCCGAGTGCAGATCCGGAAACGTGGCGCGGAAGGTCCAGGCTTTTTCGGACGCGGTAACAGTCGCAGCCAGAACCGAGTGAACGCGCCGAGCGTTCCTTCGGAACCGACCATCAGTCGCTTCCAGTCTTCATGCCAGTCGCCACGACCTCCGGCTGGGCCGCCGAAGCGATGCACGGTGCCGTCGAGCATCACCACTTCCAGCCCGAGCACATAATTGCTGGTGACGCCGTACCGAAAGCAATGGGCGCCGCCGGCATTCATGGCGACGTTTCCGCCGAGCGTACAAACGGGGCCACTGGAAGGATCCGGCGGGTAGAATAAATTGTATGCTCGCAAAGCTTCATCGAGCTGATTCAGCGTCACGCTGCATTCGACTTCGCACCAAAATCCTTCTCGAGAAATCGTGCGAATTTTCTTCAGCGACGACGTGTGCACCACAATCCCGCCTTGGGCTGCGACGGGGCCACCAGACAGTGAAGTGCCTGCTCCGCGAATCGTCACGGGAACATTCAGCGTCTTCGATTCTCGCAGCAAGGCGATCATTTCGTCCGCATCTGCGGGGATCACCACGGCATCCGGTTGAAAGGTCTTATAGCCCAGCCCGTCGGTGTTGTAACCCGCCAATTGAGCCGGCGCTGACAAGACCCGTCCTCGTCGGATCGTCATTTTGAGTTGAGATTCCAGAGTCGTGTTCATAAGGCTGGTTTCTGGATTCGCACATGGGTCAGCGGCGGGCAATCCGACATCAGTTCTGAGCCATGTCCTTGTGTTGTCGTTTTCAATGAGCCGGAGCGAGGTCGCGTCTGGCGCCTGACTCACGATTAGTCTACAGCAATTCGGCTCAAGTATCAGTGTGACGGAGAATTGATCCTCGTCGGATTCACGAGAGTGACGTTGCTTCTGCAGCGACCGGAATTCCGTTGTCACGAAAAAGTTGGCGATGGATTGAGTTGCCTGGGGAGAATGCTCGGTGCCTGCTAACATCCGGGAGTTCAGAAACTGCATCAGCGCTTTCCTTCGAACCGACATGACCGTATCGACTTTAATTTAACAGACTATCGCTGGGCCGGTTTCTGAATGGGAAGCCTGGTGCGAAGCCACCTGGGTCGCGTGGCCGGTGAATCCCAATACCGCCCGGAATTTTTGATCGCATTCCTGCCGCTTTTGCAGAATTCGTTGCGGCGATGGCCTGCTACGAACCCGTGCGAATCCTCGGCGGTCCGCAGCAGCCGAGTCTGCCTGCCCTTTGATCGATGCATGTGCAGTCGTCGGGGAGCCGGTTTGTTCCTGAGCTTTACGATATCCCCGTCAACGACTCGTGGTGTCGCGATCACGGTCCCATTTTTTGAATGGACGATCAGGCACGCCCGCAGCTGGTAAACAGGTTATCGTGGACTGGAATACAATGCATGGGGTGGAAAGGCCGACCCGCCATGGAATTTGACGAACTTACAGCGGGGCGAATTGGAGCCGAAGCCGGAATCAAACTCTGCGTCCAGAATTAATTCTCGAAGGCGGTGCGATTGAAGGCAATTCGGGGCCGGGACGATTTTGACCACCGCCAGTTGTCTGCTGAACTGACCGCAACGCTCAGCGACGATTGAAAGCATGACCGACGTGCTCTCCGCCGGCTTCAGGCGCAAGAAGAATGTTGTCTGGCCGCCGGGACACGGGATCATTGGAGACGACACCGATGGCCATATTGATCAGGTCGCGAGGTTCGTCGATGAACGGCGAGTTCTCGTGGCGTCGCCATACAGCGATGATGCTCCGGAAGCATCCGATCTGCGAGCAAATCTCGAAGCCGTGGCTGCAGCGAAGAACAGTCGCGGCGAATCTCTGGTTCCAATTCCACTTTATGCCGCAGCCCAAAACACTGGACGGCAATCGCCTGCCAAAGCATGTTATTGCAACTACTACATCACCAATGGAGCGGTGATCGTCCCGGTCTTCGATGATCCCGCAGACGATCTCGCCATGCAGCAGTTGCAGGACTGTTATTCAGATCGAGCAGTTGTTGGTGTGAATGCGATTGATCTTGTCTGGGGCCTTGGGGCATTCCACTGTATGACTCAACAGCAGCCGAAAGCCGGAACGAATGCCGAGAAGACTTCCGCCGAGAAGACTTCCGCCGAGAAGACTTCCTCAGCAACGTTTTGACGTGTCAGACGTGCATTCGATTCAAACGAATTGCGGGGGGATGAAATCCATTGACCGGGATCTCTACGGCCTGTCAGAGTCGCCGGCTAGCCTCTGGATTGACTCTTTTGCAGTGCGGCTATGATCGCATTGCTCAAAGGACCATGACTCCGGAACTGGAATTGGCGAGAGGACTCTGCGACCTGAACGATATCAATGTTCAGATGATCGTCCGGCAGGATTGCTGATTTTGTCAGCCCATTCAATCAGGCAAGCCATTCCCCTGGAAAGAAGATATTCGTCAGCACCGATGGAAACAAATTCGTCCAGATCTTCCAGACGGTAAGTATCAAAATGGGCGACCGGAATTTTCCACCGGTATAGAGCTGCATGATGACGAAAGTCGGGCTGTTCACGACCGAAAATGATGCCCAGTCCGTCGCATACAGCCCGGACAACGCGTTTTACCGGAACCAAGCTGCCCGTCCAGAGCAATCGCCAGACCAGATTCCAGCACGGCTGCCAGCTGATGTCCAAGTCGGTCGGTCTCATTTTCGGCCCGACTGAGAAGCGTCAGGAGTTATTCATGATTCGTGGGAACAGCGTTTTTCGCGGCTTCAGCTGAACCTTGAACTTCAGGATCGCTGCCGGACATCGCCGGGATCTTTGGATCATCGATTGAGAACAACGCGTCGTCGGTGCGATTGGGGTTTCCGGATAGTTCCAGGCCAAAGGCGGTGTGGCTGAAGTTCATGAGTGATTGAACTGCAGCCTGCGGCAGATACGAAAAGCAGGACGAGAACGGTATTCTTCATGGACGAACTTCTCCTGACATGTTCCAACAATGTCCGGAGGATAAAACTCACGGCAATCGCTGGGAATGCAGATTCCGGTCTGACATCCAGGCCAGCGGCTGATTCGTGAATCAGCCTCGAGTACTGGGCAGGCTACAACGGCGATTCCTGCCGCTGGCTGATGGTTTTTGCAGAAGAATTCGAGTTGTCGAAGATCACTTGGTTGACGGAAGATTTCTCAATTCACCTATTCCTGATGAATTGCTTCCAGCGGCTTCAGACGTCCAGCGCGGATTGCAGGCAGAACGGCCGACATTATTGAAAGCAGGATGCCCGCAGAAAGATAGAGACCAAGTAACTGAGTGTCGACAGAAAACTGAACGGCATGCTCAATGACACCTGCGTAGGAAACGGTAATCAGCCAGGCCATGAGAATCCCGGTAAACGCGCCAGGTAACAAGGCCAGCGTTCCCAGCACAAAGGCCTGGAAGAGGAACATGCGGATGACCTGTGTTCGAGTCATCCCGACAACTCGCAGCAGCCCCAGATAGCGCGTCTGTTCAATCACGTTCATCGTCAGCGTATTGACAATGGCAAATCCGGCAATCACCAGGGCCAGAATCAGGATCATCCACAATCGATCGGTCAGGCCAAGAATCAGGGACTGCACAAGCTCTCTCAGATCAGTATAAGACTGAAAGATCAGACCGTGCTCCCGGCAGAACTCCTGCAACTGTGTACCTGTCGAATCGGTCGCCGTCGCGCTGGCTTTGATCCCGAAGATCTGTGCTGGCTGAATGGGAAACAATTCTGCCGCTGCGGAGGAATCCATAATGACCATCAGTCCGCCAGCCGTATATTCGCGAGCAATCCCCGCGACCAGCAAATCGTGACTGACACCACCAATCTCCAGTCTGATTTTTCCATTGGAACGCACACCAAGTCGATGGGCGAGGACTGTGCCCACAACCGCCTGCCCCGCCAGCATTCTTGGCTTCAGTTCAGAGTGAGCACCTTCGACAAGATCGACAGGAAGTGGCTCCTGTCCTTTCAAACTTCGTGACATCAGAGTCACAGAATTCCCGTCTATCAAAGCCAATGAGAATGACACGTGGTCAATGGATTCAACTCCTGCAATCTTGCGAACCTGTGATTCCAGTTCCGGTGGAAGAGGAGCCGCTTCGGACATGTCCACTCGCGGTTTGCTGGCTCTCAGGAGAAAGTCCGCCGTCAGCGTCCGATCCAGCCATGACTGGACATCATGAGCAATTGATAGTGTGGTGTTTCCCACGCCGATACTTGTGGCAGACACAATAAACATGACTGACATCGTGAGTGACGTGCGACCAAAATTATCCAGCAGTTGCCGCTGTCCCAGCTGAGCTTCGACAGGAAAGAATTTCCGAATCACGGCGTATAGTGCTGACGATACCGGTCTGATCAACGCCGGCAGCCAGACAACTCCTGCGATTTGCACGGATGCAATTCCAAGAATCGACGTGACATCCGGCATGATGCCCCAAAATGTACAGGCAAACATCAGCATAGCGATGGCCAGCACAATGCATCCCCACAGCATCGCTCGACGCACCGGAAAGTCACGGTGGGGTGCCGACGCAGATTTCAGGACAGCCAGAGGTCGATGCTCACATGCACAGCGCGTCGGATACCACACAGAGATCAGTGTCACCACAGGTCCAAAGATCACCCCAGCCATGATCGCCAGCGGATGAATCGGAATCGTCAGGGGACGCTCGAACCCGTAAATGCCGTCCATCCCATGCGACAAAGCTGCACTGCCGAAAACGCCGGCAACTAGACCGGCGAGTGTGCCGATGCTGCCAAGCACAAAAGCTTCGCGATACATTGAGGCCGTGACTTGTTCCGTAGTCGCCCCAACGATTCGGATCAATGCCGTTTGCTTGCGGCGCTCAGTCACCGAAATCTGAAACGTGTTGATCACAATGAATACTGCGGCGACTACTGACAGCAGTGCGGCAACATTCAACCCGATGTTAATGATGGCTTCCGTCGGACGTGTCATGTCCGCCGCCGACGCTGGCTTGTTCACGACCAGCGGAGGCTCCAGTGTTTTCTCCAGCTCGCCAATCAGCGTGTCCGAATCAACGTCGGGCTTTAACTGCACGTGCAGAGATGTTGCTTTACCGGGTGCCTTACCAAGCCGGGCTGCGTCAGCCAGTGGCATAAAAATGGAAGCGGTCTCCTCCACCGCGGTCATCTTTTCGAACTTCAGGATGCCAGTCACCTGTTTGGTCAACAACCACGGCAGTCCCTTCGCACCGATCCTGATTTCATCACCGACCGTCGCGTGAAGATGTTCCGCAACACTGGCTTCAAGACACACCTCGTTTGCTGCTGTCGAAATCTTCCCGGAGATCATCGCGTATTCTTTGCCCGCGAGATATTCGTCAAGGTTCGTTCCAACAGCGATACCTCGAGCTTCCTCAGACCCCAGCATGATCTTCGTGAAGACTCGAAAGACCGGAATGGACTTCTGCACATCCGCAAACTGACTGAGATCCGGCAACGTGCTGATCGAAAACGCCGAAGTATCATCGGCGACAATGTCCAGAACTTCGCGCTCTCCCAGCATTTTCTGCATTGAATCCAGCTGTCCGCGTGTCGCAGCGATCGCCTGGAGTACGGCGACCACAGCAGCAACACCGCCAGCGATACTCAGCACGGTCAGCAGAGTTCGCAGAGGACGCAGCCGGAGATTATTCCAGGAGAAGCTCCACGGAATCATCCGTCGATCTCCAGCTTCAAGGCCGCCATCCACTCTGCATCCGTGCCTGGCCGTCCGTCATAACGTATGCGACCATCCAGGAGCACGATCAGTCTGTCTGCTTGCGAGGCAACTCGGATATCGTGCGTCACGACGACAACCGTCTGCTGCCCGGCGTGGGCCACATCGCACAGCAGCCGCGTAATCTCACGACCTCGCGCAGAATCCAGATTACCGGTCGGCTCATCGGCCAATATCAGTGAAGGATTGATCACCAAAGCCCGCGCAACGGCGACTCGTTGTTGCTCACCGCCGGAAAGTTGCGAAGGAAGGTGCTGCAGCCGATGCGACAAGCCGACTCGTGTCAGTTGCTCGACAGCTCGCGGCTCAGCCTCGCGCGATGAAACTCCATCAAGAATCAGAGGCAGCGAGACATTCTCAATGACGCTGAGCGTGGGGACCAGATTGAACGACTGAAAGACAAAACCGATTCTGCGCCGACGCAGGAGCGTAAGCGACTGATCATCAAGTTCAGCGACGTTTGTTCCGTCGATACAGATTTCACCAGAGGTTGGCGGTTCAATGCCTCCCATCACATGCATCAACGTACTCTTGCCGGACCCGCTCGGCCCCATGATCGCAACCATCTGACTCCGTGCGATCGACAATGAGATGTCCGTAAACGCCGTGACGTCTGTTTCCTCGAGACGGAACACTTTGGATAAGTTGCGGGTCTGGATGACGACGTCTGACATCTTCTTTTATGCGATCATGATTCGCGAGCACGACCGCTTGACATGCGGCGATGCAATCGCAGAGATTCTCGAAACCACTGCCCGTAAGTCTGATCAATTCTTCGCCTGAAAGAAAATCAGTCACGGGGCGCCCCGGCGCGAATTTGAGAATCTCTTTCTGATCCTGATCGCGGAAAGGACTACGCGATCAGTTCGTCCACCACGATGCCGTGAAGGTCCGTGAGGCGGAAATCACGTCCGGCATAGCGGTAGGTAAACTTCTCGTGATCAAAACCAATCAGCTTCAAAATCGTCGCATGCAGGTCATGAACATGGACCGGCTTTTCCACGGCTTTAAAGCCAAATTCATCGGTTGCCCCATGAACGTAGCCGCCTTTGACTCCGCCCCCCGCCATCCACGTTGTGAAACCCCAGTGATTGTGGTCACGTCCGTTGATTTTGCCCGCGTTTGATCCCTGCTTTGGCAGCTCCACCACAGGAGTTCTGCCAAACTCGCCCCCCCAGATAATCAACGTTTCATCCAGCATCCCACGTTGTTTCAGATCTGTCAGCAATGCCCCGATCGCCTGATCACATTGCTTCGCCAGACGACGATGATTGACTTCGATGTCATCATGATTGTCCCAGGGCTGGCCTTCGCCGTGCCAGACCTGGACAAAGCGAACGCCGCGCTCAATCAATCGACGAGCGATCAGAATCTGGCGAGCCTGGACGCCGTCGCCGTACATGTCGCGAATATGTTTTGGTTCACGGCTGATATCAAATGCATCGGCCGCTTCCGTCTGCATTCGGAATGCCAGTTCGAACGACTGAATGCGAGCTTCCAGCTGAGCATCCCCGGGACGCTCTTCGAGATGCGTCTTATTGAGACTTCTGAGCAGCTGCAGCTGCACGGTCTGCTCCGGCCGACTGATGCGATCATTGCGAATATTCTCGATCAGCTTCTCGATCTCAGTGTGCTTCGTGTCGATGTAGGTTCCCTGGAATACCCCAGGGAGAAAACCGCTTTGCCAGTTCTGTGATTCCTGAATGGGATAACCACCGGGACACATCGCCACGAACGCTGGCATGTTCTCATTCTCGGTCCCGAGGCCGTAAGTCAGCCATGAACCCATGCTAGGGCGAACCAGTCTCGCTTCGCCGCAGTTCATCAGCAGCAGTGACGGTTCATGATTCGGCACGTCGGCATGCATAGAACGAATGATGGCCATGTCGTCTACATGCTGAGCGGTGTGTTGAAACAATTCGCTGACTTCAATTCCACTTTCACCGTAACGACGAAAGCGAAACGGTGACGGATAGAGTGCTCCTGTGGGACGTTCCGTGCGCAGGTTACCGGAGGAAATTGACTCGCCACCACGACGCTGCAATTCGGGCTTGGGATCAAACGTATCGACGTGTGATGGGCCGCCGTTCATAAACAGGTGGATGACGTGTTTAATCTTTGATGGAAACTGAGCCGGCTTCGGAGACATCGGGTTCAGCGCGGCCTCAGGCAGCGGCATCGCGTGCACCGGACGCTCGTTCAGAAAACCGGTCATCGCCAAAGCACCGAAGCCCATACCGCAGCGCGACAGCATTCCGCGACGTCCCACAGCGATTGTTGATTGTGGATTTGCTTCTGAAGATATGTGCATAAATCACCTCGGGCGGATACTAATCCACAAAAACAAACTCGTTCGTCAATAGCAGAGCCTGGACCAGCTGAGCCCAGGCGTCCAGACGGCTGGCTCCCGGCTGATCTCGGAAGTCATCCTCAGAATTCCACACTCGCAGAACTTTCCCGTCGACCGATTGAGTAATCACAAACTTTGAACGGAAGGAGTCGTGGCTCTCGTTTTCACGACAATCAACCACAAAATCAATCGACTCACCCGCTTTCAGTTCAAACGGTGGAGCCGCCACAGGTGACATCACATGCGCAGCGACAACCTCCTGCAGGACACCCAGCCGTAAGTTAACGACTCGCAATCGCACGCCGTCGCCCTGCTCCTGCTGATGACCAATTACACCGTTCACGGCAACTCGACAATCGACCTCCGAGGTCCATCGTCGCACAGCACAGAAGGAAAGTCCGTGACCTGTATGACCACCGGATTTATTCAAAGTGGTCCATCCAAGTTTGGCGTCTGGCAAGTCCTTGCCGCCCTGCCACTTCCCTTCGCCAGCAAACGGAAAGACCGTAAAGGCTGTCAGCGACTTCGACGTTTCATCGAACGTTCCATATCCATACGACCAGCCCGGCGAACCACCACCGATATTCTGTTTCGCCTGAATGTCGTTGATGAATGCAGTCAGTTCGACGAGTTCTGACTCGGATGGCTCGCGCTGTAGTACGCGGAGGAACGCCGTTCGAATTCGAGGAACGGCATCCTCTATGGAGCCTGCACCTTTAGTCTGCTCCGCAATATCGATCGCACGATTCATTACGAACGGATTGTTAAGCTGAAACAGGGCTTGCTGAGGAACAGTTGTTTCAAACCGCCGCGGAGCGTGATTGTCAGGGTTTGGTAAATCGAACGTTCTGAAAACACCAGGCAGATTCTGGCGATCAATTCTGGCGTAAATCGTACGTCGCAGACTGTTTGGATCCGCCGCAATATCCGCCGACTTGCCGCCAATCGTACGATCCAGTTTCCCTGACACGGCCAGAATCGCATCACGCTGCGCTTCAAAGTCGAGCCGACTGCGATGCATGCGAGCATATAGGCGATTCTCGGGGTCTGCTTTTTCGGCGTCGGGCCTTCGATCAGATTTCTGCTGCCATGTCTGCGAAGTCACAATGTGGCGAATCAGCGATTTCTGTGACCATCCGTGCTTCACAAAATAATCCGTCAGATAATCCAGCAACTGCGGATGAGTTGGAGGAAAAGTTCGAACTCCAAAGTCGCTCGGCGAATCGACAAGCCCTTTGCCAAACAGGTGCATCCAGATTCGGTTGACGGCGACGCGACCAGTCAGTGGGTTTGCTGACGATGCAATCGCCCCAGCCAGTTCCAGTCGCCCGCTGCCGTCTTTGAAAGACTCCGCATTGGAGGCCGACAATGCCGAAAAGAACCGTCGCGGAACCCGATCACCTCGGTTGTGAGGCTGTCCTCGCAGGAAAATCACCGGCTCTACTGGCTGAGGGCGATCAACCAGACGCAGCGTTGAAGGTTCATTTTTGGGTTCATCCGACGAGGCAAAAATACCGTACAAGGAGTAGTAATCGGCGATCGGAATCGGATCAAACTTGTGATCATGACAGCGAGCACATGATGCCGTCAGCCCCAGCATACCGCGACTGACCACGTCGATGCGATCATCGATAATGTCATGTGTGTTGTTCAGAAAACGACGGCCCAAAGTCAGGTATCCCATCGCCGCCAGCTGAGCAGGATCATCTGATCCCGGCATGCGATCGGCTGCCAGTTGACGCTTCAGAAATTCGTCATACGGCATGTCGCTGTTTAGTGAATTGATCACCCATTCTCGATACCGCCATGCATCCGGGTATTCTCGATCTTCCGTAAACACATAACCCTTCGTGTCTGAATATCGAGACACATCCATCCAGTAGCGTCCCCAGCGTTCACCGTATTGCGGAGAAGCCAACAGGCGATCGATGTAGGCAGCTTTCCATTCATTCAGTTTTCCAGTGGCTTCCGCCTGTTCCGCAGCCGTTAAATCGTTCAGGTCAGCCGGCAGCCCTGTCAGGGCAAACGCGAGACGACGCACAAGAACTTTTGCCGCAGCCGGTGATGATCGCTGCAGACTCTTTTGCGCAAGAGCCTGGTCGATGAAGAAGTCAATCGGATGCTGTCCTTCCGGAATGTTGGACAGATCCGGGGACTTTACGGGCTGGAAGGCCCAATGCTCCCGCCATTTTTCAGCTCGCCGCCGCGCTTCAGTTTCAAGATCAGATGTTTCGGGCCAGACAGCTCCATCGGCGATCCATTTATGGACGGCAGCAATCTCAGCGTCCGACAATTTCTTCGAAGGCGGCATCGCGATGTCGTCCTTCGAATGTTCCAGCACTTTCGTGATCCGACTTTCCTCTGGCTTTCCGGGGACGATCAGCGGAACGTCACTCACCTTGCCCTGCAGGAGATCGTTCCGGCGATCCAATCTGACCCCATGCTCCTGTTTTGTCCCCCCGTGACACTCGACGCAGCGATCAAGAAGCAGAGGTCGTATGTTCGCCTCGAAAAAGTCACCTCGTTCATCGGCCATCGCCGGGGATGCACAGCACAAGGCCAGCGTCAAGAGCCAGACAAGACGCCGACATAGAGCACGAAGACAACGCAGTGAGTGAGTTTGAGTCATCATGAGCTTGAGCCCGAACGTTGCCGCAATCAGCCACAGGGCTCCATGCGACACACTTCATTCGATTACAAAGTGAGCATTGGGCCGGCTGATCCGGAAGCCAATGTCGATGGCGTAATTATGCAGGAAGGAACAGGCAGGCGGGAGGATTTCCTGGGAACAATCGTCCCGCAATCCTATCTGAGAGAGTCCTCCACGACGCGTGAAGAATTGCCCACATTGGCAGATTCTCAGTGGAGGAACGCCTTATTCAACGGTTTTCCCGTCTGCAGTATTCACAATCACCAGCCGATGCCCTACTACGTCGTACTGGTACTGCAGTCCATTTGGCAGGGCCGGAAGCCGAATGTTGTTCGCTGCAATGACCTGCGTCATGAATTCGTCGTGAGACTGTGGAAATCTGCCTTCAGCGGCGTTGTAAAGATTCAGAGCGTGCTCAATGGCCAGCATCGGCAGTTCTACTTTCGCCTTCTTCAGAATCTCCAGAGGCCCCGTAATGGGATCCGAGACTTTCGCGTCGAGCTTGACGACTTCCTTTCCTGCCGATTGATCAAACTCGCCGATCTCAGCAGGTTTTGGCGGTTCGGCCGGCTTTTGACTTCTGGTGTCACTGGCGTCAACGCAGCCAACAAACAAAAGTGCGCTCAGTAGAGTTTTCAATCGATTCATACGAGTTGTCTCACGGCATAGACGATGGACGAACGCCGGAACAACTCCGACATCCAAACCGACATTGTCCACTTTTTGATCCGGACGTCGTGCAGAACAAGTCTGCATCAGCTGAACGTTGCGGCGGGATCGTGAGATCGGCTCGAGTTGAATGCTACAATACAACACTCTGGATCAACAATCGTTGTCCAGATATCGCATGTGAAATCGGAGTTCCCATTTCAATGGATTGATAACTCACCATCTGCAATCATCAGAATCCTTATCTCGGTGGAGCCACTGTGAGCGTCCCGGGACAGAAAGCAGCCATTGGCACATTCTTTCCGTTTCTGTCTGACGCCTTTGTTGTTCCGTATGCCAGGCGGTGTCTCGAAGTCAGGACCGAGATAGTGACGTCAACTATGCTTCGCGTATCGGCGGCGTCTGATAGTGTCCCGCTCCCCAGACCTGTTGATTAAAGCTCGTCGAACCTCCGCGAGGAATCGTGATGGTTGTCCAGTTGTCGCCCGCCAGAATTCGGGAAATCAACATGATCTGGCCGATATGATAGGTTGTGTGAGCTAACGACCTCTGCATGGCCAGCGGAACCGAATGCACCTCGCCGCGAATCGTTACCGACTTCGCCAGATCGCTGCAGGAAAGCGCTGAAAGAGTGTTAAAAAGAGTTATCCAGCCTGATTCCCAATAGGCGATCAGTTGCTCACGATTGCCGAATGTGTCCACGAATTCCCCATCACGATCACGCCACGGCTTCTCCCCATCCGTGGTCAGGAAATCCGTCCACCGGGAAAGCAGGTTTCCAGCCACATGCTTCATGATCACGGCAATACTGTTCGTGTTGGCGTCCAGTGACACATGCAGTTTGTCGTCAGGAAGCTGTGAAACGGCTTTGTCAGCAAAGCCCTTATTAGAACGGAATGCAGAGATCGAACCGCTGATCACAGCGAGACCGACACTCTGACATTCGCCAGCAGTGAGTTGCTCGGTTGATGTCACTTTGATGCCGTTTCCGATAGCAGGGGAGTCGTCACACAATAAGCAGAGCTGCGTGAGTTGCGACCGGCTCATCTTCGCTCACTGCAGCTCAGACATCAGGATGATGCCGAAGGTTCATGAATCGGCATTCCGCAGCCGCAGCAGAAGCTTCGTTACCTCCTGATTCAGATGGGGAATCGCTTCGTCCGGTCCACAGCAGTCCAGATCATGCACGTGCCAGAATTCGACTATTTCCAGCCGACTGGGGAAGTCACGCTGGATCATCGGCCGATGCTCCTGTTCCTTGACGGCAACGACATGGTGACTGGAAGCAAAATCATCGTCCGTGACCTGGATCGGCATCCGCAGATATTCGTCCACGGAAATCCCCTGCTCCAGCAAGGCCGCCATTGTGTCGCGCGACATCGGACCAGGATTGCGAGGATCCGGCGCAAGTCCTCTTGAGACTGCGGTCCATGCCAGTTCCATTTCTCGTGCCCGGGCGTTGAACAGGATCTCCGCGTAGCGACTGCGGTAATAGTTGCCCGTGCAGAGAAACAGAACTGTTTTCATCGAATGGTCATCGATTATTGCCACATAATCCTCGCTCAAACTATCAACTCACCATCCCGATCAGCGTTTCAGACCTTCGGGAAGTTCTTTTAATCGCTCAATTGCGACGATCTCATGGAAAAACCACGGCTCTCCGGAGTTGCGGCGAAACATGGCACACCTGGCAGGATATCTGGTTCCATCGAAGTCCTTCCACTCGCTGAATCGATAGATGTCATTCCGCCAGTCCACACGGACCAGTTCAAAAGTTGTCTTGTCGAAATACATGTCGATGGCTGGATCGACGCTTTCGGAAATACGCAGGCCTGTCAGCGTTTTTTCGCCTTCCGTGATATCAGGGAGAAGTTCAAGCTTTGACTGAGGATCGTTGAGCACTCCCAGTGTCCACGCCCATGTCGTTATCTTGGCTGGCTCAGTTCCTCGCTCTTTTGTGCCAATCCACCACGACTTCGGTGGCTCAACAACTGACACGCGCGATGTACCGGGAGAGATTCTTTCTTTTCCTGAGTTGTATCGTTCCTCCATGCGAAACAGTTTCAGCAGAGACTCCTCGCCGCCCGCGGCTGCAATGACCCTCGCAACCAGATCCTTCTCCGAAGATCCGGAAGTCCCCTCCGCGTGGCTGGTTCCGAAGAACATCAGTAATGTGATCAACAGGCCAGTATGCCTGATCATTCGACAAAACGGCACCTGAATTTGAAAACACATTTTCGTACATCCTCCGGAGGGGGACAATAGCGATAAAGGATTGACAGTCCGCATGATAGCAGGTTGTCGGCCGATTGATCCATCGCTCCGACCAACGTTTTGTTGGTGGGGATTGCCCATCTTTCTCTAAGCCGTACATGGCCGGAAACCGGAGTTTCCAGCGACGCGCAGGCATTCTGCGCGATCGCCGATACCGACTCAGCATGGCTGAACCTGCAGAACGCGCGATCGTGTTCTACCCGGGGCCGTAGCCGCAAAAATGCACTGATTGACTGCCTCCAGGCGCCGCCGAAGAAATGGCCCACCGGCGTGAGAGTTTCTTTCGGTTACAGGCCGGACACGACGGAGCGACGCAGCGTGAGGAAAGACTACGGAGAATCGATGGGGCGCGATTCAAAGGGCCGGACAGGCATCGCAACCTCGATACAACACTGGATCATCAGGTCACTGAAGGACGATTTGCTTGTCATTTTGCATGAGGAATCGATCCACGCAGGTTCGACGCTTCCGACTGCCGGGACTTCGATTGTCGTCGATTTCCGCGACGGCCGCACTCTCGGAAAATGGCACCGCGATCGATTCCGGTCTGACACGTGAGCTTACCGCTTGCACTCTTTGCAATCTTCGCAGTCATCATCACAGTGGTCACAGTGTTCGCACTGAGGATTCGGCAGTCGTGAGAAATACGCGGGGCCGTAATTGGACATTCCATCACTGATTGCGTAGGGCTCGAATTCCATTCGGAAGCCATCGCACGGGCGAGCAAACAGGTGGCCGAAACCTCGAGGCCGGAATTCATCCGGTGCACAACGTTGATACTGGGTCAGCGAGGAAGCTCGGGGGCGATACCAGTTCGTGTACTTATCGAGCGGCAAAGGGAAATGATTGAACCCATTTCCTGCAGACCCGGGGGCACCTAAGTCGGGAACGGCTCGAATCTGACGGAATCCATTAAACGCCCCGGTCGGAAGAGTCGCGTTGCCGGTTCGAACAGCGGCATATTTCGCCAGCGAATTCGTGGCTCGAGGATATGCACTCGAGGTCGAGCTTTCGACCGGCGGATGCCCGCCGTCCTGAGCCATGGTTGTGGCGTGTACTGTCAGAATGGCAATGACGTAGACGCAGAGCGATGTTAAACGAACCATGAATGTCATCCTGACTTCAGTGAATGCTCCGGAATCAACCACCCTGTTGCCCGGTGCGTTTGTCTTCGGATCGATGGGTTGAATGGCCGCAGCCCAATTCAGTGGTGGCCGGGAACTGTCATGGATGAGGCACCGATTTCTCGGAGGCTTCCGTTTATGACAGATAATTACAGCGGCAGGGATCCGGCAGAATTGGATTGTTCCATGAAGTTTTACCAATCGAAATGACTTAACTGCGGCGGCTGCGAGTGATTCCGGTTTGCAGTGGAGTCAGCTGCGAATTAAATCTCAAAAACGCTGGATTTTCAGAATATCGAAGTCCCCGGAAAAAGAGCTGCGTTCTGCGTATTCCGGCAGATGCGAATGTCGTCTCCGGAAGTCCCGGATCTGCTGTCAGACGAACTTTTGTTGATGAGGTCCGGCCGTGGTTTCAAATCTTTGGAAAGATGAGTAGACTTCGTGAACGGTCGACGGGACGAAAGTTGAACATCGAAGCGCTGGCAAGGGGCCGGATGCGAAGGAGAAGTCGACCATTTCGCCTTGCCGTGAACTGAAAAACATGAATTCCCCCCTCACTGAATCGATCGAAGCGACCATCGATGTTCATAAGGTGCGAAACGAGTTGCAGCCAATTCCTCGTGAAAAAGTCGAAGACGAACCTCGTCTTTTGTTTCGCCGTTCCAGCAGAGTTCAGCGGCTGACGGGCGTTGCCATTCGTTCGATCGGCTCCTACGTGCCGTCAAGAATTGTGACAAACGAAGAACTGGAGCAGCGTTACGGCTTTGAAGAGGGCTGGGTGAAACGCCGCACCGGGATTACTCAGCGAAGATTTGCCGGCGATGGTGAATCCACCAGCGATCTGGCCGTTGAAGCCGCCAAACGAGCCATGCTGGCGGCTCGCGTATCCCCGTCTGATATTGATTTGCTGATCGTCGGGACGTTTACGCCTGACTTTACCTGCCCGTCAACGGCCTGCCTTGTGCAGGATAAATTGAACCTCGACGCGCCGGCGATGGACTTGCAGGCGGCCTGTTCGGGATTTATGTACTCACTCGCAACGGGGGCTCAGTTTATCGCCACCGGCAATGCCAAATGCGCGTTGGTAATTGGTGCGGATGTTAACAGTCGTATCGTTCAGCCCGATGACCAGCGGACTGCGCCTTTGTTTGGCGATGGAGCCGGTGCTGTAATTCTGGGTGCTGGTGAGACCGATCAGGGCCTGATTTGTTATCAGCTGGGAGCCGACGGAGCTGGCGGTTGCATGCTCGATCGCCCCGCTGGTGGGGCCTCCCTGCCTCTGACGCCGGAGCTGGTGGCTGAGGGAAAACATTTCCTGCAGATGGACGGTCGCAACGTCTTTAAGTGGGCGATTCAGGCTGTGACGGAGTCGATCGAGGTTGTACTCGAGCAGGCTGGCGTCACAACCGAAGATGTCTCATTGTTTGTGCTGCACCAGGCGAATATTCGCATCATCGATCATGCTATGAAGGTGCTCTCAATTCCCCGCAGTAAGGTTTACAACAATCTTGATCGTGTTGGCAACACCTCTGCTGCATCGATTCCGCTGGCCCTGGATGAGGCGCATCGCGAGGGACGCATTCAACGAGGCGATCTTGTGCTGATGTGCGGCTTTGGGGCCGGACTGACGTGGGGCACGGGACTTTTCCGCTGGTAGCGCTACACGCAGCGTAACTTCTCACTCTGCAAAGCGGTTGTTCAGTGTCGTTCACCGGTTACTGAAGCCGTAGGTGTGTCTGCGTCTGACCCTCCTGCAGAATCGGAAAAACCGGAATGGGGGGAATCGACAGCCAGCATTCTCCAGTGTGTTGCGTTTTGGCAGCATGCCCTTTCAGCCTGCCCCTGTTTCGTAGGTTATGTACTCCATCAGGTTGCATTATCGCGTCATCATTTCTCACCCTGCGCAATCGATAAGAGCGTTTCAGACGACATTCTGAGGCTTTTCGACGGCAGACCCTGGTGAGCAGTGAGTGAATATCGCGGCTTACCTCGGCAGCCTGTCGGAGAAATCTATGTCGGTCACAAAGAGACAGGGTTCACGCAATTCATTAGCACTCTTCCTGTGCTTCGCCTCTCTATGACAGCGCCTGCGAATCGTGGCAGTTTGCGGCTGACGAAGAGATCTTGTGCGGCGCCAGCAGCGAATGTCAGTTCCGCCTGGATCATGATGGTATTGCAAATCGTCACTGCGCATTCACCTTGCGTTCCGGGACATTGACAATCCGCCGACTTGATGGCCGCATCTGGCTGAATGAGATTCCGGTATCCTCAGAGGCCATTCTTGCGCCGGGGGACATTGTTTCCGTCGGGCCCGTGACGCTACACATTGATGAGACAATTCGACCTTCCGAGCCGACTCCGGCCAGAGTCAGCGCCTCCAGTACACCGGCTACCGCACATCCTCAGGAAATCGCGGCCCGGATCGTTCCCGCTGTCCCCCAGCAGATTTTTCAGCCTGGTCCGATTCACACACCGGCGCCGTTTTTGTTTGCTCCAGCCCTTCCCGCGTCGCCACCTCCGTTGCCTGCGGTCTTCTTTGAAGATCACTCGGCAGAAATCTCGGCTGCAGCGGAATCGCTGATCAAAGAGCGAAGCGCAGACATTGAAAGTCGGGAACGGCTGGTGCAGGCCCGGGAGCAACAGCTTCAGGAACTGGAATTGCTGATTCGAGATCGTGAACGCATCTGTCTTGATCGTCAGTCAACTCTGGATGAGCGCGTTCAGGTACTGGGTGAGCAGAAAACTCATCTGGAAGAACAACGCGCACAGGCGGATGCCGTGCGGGAGCATCTTCATCAGCAGAAGATGGACCTCGAACATCGCCTTCGACAACAGACTGAGCGAGAAGATGAGCTGGCCCGTCAACTGGAATCCTCCGCCCATGGTTACGCGCAGATTGAGCGAACTCGCGGTGAACTCTCAGCACGCCTGAACGATATTCAGCAGCGTGAGACAAAGCTGGATCAGCATCGCCGTGAACTGGAGGAACTGGCATCGTGGATCAATACGCAGAAAGCAGAACTGCAGGCTTCGACAACGGCGGTTGAGTATCGCGCGGCAGAACTGCATTCAAGAGAGGCGGCCCTGAATGACACTGCGGCAGGTCTGACAGAACGACAGCAGTCTGTGTCCGCCAGCGAGAATGCTCTTCGCGAGAGAGAAGCAAGTCTTTCGCTCGCTGAGCAGCGAGTTGCTGAAGCCAACCTGCAGATTGCTGCGGCTGATATGAAGGTGCAGGAAGCAGCGGAGCGAATGGCTGCGGCAGAGTCAGTTCGGCTGGCTGCTGAGGAAACGTCTGGTAACGCTGAACGGTTGATGCAGGAGGCCTTTGAAAAGCTCCAGCAAGTCGATCAGGCACGCAATGAGCTGGATCGACAGCGTCACGAACTGGAACGATGGCAACACGAAACGGAAGCGAAACTTGCCCTGACGATTCAGGGGGAAGAACAGCTCATCGCTCGCGCAGCCGGGCTTGACGAGCAAACATCCAGGCTGGAACTGGTTCAGCAGGAGCTGGACGCTCAGCGACAGGCTCTGAATCTGCAGCAGATGACAGTTTTGGATCAGGCGAACGCACTTGAACAGCGTGCAAGCCAGCTCGATCAGCGTGAGGCGGAATTAGCTGCCCGCCTGGCTCAACTGGCGGATGACTCCTCCGGAGGGACTCGAAGCGTTGAACAATTGATGGCCATTGCTGCCGAACGTGAGTCGGCCATTCGATCGCGACAGGAGGCCGCACGAGCCATGGAAGAGCTCAAGGCCGCCAGGGCTGCTGTTGCGGAGAAAGAGCTGGCCTTAAATGCACAGCATCTTGAGATTGAAAACCGAAGCCAGGAACTGGCGGGGAGAGTTTCAAAGCTCAAGGCTGAGCGAGATGCTGTTCGTGCCAAAGAGCGACAGTTAAGTGAGATGCCATCGCAACCAGCGGTCGACCTTGCTGCGGTTCAAGCGGAGCATCAGCGACTTATGGAGCGTCAGGCGGCCCTGACAGATCGCGAGGCTCGCGCGTCCGAGCGAGAAAATGCCGCGAACGTGGTTCTGCGTAATGCGGAAGCGGAGCGTGAAGCACTGCAGATGTCGCATAAAGATCTGATCTGTGAACGCAATGCGTTGATGCAGTTCAGTCAGGATCTCAATAGTCGAGCCAGTGGGTTGACGGAACGCGAGAGTATTGTTTCCCAGCAGACGGAGGAGTTGCGAAGTCGATTCCTCGCGATGAACCAGCAGAGTTCTGATCTTCAGCGTCTGGAGAATGAACTGAATCAACGTGCTGCTGACCTGCATCGCCGCGTCACGCAGTTCAAAGCAGAAATGCGTGATCAGAAACGAGCTGCTGCGGTCGATGCCGTCGCGGGAATTCCAATTGATGAGTCTTTGCCTGTCGGCAGCAATATTGATTCGAAGAGAGAACAGGAGCTTTCCGAAGCTCTGCATGCAGCGGAAACTCAGCTGAATGGAGTTCAGACGGAACGCGACGCTTTGCTCACGGCCGTTCGGGAACTTCAGCGCGCGATGATGGATGCTCGCGGAGACGTGGAAGAAGCGAACCGACTGAGAACAGACGCGGTGCAACAGGAGCAGACTCTGGCCGCACTGTATCAGACGATTGAAGAACGCAGCGGGCAGCTGCAGTTACTGGAGTCGCGTCTGCGTCAGGCGGAAAGTCATACCGAATCGCTCGAGAAGCAGCTTCAGGCTTATGAGTCCGGCAACCCATCCGGATCAGAACTTGAGCAGCGAACCGCGATTGATCTTGGGAGCGGACGCTCAGAATCGGGGGAACTGGAAGCCGAACTGATGCAGCAACTGGATGCTCTGAAAGGCGAATTGAAATCGGCTCGGGAAAACACATCGCCTGCGGAGAGCTCGGTTCGCACGATTGAGGAGCAGAAGCGTACGATCGACGAGCTGCGAGGGCAGAACGACGCATTGCAGGCTAAGATCTCCGCACTGACATCAATGACGGGCGATCAGGATGCACCGGTCAGCATGCTTCAGGTCGATGAACTTCAGTCGCAACTGGCTCGTGCGACAGAAGTTATTTCAGACCGTGATGATCTCATCCGCGAACTGCGAATGCGTTTGTCGCAGCAGGTTGAACAATCCGGTGGTTCATCGTCGAGCGAAAACATTGATGTGGCCGAAATTCAGAAGGAGGCTCGCGAACTCGATCGGCGAGCCAGCCTGCTGGATGCTCGTGAAGAGGAGGTTCGTGAACGGCTCCGCATGGTGTCTAATGCCGAAGAAGAAGTTGAGAATCAGCGTCGGCAATTGCTTGATGCGCGGCAGCAGCTTGAACTGGCTCGAACGGAAATTCAGTTTGCCATGAAGCAACACTCCGCTGTGGCCAGCTACTCCGCATCTCCGGACACAGATGTGCGAAAAGTGAATGAGGAAATCTCGCGCGAAGTCGGTCATCGTCCGGGGGCAGCGATCTTTGGCATGGAGGCGGAGCCCGTTAAAACCGTGCTCGATGAGAGCGATGTGACTGATACCAATGCGGCGATAGATCTGCGAGCAGAACTGGCCAGTCTGTTCGGTTTGAGTGGACGAAACGCGGAAACGCCGGAGCAGAATTTCACGTCGAACGAAGATGTTCCGGATACATCCGAACCTTTGGGGGCAGCAAAACCTGTCGCTTTCCACTTTGGCGAGGATGCCTCAAAGATCGTTTCGGGGCATGTTGACGAGCCGACACCTGAATCGACTGCCGGCACTGCTGGTGAGGATTCATCTGATGATTTCGTTCGCGACTATATGGAACAGTTGCTTTCGAGAAGTCGCAAGGCGGCCGGAAACTCACTGCCTTCCGAACTCTCCGGCGGAAGTAAGGGTAAGCCGACTCCGCCACCGTCAGCGAGTTCTGGTGCTAAAAAGCCCGAACCCGCTGTAGCGAAAGGTCCTCCGAAGGTCAAGTCGTACATTGACCAGTATATGGCTGGCGGCGCGATGTCACTGGAGAGCTCGGGAGCTTCAGAATCCCCTGATGTCGAACCTGAATCGACAACGCAAAATGCTCCCGATGCTCCAATCATTCCACGTGTAAAGGTTGATGTGGAGAAGTTGCGACAGAATATGGACTCTTTCCGGAGTGTGTCGACTCAGTCGGTTGAAAAGGCTCTGGTGACTCATGCATTGCGAACCGAAAGACTGAGTATTAATGGTCGTATTTTTCTTGTCTGCGTTATGGGTTTCATGAGTGTTTTCTTTGGGGTCGCGAACTTTAAAGGGATCATCAACTATCCGGCCCTGGTCTGGGTGACGTTGATCGGTGCCATGGCGGCCGGGCTGGAACTGACAAGAAAGATGTACGCGATCAAATCGAAAGGAAAGGCTCTGGTTCGCTGTGAGGAGTCATGTGCTGGTAAAGGTTCGGTTGGCTCAAAGGTAGACGCGGCCGATGCCTTTGGCGCTGCAACGCATTCAAAACCAACGGCACCTGTGCCGCCTCCTCTGCCCGTTTCTCCTGTGGAATTGTCGGGGCAGGATTCATCCGAATCGGGGGCAACGACAGGAACGACGTCACCGTATGCGTCCATTGCGGCTGTGACTGCGCTGGATGAGTCGAGCCCCATGGCTGTTGGTGCTGGTGCAACGCAGAACAGAGAGAATCCCGAAAAAGACGAATACTTCGAACTCTGATCCGGATTTGACGGGGAATGTCTGAATAAATTCCACATGGGGGAGTGTGTTCCTGTTCCTCTGTTTCGTTTGGCGAGAGGGAGGAATGGTGCTCACGGCACGGTTTCAGGCATGGTGAGTTGTACGCGAAGCGGTCGACAAGTTGGGCTGATTCGAATGCGGAGTTTGACGGGCAGAGCATGATTGTCCTCGCGACTTGCATTGCAGCAGTCGCCTCGATAACTTTTCACGCACTGCGTTCAGGTCGCGATAGCTCTGTCGCAAAATCCACCACCAGCTGCAGCCGTTTAAGGGCTCAGCGATTCCAAATTTTGCAGTTCAGGAAGTCTCCATGAAGGGAAATATTCGGCACTCTGTCGTGTTCTGGTGCTTTAACATCGCCGGCGATATGTGGGACATTGAAAAGACCTGCGAGATCGCCAAAAGCCTTGGCTGCGAATCCGTGGAGATTTGCGGTCCTGCGGAATTCCCGACGATCAAGAAGCACGGCATGACTTGCGCACTCGCCGCCAATGGGATGCCCGGCGCGCCGTTTATGAAGGGGTTGAACAACCTTGCTTATCATGAGCAGGTGATCGATGTCACCACGAAGATGATTGACGAATGCGCCAAGTATGGGATGCCCAGTGTCATTGCTTTCACCGGATACAAGTGGCGCGATGCAGAAGACCCCAGCAGCGGCGAAATCTCACTGGAAGAAGGTGCTGACAACTGCGTCACTGGCCTGAAGAAACTGGCTGTACACGCAGAAAAGATGGGCGTCACAATTTGTCTGGAACACCTGAATACTCGAGATGGATCTCACCCCATGAAGGGCCATCCGGGATATCAGGGCGATGATATTGATTATGTGGCGAACATCGTTCGTCGAGTCGGATCGCCTCGTGTCAAGCTTCTGTTCGACATCTATCACGTCCAGTTGATGAACGGGGATGTAATTCGTCGACTGGAAGAGAACATCGACGTCATCGGCCATATTCATACCGCTGGCAATCCTGGCCGTTGCGAGCTTGATGAGAATCAGGAGATCAACTTCCCGCCAATTCTGCGAAAGCTTGTGGAACTGGGGTATAAAGGCTTTGTCGGGCATGAGTTCATTCCGACTCGCGATCCTTACGCCGGGCTGAAGCAGGCGATTGAGGTTTGTGACGTCTGATCGGCTTTTTCGCGAGACTTCCGCAAGCCATGCTCCTGAAATACCTGGAGCATGGCTTGCCGCGTTTCTGGGCAGACCTCGTTTCATTGCTTTATTTCTATTCCCTTTGCCGCCATCCCCTCATCTCCGACATGCACGACATTATTGGCGATATCCATGGCCATGCCGATGAACTGGTGGAATTGCTGCACAAGCTGGGATACTCGGAAGAGTCCGGCGTGTTTCGCCATCCGGATCGCAGGGTGCTGTTCTGTGGAGACTTTATTGATCGAGGTCCACGGATTCGTGACACGATCAATATTGTACGCAGTATGTGCGAATCGGGCTCAGCGGCTGCTGTCATGGGGAATCATGAACTGAATGCCCTGGCGTATCATACTCCGCATCCAACGAAGCCCGATGAGTTTTTGCGAAGTGTATCGAACACAACCCGAAAGCAGCATTCCGGCAACTCTGGAAGCCAGCTGGATGCGGCCGATCTTGAAGCGGCATTGAACTGGTTTCGCACATTACCAGTGGCGCTGGATTTTGGGGAGCCTGAGAGTCGTCCATGCGTGCTGGGATGACAGAGATCTGAAGACTTGCAGATGCCTGACCAGTTCGGCCATGACATCGTCTATGAGTTTTTGATTTTAACGCACAAAACCGGAAATCCTGTCATGCGGGCTGTGGAGCGATCCATGAAAGGGCCCGAAATGAAACTTCCGGAAGGAAGTTATTTGATCGACCGAGAAGGTCGCGCCGGGAAAGGACTCGCATTCGCTGGTACGAACCGCCGATCAGCACACTCTCGCCTTATTCGTGTCGTAATGGACGATCCCGCACGGCGGGCTCTCCCCGTGTGCCGCCATCTGTACGACTCATGATATATCCGCCATCAAATCCACCTGTCTTCATCGGATATTACATATCGCCGTTCGCGGAGTCCCCAAGCGCTGCTGCGTTAACGCCTGCGTGTCTGGATTACAGTGTCGCCAAATATGGCATGCTAACGGCGTATCGACACTGGCTGGCGAAAAAATCCTCCGGCCTGATCGTTTCGGCTACCGTACCGTCACGAAATCGCGGAGTATTGAATTAATTGTGGTGTTCTGACGTTAGTCGGCACTTTTGCACGAACGGCAATCGATGTCAGTTACACCGCGGTACAGACCTGAGGAAGAAATCCTCAATCGACGGATGCTCCCGGTTCGCAGAAATGACAATGATTGGTTAAAGCTGGGGCTGATGATTCCGGATGAGCTACCACCTGAACAGATAACATCCCAAAAGATGCAGCCAGTTTTTGAGCGATCGGCAGCCGGATGATGATCTTTACGGAATTGAGCACACCGCTGTGACGACAGGTTCCCATTACACCGTTCTGCTGGGCGACGCTTTCGACCTCAGGCGCTTGACGACGTCGTGGGGCAGGAACACGTTTCGCGAGCCGCTCCGCAATGCCATTCGCGTTGGTCGAGCTGTTTACGCGTACATGTTTACAGGAGCGTCCGAGGAGTCGGTAAAACTTCCACCGGCGCGAATTCTGGCGAAAGCGTTGAATTGTCCTAATGTCGTGGACGGCGTTCCCTGCAATCACTGTGAGATTTGTGATGGAATCTCCGCCGGAAACGATGTCGACGTCCTGGAAATCGACGGTGCGTCCAACCGAGGGATTGATGATATTCGTTCGCTCCGTGCGAATGTTGGCGTGAGATCGATGAGGACTCAGTTCAAGGTCTACATCATCGACGAAGTTCACATGCTGACCAAAGAAGCCTTCAACGCGCTGCTGAAGACTTTGGAGGAACCGCCGCCGAATGTGAAATTTGTGTTCTGTACGACGGAACCCAATAAGGTCCCCGACACGATTCTGTCGCGATGTCAGCGGTTTGAATTTCAAGCATCAATGATCGCCCATTTGCGGATCGCTTGCGGGAGATTGCCAAAGCCGAAGGATCGAAGTTGCCGAAGATGTTTCGGGGAACCGCGGCTTGAAGAGCCCCGTTCGATGCGTGACAGCCAATGCTGTTCGATCAGTTATTATCTCCAGCGACGGGACCGTTTCGGCTGACGATGTGATTTGCCGTTGCTACAGCCGGCGATGAGCGTCTTGTTGAATTCTTTGATGCCATCATTGAACATCGCCTGGTGAAGGGCTATAACCCGACACGGCGCCGCTTTGACTCTGGTGTCCAGCCCGGCGAATTGATGGATCAATGTATTGGATATGTCCGCGACCACGGTCACGGCTTCCGGAGGTATAGATGTGCCTCTGTGCAGCGTCGCGAATCGGCATCGTGAGATTCTGATGCGTCAGGCGACTCGACTGGGCATGCACTCGGTCATGGCTGCGTTTCAGATTCTGTCTGACGCCAAGAATCAGATGTTTCGGAGCACGTTTGCTCGCACAGTTCTCGAAATGGCCATGGTTCAACTCAGCCTTCTGGAGAACCTTACGGCGATCAGTGATTTGCTGTCCGGACGTCTGCCCGCGCTGCCAGAGTTGCCAGCTTTGTCGACATCAGCCCATGCTGCTTCGTCGAGCGTTGCCTCGCCACAGTCGTCCCCGGCATCTGTCGTCGAAAAAAAAAACAATGAACCCCTGAATCGTTCCTCCTCACTCATCATGCCGCCAGATGTGTCGGAACATGGCGATGAGGAATCCGATGAGTTGCACTCAGGCGAGTCGGATGACGATCTTCATGACATTCAGGTGACATCGCCGAATGCGGCCGCTTCTTCGCCACCCGCTGCTGCTGTGGTGTCGGAGTCCACTCGAACCACGCCACCCGTCGTGGCGAACGTTGAGCAGGCTCAACAGGCCACGGTGAGTGTTGTCGATGGTTCAGCGCCGATGGAGGCAGAAAAGTCACGCATACCAACGCCGCCATCGGCACCTGAGCCCGCCTCGTCGCTGACTCAGGCCGATTGTCCTCGATTATTTCAGGAACTGTTGAAGACGGTTGGACTGACGATTTCGGCCGGCCTGAAGATGGCTTCGGACCTGGTATTGGTCGCTCCGAATCGGCTTGAAATTCATCTGGATGGGTCGTACGACTTTGCCAAAAAAGTTTTGGATCAGCCGGACAGCCGCAGTCGCATTGAAGCAGAGATCCTGAAGCTCGTGGGAGAACCCTTTAGTGTCAATCTGCGATTGTTGGCATCAACTCGACCAAAACCGCAACCCGCCGCAGAGTCAACGACTGTGGCAAAAAACGGGAACGCAACGAAGGGATCCGGACAGGCAGCGGAGTCTGCTCATAAGCCTCCTGCGAAAGCCGTTGAAGCTGCGCCTCCGCAGAGGAACCTGCTGGGTGAAGTGGATCCATCACGAGATCCATTCGTGCGACAGGTTATGGAAGTATTTGGTGCAACAGTCGTGAAGGTGACAGCGGCACCCGCCGTAAAGGTTGCTGAGGCTGAATCGTTGGTTGAGTCGTAAGTGGTTTTTCTTATTGGAAATCTCCTGAGCCCTGGAGTTGAGTATGTTTGGTGGACTCAAGAATCTTGCAAGCATGGCCAGCATGATGAGCCAGGCTGGCGATATACAGGCCAAAGTGGCTGCGGCTAAAGAACGAATTGGTCGGCTGACCGTAGAGGGCACGGCTGGCGGTGATGCAGTGACAGTTCGGATGACCGGTGATTTTCAGGTCAGCGGTGTCGATATTCACCAGTGGCTGATTGAAGCAAAAAACCGGGAACTCATGCAGGAACTTGTTGCTGCGGCAACGAATCATGCCATTCAAAAGGCCAAAGAAGCGTACCGCCAAAGAGATGCTTGAACATTGCTGGTGGCATGAATATCCAGGAGTTGCAGGATGCTCTTTCCAAAATGGATGAGCTGATCGCAGTCGGTGCAACAGTTCTCATTCACAGGTGTCCAGAGTCGGCTGTTTTTGCCGATTTCGTGCTTTACGCGTACGACTCAAGTGGAACAGTGTTGGGCTGCAAAATTGCTACGTTTTAACTGACAGGCTGTAACCACAGTCACAAACCAGGATCGATAGGTTGCAGATTAATAAAAATCGCCCGGTGTATGATCAAAGGCTTCGTGCTGGAACGGCAGCGGGTTCTTTGCGTTCGTCATGTCCGCAGGACACGAGATCAGGATCGCACTTCGTGGCTCAAGCATTTCGTTGGTTTGGCAGGTCGTCAAAGCCGGTAATCGACGCGGTGTAGCACTCGGCAGGTAGTTCATGACGCAGGGGCTCCCGTCGCCGGAAACAAGCGGTGTACGGAAGACTGTTCAGCGCGCTTTACATCTGGTGACGAAGCAAACGCTTCGGAGTCGATTCGACAACAAGGATGCTGCTGACGAACGTCCCGCTTCAGGACACTGGTTTTCGGCACTGACAGCCGTTAGCACGCGACCCAGACGTCGAAGGTTCAGGCTGACAACAGTCTGCGAGACCTCCGGACAGCAATGCAGCTTCTGGTCGGGGTAGCGAGACAGTGGAGTCTTCGAGCTCCAGTTCGTACCTGGCTGGATCCGCTCCGGCAATCGCAAAGAAGAAGAAGTCATCTGCTGGCGTCGAACAGCAGGACGGCAAGACTGTTGGAGACGATTTTGATTTATCGGAGTACTCGCAGGCTCCTGACAGAAAAGCTTCTGTTGTCAATGTGCCAGGCCGCAACGCGATTCGGAAGGCCGCCCACTCGCAGGAGCCATCGCCGCTGAACGAGCCCGCGGATCCTTTGAATGGCGACGAGCCAATTGTCATACCTGAATCGACATTGGAGCAGTCGTTTTATCCTCCTGCGACGCCGGAGACGGTCTTCTCTGAGTACCCGCAGAGCCGTGAGCAACATCTGTGCTGGCAATTGCTTCCAAACGGACTGCTTTATAAGACATACCTGGCGGGTGAAAAAGAAGCTCGCATGCAGCTGGTGCCGTTTTACGACACAAAGAGCAAGCGTAAGATCTGGGAAGCCGTTCTTGGTGGCCGGGCAGGGTTGATTCGCTTATCTGACCCGTCAATCAGCAACAGTGATGCTTTTCAGCTGGACCTTGAAGGCGCCGTATTTGCTCGCGTTCTGCCGGACGAACCAAGTGCCATGCTTGAAGGGTCAGATTATCGAGTCGGGCTTTATGGCACGTGGAAGTTTGATCGGATGTCATATCGAGCGGGCTACTACCACATCAGTTCCCACGTGGGTGATGAATTCCTGGTTGCGAATCCCTTGTTCAATCGCATCAACTATGTGCGCGACTCTCTGTTGGCCGGTACGACCTATGAACTCAATGACGTCTCACGTGTGTACGGCGAAATAGGTTACGCTCTGGGCACCGATGGAGGTGCGAAGCCACTCGAGTTTCAATTCGGAGCCGAATACTCACCCCTGCCGACAACTCAGTTCACCGGAGCCCCATTCACGGCCGTGAATACGCATCTTCGGGAAGATTTTGACTTCAGTGGCGGCGTTAACGTGGTCGCAGGCTGGGGATGGCAGGGCGAACATTCCAAGCGGCGTTTGCGGCTTGGTGTCAACTATTACAACGGACCTACTCTGCAGTACGAGTTCTTTGACCGCTGGGAAAATCTGGTGGGTGGCGGTATCTGGCTGGACTATTGAGCCGGAGCATCGGGGTTGAAGCCCTCTGCTGTGGCCGTGTCGCGAGCTGCGGCAGGTTTCTCAATCATCGCCTCACGAATCTCTTTCGCTTTGGTCAGATCTGCATCTGCTTCGGCAGTTGCCCCTGCCTGACGTTGCTTCTCAGCCCGCTTCTCGTAGGCGACCGCAACCTGCTCGTCAAATCGTTTGGCTGACTCAAAGTCGGCGATCGCCAGATCAAGATTCTCCAGACGCAGCCAGAGATCTCCCCTTAGCGAGTAAGCTTCCAGCGACGGATCGGCAACGATGGATTCGTCACAGTCCAGCATGGCCTTTTGATCGTCGCCCAATTTGACCCACGCCACAGCACGATCAAACAAGGCCTGAGCATTGCCCGGGCTGACGGCAAGAGCTCGGTTAAAGTCCTGAATTGCAGCATTGAATTGCTGACCATCCATCAGGTGTTGCCCACGAACAATCCACGCTCGAGGATCGCGGGCGTTTCGTCCGGCAACCTGTGTAAGATTAGTCAGCTTGTTGAGCCATTCGATCCTGTTGGCATCCTGCTGTGCTTCGGCGAATCGGTTCTGCTTGATCAGGGCTGTGCGATGGTGATTGACCCAGCGAGCATCCATCGGGTCGAGTTCCATCGCACGCGCGAAGGATTTCTCGGCGTCAGCAAATTTCTCCTGCTGCATCGCTACGAGACCGCAGTTGTTCCATGCCGTGACGTAGTCCTCTTTGATGTGCAGTGCCTGCTTAATGTCTGCCATGGCTTTATCAGGCTGGTTGAGCTTCATCTGGGCAAAGCCACGATTGTTCCATGCGTCAGACAGATTGCGATCAGCGTCGATTGCCAGTGAAAAATCAGTGACAGCAGCCTGATAGTCGTTGCCAGCCAGAGACAGCAATCCTCGGTTATTCAGGGCCGCAGCATGTTTAGGATTGATCGTTACGGCCTTATCGAAATCGGCTCGTGCTTCCGCGCCAAGGCCCTGTCCCATCAGAAAATACCCTCGGAAGTTGTAGAGATCCGGATCGTTTGGAGCGAGACGAACGGCCGTGCTGAAGTCAGCTCTGGCATTCGCGTTTTCGCCCAACATGGAATAGACATCAGCCCGCATGCGAAACAACGTGGCGTCTTCCGGCGTAATTCCGATGGCCTGGCTCAGTGATTCGATGGCAATGCCATTTCGGCCGGAAAGAACCGCCGTATTGGCTTTTTGAATCAGTTGTTTGACGGCGGATGTGTACTGATCAATCGTTGGTGTTGTTTTTACAGAAGCTGGAGCAGGGCTTTGGTTTGGAATGGAGAGCGGGATTCCAGCCGTCTTCGCTGCACCGTTTTTTGCCTCTGAACCGCCACACCCGACCAATGCAAATCCCGCAAGTAGTGTGATGGCTGTCCGACGCATGATTCGCTCCTTCGATGTTCCGATTGTGTCGTTCTTTTCCGCAGATTCTATGGAAAAGCACTCCTCCGGCTGCGCATATCCCTGCATCGTGTCCGGCGGTTGTCGGCTTTTAGCTCGAATCCTATGTTAATGTCAATTCGACTTTTTGAAGTACGTCAACGTAAACAGAGGGCAGTCTGTCGATCGAGTCGACCCGGAATGTCCACGTCTGCGATTTCGAATGGGCGTGGAACCACGCCTCTTGATGGGCCACAGAACGACTACGGCGATGCAGGATTCATCGCGATTCGAAATCCCACAGAATGATAAGCGCCTCGGCGTTGACGACCTTCGCCCGTACAAAGACTCATGCCGCTTCGTCCCATTGAGTACCAACTGCCACCGCGAACGTCATTGACCTCTCTACCACGCTCAGCTCCGTTTGTGGCGATAATGACACTCGCGGTCCACTCGTATGCATTCCCCGCCAAATCATGGCAGCCGTAATGGCTGACCCCCGCAGGAAAACTGCCGACCGGAGTTGTATAGCCTCCCTGATTGACCAGATCTCGATACAGCTTCGTGTTGACGAAACCTGTGTTGGTCGTATGGTCAATCCAGCCATTCACATTACCATCGTCCGTAACGCCGAATCGCTGGCCTCTGCCCCCCACAATCTCATCGACAGTACACCATTCGCCAGCTCGACTGGACTTGTCGGTATACTGTGTCCTGGTCTTTGGTTCCTTCAAAAGATAATGTGCGGCGCACACCGCGTTGTAGTTGAAGCGTGCCTCCAGATGACCATCCTTGAAACGACTGTGCTTTTCATTGCCCCAGGGATAGGAAAACGCTTCGGGCCCACGAGCTGCCTTTTCCCACTGCTCGGCAGTCGGTACCACCACATTCCATCCGGTCTGCTCAGAAACCCATTTGCTATAGGCTTCTGCATCATCGAGCGAAACAAATAACACCGGGTGATTGGCTTTGCCTTCGGGAAATGTTCCCTCACGCCAGTAGCGTGGAGTGCCGCGATCCTTCGTCGCATCAAGGAACGCTTTGTATTCGGCGTTTGTTACTTCAAAGCGGCCGATGCAAAAGGCCGGGAGTTCAGCCTGTTCGGTGCGACCAAATGTAAATCGTCCTGCTGGGATATACACCATGCCGGCAGGAACCTGAACTTTCCGATCGCCTTCGGACACTTCCGCTGTGGTCTTATCAGTTGGGGAAAGAATTCGGCTTCCATCGCCTGCGGTCAGAGGAAACGTGTCGGCCGCCAGGACCGGTTGAGCAGCCATCAGCAACAGCAATAGATATCTCAACGAAACTCTCCTGCATTATGCTTAAGAACACGCGAACTGCGAGTGATCCCGTCGGTCCATCTCGATACGGCATTGAACCCTCCTGGTGCGGCGAAGATTCGCGAAATTCGCGCATGGAGATCATGAATTGACGACCTCGTACATGAATGTCGCGTGGACTCAAACGAAAGAGATTGTCAGGGGCGGCCCACCGTTGTTTGCGACCGTCGGTCGCTGCCCCGAAAAGGGGGGCGTCGAAGAGTTGCTCCTGACGCGTTTGCACGCCTCAAATTCACCTGATGGGCTCGAATTGATCAGCCTGAGACAAGCGAATCTGGACACGTCGGTGAGTTCCGCCTACGGTGAACTTGACGCAACGATCATGCCTGCTAAATTCGTGCGTATACACACGAATTGAATCGAATGGGGGAAGCGAGTCCATGACCGCGCGAGACGAACTGCCTTTGGCACTGCGGACAACTTACCTGATCATGCATCGCCGCTCGGATGCGGTTTTTGCGGAGCATGACATCACAGCAGATCAGTTCGTTCTGCTGGCGACGCTGTCACGTGGCCAGGCGATGACTCAGCGTGAACTGGCGGCTCGGATGCCGTCTGATCCCAGCACCGTTCGCGCGATGCTTGTTCTTCTGGAAAAGCAGGGACTCGTGGCTCGCACGATTCATCCGACCGACGCGCGAGCACGCACGGTCAGCCTGACTCGAGCCGGCACGAAGAAGTTTCAAACCGCCTGGAATGCCGGTCAGGCGGTTCGCGACCAGCTGATCGAATCACTCAGCGAAAATGAAGCCAGTACTCTTCTGTCGTTGCTGCAGCGAGTCTCCGAATCGCTTGGTGGACAAACACCGGAACTCGCAACCAGCACTGCATTCGAAACAAAAAAACGAACTACGACATCCCGAAAAGCCCGCTGACGCGTTCATGTATTGAAGTCATTCCACACCTTGCAATCTGTCACCGCCTGATGCAGGAGTTTCCCATGCCACGCACGTTCCTGATCTTTGCCGTCCTGTTGTCGTCCACAACGACACTGTTGTCCCCCACAATAGCACTGGCCCAGGACCAGAATCCTGCCGGTGCTGAGAACAAGAGTCAGGAGTCTCCTAGGCCGAATGGCGAGCCGCAGAATCGTCCGCAGCAGGGGCGACGGGGCGGTGGCGGCTTCGGAGGCCCTATCGTGCTGGGGCCGGATGACAAACAGGTCTATCCGGATCCCGATGACAGCATTGTTGCAAAGAGAGACAACATTCCGCACGGCAAGCTGGAGATGATTGAATATGAATCAAAGACGGTTGGCACCGTTCGAAAACTGAATGTCTACACGCCTCCAGGATATTCGGCCGACAAGAAATACCCGGTGCTCTATCTTCTGCACGGCATCGGTGGTGATGAAACCGAATGGCAGCGATTCGCGACGCCGGACATGCTGTTCGACAATCTGATCGCTGACGGTAAAGCCGTGCCGATGATTGTCGTGATGCCCAACGGCCGTGCTCAGAAAAATGATCGGCCGGTTGGCAATGTCTTTGAATCTGCTCCGGCCTTTGGCGTCTTTGAACGAGATCTTCTGGATGATGTCATTCCGGCGATCGAGTCCCGTTACTCTGTTCAGGCCGACCGTGAACATCGAGCCGTCGCGGGACTTTCGATGGGTGGCGGGCAGTCGCTGAACTTTGGTCTGGGACACCTCGACACGTTTGCCTGGGTCGGCGGGTTCTCATCAGCACCAAACACAAAGAAGCCGGAAGAGCTGGTTCCGGACGCGGACAAGGCAAAACAGCAGCTGAAACTTCTTTGGCTGTCCTGTGGAAACAAAGACGGCCTGATCAACATCAGCCAGAATACTCAGCGGTACCTGAAGAGCAAAGAAGTTCCACACCTGTGGAACGTGGACGGTCATGGTCATGATGCCACACACTGGCGAAACAACCTGTACTACTTCGCTCAGCTGCTCTTCAACGACGAAACAACCAAAGCCGCATTGAGCCAAAAGCCAGCAGCGTCAGAACCGAAGCCAGATTCACCGGAGAAGCCGCAACCTCCAAAGCCAGACGTTGATTCGTCTTCGCAAAAAACTCCCGAGGGAATCACGGATGACTTCAAACCGGCTTCGACCAATCAGCCGGGCAAAGAGTATCCGCAGGTAAACTCCCAGGGACGGATCAAGTTTCGAGTCAGCGCTCCGGATGCTAAGAGTGTCTCAACGACGTTCCGTGACAGCACCCAATTCGTGAAGGGCGACGATGGCGTCTGGACCGGCTACTCACGCCCACTGGATGTTGGCTTCCACTATTATGAACTGGTGATCGACGGTGCTCATGTGCCTGACCCCAACAGCCGCTACTACTTTGGTGCCATGCGCTGGGGAAGTGGCATTGAGATTCCAGCGCCGGACGCAGACTTCTATGCCTTGAAGAATGTGCCACACGGCCAGGTTCGTGAGATCTACTTCCATTCCGAAAGCACAAACTCAGAACGTCGTGCGTTTGTTTACACGCCGCCGGGTTACGACACCGATCAGAGCACTCGTTATCCAGTGCTCTATCTGCAGCACGGCTGGGGTGAAAACGAATACGGCTGGAGCGTTCAGGGGCACGCCGGCCTGATCATGGATAACCTTATCGCAGAAGGAAAGTCGAAGCCATTTCTGATTGTGATGACGTACGGCATGACCAACGAAACTCGCATGGGCGGCATGCGTGAGTTCGATATCAGCCACTTCGAAAAAGTCCTGGTGAATGAACTCGTCCCTTATGTTGACAGCAACTTCCGCACGCTGACCGACCAGCCAAACCGCGCGATGGCCGGACTGTCGATGGGCAGCATGGAAACTCGCCTGATCACTCTTCGTCATCTCGACAAGTTCTCACACATCGGTCTTTTCAGCGGAGCCACGATCGGAAAAGAGGATGCGGAAAAGACCGAGGGCTTCAAAGATAAGGTCAAGCTGGTCTTCGTCAGTTACGGCAGCAAGGAAGTCGGCGAGGGCAGGGCTCGTCGAGGCGGCGATCCGGCGGACTCCGTGAAGCAGCTCAAGGAACTGGGAATCAACGCCCAGTATTACCTGTCTCCCGAGACAGCTCATGAGTGGCAGTCGTGGCGTCGCAGCCTGAAGGAAATCGCTCCGTTACTGTTTCAGCCCGCAGACAAGCTCGCAGGAACCTGGAAAGTCGACTTCGAGACACAGATTGGTCTGCAAACTTATGTGATGACGTTTCAGCGAAACGCCGGCACGTTGTCCGCAACGGCCAATGCAATGCTCGACGGTCGCTCCAGGAAGGTGGAGTTTCAGGACGTGCAGGTGAATGGAGACACCATCAGCTTCGTTGAAAATCTGAACTTCGGTGGCAACGAAATTCGCATCGAATACGCAGGACAGATTCAGGGCGACTCCATCGTCTTTTCACGCAAGGTCGGCGACGTCGCGAATGAGCAGGCGACAGCAAAGCGAACTCAGTCGGTTGACGACCTGATGACAGAGAATGCAAAGGCCGCTGCACAACCTGGCTCTGATGGCTCTGATCGTCAACGCCAGCAGCCCATCGCGATGGGTGACTCGGTCGATCCGAATTTTCACATTTACCTGTGCTTCGGTCAGTCCAACATGGACAGTGGCGGACGGATGAACGACGAGGACCGTGATGTGTCGGAACGTCTGCTGGTGATGGCTGACTTCGACAATCAGAACAGAGGATGGCAAAAGGGAAACTGGTATCAGGGCATTCCACCACTCGCTGCTCGAGGCCGTGGCATCTGTATGGTGGATTCGTTTGGCAAAGCGATGACTGCTGCGTTGCCGCAAGACGTTCGAGTCGGAATCATCAAAGTTTGTGTGCCGGGCTGTAAGATTGAGCTGTACCAAAAGGACGTGTTCCAGGCGTACGTCGATGGCGAGCGGGACTGGATGAAGAACATCGTGAAGGACTACGAAGGGAATCCCTATCAGTACCTTGTCAACATGGCCAAAGAGGCTCAAAAGCACGGCGTGATCAAGGGCATTCTGCTTCATCAGGGCGAATCGAACATAGGTGACAAAGAGTGGCCGAGCAAGGTCAAGTCAGTCTACGATGAACTCATGAAGGATCTCGCGCTGGAACCGCAGAATGTTCCTCTGCTGGTTGGTGAACTGGTGAACGCTGATCAGGACGGGCGTTGTGCGAGCCACAACGAGATCATCGCCACACTGCCGCAGACCATTCCCACAGTCCACGTCATTTCATCTGCGGGATGTCCGACTGGAGACAAACTTCATTTCACTCCCGAAGGTGCTCGTGAATTTGGAAAACGCTATGCCGCAGCGATGCTGCCACTTTTGAAGCAGGAACCGGCAAAGGAGATCAAAGTCGAAGACGGCGGACAGGGTGCGTACTCCGCGATCGCTACCGAGTCTCCCGGCCTTGCAGGCATGACGATTTACCGGCCGCAGGATCTGTCAGCATTCGGCACCGAACGCAAACTGCCTGTTCTGCTCTGGGGAAACGGCGCGTGTGCGAACACAACGGAAGAACACAAGAACTTCCTGAATGAGATCGCATCGCACGGATACATCGTGCTTGGGATCGGGCCACTGAGCGAAATCGAACAGCGAAGCGATGCGTCTCGCGAACGAACCACATCCGCTCAGATGCTTGCCGCTCTTGACTGGATCATTGCGGAAAACGCAAAGTCCGACAGCGTCTATTCAGGAAAGATCGATACGACGAAAGTGGCCGCGATGGGAATGTCGTGCGGAGGATTGCAGGCAATCGAAATCTCCGGCGATCCGCGTATCACGACGACGGTTGTCTGCAACAGCGGCGTCTTGCCTGCGCCGTCTCAGATGGCCGCCATGCCAAAGCTCACGAAAGACGACCTGAAGAAGCTTCACGGACCAGTTCTGTACCTCATGGGTGGCCCGTCGGACATCGCTTACAGGAATGCGATGGATGATTATTCCCGAGTCGACCACATTCCCATCGCGATGACCAACCTCGACGTTGGCCACGGAGGCACCTACCGCAAACCGCACGGTGGAGAGTATTCTCCCGTCGCACTGTCCTGGCTTAACTGGCAGCTCAAGGGAAACCAGGAAGCCTCCAGCATGTTTCTCGGCGAGAGCTCTCAGTTGAAGCTCAGCCAGACATGGACCATTGAGACGAAGAATTTTCCGTCTCCATAAGATTACTGCGCCAGGATGCTGACCCATCTCGCTCGCATTGGAAAGATGGAAGGCTAAACTCCTCGCCCCGCAGACGAGACCGCATCACATCGCACGCGAGTAATGCAAATATTCCTCTGTTCTCAGCCCCGCCTGCCCGGGATTCTTCCTGATGTAGTCTCGAAGGAAACGAAACTGTTCTTCGCTGCGAACAAGATGGTCAAACTGTTCCGTCTGCCAGAACTGTCCGGAGAGCTCTCCCGTCGGCGGAGCGCTCATCGTACCACACATTTTTTTGAGTGCAAAAAAACTTAGTTCATTGGGCAGGTCTGAAGTTCCCTATCGCCGTTAGACTTCATCCATGATCTCGCGAGGATTAATTGCGCGATGCTCTTCAACAGATCGATAGGCTGCGTCGACGAGAGCCATGGTAAGAAGATTCTGTCGTCCGGAAATCGTGGGCTCGCGTTTCTCTTCCAGAGCACACAGCAATTCAGCCATCGGTCCAATGAATGCGTCCGGAAACCACACACTGTCCCACTTGGGTGAATGCCATTCTCCCTGGTCAGCCCGAGTCGAGTACTCAAGCGTACTGGGAGTTCTTTGCGGATAGGACGGCCAGCCGATGGTGCCTCGAGCGAGCCCGTCTGTGCCTTCGACACGCCAGCGAATTCCAATATCCGCTGCACTGCCTTCGCGGGCTGGTCCGGTCCATACATCGTCCCACGACGATGCGCGAACGTCGTTGGGGAACTCCAGAATGTACAACGCGATCCCGTCGCTGTGTTCAAATTTTTCTGAAGTGCGAGGATCCGGTGACACACTGGCAAAAATGCGATCTGGCTCGCCCAGCCAGTATCGCAATGTATCCAGATGATGAATACTCATGATCCGCAATGTGACCCAGCCCTGTCGTTCCTGCCACGGCATCCAGTGCGGGATGGCTCGCATTTCAATCGTGGCCAGCAGAGGCTTTCCGAGAACCTGATGATCCAGCAGCGTTCGACAAGCTCGAACCGACTGATCAAAACGCATGTTCTGGTTGACGGCCAGAGTCACTCCGGCGTCGTCACACATCCGCACGATTTCCAGGGCTTCTCTGTAGTCGACCCCCAACGGCTTCTGAGCCAAAATTCCGCGGAGTCGATCCGACGATGCAAGTGCTCGCCGGATCACATCAAGCTGACAATCCGGAGGAACAGCAACGTCAAGGACTTCCACTTCCGGATGAGAAACGACTGCCTCAACGGAATCGCACACAGATTTGATCTGGTGCCGAGCAGCGACGTGCTCGGCGGTGGATCGAGTTCGCGACGTGATGGCAACAGGATTCAGTCCATGCTGACGATAGGCCACCAGCTGGCAATCCGCCATGATAAATCCTGCGCCGATACAGCCGATACCGGGAGTTCGTTTGACGGGCAACTTCGGCTCTATGGAACTTAGCAGAAGCGAGTCAGAGAAATTCTCTGCAGGTAACGACATAGTGGAGCCGATCAGGTTCGGGCGGGCGAGTTCACGTTCATGGCTGGGTGCCGAACATGATACCTTTGCGGGAGCCATACGTCACCAGCGAGCCCCCGATGAACCACGGTAACGCACTTATTGAATCTGAGTGTTTTGTAGCGTGTCCCATCCTGAAACATTGCGCCGCTGTGCCCGGTGAACCAACCGATCACACACTTTTCGTACGACATCAGCTGCGGGATCCGCTGGCACCTTTCGCTGCGTGATTCGCAGCAGCAAAGCTAAAACTTAACGACGTCTCTACTCTTTCTTTGCCGCACCTGCTGCGCGGATACGGTCGAGGGGAGAACCAGTCATCGGGACTGCCGGTTTCGGAGTCGCTGGTGCTGGCGGTTTTGCAGGCTCCTCTGCGGCAGCAGGAGGTTCGGCAGTTGGAGCTGGTGTCGCAGCAGCCGCAGGCTTCGCAGCGGCTGCACGGATCTTGTCGAGCGGAGAACCACCGGCAGCCGGAGCTGCAGCGGCCGGCTTCGCACCTGCCGCGCGAATCTTGTCTAATGGCGAGCCGCCTGCGGCCGGAGCGGCTGCAGCAGCTTCCGCTGGCTTGGCACCTGCTGCGCGGATCTTGTCCAGAGGAGAACCACCAGCGGCCGCTGGCTTGGCAGCAACCGGAGCAGCAGCGGCCTTGGCGGCCGGTTTGGCTTCGCCATGAGCTTCCGCCTTCTTGGGCTTTGGCCCTTCAACCACCGTCAGGTAAGTGGTGTCGATGTCATACCAGCCGATATCTACGGGACCATCAAACTCCACAAGCGCTCGACAGTTCATATTGACCGTCTTTACTTTGCCGGTCAAGTTCGCAAACCGCTTGAGTTCCGGAGCGTTGGCTACCACAACCCACTTGTCCGTCAGTTCTCTTTTGAGCCGCTCAGCTTTTTCAATGGTCGACACGGTTTGACATTCCTGCGTTGTTGCGATCGACGAAATTTCCCGTCATGGATGTGTGCATTCTGTGCCATTGACGAGACTCTTTCAAGCCGGGGCTCGCTTCCATTCTTTGTCTCTCGATGCCTGGACAACATTGGCGGCAAAAACAGGCGATTTTGCTCTGGCCGAGAGAAATCGGGCGTTGCGACTCGGTCCTGGATGAAAACTCCGAAGTCGGCTGATAAAACTCCCGCCACACGGTGCTTTTCCGTTCCGATAAACTCGCCATTTTTAAAGCTGATCATCATGGCTGTGCCTCGAGTCTGCGTTCTTCGTGCCCCAGGGACCAACTGCGACGTTGAAACCGCTCATGCGTTCGAACTGGCGGGGGCCTCCGCAGAGCGAATTCATTTGTTTCGCCTGCTCGAAGACCCTTCACGACTCAGCCAGTTCCAGATCCTGTGCGTTCCCGGGGGCTTCAGCTACGGCGACGACCTCGGTGCCGGCGTGATCTTTTCTCGTCAACTTCGCGGACAGCTGAACGACGCTATGCGAGAATTCCTGCAGTCCGACAAGCTCGTTCTTGGAATCTGCAATGGGTTTCAGACGATTTTGAAAGCTGGCTTGCTGATGCGTCGTGGCATCGATAATTCGGCAGAGAAATCTCTGGAAGATCAGGTGACACTGACGTGGAACGCCAACGGTCGCTACACCGATCGCTGGGTACGGCTGAAAGTCACCTCCTGCAACAGCGTGTTCCTGAAAGGGATTGATGAGTTCGACGTCCCGATGGCTCATGCCGAAGGCCGGATTGCTCTGAAACACCCTGAACTGCTGGATCAACTACGGGACAATTCTCAGATCGCGGCCTGCTACTGGTCTCCGGCAGCAGTCGAAATGGCGAAGGCGTCCGGTGATCCGACTCGCATTGCATTGCTGCCGGAGCCTGAGAATCCAAATGGATCGCTCGCCAACATTGCGGGACTCTGCGACACCACCGGCCGAGTTCTCGGGCTGATGCCCCATCCGGAACGTTTCCTCTTCGCGACACAGCATCCACAGTGGACGCGACGAGGTCTCCGGGGCGAAGGTGACGGGATCCGAATTTTCCGCAACGCGGTGACTTACTTCGGTTGAATTCGGCTGAGTGGAGAATCTCACTTCGCGCAGAGCGAACGACAGATTCCGTTGTAGCCGGATTCGTGAGAATTCGGTGCTTCGACCGAGATGACGTGCGAATTCTCACGACCCCGTCGCCTGTTATTGAGCACCGCGCGACGAATAGCAGCCTTTCATAGCTGTTCAAGGATTTTTCGAGCTTGCTCTGGTCGGTTGTCGTTGAGATGACCGACCGCCTCATCCAACTTTGATTGATTGGCTGACGAACTGCGACGTGCTTCCAGAATTTGAAAGGGCAGTCGCAGATCGGCGGGTTTCGCTGAAAACTGGCGGTTTATATGCTTCCTCACCAGTATCTGGACCGTCTCCAGGTCGCGGTAGCCATATTCGTGGCTGGGCTCGATGATAGTTCCTTCGCCCCAGTCATTCCATGTGGCAATCTGCACGATCGGCGACCCGGATTTCAGACCGTTCTCCAGCATCATCCGGAACGATTTGCCCTGGTCGTCATCAACGCGGCCGTAACTCGGACCGATTTTGGCTTCGGCGTAGATGTCTACGAAGCGAGGAAACGCAACGGGAATCGCAGTCGGCCAGTCTCGCGATTCCTTCTGGAATCTTTCATAGGCTTTCAGAGCATCCGCAGGGATCGGCCAGTCAAAGGCACCAACTGCGGATGGTCGGCGGTGATGCAGGCTCAGGTAACAAACGGGCGTCTTAAACTCGGCGAGGCATCTGGTCCATTCGGGATCTGTTAAGCCAGTCTGGCCAAACGACAACAGCAACGGCTTTTGATCGAGCTTCACGTAGCTGGCAAGCTCAAACCAGTTCTCGGTCATCCATTGAATTTCTTTCGCCGCATGGTTCACTCGTTCCTCTTCTAGAATCCTGCCGGCCTTGACCAAAACAGGAATCGTCTGGTCCTCGTAACAGATCGCAAACTTCATTCCCAATCGTTCGATCTGGTCGACCAGCTTGAGCGTATTCTTGTGCAACATGGCGTAGTCATTGTGGTCCTTCAGGCCATACCAATCGACGATTACACCGCTGATGCCCGCCAGTCTCATGGTTAACAGCTGATACTCAAGAACGTGCGGATCTGCTGAGTCATATGGACCGATGAGTGGATGCAGATGCGCAGCGATCTCAGGTTTTTCATCGACGATCTTCTCCGGATTAAACGCATTCATCGTCCAGTGCCAACCCCAGCGATCACTGGTCGGTTTAGCCATGAACCACGGCATGTAATGCGCGAGAATCGTCTGTTTGTGATTGGAGTTCTTATCAGGGGATTGAGCGTCGACATGGTGACAACAAAGACAGAGGGCTACGAGAGGAACGAGCAGCACCTGAAGTCGACTCACAGTCATCACTCTTTCGTTCTTAATTGGTTTTCGCATTTTTGTGGCGGCTCGCACTGATGGCCTAACAGAAGTTTCTTACGGTCAGCGCGCTTATTGTGTCCTCGAAATCACAATCTGTCTTTTTCGGAGTCTATGAGCGCTGCGACGGTTTGTCTCGGCTTGGGCAGGTTTCGGTCCAATCCAGCAACCGAAACGAAGCTCCTGGTCAGAAATCAACTGTTGGGCCCGGAATAGTCTCCTGAACGATTTTGGGGTGAAGCTGAAATTGCTCGCGGAGTTCATTGCTCCGGATTTGCTCCTCGAAAAGTACTCAATCCCGGGCGTGACCTGTCTCAGCGACTTGAAAGCACCGGGCTAAATGCCCAGATGCTGGTTGGGCTGTGCGGAAGTCTCGCCCCGGGATGCAAAGAGGTACAAATAAGATGTGGAAGTTCATTTTGTTGCTCGCTCAGAACCTGCTATACCTCCACCCGGAAAGTAGCTCGGGATCGAGTTACTGAGCGGAAAACGATGCAGCCTGCGATGACTCTGCCTGATGAATGCCTCTATTATTTCCTGCCAGGACGATTTTCTGGACCTGTGTCACCACATTAAGAAGTGTGGCATCGTTTCGTTTGACTCCGAGTTTATCTCGGACACCGGCTACAGACCGCAACTCGGCCTGTTGCAGTTTGCCACTCCCGAACGCTGCGTGGCTGTCGATCCGCTGGAAGTCACGTCGCTGTCGCCGTGGTGGGAAATTATGGCGGATGACTGCACGACAGTTATCGTTCATGGTGGGCAGGCGGAGATTCGATTCTGCGTGCAGCATAGTGGCCAGGTTCCTCGCCAGCTGGTCGACATTCAGATTGCAGAGGGGCTGCGCGGTCGTAGTTATCCATTGTCGTACAATGCCATTGTCGAACGAGTGCTGGGCACGGTCATTACGAACTCACAGACACGCACGGATTGGCTGCGTCGTCCGCTGTCAGAAGAACAAATTGCGTACGCGCTGGAAGATGTCTCCTATGTTCCGCTTGTCTGGGAGCGACAACGCAAATGGCTGGAGTCCAAAGGCCGACTTGAGTGGGCGACGAAGGAATTCGATCGCATGTGCCAGTCGATTCTCGATGAAGAAAAAACGGCCCCGTGGGAACGGTTGTCCGGAATCCACAAGTTGCCTCGTCGAGAACTCGCGGTCGCTCAACGACTTGCCATCTGGCGCGAAGAGGAAGCCGCTGAACGCAACAAGCCAGCTCGCCGAGTTCTTCGAGATGATCTGTTGATCGATCTCGCTCGCCGACGTCCGCGATCCGTTCAACAGGCTCTGGAAACTCGCGATTTGAATCGCCCGGAATACCGCCGCAAGCTCGATGAAATGATTGGCGTGATTGAGGAAGCCGGCCGCATCCCCGATGACAAGCTGCCCCGTCGAATTCGCTCACGTGATGACGCATCGTCAGATGATCAGATTATTTCCCGTCTTCTTGCACTGGCTCTGGGAAATGTCTGTGCAGAACTGGAGATTGCTCAGGCTTTGGTCGGCACGAATAAGGACCTGACGGAACTCGTTAAGTACGTGCGGACGGGAGAGTCGTCCGAGCTTCCGCTGCTGCTAAGCGACTGGCGCGGCGAAATCTGCGGCGAACTTCTGAAGAAAGTTCTGGAGGGGCGAGTTCGTTTTCGTGTCGCTCCGTACGGATCGTCGACGCCGTTGATTTTTGAAGACCAGCCGGAGTAATGTTTTGTGGACGACGCGGCGTTCGAAATCGATATCAGTAATCGGCAGTCCGTATTGGACTTCAATGAAAACATTCTGCAGGCCGCTGTGTTGAAGGCTCTGGCGATTGAACAGGTGGCGTCGGCCGTGCTGAGCATCTCAATCGTGAATGATGCGGCGATTCATGCGATCAATCGCGATCACCTGCAGCACGATTATCCGACCGATGTGATCAGTTTTCAGCTGGATTTTATCTCTGCGAGCGAACGGCATTCCGACGACTTTGGAGATAGTGAAGAAGACGATGATGAAGAGTTCTCCGACGACGAAGATGACAGCGACGAACTTGAGAACGTGATGTCCGTCGAATTGCTCCGTGAGGGCCGAGCGGCCGGAGCAGCAATCGAAGGAGAAATCATCGCCAGCGCTGAGATGGCGGTCACGATGGCAGGCGACGGGAAATGGTCAGCCGAGTCAGAACTCATTCTTTATGTCGTTCATGGCCTGCTGCATATCTGTGGATACGATGACCTGACGTTCGAAGAAAAGTGCATCATGCGGGCTCGTGAGCGAGCCATTCTGGGCGAACTCGGGCTGACGGCAATCTACGCCGAAGATACAGAAGAAGATCGGCACTAAATGATGGAGTGCGTGTATCACCAACAGCAGATTTGTCGCTCATGCACATTGCTGGGACTCGAATATTCTCAGACGTTACAGCAAAAATTGCAGACTCTGGCCGCACTGTTTCCTGATGTGGCCATCAATCCATTTCATGGAGTTTCCTCGCCGGCAGGTGGACGAATCCGGGCGAGACTGGCGGTGTCGGGATCACTCGAAGATCTGCAGGTCGGATTTTTTGATGACCAGCAGAGGGTCGTGCCTGTTGATCAGTGCCCGCTGCATCACTCGCTGATCAACGATTCGGTTCCACGTGTGCGTCAGATGATCCGGACCGCTAAGTTGAGTCCTTACAATCCCGGCGCTGATTGTGGTGAATTGAAGTTCGTGGTCCTGACGTGTTCACCCAGTCATCAGCAACTGATGATTCAGTTTGTGCTGCGGTCCAAAGAGGCCGTTGATCGCATTCGGAGTCTCTGGCGCAGAATGCCCGACCATGATCGAGCTGGGATTGCGGTGATATCCGTCAATATTCAACCGGCTCGATCATCCGCGATCAGCGGCCGCGAAGAAGTGGCGATTTCTGAAGTTACGATGTTGCCGATTCGGTTCAATGTCGGTGATTCCGGAAATCGTGACCTGCTGTTTGGCCCCCAGAGCTTTCTGCAGACGAACTATGAAATGGCGACGGCTCTTTATTCAGCGGCTCGCAGGATCATTCAGGCGAGCGAGGCTCAACGTGTCTTGGATCTTTACTGTGGCGTCGGTGCGTTTTCACTGACGGCTTGTTCTGCCGAGCAGAGCGTGCTTGGAATTGACATTTCAGAGAACGCCATTGCGTGTGCGGTCGAAACGGTCCGCCGGAATGCTCTGATGAACGCGGAGTTTCAATGTCGAAGTCTCGACTGCACGTCCGCTGATCAACTGACGAACACTGATTTTGACACGGTCATCTGTAACCCGCCTCGTCGAGGACTCGACGCTGCCAGTCTTGCGATCATTCTTTCCATTCGCCCGCGACAGGTTCTGTATTCCAGTTGCAATCCAACAAGCCTGCAACGGGATATTAAGGAACTTTCGGCAAAGTATCAGATCATTGAGCTGACCCCCTTCGACATGTTTCCGTTGACGTCTCACTTCGAGGTCCTCGCTCTGCTGATGCGAAAATCCGTTTGAAGCGACGGCTGGGGGGAGGAGTCCACAGGCCGTCGGAGGCCGGTTCAGCTGTTATCGAATGAACGGCACATAAGAACTGTGAATGTACTTCGTCGAGTGCGTCCACAAGCCGGATGGCTATTCCTGGTTGGGCGATGCCATCTACGGCCTGCATACAAATACGAAGCGCCGGCAAGTGAACACATTACGGCTCATTCACTCGGTGACGCATCGTGCTTGTATTCTATTTGGTTCGCGTATGTATGGCGCTGTTCAGTTAGGCTGGCCAGATTTGTGAGCCACCGTCGACTCGCAGCACCTGGCCGGTGACAAAGGCTCCGAGAGGGCCGGCAAAGAATTCGACCACGCGAGTCACTTCGTCGACAACTCCAACACGGTCAAGTGTTCCGTCGGTGACAAGGCGAGCATCTTCGACTTTGCGAGTCCCGAGGAAGCGTCCCGTCCGAGTATCCCCCGGAGCGAGACTGTTCACGTTGATGTTGTACGACCGAAGCTGTTCAGCCAGACATCGCGTGTACTCCACGACGCCAGCCTTCGCCGTCGCATAGATCGAACTGCCCGCAATTCCCTTGAATGCCGAGATCGAGCTTAGCGTCAGAATGCGGCCTGATTTGCGAGGCATCATGATGCGAGAGCATTCCTGGCAAACCAGAATTGTGCTCAGAAGATTGCGGTCCAAAACGGCTCGTATATCTTCAATCTTAATGTTCACAGCATCGTTCGGATTGGGCTTACCACCCGCCGCCGCGATATCGCCACCCGCATTGTGCACGAGGATATCGATCGGCCCGAGTTCACTACAGACGGAGGCAACGACCTGCTTCACGTGCTCGGGATTTGTCAGGTCACCGAGAACTCGACAGGTTTTTACGCTGTGAGTCTGACCAATCTCAAGTGCGGTCTGAGTCAGGGTCGTGCCTTCGCCGTATTCGGCCGGGCCATTTTCACGCATTCCGTGAACGCCAACACTGCAGCCCAATGATGCCAGGTGCTCCGCAAAGGCTCGCCCCAGCCCGCGACCAGCTCCGGTGACCAGAGCGACTTTACCTTCAAGCATTCTCGATGACATGTTTCTTGTTCCTTTGGGATCATTTCAGTCCCGCGAAGACGCGGCCTGACAAAAATGTGCGCAGCAAAAAGCCCAGTCGACTTGAATCGTGAGTGCCACGTTCAAACGCCTGGGCTCTGAAACTTCAAACGGAGAGGGGGGGATTCGAACCCCCGGTACCATTTCTGATACACAGCATTTCCAGTGCTGCACAATCGGCCACTCTGCCACCTCTCCAGATTCTTCAAGCCTGCAAGCCCGAAGGCACTATCAGGCTTCGACAGCTTCTGCAGCAGCAGCCTTTTCGGCCTTGCGCTGAATAACGCCGGCTTCCCGAGCTTCAAGAGCAGCAACCGCGTTCAGGCGACGCTTGAGCTGTCGGTAATCAGCATTCAACGAACGCCACACAGCATTCTTGCCACGAGCCTTTCCGGTGACTCCTTCGGAAGCCAGCTTAGTTTCACAAGCTGACAACTGCTGCTGAGCTTTAGTCAGCTGACGTTCAATTCGAGATCGGTCCTTCAACATGCCGCACCAGTAAATTCAAAATCAAAAGGGAAATACTGTTATCGCAGGATGCGACTGAACATGAGATCAGTTCTCGCATCGGGAACCGCGTATTCTTACAACCCGCTCCAGGTTCTTCAACGCGAAACCCCTGAATAAATAGGGATGTTCACGATCCGGGAGCTCACATTACCGCAGATCAGCGGAGTGAATGCCCTGTCTTCGAGCATCTGCGGTCGTCGGGATCAGGGAAAAACCCAGAAAATTGGCATTCGAAGGTTTGGAGTCCGAAGAGTTGTCGAAACAATGCCCGCCTTCACCGAAATCCGACTCTGACAAGAGAGAATTCCCGTGCCTCGCTATTCCGACCGTCTCCAGTTCGCCCTCCAAATGGCGTCCCGTGCCTCAGAGCTGATTCTGCAGCATTATCAGGTGGATGGCCTATTGGTAGAGTCCAAATCCGACGAATCACCGGTAACGGTCGCCGACAAGGGAGCCGAACAACTGATGCGCCAGATGCTGGCGGAGCAATTCCCGGACGACGGCGTGCTGGGAGAAGAATTTTCCGACGTGCCCAGTCGCAATGGATTCCGCTGGATTCTGGACCCCATCGATGGCACTAAGGCCTTCATCCACGGCGTCCCACTGTTCGGTACATTGATTGGCGTTGAGCATGACGGCCGGATGGTGGCCGGCGTCTGCCGCTTCCCGGCTCTACAGGAAGTCGTTTACGCCGCCGATGGAGAAGGCTGTTGGTGGCAGATTGGTGAACAACCTGCACGAAAAACGACCGTGAGTCAGGTAACGTCGATTGGCTCTGCGCGACTCATGTTTACGGAGCCAACTCACTGGCGCTCTACCGGTCGTTTTGATTCCATCGTGCGTGTTATGGATCAGGTGAAGATTGCTCGCGGCTGGGGCGACTGCTACGGTCATGCCATGGTCGCGACGGGACGAGCAGAACTGGCGATCGATCCATTGATGTCACCCTGGGACATCGCCGCTCTGATTCCGATTCTTCGAGAAGCAGGCGGTTGCTGCACGGACTGGAAGGGTACGGAAACAATTTCGGGCGGCGATGGCGTTTCGTTTGTGCCGTCTTTACGAGAGTCTGTGATCAGTATTTTGAGCAAAGCCCCGGCACTGAAGAAGTCGTAGCGAATTACAACGTCGGCAGCTTCTCAGCGTTCTCCTCTTCGATCATTTCCGGCGGCAGCGTATTCAGCAAAAACTGAACGCGGCGAGTTCCCAGATACAGCGTTGCCCTTGTCGCATCAGAGATCTCCGTTGCGCTGCCAGTGAGTGACGAATTGGCAGCGCGCAACAGATGCTGAAGCACGGCCGGATGACTTGAGACCGCATTCCCGAATCGAATCAGGCTGGTGTCGGTTGATTCGAGAAGTGTAATCAAAGCCTGCAGTTCATCGCGTGAGATCTTGGCAGGTCGGGGCCTCCTGAAGAGGCCGCCTGAGTCACTATTCGCGGCCACATCTATCCTCCGCTTCGTCTCATTATTCATGGCAGCGTCTCAATGCAGTTATTGGATGTAATTTAGTAAGTTTGGTGTCAGCAACTGCCCCACGGCCGCCATGGTAAACTGTTGCAGGTTGTTCAATTCCTGCAGACGCAGAACGGCCTCTGCCACGTCCGCCGAAACCGTGTTGCTGTACTCGATTTTTTCCGCGAGCTTCAAGTCGCCGGTCCGTGATTCCAGACGATCTATTTGTTCCAGGCTGACCGACTGCACGCCGACCATATCCAGAATATGTTCCTGAATTCGTTCAATATCACCCAGTCGTCTCGTCAATGAATCACTGCGGTCGGCCACCGGAATATTTCGAACGTTAAGTACGTCATCCCGCAGTTCACGCAGGACGCTGAAAACATCTGATGTTCCGGGAAACTCGACGTAATCAGTCCCGGTGCTGTGGATGGCAGTGGTGTTCAGATTAACCAGTGTTCCGTCGCGGGGATCAGTGACCTGTTGATTAGCGCTGAAGGTGATCGCGGTTGTGGTCAGACCGCCATCGAGTGACAGGCTGCCCGTTGCTTCCAGATTCACTGGGCCATTAAATCCGGCTGTGATGCCAGTCGTATTGACGTAGACCTTTTCGCCCAGCGGGCCGGTGACAACGAGATCTGTCATTGTGTTATTGAACGCGATCTCCTCGCCACCGTTCAGCGAGATTGTTCCGGAGGTTCCAGTACCGCTGGTGTCGTTGATTTGCAGCACATGTGAACCGCTGGGCCCAATAATCGTATCATTGGCGGTTCCTGTCCCCGCTGAGACCCCTGATCCAGGCGCAAATGTCGTCGTATCATGGATCACCAGCAGTTGCCTGGATCCAACGGCAGTGTCTGTTCCTGTCCCCGGAGTCGCCCCGGTTCTTCCAACAATCACCGTGGGTTCACGCGCCGCTGATTGAAAAATCATGTCACCCGGCAACAGCCCCTGTCGCTCAACATCCCCGGCGATATAAAGCCCGGTATTGTCCGGAGCACCGGCGTAAACAGTTTGCCCGCCGCTATTGAGCGTTCCCGGGAAAGGGAGCGTATTGGCTGCGGTGCCACTAAAGAGATAACCACTTTCGTCGGAAGCATTGGCCGCGCTTGTGACCTGCTGCAACAGACCATCCAGCTGAGATGCGATCGCCGTCCGTTCACTGTCGTCTGTAACGTTTTGTGCCTGAATTGCCAGTTGCCGCGCCGTCGTCAGCAGGCTGTTGATATCCTGCAGATGCACCTGAGACTGCTCGAGTCGTGACTTGACATGACTGATGGAAACTTCATGAGCCTCCAGTCGCTCGACACGGTCTTTCTGAATCAAACTGCGTCGCACAGCAGACGGATCATCCGAAGGACGCTGTACCTTCAGCCCCGTGCTGATTTGCTGTTGTGTCACAAACAGCTCAGAAGACTGCTGCGCAAGATAATTGCGAGCCGTAGCGGCCATCTGACTTTGTGTCACTCGGAAATTCATGAGTCTGTTTTTCTGCTTCCCGCCATTGTCATTTCTGAGCGAAGATCACTGCGATCTCGCTGTAACGAACGCACTCAAACTACCTTGCTATTGTGAACAGGTCGTCCAGCATCTGGTCGGCCGTAGACAGGAAGCGAGCGGCCGCCTGATACGATCGTTGACTTTGCATCATTTCCAGCATTTCCTGATTGATATCCACCCCGGACAACGCGTCTCGGTCTGCCTGAAGTCGAGCCTGATAATTCTGGAGCTGTGTCGTTCGGCTGTCCGCCGCCTGAACAATCAATCCGGACTCCGCCGTAATGTCTGCGATTTCCTCCGTGAAAGTTCGGCCGGCGAGACCGTCCAGTCGCAAATCACGCAGCTTCGCCATTGCAGCGAGGTTGATGGCATCTCCGGGTTGTCCGGTGGTGGATGTGGCCAGCCGTTCCGGATTGCTTCGCAGCTCTTCGCGAACCTTATACAGCCCCGGCTCCGAACCGCCAAACAGCGAGTTGATTCCGAGGGCGGACAGGATGCCGGTTTCATCCGGGTTATTTGTCAGCGTCAGTGAAAATGTATCCGGGGCTGCGACTGTCCCACTACCAAACTGGAGTGAAACGCCATCTCGGACTTCGACCGGAGTTCCCGCCTCGTAGCCCTCACCAATATTCTGGATTGCAATCACCTGGCCTGATGAGTTCCTGATCGTCGCAGTCAAACCAGCCGTCTCGCCAATTGTGCCGGCTCCGGAGAAAGTCACGCTCCAGCTGTCTGGTGAGTTGCCACTGAAGTCACCAGTAAACTCCGGGCGGCTGGTCCCTGTCATACTGGTCAAAACGGGCACGTTGTCAGGTCGCCCAGCGAAGTCGATCGAATACGAGCCCTCAGCGGAAATCATCAGCGTCTTACGCACCGTGTCGATCGTCGCGACAACTCCATTCAAGGCTGTCAGCTTCCCGGCGATGTCGGTCAGGGATTCTGTCGCTGTGTCGATCGATACCTTTTCTGTGCGACGAATTCCGGTCGCATCTTCAGTGACTGTGATATAGAGATCTCCGCTGTTGATCGGAAATTCTGAACCGCTGTTGTTCAACGGAACAGTCATGTCAAACACGCCGCGAGTCCCCAGCAGGACCGAATAAGGCCCCTGATCGGACATTCCCTGCGCATGCTGCTGGTCGACAGTTCGGATGATTTCCCGTGCCATATCGCGCAGGCGTTCGCGAAACGATGGGATCGTTTCATTCAGCGCTGTGGTCATGCCCTTCAGCTTTCCCGAACCCAGCGACAAGGGCGTGATCAATTCGTTGAGTGTGATGCCAGTGGTTCCATTGCGATAGTCTCGTGATCGCAATGCGGCTGCCTGGTTTCCGATTACAACCGCGCCGCCAGCAACAAGTACCTGCTCTCGACCATCCGCGAGGCTCACGGATTCCGCATCGATCAGTTCCGTGAGTTTCGTCAGCATCGCATCGCGGCGATCAAGCAGATCGTTTGGTTCACTGGACGATGCTCGCGTCTGAAAAATCAGGGAATTAAGGCCGGCGATGTCGTTCAGTAACTGATTGACCTCTTTGACACCGTCGTCCACACTGAGACGTACGTCACGCTCCAGAGAAGCCAGTTTCTGGTCCAGCGTATTAAATGAATTCATCAGTTCGTCGGCCGAGGAAAGGAACTCCTGCCGTACAGTCAGGTCCTGAGGTGCGTTTGACGCCTTCTCCAGCCGATTGAAAAATTCGATAACGTTTCATGGATCGTCGCATCGCCGGGAGTCAACAGCGATTCAATCTGCTTGTTGATGTCCAGAGCCTGCTGACTGGTCCCCGCCTCCGAGGTATTGCGTAACAGTGCCGTCTCGACGGCACTGTTACGAAGTCTCGCAATTCGCGTCACATCCACGCCGGTGCCAACATGATGATCATCGTCGCGCAGGGGGAAGCGAGTATCCAGTTCGACTCGCTGACGGTGATAACCAGGCGTCGCCGCATTGGCAAGATTATTTCCCAGCACCGACAGCGTCTGCTGTTGTGCGCGAAGAGAAGATAATCCAATTTCAAACGCCCTCATGGTGCCGTCTTTTTACGAACGAGTTTCAAATCGGAAAGCCGCAGGATTCAGATTCCTTTGTCCGCTGGCGTCATAACGATCGGAACTGATTGAGCCCGGCAGCGAATCCATAATCGTGAGCTGAATTCGTCGCGACTCGTTCACAATCCACGCGGCCGTACCGGCCAGCGTTTTGATCTGGACCAGAATTCTCTGCAATCGTTGACGAGCCGGAATCAGCAGAGCCGCAGCCGCAGGTGTCGCATAGGGCAACAGTGCTGAGAAGCAGACTTGTTCCGGCGGGAGGCCCAGATATTGGGAAAGGTTGGAGATCACCTTGCTGCGATTCTCCAGGAGAAAAGCCGCATGCTGCAGGCTCTGCTCAATCCGAACCCGCAACTCTCTCTGCTTTGACTCGTCTGTCGCATGAAACGGCAGATCCCTGAGAAGCTTCATTGTGTTTCGCAATGACACTTCCTCCGCATCCACATGGACCAGAAGTCCCCGCAGATGTTCAGGTTGCAGCAGGCAGCACGGCTGCGTTGGAGCGGAATTGCTCATTGGTGTACTCCTCGATTCCTTTCGATCGTCGATGGCCTTCCTGCCCCCGTTTTATATAGTCCTCAAGCTGACTTTTTGCGGTTGCGGATTCGAATAAAGTCTCCAGCCCCGTTCGGGCACCTCGCGCAAGGTGCTGGCCCATAAACATGTCAAACATGCCACCGTAGGTATCGCTTTGATCGCCTGGGAAGAAACCTTCTCCGCTGTCCGTTTCCCGAAGCTGCTTGATCATCATCGACATGAAGACACCTTCGAACTCTTCAATCACTTTCCGGACTTTTTCAGATTTCTCTGAATCCTTCAGCACAGAGTTCTTCGACACTGCTGACTTGTCTGTCTTAACAGTACCAGCGGCCGGCACAGTAGGGATATTGCTGATGGTCATCTGAGTATCCTCGTCGCTGCAGACCTGAATCACTTCAACTCCAGCTCAGCATGAAGAGCGCCGGATTCCTTGAGTGTCTGAAAGATGGAGCTAAGATCTCGCGGACTCACCCCCAGTGCATTCAGAGATGCGGCCAGATCGCCGACAGTCACATTTTCTTCGATCACGCTGATTGCCCCCGGTTGTTCCATCACATCGACTGACGTCCTTGGCACGACCGTGGTTTCGCCTTCACTGAACGCATTCGGTTGCGAAACTTCAGGAGTCTCGGCAGTGCTGATAATCAGGTTTCCATGAGTAATCGCGACCTGTGAAAGTTTCACGTCGGAACCGAAGACGATCGTCCCTGTTCTCTCGTTGATGACGACGCGAGCCGTGTTGCCGGGAACAATGGTCAACTCCTGGCATTCTGCAATAAATCGGTACGGGTCACCGAAGGCTGACGATGGCAATCGAACTGCGACAGTGGAAGCATCCATAACGGCAGCACTTCCAGGAGCGTACTGATTGATGGCTTTGCTCATGCGGTCAGCGGTCGCATATTGAGGATTGCGGAGCAGGAATTGAAAGACATCGCCTTCAAAAATGCGACAGGGAATCTCTTCTTCGACAATCGCCCCCATGGGGACGCGGCCGGTTGTCGGATGATTTTTGGTCACTGTGGCCGCCTTACCTCCGAAGTCACCACCGTTCAACGAAACGGGCCCGGAGGCAATGGCGTACACCGTTCCGTCAACACCTTCAAGAACCGTCTCCGTCAGGACACCACCATGCAGGCTTTTGGCATTGTCGAAGGCTGAGACAATGACATCCAGCTTCTGACCACTTTTCGCATGCGGTGGCAGTACAACAGTGACTCGAACAACTGACATGTTGTCAGTTTTTTCCTGTGATCGCTGAATGTTCTCCCGGAGTGCAGGATCTGAACGGTTTCCCGTTTTCTGCTGCAGGATCAGGGCATACTGCTTCGTTATGGGGCTTGTCCCGCCGGTGCCCGCAAGCCCCGTCACGAGTCCAAATCCACTAATCGTATTCGGATGCTCGCCACGGATCGTGGTAATGTCTTTGATGCGGACCAATGGACCTTTTTGCTGAGCCACAGAACTCGACACAGGAATCGCCGCAACTATGGCAACAATCGCCACATTCAGGATGCTTCGGATATTCCATCGTGTGTTATGACGAAGACTCATCATGATTCGTTGCGTCCTGGAATCCAGCGGCTGCGGTTGCTATTCATGCTACGGGCTCAAACGCGGAAGCGTCTTGCTCCGCGAGTGACCTGATTTTCACGTGGTACGTGGCGGGAGGCGGACAAAAGCCGGTCGGGCCGCTCCGTAGAAACTGACCACTCCTCAGAACGGCCACACTCTGTTGGCCGCGCGACTCAGCCATCCCTGACGGACAAAGCGTTTTGAAGTACCCTCACCCTCGTAAACGGTTTTCAGATCGGCCACATAGCGTGAGCTGATCTTGTTGTCGGGGCCAAGGTCGATGGGGCGAACGACGCCGGACACAACCAGTGTACGCTGCTCTCCGGCGATGCTGAGGCACCGTCGCCCGGAGATCACCAAATTGCCGTTCGGCAAAACGTCGACAACAGTGACCGTGATCTGGTCTGTATACTCTCTGGAATCCTGATAGTTGGCTTTGCCGGAGAACGCTCGCTTTGCAGAACTTGCGATGTCGAGCGACGCACTGGCGGCCTGCGCTGCAAATCCACCGCTGGAACTACCGGCATAATCTCCGGAGACGGAATTGCTGGAGTCCTTATTCAAAGACCTGTTTTCACTGTTGTCCACTTCGCTGGCTTCGCTGATAATCAGCGTCAGAAGATCTCCGACATTGCGAGCGCGGGAGTCGTAGAACAGATAGGCTCGCTGCGGATCGCGTTTCTTCCAGAGCGAGTCTGCTCGAACATCCTGTGAGTCGCAGGTCAGGCCAGCCACAAGTCCAACGATCAGGCAACTTGTGGAAGCTGATCTTTGAATAATACTTAACATGATGATGATCCTTTTTTATCGTTCAACGACGACCCGAACAGTGCCTGGGCCGACGACCTTGCCGCTCACTAAGTTGTCAGAATCTCGATTCATCAGCTTGATCGTGTCGCCGAGCCCTGCATCCTGCATGGCTTCCATGTTGCGGAGTCTGGTTTCCAGTCGTCCGGCTCGAGTGTAGGCGGACACCAGGTCTCCTCGTTTGATCAGGATTCGTGCCCCGGAGTGAGTTGTCTGGAAATCCCGGGCCTGCAGAATTGTGCCAGCGACAACGTTGCTGCGAACTCGCTGGCCGAAAACCTGTGATGCGTCAAGTTCGTCCAGAGTGGCTGAAACGAAACGCCGTTCGAACTTAACAGACTGTTCATCAATGGGTTTGTCGCGAGTCAGCGAGACTTTTGCGACGGCAACAGTCTGACGCCTGCGGACATCGAAGGCTGCTGAGCGGGTTGCAACAATTTGATCACCATCCCAGATCTGGATCTGCATTAGATTTCGCCCTGGTCCGACCGTGGGGGGAGGCGTGACCTGGGCCATAAGCCCATCCAAATCGCGGATGTTTGGCGGAAGAGACTGGACAAAGACACCCTGAAGTTTGACGGAAATGTCTTCTTTGTCGCCGCCGATCACAGCGAAGGCCGCCTCGAGGGCAGCGTCTTCGATTTCTGTATCCGTCAGGGGTTCCGGTTCATGATAAGAAACTCGAACTTCTTTCGCTCCAATAATCCGAATGTCGTCGATAGACCAGCCCGCCAACACAATGCGTGTTCTGATGGACTGAGCATTGATCGTTTCTTCCTCGAAAGCCAGATCAAGAAGACGGAGTTCGATAACCTCAGCGGCCATCTGATCTGAAAATGCGCGACTTCTGACTTTTGCGACGTCACGCAGCAGAACCTGAGGGGAAACAACGGTCGCAGTTTGTTTCAATTCGATCGTTAATAAATCTCCGCCCATCAGCTGACTGCACGTGATAGTCACAATGACTGTCAGCAATGTACGGACGGAGAATCGTGGAAGAGGCTGGCTCATCGGTTTACCTCACAATATCAACTGAGGTGGAAAGCATTTCATCTCCCGCACGAATGGCTCGCGAGTTGATTTCGTAGGCTCGCTGAGCACTGATCAGGGAGATCAGTTCAGTGACCACTTCGACGTTAGCTCCTTCCAGCATTCCCGACCGAACTGTTCCGAATCCCAGAACACCAGGGTTTGAAGCCGTGGCCGGACCGGAAGCCGCTGTAGTCGCAAAGAGGTTACTGCCTTCATTGGACAGACCGCTGGGATTGGGAAACGTGGAAATCTGGATCTGTCCAAGATTCGTTGGGACTTGATCTGTTCCTGTTGGCTGTCCCTGAATGGTTCCGTCCGCGCCTATCGTGATGCGGTTGACATCAACACCGGCGGGAATCGTGATCGTTGGAATCATCAGATGACCGTCACCATTCACCAGACGTCCCTGGTCGTCCATTCGAAATCCACCGGCTCTGGTATAACGAGTTTCCCCGTTGGCGATCTGAACTGCGAAGAATCCATCGCCTTCAATCATCATGTCCAACGTGTTGCCGGTCTGTTCCGGGGTACCCGGCGCAAAATGCTTGTTGTTGGCGACAACACGTACACCGTTACCAACCTGCAGGCCGGTTGGAGAAACCTGGCCGTTACCAACGGATGTCCCTGGCATGCGATGGTTGGTATAGATCATATCCGCAAAGTCGACGCGACTGCGTTTGAAGCCAGGTGTATTGACGTTCGCGAGATTATTCGCGGTGTTGTCAATCATCATTTCCTGGGCTTTCATGCCCGTTGCACTGGAATACAAAGCGCGTAACATGAATCAGAAATCCTTCTTTGGTGAGCGTTTACTCGTTATCTCGCATAGTTTTATCTAAGCCCTATTCGCTTCTGGACGGACTCGGCAATCGTTTGCAGAGCCTTCTGAGCCGCATCCATATGACGCGAACATTCGATGAGTGTGAGCATTTCATCGATCGCCGAAGTGTTGGCGAGTTCCAATTGCCCCTGTTGCACGGATGCGGTGCTCGTCTGAGGGACGACGTCACCCGGAGCAGAAAACAGTGACGCACCAACAGCCGTCAGCACGTCGTTGTCGACAAAACTCACAGTCGCAAACTGCCCGAACTCCTGTCCGTTGGCCGACAGCCTCCCATCCGCCGAGACTTTGATGTTCTCGGTCGAGATCGTGTCCGGAACAACAATGGGACCACCTGGCCCCATCACAGGCAACAGGTCGATCGTGACCAGTTGTCGATTGGTGTCAACATAGAAGGAGCCGTTTCGAGTGTAGAGCGGTCCGTCCGGCCCTTTGATTGTGAAGAATCCATCACCCTGCAAGGCAAAGTTCAGTGGGTTGCCGGTGTCTTCCAGATGGCCCTGATGAAAATTATGTAGCGGACGAGTTGTCGCGGTGCCAAGCAATTCTGACGACATCGTGTTGTTGATGTCTGGCTGCCGCGATGGAAACATGGTTTCGAAGGTGGTATTCGCCACCAATTTCTTTCGGTAACCCGGCATTTGGATGTTCGCCAGATTCTCCGAAGCAACCTCATGGCGCCGGATCGAAGAGTCAATCGCTGTCGCAGCGCTGTAAAGCCCCGGTATCATGCAATCCGCCCCTGAATTCACGCTTCCCGCGAAATCCATTTCGCAGGGCAGCAGGAATCAGGTTGCAATTCGCGAGCCGAAATCTGTGGCAGTTTTTGCGCATGTAGCAATTGGGCTGGTTCTGCGGCGAATTACGGTGAATTTGATTAGGTCGACTTAACGGCCCTCCCTCGGGGAGTTGCGGTGGCGGAAAAATCTTCCTGTCGCCATGGGAAAAAATTTCCTCCCGGGCCTTTTGCGTCACTCATTGCCTGAATCCCAGCGCTCCCACGTAGCGTGGCCTTCAGCCCACTTCTCTTGTGAAGACTTGAACGGTGCCGTGCACCGGACCGAACAGATCTATCCCGTCAAAGCGTGTTCTCCTTCGGGTTGAGATAGCTCAAGCTCACACCTCGAGTGCATGGCACCTGTTCTTTGTGTTTTTGGACTGCTGCAGCCCGATGCAGCTTTCCGTTCCACAGCCTGCTGTGGAACACCTGCTGTGCCAATAAGGAGCTTTCAAACCGCGTGGTTTGGCGGCAAAATCTAGCGGGCTGCTCGTACCAAACCGGCAGCAGGCTGCCGCAGCCCGTGAGGAGGACAGAACGGGGTTGCAGCTGGGCTCAGGGAAATCGATGCTGCAAACGGTCCGTTGAGTGCAAAACCACAAGGCTCGTCTCGGCGGAGCGAAGTAGCCCTCTCGCTCCGTCGAGAGGTGCCTTGCAGGTTTCACGTTCAACAGAGAATGCAGAACGCCATGTGCGAATGCGTGTTTTGGAGCAGCAGGCCAGACAAAGCAACGCTGGGTAGTCTAAAGGCTCATCTCGGCGGAGCAAAGTAGCCCTCTCGCTCCGTCGAGAGGTGCCTTGCAAGTTTCACATTCAGCAGAGAATACGTATTTGCGTATTTGCGTATTTGTGCCATCCACCTTTGCATTACAACTCATTCGCTGCCTGTGAGTTGCAATCGTGCTTTCAAATCAGAACGATGCGGCTGAGGAGCGGTGCGTTCGGCGGCGGGAGGTGCGGAAGGACTGGCGAGAATTGGGCAGGCCGGCTTCGTTGCGGAAGCGTTTGCGGAAGTTCTTCACGAAGTCCAGCCACGACTCTGCGTTCAGTTCGAGTCGTTCGAGAATCGGAGCACAGTCCCTGGGGATCGCTCCCGTTTTGTCCGCTCGAAGCTGGCGACCGGTCCAGTCGAGCAGCTTCAAATACTGATCCAGCGTCATCGACAGACAGCCCTTGTTGCTGGCTCGACGAACAGTCGATTTCTCGCGAACCTTCCTGCGAGGCGGCTCAAGAGCGATCGGGGCCAACCAGCCCGCTCGTTCGCCATGCTCAATTCGAATATCCTGAGCATCCGGCGTCGAAACGTCCGCTGCTGTCGATCGATCTTCGACGCGTTCCTTCACGCTTGTGAAATCGCTGGTTTCGGGTGTTTCTGCGATCCCTGCGCGAATCGGATTCAGATCCACGTAAGCCATGCAGGCTGTGATCGCCGTTTCGTCGAGCAGGACCTGAGCGCGGAATCGTCCTTCCCAAAACCGACCGGTGACCTTGTCTTCAAGATTACCTCGACGAGCGATCGGTTCGGCCAGACACCTCATGAACCACGAAATGTCCTTCAATCGCCGCCGCTTCTCCTTCAGTCCCGATGTGTCGTTGCGAATCGCATTGAGTTCAATATCCGAAGGATCGGCGGCCGAACCATCCTCATTGCGACGCTGAGGAAACAATCGCCACCACCGCAGAGCGACCTCATCATCCGACCACGTCTTCACCACATCAGGTCGCGTTCTGACTACGACGTGCAGATGATTGCTGAGCACCGCAAAGCTCAGAACATCGATTCCGAAAATCCCGGCAAGCTCTTCGAGCCTCGCTCGAATCCACTCCTTGCGATGCGAGTAGTCCTTCTTCGACCTCCGATCCTTTCCGCACAAATAGGTGCGTCTCACGCACCGATTGATCAAGTGAAACGCCTGAACCTCATCCTCCGCACAAATCTCCGTCCGCTTCACCCGTGGCATGTCGCGACTCCTCGGCCATTCGATACAAATTCAGCAGATCAATCCATCATGGAAGTCTAACAGTACAACAGACTTCCGTCAAACAGGTGGATGGCACCGTTTTTGCCCCGTTTTTGAGCCGTTTTTGAGCCATTACGCCGCCTGTCAACAAAAAGCTGTGTCCCCGTGTGTCCGTGTCCCCGTGTGTCCGGAGCGCTGCCAGGAAGCACGTGCTGCAGTCACTCTCGCGTTCTCGTCGTCGATCGGCATTAATTCCGAACGGCACGATTCGAGATTCAACGCGGGGCGAGTTACACGATGCGCCAATCTCTCCCGTTTCTGTTTCAAAGGTCACCAAGCTGCTGTCGCAGTTTCCGAAGGACCCGGCTCCGAGCCTGACGGATCGTTGCCGCGGTGACATTCAACTCTGCGGCGACGATTTCAGTCGGAATTCCGTCCACCACAGATCGCCAGAAGCCTCGCCACGTACCAGGCTCAAATTCCGCTTCAACCTGTCGCAGCGCGCGTTGAATCAGTCCTTGAAGCTGCTCATCGCCGGTTGGTTCATCATCCGGAATCGTTGAAGTGTCGACAATCTCTCGAAGCCTTGCGATAGCCGTTGAGCCTCCTGCTGGTTGAGGAAAACCATTCTGCTTTCTCACCCAATCCAGCACTTTGTGTCGAGTGATCGTCCACAGCCAGGCTCGAAACGAACCCGACAAACGAGTTGGCTTGAAGGCTGAAATGGAAATTGCAACGGACGAAAAAACTTCCTGAACGCAGTCTGCCGTCGAATGTGTTTCAAGCCCACATCGACGACACCAATGAGCAATCAGTGGACCATAAAGATCCACGATTTCGCACCACGCCCCCGAATCCCGATCGCTGGCTCGGCGAATCAGACTTGACCGTGTGATCTGGCTGGAGTTCTCTGTTGTCATCGCGTGAGTGTAGGACGTCGTTGCAGACGACAGCAAGTGTTTCCTCGAATGCTGACCGCCGTTCAGGTTTTTGCGTTGCCGCAAGGAATTCTTTTCATGGAAAAGTGAGTCTATTGTCAATCGCGACTATGAGTTCGAAAAATGCTGTCACGCGGGAAACGTTCTGGTTACCGGAGTCGCAATTCCAGACAAAATGTCGCAGACTGAGTGACGAAGGATTTTTCCTATGCCAAAGGTTGAGCCCGTGACCCCTGTATCAAAAATTTCCTGCCCGTCCTGCGAGGAACTGCGGCAGTATCTCGCTGGCTGGATTGAGGAGGCTCAGGCCGCAGATATCGACACACATTTGCAGTCCTGCGACCTTTGCAATCGCTCGTTAAAAAGCCTCGAGAGTCATCCCGAGACTTTGCTGCAGTCTCTGCAATCCACTGTCGGGCACTCGGGAGGAAACGAACAGCGGATTGAACAGCTACAGATCGACGAACTCGACTTGCCGAGTGGCAAGAACATGAACAGTTCGATCGACGAGGCATTTCAGAAAGCGAAGAAACTGATCCATGCTACCGGGGAGTCGATGGCGTTCGCGGTAAAGCCTCCATGGGGGCCAGCGCTGAAGGAACTGGGGATCTATGATCTGATTCGGCCACTCGGACGTGGCGGCATGGGGGCCGTCTATCTTGCGATTCATCGACAGCTTCGGAAACAGGTCGCGATCAAGCTGCTGCCACTGGTGTCCGGCGAAGATTCCGACGTAAGAGCTCGTTTCGAACGGGAGATTCGAGTCGTCGGCAGGCTGAATCATCCTTCGATTGTGGCTGCAACCGATGCGGGTGAGATCGATGGCACTCAGTTCCTGGTGATGGAGTATGTGCCCGGGCTGGATCTGAGCCGACTTGCCAGACTGATGGGCCGGCTGCCCGTTGCGGATGCCTGTGAACTGATTCGGCAGGTCGCGATGGGATTGTCGTGTGCTCATGCCGAAGGCGTTGTACATCGTGATGTGAAACCCTCAAATCTGATGTTGGATGAATCCGGTCGTATCCGAATTCTGGATTTCGGCCTGGCCCAACTCAGTGTCTGGGATGAAGCCAGCGTCGATTTAACCACCGTGGGGCAACTCATGGGAACGCTCGATTATATGGCGCCGGAGCAGGCAGAATTGAGCGGCAGTGTGGATTATCGAGCTGACTTGTATGCGTTGGGAGCGACGCTCTTTCGGTTGCTTTGTGGTCGCCCGCCACTGGCGGCTGCTCCTAACCAGTCACCATTGGAGAAATTGCGACTGCTGGCAACTCAGCAACCGCCGAAGCTGGATACATTATGCCCGGAATCTCCAACAGAACTTGTGCGGCTGGTGGCTTCGTTGCTGTCAAGAAATCCGCAGGATCGTCCGGCCAGCGCGGCTCATGTGGCCGAGCAGCTTGCGCCTTTTGCCGAAGGATCGGGGCTCGTCGAACTGCTCGAACAGGCGAAACAAAGGGCCGCTTCCGCTCCTGAGCCCGTCCGGAAATCTCCCTTCGATGATGTTCCAGCGTTTCTTCCTTATGCGACTGCTTCTGTTGCGCCGCCTGCAATGGCACCTCAGCCCGCAAAGGTCGACCGAGGCCGACGTAATCCCATTCGCCGACTGCTTTTCGCCGTTTCGCTGCCGTTGCTGATCATCGCCGGGATCTTGATCAAACTGGAAACCAGCAAAGGTCAGCTCATCATCGAATCCGAGGTCGATAACGTTACAGTCAAACTCGTGAAGAATGGCAAGCCCCTGGAGGGTCTTCAAATTTCACATGGCACAACGTCGACTCGCCTTCAGGCCGATCAGTACGAAATCATTATTGATGGTGCGAGTGATGGCATGGAGATCGTCAACAACCAGTTCACGCTGAGAAGCGGGGAAACGGTGGTGGCAAGAATTCAGCAGACGGCCGCTTCGCCTGAGCCTGCACCAGCAATACCGTTGCCATCTCGGTTGAGTTCAAGCGAGATCAGTGTACCCGCGGATCCAGTCGAGGCGATACGTTTCAAGCTCCTTGAGCTCGATGTCGAACGTCAACTCCTGGAAACGAGGCTGGGGGCGAATCATCCCCAGGTGCTTGAACTCAAGCAGGAGATTGAGATCCGTCAGATGCACCTGCGGGAAATCATCGCTAAGCGCGAAATGGACCGTGAAATCACACAGGCCGAGATTCCTCTCTATGATGGCAAACCGCTCGATCACTGGCTGGACATGCTGAGCCGAGAAAAGAGTGCTGCGGGGCTGAAGACCGCCTTTGAAGCCTGTTCTGCGTTGGCGACAAGTGAGAACGGCGAGAAGATTGCCGACGTAGTCCTTAAGATTGTTCCAGGCCTCAACGGTGAATCGAGCCTTGGAAGCGGCAGCCTTGGAAGCGACAGCACGGTTGACTGGTTCGCAGAGCAATTGCTTAGAACGACTTTGCCGGGGCCAAAATTCTGCAGTCGCTGGGTGGCAGAATTTGAAGCCGGCGAAACGGCGTGGCGAGCACGACTCTGGAAGTCCTACAGGCCGGGATCCATTAATCTTGGTGTGGAGGAGGTCGAGCCCTTTGTCGTATGGGCCGAACAGCGGCTTGCTCGGCCAGCTGGCGAAGGTGAGGAGATCGACCAGGATTCAATTCGAGCGGCGGATGCGCTCCGAAACATGATTGCACAAACCGGCTACGAGCTGACAACAGAAGCGTTTCGGGTTCGGGTCGTGGGCATTCTGAAAGTCAGCCCGCAACTTCCAGTCTCGTGGTGGCTGAGCCAGCCGCTGGTCCATCGTACTGGTGAGGGCGACCACGAAATCTGGCCAACGGAGTTTAAGGTGGAAGTGATTCGGCGAGCGATCGAGGCTCTGGGAAATGATGAGACGCCGTCTTCTCTGGTCATCCAGGCCTCGATCATTCTGGCGAATAGCACAGAGCTGAATGCTGAACAACAGCAGAAGGTTACGAATGCCCTGAATCGGCGACTGGACGCATTAGCCAAAGATCGTTCGATGATGACACAATTTGTGAAGACCGCAGAGCCATTTACAAATTTTTCAATTCCCGCGACTGACACTCAGAGCCCTTTGTACCAGACGCTTCAGATCGAAGTAAGGCGAAGCTATGTCAGGGAAATCCCAGTCATCGAAAACTCTCTGGTTTTGTCGCTGCTCAACCATTCCTGGAAGCTTGATAAGGGATTGTCAGCAAAACTTCATCTCGACCAGATGTTCAGGGCGACTCAGGGAACATTTGATCGCATCCAGACGCAGGCGACAACAATTGCCGCTGCTTCTAAAGAAAACGCCGGTGTGAGATTGGGCGGCTTCAGGCGACCTTCGCGGCCGCCGGTTCATCTGATTTGGCCGGACTTGCAGGCCCCCGACAATGGGGGCTTTTTAAGTGATTCAGGTCCTGTCAGTGTGAATCAACTTGCGACCGCGACGCTTTGGGGAAAACATGAGCCCTCAAAACAGGATTGGCTCGAGTATCTGATCCTGCTGCACCCGGTGATGACGGAACGAGTGACGCAGGCTGTCAAAGAATTCCCCGCGACTCCCACAGTAGAATCTGCCCCTGTGGAGAAAACAGAATGATTCACGCGAGGCCAAAAACGCTCATCATCAACACGAACGTCCGATCCTTCGCCCGACTCAGGTCCAGCGACTGCAACCGTCCATTGGGGGGGAGTCGCGGATGATTGTGAACTTGGGAGGGCAAGCTCTACAACCACTGCAGAAACGCACGGCTCGGCAGGAGCCTCGCTGCCTCGCCCTCCCGATATTGCACTTCGTGGCGATCTACCGAATTCCGCGACGCACCCTGTCGGACCGGCGGACCAGAGACATCAACTCACGGTCCTTGACGAACTGCTTGTGAACCCTCACCCTACCGGAACGCTTAGTCGATCCGTTTACTGCCTGCTTGATCTTCAAGGAAGTTGCCCTGTGAGAATTTGTTTCCAACGCCTTCTGCCAATGTCGATGCTGCTGTTGGCCTTTGTTCGGGCGGAACTTGCCTACTCTCAGGATCTACCCGACGGGACCGACGCGGCCGAAAAGCAGATGGCGGCGTTTCGAGTTCCTGCGGGGCTGACTGTTGACCTGTTCGCAGCTGAGCCGAAGCTGGCTTCACCCGTGGCAATTGGTCTCGATGAGCACAATCGAGTGTTCGTGGCGGAAGAGTATCGTTTCAATCTGGGGACCGAAGAAAATCGAACTCGCCCGTTTCTGCTCGAGGACGATCTCCAACTGCAGACGACGGACGATCGTCTTCGCATGTATGAAAAGTGGGCGGCTGAATTTGAAGGCGGCATGGAATGGTTCAACAAAACGGCCGACCAGGTTCGGCTCGTCGAAGACACTGACGGCGATGGCCGTGCGGATCGGTCGACGGTGTTTGCTCCGGGATTCAACGGAACTCTGGATGGGATGGCGGCTGGTGTGATGGCTGCAGACGGAGATATCTTTTTCACTTGCATCCCAAATCTGTGGCGTCTTCGTGATACCGATGGAGATGGGGTGGCCGACGAACGTACCGTCCTGCAGTCTGGCTTCGGCGTTAACGCGGGATTTCTGGGCCACGATCTACATGGTCTTTGCTGGGGCCCGGACGGCAAGCTGTATTTCTCAATCGGTGATCGCGGGTTTCATTTGAAAACTCGCGACGGCAGAACTCTGCACGGTCCTCGCACCGGGGCGATTTTTCGCTGTCTGCCGGACGGAAGCGAAATGGAAGTTGTGATGCGAGGACTTCGGAATCCTCAGGAGATCATCTTCGACAAATATGGCAATCTGTTTGCCGCCGACAATAACTGCGACAAAGGAGATCATTCTCGTCTGGTCTATGTGATCGAAGGCGGGAACAGCGGCTGGAACATGTCGTTTCAGAGTTTGCCGGAACCTTATCTGACTGGTCCGTGGCATGCCGAGAAGATGTGGCATTTACCGGAATCTCATGCTGCGGCCACCAGCGTTGCGCAGGATCCTTCCGTCGCAACAACGGCTGCCATGGTTACCGATGATCGACCGGCACGGTTGCTGCCTCCGGTTGGAAAATTGGGCGCCGGGCCATCGGGTTTCGCATATTATCCGGGGACGGGGCTGGCGGAACGTTATGACCACCACTTCTTTCTGTGTAACTATACGGGCAATGGTGGCATTGAATCTTTTTCCATCGTGCCGCGCGGTGCCGGATTTGAAATTGTTGACGAGCATGATTTTCTGAAGCCTGTGTTCGCGACCGATTGCGAGTTCGGGTACGACGGGCGACTCTACGTGTCGGATTTCGTGAATCTCATCTGGAGTGGGGGCTCTTCCGGCGGACGTATCTATCGTGTCACCGATCCAGCGAATCAATCGGCAGATGTCGTTACGGAAACAACAACGTTGATGCGAGCAGGTATCAGAAGTTTGCCACCGGAACGCTTATCCGATCTTCTGGGACATGCTGATCAGCGAATTCGTCAGCGAGCACAGTTTGCTCTCGCGGCGCAGGGAGAAGCATCAACTTCAATATTTGCCGAAGCGACTTCGGCCAGGAATTCTTTGTTGAAGCGACTCCATGGAATCTGGGGACTGGGACAAATCGCCGCGAACGCTTCTCGAATCGCGTTGGGGGCAACGACGAATGTCGACACGTCAACATTGTCAGGGCGAGTTATGCTTCAGGAGAACGAGGCCGCGGAATTTTTGACACGGTTGCTGAACGATGAACATGCCGAACTGCGTGCTCAGGCCCTGCGAACTCTGGGAGATCTTCGTTATCAACCCGCTGCCAAAGTTGTCACTGAAAAGCTAAAAGATGCGGATCCTCGAGTTCGCATGTTCGCCGCGCTGGCGGTCGGGAGAATTCAGCATGCTGCGGCTCTGCCAGATGTGATTGAGATGTTGCGAGCCAACGGCGATTCAGATCCGTGGCTGCGACACGCCGGCATTATGGCTTTGACGGGAACCAAAGATCGTTCGGCTCTGCTGGGCTACGCGGCCGACAAGGATCCGCAAATCCGAATGGCCGTGTTGCTGACTGTTCGCAAATGGCTGTTCGAGCCGCAGGAGCAGTGGTTAAGCACCAAGGCCGATGAAATCCCACGTTACTCTCCCGACGAAGCGGATGTGCAGGTGATCACTTCATTTCTGAACGACACAGATCTTAAGATCGTGGCGGAGGCCGCGCGAGCGATCAACGATTTACCGTTGGAAAACGCGACGACAAACCTCGCAGAATTGCTGGAGAAGACGCCCGCTGACAGCACTGGCCCGTTGATGATCAGCACGCTGCCCGATTCCTTGCTGCGAAGAATCATCAACGCCAATTTTCGTTTGGGAGACACCGTTCACCTGGAACGAGTCCTTGCGCTGTCACAGAGTTCACTCTGTTCCTTTGCGGTTCGTCAGGAGGCGTTAAAAGCCTTGATCGACTGGGCTGAACCGTCAAAGAGGGATCGCGTGACGGGCTATTGGCGCCCGGTGAAAGCACGGGATGAAAAAGTTATTGTCTATTGCCGAGAAGTTCTGGCGACGCAATTGCCATCGTTGTTGGCGTCGACACCGGATACTCTTCAGAGTCAACTTGTTGCTTTGATCAGTCGTCATCAGCTGCCGATCAATGACAGAGAGTTTTCGGCATGGGTCGCTGATTCGTCGAAAAGTATTCCCGTTCGTGCGGCGGCCTTGAAACTGCTTGCAGCGCGAGAAAGCACAGAGACCGCCGCAAGCCTTGATGCGGCTCTCACAAGTGATGTTGATCTTTTGCGGGCTGAGGCACGGGACCTTTTGCTGAAACGGGAGCCTGAGCGAGCTCAGGAACTTCTGATCGAGACTGCTCAATCCTCATCCGCATCAATGCTCGAACGGCAGCGCGCTATCAGCAGCCTCGCGACTGTGCAAAACGAACAGGCCGACACGGTCTTGTTGAAGCTGGCCATTCAGCTTGCAGACGGGACATTATCAGAGGCCCTGCACCTGGAAGTCATCGAAGCGGCCACGCTGAAAAACACATCGGAACTCAAAAGTCTTGTTGATCAATTCAAAGCGCGGCAAAGTAGCAGGGGCCTGCTGGCGCAGTATCAGTCGGCAGTCGAAGGAGGTAACCCCAAGCAAGGCCGCAGTCTTTTCGTTGGCCATCGAGTCGCTCAGTGTGTTCGATGTCACAAGGTCGGCAGCGCTGATGCGGGCAGTGCGATCGTTGGCGGAAATGCAGGGCCCGATTTGAATCATGTCGCGAAACGACACGATCGCTTGTCATTGTTGCAGTCGCTGGTGGAGCCGAGTGCAAAGATTGCGAAGGGATTTGAATCCGTCACGATCGTGGTTCAGTCTGGTCAGCTTGTGGCCGGCGTAATCCGCAGCGAAGAGAGCGGCACGATAACCATCGAGCATCCTGACGGAGAGCTTGTCACGATCTCTGTCGACGATGTGGAAGACAGAACGGCTCCAAAATCCGCCATGCCCGAAATGCACCGCGCGCTGACGCTACGGGAGTTGAGAGATCTGGTCGAGTATTTGTCGACTTTGAAATAGCGGGTTGGCCGTCCAGAGATAAACAACTGCCGCAAGTGGGGGGGGCAAATAGTTCGTGGTGTCGACTTCAGTCGGCTAACCCAGCACGCATCGTGTCAAATGCTGGCTGACGCCAGCACTACAAATCTATCGCCTCCGGCTCGGCGGCCAACGAACCCAACGCTACGCAAACCTAGAGGTCTGGAGCGATTGAAGGGGTGTGAGACTGGTAATTGCCATGTTTTTGGCAAATTCCGGAGTCGACGCTGATATCACGGGTGCGAAATCCCGGCATTTTAGGGACCGACTGTGTTTCTCAATGTTGCTCATTGGCCCCGTTGTCGATACCTTTTCCCGTTTCCCGCTTCGCTCAATGGCAGAACGCGGGGTTTTTCTCTGCACGCAGCCGCATGATTTGCGGTGTTGGCCTGTCGTAGTCCCGAACTTGATTTGCGGGACATTCGGTGACGGTCCTGACGAGCGTTTCGCAGGATGGTGCAGAGTCCGATTGCAAAGTATGGGAGTTTTTCAGGGAAATGGGTCGTTACACAGGTCCGAAGGGACGCATCAACCGCCGACTGGGCATGAATGTTTACGAGAACGCCGGAGCTATCAAAGCTGCGGAACGCAAAGAATATCCTCCTGGGATGCACAAGCGTCGCAAGAAAGACACCATCTACGGTGCCGCTCTTGCTGAAAAGCAGAAGATTAAGTTCTACTACGGTCTCCGTGACCGCCAGTTGTTCCGCTACTTCGATATCGCCAAGCGAACAGCGGGCAACACCGGATCGACACTGCTGATTCTGTGCGAACGTCGTCTCGACAACGTTGTGCGTCGTGCCGGCTTTACTCTGACCCGTCCTCAGGCTCGTCAGGGCATCGTCCACCGCCACTTCCAGCTGAACGGCAAGACCGTTAACAAGCCAGGCATCATGGTTCGCCCTGGTGACGTCGTGACGATTCGTAACCGCCCCAATATTCGCAAGTTGTACAACACAATCGGTGAATCTTCGCCAGCCGCCAGCGCTGAATGGCTGTCTGTTGATAAGGCTGCGATGAAGTGCATCGTCACTACGCTGCCAACCATCGATGACGTCATGCTCAAGGTCGAAGTTGGTAAGGTCGTGGTATTCATGTCACGCTGATGTGCTGATATTGATCGGATCTGTTGGTTGGACTTCTTGTCCGACTGGGTTTCGACGGGCAGGAATGCCCATCCTACTCAAAAGCAAAAGGGTCGAGGACTGGTTCCTCGGCCCTTTTTTCGTTGAGCCCCCATGACCGCACCGCTCGAACTTCCGAATCCGCCACGTGCACGAGTGTGACAATCCGTCGCGCATTGCGAGTTGCTGCTGTGCGAAGCGTGCGGCGAAGTGTGCACGCGGCACGGCAACCAGCACGCACCCTATGCCACAAATCGTGAGCCGACGCTGATTTCTGCCGGAAACAGTCCCGAAATCTTCCCCGAGATGACTCTTGATTTGACTGCAATGTCCGGTTTCCGGGATTTCTCTGACCAGTCACAACAGCAACTCATCGATTGGCACACCCGGTGCTTTGTCACAAGCGTCGTCCGATGGCCGTAAGATCTTTGAGCACTCTCAAAGGCGCCGTTGGAGAACAAATACTCGTCTGTTGTGACAGGTCATGTATTCAATGATTTCAGCACGCAACCTTTCGTATCTCGGAATGGCGTTTGTCTGTCTTGCTGGTTGCCAAAGGGCTGAGCCCGTGCAGTGGACTGCAAGTGCTCAGACATCAAAGCTCGACACAGAGATCTCTGATGCGGTCACCAAAGCTGTGGTCGAACACGCCGGAACTGCTCTTCGTCCTAAATTCGTCAGCGAAAAAGCGCCGGATTTTAAGGGCGAGCTGCATTTGAAACTGGGGCAGGACGTTTATCTCAAGCGATGCGTGCAGTGTCACGGTGTTAATGGTGACGGCAACGGACCGGTCGCCGCCAGCATGTATCCTCGCCCTCGCGATTACACGCGTGGCATCTTCAAGTTCACATCAACACCTTACGGAACCAAGCCGCGTCGAGAAGATCTGATGGCGACACTGGATCGAGGCATCGTCGGCACATCAATGCCGAACTTCCGCCTGCTTCCGAAAGAAGAGATCGAAGCTGTTGTGGACTATGTCATTGTGCTTTCGCAGCGAGGAGAGTTGGAGTATCAGCTGGCGATCGAAGCAGAAGCCTCTGAAGAGCTCGACCCTGAATACGTCCCGGAAGTCGTCGACGTCGTGAAGACTCGCTGGGACGATGCGACTCATTCGTTAACACAACCGTTGACACCGGAACCAGAGCTGACGGAAGAACGAATCGCTCTGGGGCGAGCTGCATTTCTCTCGAAGGGGTGCAGCAAGTGTCACGGTGAAGACGGACGAGGGCATACGAAAGACAACATTGGGAAAGATTCGTGGGGATACTCAACTCGAGCCGCGGATCTGACATCGGGCATGCTGCATGGCGGACAGGAACCGATCGACATTTATCGCCGTATCATGAACGGAATCAATGGCACGCCAATGCCGGGCTTCAAGAGTGCTCTTGAGAGTGAGCCGGAAACGATCTGGAACCTCGTCAGTTACGTGCTCAGCGTCTCTAATCGAAGACGTGAAGGAACAGCGATTCCGGCGGGTTTGATCAAGGCTTACAACGAACCAACCCCTGCTGAAAATACCGAAGCTGCGGCAGAAGAATAGTTCTGCATTAACACGTTGACTCGCGAGTTTCCTGACCCCTCTTTCAATCGGCCGCATGACAGGTGAGTGGACTTATGGCGGAACAGAATCCTCTTCAACACAAACAACAACAACTCGAATCGCTACGGGCTCAGGTGAGATCGCTGGAATCCGAACTGGCAGCGACCGATATTCCGCGCGAGTGGAAACCGCAAAGTTTCTACAGCATGTACTACATCACCGTGGGCTTCGTGCTGGGTGGCTTCGCGGCGATGGTGAGTCTGTTGTTCAACGTCATCGGCGCAACGGTCGCCGGAAAGTATCCGCTTGAAATCATTCGCGTCTATCTGACATTCCCGCTGGGAGAAAAAGCTCTGCCGCTGGGTAATCAGACCGGCGGATCACCCTTTGTCATCGACGATGGCATGATTCTCGCGCTGGGCTGCTGCCTTTACATCGGCACCGGCATGGTCCTTGGCAGTGTGTTCCACGCGGTGATTGCACGGTTTACCGAAGACAGGCCGATGACTGTCAAACTGATCAGGGCACCATCTTGGAACAGTCGTCTGGTTCGTGAATTACTACCTGATTCTTTCCTGGCTGCAGCCATCGCTGTTTGGAGTGGCTGGATCACAGACGGAACTCATCTCCCATGGTGGAGTCGCTCTGGCAACTCACATCGTCTTCGGTTGGTCGATGGCCCTGATGGGACCGTTCGGAGCCTATGTCCCTTACAAGCGACCTACAGATTAAGAATGGTATTCGAACGCGGAAAGCGTGTCACGCTGCAACCGGCTTCATAACCAGAGAATCAACAACCTTACTTTCGAGCATTTACCGATAGCGGAAACGCTAACGATTCCAAAAACTCAAAGCATCTATACTCACGATGAGCTGGTCGACGAGAAAATCATCAAGTGGTTTTTCGGAGCTGCTCTGACGTTCCCGACCACTTCGATGCTGGCCGGGCTGCTCGTTTACCTGCAGCTGATTCGACATAACCCGTTTGCCGGGATTGAATTATTTTCTCCGGCCGATGGCGAATGGTTCACACCAACGCGGTGGCCTATGGCTTCCTGGCCAACGGCTTCCTTGGATGCCTGCACTGGGCGATTCCTCGACTGACGCTGCAACCGGTGCTGGATCGCCGATTGTCGTGGTTCATCTTCGCCGCCTGGCAAGTTGTCGTTGGAGCAACCGCTGTCGGCATTCTGATCGGGGATGCTCAGGGCCTCGAGTGGGGTGAAACGCCGGTTTGGATCGACCCTCTGGCTCAGGTGGGGCTGCTGCTGGTGGCGATCAATTTCATGACGCCGATCGCCCGCATGAAAGGCCCGATGTACGTCACCTTGTGGTACTTCCTCGCCGCGTTTATCTGGACATTCCTCACCTACGCGATGGGCAACTTTATTCCTGAGTACTTCGTTTCAGGAACGAGTGCCGGAGCTGTCGGTGGTTTGTTCATCCATGACCTTGTCGGTCTCTTTGTGACGCCGCTGGGCTGGGGTCTGATGTACTACTTTGTGCCGATTCTGATTAAGAAGCCGATCTGGAGCCATGGTCTGTCACTGGTGGGCTTCTGGGGCCTGGCATTCTTCTATCCTCTGCAGGGCATTCACCACTTCCTCTACACACCGATCCCGATGTTTCTGCAGTACGGAGCTGTCGTTTCGACGATTGCTGTGGAACTAGTTGTGACAACGGTGATCATTAACTTCTTCGGATCGATCTGGGGGAACTGGAGCATCGTCAAGACGAATCTGCCAGTTCGATACTTCTACACGGGGATGGTTTTCTACTTCCTGACCTGTCTGCAGTGTTCTTTCCAGGTCACATTGACATTCCAGAAGATCATCCACTTCAGTGACTGGGTTGTCGGGCACGCTCACATGGTGATGTTCGGCGTGTTCTCGATGTGGATCATGGGGATGATGACGTATCTGTTCCCTCGACTGCTGAAACGCGAATGGGCCAGCCAGTCACTTATCGAATGGCATTACTGGCTTTCAACGATCGGACTTGCCGTGATGGCGGCAGACCTGATACTGCTGGGCGTCTTTCAGGGCTGGTCGTGGGCAAGCCTTGAACCATGGGATGCTTCAACGGAATTCTCTGTTCCATTCTGGGCTCTGCGAACTGTGGCAGGGCTGGCGATGTTTGGCGGTTTGATTGCTCTGATCACCAACATCTTCAAGACATTGAGCTCAGCTCCGGCGAAGGCATAACAGCCTGTTGAATTAATTAGTCGGAACGCGTTAGTGTCCGGTTTTCGCAGCTGAATCGCACGAAAAACAACCGGGGGCTAACGCCCTGCGGCTGATGAAGTGACTAGATCAACAGTCTGCTAAGGCCAACACGGATTCAAGTCCAAAATCTGCAATCAATAACTGATCCTCCCCGAAACAGCATGTCGCGTGTTTCGGTCATTAATAAAAAACGACCGGCAAACCTGAGAACTGGTAAAGAACCATGTTTGAAAGCAAGTCGAAATTTTTACATCGCGGGTGTGGGCTTCTTCGTGCTCGCCTTTGTTTCAGACGCTCTTGTTCCGTGGTTGATGTACAACGACATGCCGGAAAAAACCGTAGCGGAGCTCATCAATTCGAACCTGAGATATCAGTTCGAAGATCCAGCTCGTCGCTATCGGAATCGTTCGAAGCGGCTTTCGGAAAACCTCCAGGCGGCGAAGCCGAAGCACGACGCGTGGTGGAACGAAAAGTGTTGCCGCTGACCACTTCGGAAGAACCCTGAATTTATGTGGGCGAGCTGCTGGCACTGCGCAGTCAGTTCGTCCGCCCGGTTGCCAATGAAGAACAACGTTTCGACCGGTGTCACGTTCAGCCGAATACCAGAACGAATTGCAGCGTCCGGTGTTGTTCGGAACTCGTCGAATCGGTCCGGATCTTTGCCGCGAAGGTGGACGTCGATCCAACGACTGGCATGCGGTCACTTTTTATAAGCCGGACAGCCTGTCTCAGGAATCTCCGATGCCGGAGTATCCATGGTTCTTCGATGGATCTGCGGATAAACCCAATGCGAGAGGCCTCGCGATCATGACCACGTCCAGTGGCTGGGCTCATGGCGGGAGAGCTATCCGTACTACGAAGCCTACGTCGAATCGGCATTGCCCGGCCTGAACCTGCGGAAGAGGACGCAGAAACGGCCGATGGCGAAGCCGCAGCCGAAGAGGGCATGGCGGAAGAAGCTGAGCCTGCTGCAGAAACGCCAGCGGGCGACGCAGCACCTGCGGTTGAAGGAGCTGCTCGGCCAGAAGCTTCACCAGCCGAAGCCACACCGGCGGAAGCGCCAGCTGAAGCCACACCAGACGAATCCACACCGGCGGAAGCTCCGAAATAGTTCATTCAAAGAATATACGGTGATAACCGCGCGAGGGCTGACGCCCTGCCGCTCGCCGGAATTAACGAAAAGAGTAGTCCGATGAATCGATCTGGTGCATGGACAATTACGATTGTGTTCGGCGTAATCATTCTCATTCCAAGCCTCCTTGGTTTTGCCATGAAGTTTGGTGAGTTGATTACACTGACCAGGAATGTCAGTGACAGCGGCGGCTTCGCAATCACCCCCGTGGTCAACTACCTGCTGGCCAGTCTGGGATTCTTCTGCCTGCTGATGTGGGCCGCTCTAAATGGGATGTTCCGCGACCTGGAGCAGCCAAAGTACATTATGCTCGAAAATGAACGGGAGCTGGATCGAAATGTCTGATACGCAAACTTCCGGTGGTACCGAACACACAACGCCGGAGCAGGAACACGTTTTTCACTATTATCGCGGAAACGAAATTCCGTGGTACGTTCGAGTCATCTGGCTCGGCTTCTGGATTGGCACGGTCTACTACATCATCCGGTATTTCTTTCCGGCGATGCAGGTTGAATTGGTTCTGCCCCCATGACAATGTCCTCCATCACAGCAGAAAGTCCGATCCAGTCCAGCGCGGAGTCGTCTGAAGCGACGATGTGCTGCACCTGGTGCGGACTTCCTGTTGCTGGAGCCCGAACGTCTGTTCCCGCGACGTCAGAGGTCAGGTCGCCAGGCAGTGAAGCCTCAGGCAGCGACGACGTTTACTGCTGTTTCGGCTGCCGGATGGCTCACTCGATCACTCAGGAACGAGGTCGCGAAGGCGCTGTTCGCTGGACCATTGTGCGACTCGGAATCGCCATCTTCTTTTCGATGAACCTCATGGCTTTCACCATGACGATGTGGTCTCTGGACGTCTACGAAGTCCAGAGAGACCCGTTTCAGGTTCAGCTGTTCGAAGTCTTTCGATGGCTCAGCATGATTTTCAGCCTGCCAGTGCTGGGACTGCTGGGAGTTCCGCTGCTGCAAAACGCCGTCATCAGTTGGCGACAGCGAATTTTTTCCACCGATCTGTTAATTGCCACCGGAGTGGCTGCGGCCTACGTGATCTCCGTCGTGAATGTGATCCGAGGTTCAGAAACCGTCTACTTCGAAGTCGGCGCCACGGTGTTGGTCATGGTGACTTTGGGACGCTGGTTCGAAGCCACCGGAAAACACCGAGCTACGGAGGCATTGGATCAATTGGCCGCGTTGTTGCCGGAGACCGTCACTCGCGTCACTCCGCATGGTTCTGAAACGGTGCCATGTTCTGAGATCGCAACCGGAGACCATCTGGAGATTCGTGCGGGCGAACGATTCCCGGTCGACTGTACGTTGATCGAAGGCCGTACGACGGTTGATGAGCAGGTCTTTACCGGTGAAAGCGTTCCGGTTGCCAGAGTGACCGGCGATCGACTGTTGGGAGGCACCGTCAATCTTGATGGTAACGTGATCGTTGAAGCGACCGCAGTCTTTAAAGCCGGTTCATTTGGCCGCCTGCTGCAATTGCTCCAGGAAGCTCGCCTGTCGCGAGGACATTATCAGCGTCTGGCAGATCGAGTCTCCGCGTGGTTTTTTCCATTGATCACGGGCGTTGCAGCGCTGACGTTGCTTGCTCATTGGTCGACCGGGATTGGCGTCGCTGTGCAACACGCTTTGAGCGTGCTTTTGATCGCCTGTCCATGTGCTTTGGGTCTCGCTACGCCGCTTGCTGTCTGGACCGCGCTGAGCACCGCGGCGAAACATCAGGTTCTTTTTCGCAGTGGAGAAGCGATTGAACGCCTGGCGATCGTGAAGTCGATCTGCTTCGATAAGACCGGAACTCTGACCACCGGCAGTCCGCAGGTTCGACATCTCTGTGCGCTCGATGATCATGATTCGCGTGACATTTTGCCGCTCTGTGCGGCTTTGGCGAAGACTTCCACGCATCCGTTCTCGAAGGCTGTTGTCCAGTTCGTCGAAGAATGGCCCGTTGTCAATCGCGGAGCCTGGAATGAGTCAGAAACACGCCACTGGAACAAGTCGATTGATCTGCGTGATGTTCGCTCGGTTCCCGGTGGTGGCGTGGAAGCTTTCAGCGTCGATGGGAAGCAGATGCGGCTGGGAAGCCTCGAATTCGTGACGGCGGCCGGTGATATCTCGCCTCGACTGCGACTCCGGATGGCTCATGCTCTCTCCATCGCCGATCAGGAAGCCGCTTCGGTGGTGGCAGTGTCGGTTGCAGCTCGCCCCGTAATTATGTTTCTCCTGACCGAAACGATGCGGCCGGAATCCTCAGAGACCGTGAAACGGTGCATGGAACTGGATCTTCCGGTCACTGTTTTGACCGGCGATCGTGCGTAGAATAGAACAACTTCGACGCAATCTGCTGGACTGTCATGAAGTCGGCTGCCAGTGCAGCGGAATGTGCGGCGAGGGGCTGCTCTGGTGACGATCATCACCATGAGATCGTGCGGCACCAGCGCCGCATGGCATCCCGTTGAGAATCGAATGTGACCTGCGGCCCGAGCGAAAGTTCGTCATCTCCGTGAGATTCGAGAACGTTGTTCACGGTGGTTGGCGATGGCATTAACGATGCTCCTGCTCTGGCGGTCAGCGATGTCGGAATTGCGATGGGCTGCGGAGCGGATTGTGTCTCGTGACTCGGCTCAGGTGTGTTTATTGAGCAATGATCTGAGCCGAATTCCGTGGGCCGTGCAGTTGGCTCGTCGGACCACGCGAATCATCCGGCAGAATCTATTCTGGGCTTTTGGCTACAACTTTGCTGGTGTTGTGCTGGCCGCTTTTGGGTTACTGAATCCCGCCGTCGCAGCCGGCCTGATGATTATCAGCAGCCTGCTGGTGATTACGAACTCGCTGCGACTGATGGCTGATTCTCCCTATGATTCTTCGGAGCATGAACAGCCCCCCGCAAACGTCCGAGTGACCGGCGCTGCGTCACCTAAAACGGCCGAAGGAGCCGCAACAGAAGACACCGCGGCCGAGCGGCCGCGAAATGCTGTTCTCCCTGGTCCTCATGCAAGATTATTCGACCCGGAATCCGACTCTGCTCCACCAAAGTCTGTGACGACGAATCCAATCAACTCTGACACCAAAATCGATTGTCCATGTTTTCGACGCTTACCGACTTGCTTCAATCTTTGTCGGCGCGTCCTTTGGATCCGCTCACTGCATCGGCATGTGCGGAGGAATCGCGGCGACGATGAGTCTTGGGACCAAGTCAGTGGCCGGAGCCATCACACGGCAATGCTGCTGGAGTCTCGGGAGAACCCTGACTTACATGTTCCTTGGAGTCGCCTCGGCCGCGATCGGAGCGAAGTTTCTGCGATCTCAAGGCAATACTGTTTGGGCTCAGGCCCTGTTTGCGGTTGTGGCAGGATTGTTGCTGATTGTCCAGGGCCTGAATGCCGCTGGTTGGTTGAAGTGGCGAGTCCGTCGGCGTTCCAACCTGCCTTGTGTGACCACGACCGTGTTCAGTCAGTTCTTTCGAGGCGGCTCGAATATCGGTGTCTTCATCGCGGGACTGTTGACCGGATTTCTGCCGTGCGGCCTGGTCTACAGTTTTCTGGCCCTGGCCGCGAGCTCCGGGAATGTGGGCAAGGGTGTTTTGATCATGCTGTGTTTCGGACTCGGAACAATCCCCGTCATGGTCATCACAGGAGCTGGCCTCTCGATGGCCACAATTAACATTCGCCGCCGTCTGATTCGTATCGCAGGGATTAGCGTTCTGGTCACCGGACTGATGACGACGGCCAGAGGCATTGCCTTTGCGTCAAATCTGTCCCACAAGGACTCTTCAGCGGCGGCCGCTTGCCCGCTCTGCAAACCACATCAAACGACTCCATCGACCAAAACATCAACGGCGGCCGACACCAGTCGCTCGGCGAATTAACACGTATCAACCACGCAGCACGAAAATCCTTCGGGGAGACTGCGCAGGCCGCTCCGGAGGGAGAACTCCGGCTCTGTGCGAAATGAAGTGCGAGCAGAGCACTAAGCGTTCATTGTCTGCGATTGATCCATTGCGATTGAGCCTGAAAGGCTCCCACAACATAGCCAGGGGCAAGGGAGTCCACGAATGTGGATGACCGCCGCCTCAGGAAAATGTCTTTCCAAAATGAACCCTGAATGGGTTCCACAAGCTATTTCAAGGCACATTCGGGGCAGATTCCTTGTCGGTGTAACGCCACCTGAGGCATTGCCTCAGGCTGCTGTGTCGAGGCCTCCCGGGCCGAATCGCATAGTGGAAAGTCTTAACGTCAGGATCATTATGTCGTGATCGTTTCGTCGCTTTGGCTGCGGCCGATACTGTTTCGACAGAACACGCCTTGAAGAACTGCACACTTCATTTCGTGCAGAACCGAAATCACGCAAAGGCCAACATCACTATTCGTCTTTGCTATTACTTTCCTCATCATCCTCCGAAGACTTCTTGTTGCTCTGACGGTCCTCGGTCTTTTCATTTTGAGTTGTACTGGCCGGAACCCCAAATACGAGCGTCAGTTCCTGTTCTTCTTTCAGCTTTCGGGAGCGGATTCGGATCACATCCTTGACCATCCTCGCTGCTCCGGGAACTTTCACGATGATTTGTACCCGGTTCTTTTCCACCTGAAGGACTGTGGAGTTGTTCAGAACTTTGATCCCGGCATTTTCGATGGGATACCCTGCGGCGTACGGGGCATCTTTGTCATAGGGAATCTTCTGGGTGTACTTATCCGATCCACGAACTTCGCCAACCAGGTCGCTGACTCGAAACTCTTTGACGTCGTCTGGCAACCGAACTTCAATCACGATGGAATAGACTTCGCGAGGTTTAGGATTCGCCGGAATTGTAAACGCGGTAAAGCTGCCCTTCGTGACCGCCAGGCCTGACTCAGGGACCTTCAATAACACTCCGCTGCCATCTTCGGTGGGATCATTCTCTTTGCTGCCAAGAATACTTTTCCAGACTTCATCCTGAGCAGTGAGCAGAGTCCCGTTTTCGGAACGCTGAAGTTCCGCCGCTAATTGCTCGAGATTACTTGCCGGCTTTTCAAACTGGTCGCTGATGTCCGCGATAAATTCGAACGCAGCTGCATCATCCATAATGTCTTCGTCACCCAGTGCAGCCTGCAGCGGTGGCTGAGTCTCTTCCGTGGGCAGCAGCCAATCTAACCCCAGCAAAGGTGAGACCACGGCTACCGTCAGGAATGTGAGCAGGTGAAACGTCGCTGAGGAAAAGAAACTCACGGCGGATGCGGACGTCAGGGCGGCGACGACCGGCCCCATCTCTGGTTCGTCGTCCTCGGTCGGCTCGTGGATTACGATCGTCTGCTGCAGCACATCTTCAGGAGCAGACGCTGAAGCAAGGTCTGATTCTGATGGCAACGAGGAAACGGAATTGCGCGAAAGCATGGAGCTTCCAGACGCCTCGTTTCGTTCGTTTGTCAGCGAATCAGCCACCATGAAAGCAGATTCAGAGGTACGCTCGTTCCAAAAACGAGAACGAGAGGACTTCACTGAGCCAAACGACATCTTTTCGTTGCCCTGAAATCCTGCTGAATCTGCGCCACAGATCGTCTGCGATGACTCTCAGGCAGAATTGTGACCGGCCAACAAAAAAGCCCGACCTGAAAAGGCCGGGCTTGAGTCTGCTGGGAGTCTCTGATGACTACTGAACCGTTGGTCCGGCACAGCGAATCAGATGATCCTTGTCAATGTAGACCACTTCTTCCGACTGATCCACATGAGTGAACGGAACTGGCCAGTAGGAGCGAATTGTTTTGTCATAGTAAATCGTGCACTTGTAGTGGCAATGGTGCAGACGACATGGTCCAACCAGTGGATAAACCTTGCATTCGTCGAGTCGGTCGACGAGCGGCTCAACCACAATTCTTACATTGTTCAGCTGAGTTTCCTGAAAGAAGGCAAACCCGCCTGCTCCGTCTTCCGGCAGTGCTCGTATCACCTGGTCCTCGCTGGGTGGGTCAACGCAGAAAACGTCACCTTCAACGGGATCCAGCACAGGAACCTTGTTATAGCGTTCATCTTCGTGAAGCTTGTCTTCCATCAACTGACTGGCACGCGCTGGCACCGGGACCGCAGGAAGCGTCTTCCAGAAGAGCATCGACTCCCACATGACTCCGATGAAGCCGCCGGTCAGCGTACATCCGCTGTTCGAAAGCGTCATCAAGCAGATCGCCGTCAGCACGACCCCTCGTCGTATTTGTCTGCGAAACGTCTGCATTGAGTTCTTCCCTGAAAATAGAGTGGGAGTTTTCATGAGTGCAATCCTGCCTGTCAGATTCTGGATCGGGCTGTGCCCTGACACTGAAATCCAGACACTGAACGCCGATGTACCAGCGTCCTTCCTGATATCGATCCATCATTTCCGTTGACTTGTGAAAATGTTTCGATTTTGCGGATCGAGCCGGAAGAATCGATGATTCCGAAAGTTCCACATATGCCATCACCACCTCGGGGTGCGTCGTGACGCCCGATGAACCGGCAAAAACTGCGGTACGGAACGGCCGGTGGATTGATTCGTGACTTGACGCGACCGTGACTCGTCGCGTAACTCTCCCGATTCAGCGTTTCCCTTCTGATGCCCCGTTGTTTGCACAATGTCTGGTTCCTCTGGAATTTTCCATGCTCCAAAATCCTGTACTGAAGAAAATCTCGGACCAGATCGCCGCGAAGGTTCGGCACACGATCATCTCCCATCACAAACGCAGCGGGACCGTGCTGTTCAGCGACACCACGCTTCGTGATGGCGAACAAATGCCGGGTGCAACTCTGGAACCCCACGAAAAGCTGCGAATCGCACGAGCGCTCGAAGAGACTGGAATTCATTCACTGGACGCCGGTTTTCCGGCCAGTTCGCCGGCCGATGTCGAAGCGATTCGCATGATGGTCGGGGTCATCCGGAAACCAGTCCTGACGGCACTTTGCCGAACAGTTCGCTCGGATATTGATATCGCGGCCGAAGCTCTGGACGGAAATCCTCTGCATAAGAAGGGAGTCAGCCTGTTCTGCGGTACCAGTCCTCTGCATCGTGTTCACAAATTGAATCGCAGTCGCTCCGAGATCCTCCGGATTATCTCAGAAACAGTTGGCTACGCGGCAGAGAAATTTCGAATCGTGGCCTTCAGCCCGGAAGATGCCAGCCGCACTGAAGTCGATTACCTCTGCCAATGCTACAAAGAAGCGATCGATGCCGGAGCCACGACAGTGGGTTTCCCCGATACCGTCGGACTGCTGACACCACGCAAGGCCGCCGACTTTATCAAAGCGATTCAGGATGGGGTTCCTAATCTTGATCGAGCTCTGCTTGCGGTCCATTTCCACAATGATCTTGGTCTCGCCGTCGCAAATACTCTGGCGTGTATCGAGGAAGGTGCGAACGTCGTCCAGTGCACAGTGAATGGAATCGGCGAACGAGCCGGCAACGCGTCGCTCGAAGAAGTCGTCATGGCTCTGGCGATGCATGGCGATCAATATCAGCGACGATTTCGAATCGACACTTCAAAACTCGCCCCGCTCTGTCAGCTCGTCTCGCAACTGACGGGCGTGACGATTTCTCGCATGAAGCCGATTGGCGGAGCAAACATTTTCGCGACCGAAGCCGGCATTCATCAGGACGGACTGCTGAAGAACCCGGACACCTATCTTCCATTCCGTCCCGAAGTCGTCGGTGGAGGTGAGTTGCAACTTGTTCTGGGGCGTCACTGTGGTCGAAAAGCGGTCGCCCATCGATTGGCTGAACTTGCGATTCCGGCTGACGATCAGGACGTGCTGTCGATTATGGAACTGATTAAACAACAGCCCAAGGGAGTCGTCATCTATGATCACAAACTTCGTCAGCTTGTGACAAAGATCCGATGAAGCGGCGGATGTCGTCCACAATCTCTTTCCTCCGCCACCGGGTTTACCCCGGTGGTTTAAAACTTTGCACTACCTATCAACTCGCAAACTGGAGCCGAAGTATTGCAAAGGCCTGGTTCCACCGGGATAAACCCGGTGGCGAAGTCTACTATGGGACGACACCTCGCCTACCGCTGCTCGCCGAGCTGTCGATACTTTTCAGAGTACTTATCAAACAGTTGCGTGTGTCGGCTGGTCAAGTCAACCTTCCGCCCTGAATCCACGCTTCGCTAACCTGCGTTTCCGTCTCCAGCGGATCTCCATTACAAACGAACAAGGTCGCGTCTTTCCCTACCTCCAGTGTGCCGACGCGATCCGCAATGCCCAGAATCTCAGCTGGGTAAACTGTGATGGCTCTCATCGCATCGTTGTACGGCAAACCGTACGCAGCCGCGGTGGCAGCCTGATACGGCAGGTTGCGAGTATTCCATGATTCGGAACGACCCGAACCAGAAATGCAGAATCTCACGCCCGCCTTCCGGAGCCGCTCAGGCAGCGTGTACGACGCATCGTAATCATCGTGAGTTCGTCGAGGATCCCTTGAATCGCATCGATAATGACCGGCACGTTGTACTGCTTCAGCAGCTCCGCACGACTCACTGTCATAGCCCCCAAAGATGATCACTCGCACGTTCTGCTCAACACCGAAGGCCACGGCCGACTGAATCTGCGGTGCGCGATCAGCCGCAACAATCAACGGAACGGTTCCGTTGACCACGGACTGCATCGCCTCCAGACGGCTGTCATAATTCTGTGTCGTCGGCGAAACACCTCGAGCTTTCCCGTAGGCTCTTGCCTGCTCAAACAGAGTTCTGAGCGATTTGAGTTCATCCGGACGTTCCTCGGATTTCTTTTCATCGTCTTGTGTCGATCGTGAAGAAGGTCGCCGAGGACTTTGCATTTGCGGCCAATTGATGACAAGTCCCACGTCGGCTCGAAGCGTCATGTCTTCATATGTCCAGCCATCCAGTTGCATGACCGATGCTTTGCCGCTGACCAACCCACCGGACGGTGCGCTGACAGCGATCAAAACACCATTTGCGCGAGTCACCGGGATCAGCTCACTGTCCGGATTCACGGCCACATGAGCACTGACGTTGGGATTGATGGAACCAGACTCCGCAAAATCCAGCGTAGCACGAGTCGAAGAGATTTCCGTCAGGCCAAGCTGCGAATGCGATTCAATCAATCCGGGATAAACATGTTTCCCCTGCAGATCAATCACTTCTGCGTTTTCCGGTGGTTTGATGTCGGCTCCGATCGCCGTGATTTTTCCCTGATCGAATACGAGCACACCTTTTTCCACCGGCGGACCGGTCAGCTGATGCACGACCGCATTCACCAACGCAATCGGCTTCTTTTGCGGAGCACCGGGAATCTGATCCGACGCCAGCGAAGTGGAACAGGCCAGCACGCAGATCAGTATGTTGAACGACTTCATGATTCTTCTCCTGAGAGCGACAGACTGATCTTATTTCTGATTCTGAGTTCGCAGCGACTGCTGGTGACGGAAGTGGTGGCAAAACTCATCGGCTCGAGGCCACAATTCAGCCGGATCCACATCGCGTTCGCCAGCTTCATGCATCTCGTCGCCGGACTCCAGAATTTTCTGGATCAGCACATTGCGACGCTCGAACGCCTGGTGCTGCAGGCGATCGTCTTCATCGCGATGGAAATAACATCGGCCATCAATCCAGGTTTGTTCGCAACGACTGAAGTTTGACAAGGGATCGCCATTCCAGACAACGAAATCAGCGTGCTTGTCAACCTCCAGCGATCCTACGAGATGATCGATTCGCAGCTGTTTTGCCGGATTCAGCGTGACGAACTTAAGAGCCTCCTCACGAGGAACCCCGCCGTATTTTACGGCTTTGGCCGCTTCCTGGTTGAGGTGACGGGCCAGTTCGCCATCATCCGAGTTGAACGACACGACAACTCCCTGCTTGTGCATCAACGCACCAGCATGAGGAATCGCGTCGTACACTTCGAACTTGTAAGCCCACCAGTCAGAGAATGCCGAAGCCATCGCCCCGGCCTTCGCCATTTCGTCGGCGACTTTGTATCCCTCAAGAATGTGCTGAAACGTCCCAATGGTGATCTCGTACTGTTTCAGGATTCGCAACAGGGCCAGAATTTCGTCCTGCCGATAACTGTGGCAGTGAATCCATCGATCGCCGTCAAGAATTTCTCGCAACGCGTCCAATTCAAGATCGCGACGTGGCGGCAGACCTCGACGATTGACTTTCCACGCATCCATCTTTCGAGCGTAGTCCCGAGCCGCTTCGAAGGAATCCCGATAGAGCTGTTCGACTCCCATGCGAGTCTGCGGATATCGATTTGTAGGGTTTTCCCAATTGCTTTGCTTGACGTTTTCGCCCAAAGCAAACTTCACGCCCTGCGGTGCCTCCTTGAACTTCAGGCCCTCGCCCGTCTGCCCCCAGCGAAGTTTGATCACCTGATTTTGACCACCGATTGGGTTGGCCGAACCATGCAGGATGTTGGCCGCCGTAACACCTCCGGCCAGTTGGCGGTAGATCGTGATGTCATTTGCGTCGACAAAATCGCCCACACGAACTTCGCAGGTGATGGCCTGAGTTGACTCATTGACGCCGCCGTCAGTGGCCGCATGAGAATGGCAATCGATCACTCCTGGCGTGATATGCATACCTCGCACATCAATCACATCGTCGCTGCCATCAGGGATAGCAATCCCCTGACCGACCGCAACGATCTCGCCCGTCCGCAACAATCAATGTTCCATCTTCAATGAGGCCAGCTGAGACCACAGTCCAGATCGTGGCGTGAACAAAGGCTGTCGGACGAGCTGAACTGGAATCTTTTCTCGGCCAAAAGCTCCCAATGGATAATTCACAGCGAAGGAAGCCTGACCGGAGTCTTTGACTTTCTTCTTTATCTTGATCTTCATCCTCATCTTGGATTCAGCTCCCCTTTGTCCTCGGCCGCTTCGTCTCTGATTGCATCTTCTTGCTTCTTCGGTTGCTCAACACGAGTTGCCACAACACCAGCCGTTGCTCCATCTGGGCCAAACAATGCATCCCCAACCGCTGGCCGATCCTGCTGCTGAGCATCAAGCGATTCGGTGAACGTCAGCGAGAAGCGATCACGCCTTCAAGGCCCCAATCCTTCGCCGCAAAACTGGCGGTCAGTGAGGTATCGGTGAGCTTCACCGCCTGGTCAGTTTCAGAACGTCCTTCTTTGCCTCTTCCTCGCATCGCGTCCGAATCTTGTCTTCGTCGACTGATCGATTCGTCTGCCGCGGAGTTCTCATCATCAGAGGACTCATCGCCGAGATTCCGGGCTATTGTTGGCCTTCTCTTCGGAGTCTTCCTCTGAATCTCGAGCTTTCGTTTCACCTTCTTCGGTTCGTCGACGCAGGAATCGGCTGGCGTGAAATTCGTCCCACGCAACTGTTGCCATCGTCGTCTGTAATCTCAACGATACAGCTTCACCGTCGAAGACTTGATGCGTCACTGGACACGACGCGATAGAATCCGGCTGTGCTGCGAGCCTTCTCTGGAGAATGTTCGTAAAGCGATTCTCCGGAGATCCAGGTCTCGACAACCTTGGTCTTCTTCTCGAACAAATCACCATTCGTGATCACAACGAAGCTGGCCAGATGCCCCGACTGAAGTGTTCCCAGTTGATCATCCAGTCCAAACAAAGCATTTGCCGGTGTCGTGGTCAGGGCCAACGCTCCGAGTGCTGATATTGGCGTACAGTCCTCGAGCCACCGCTTTGCGAAGCGCCTTCAGAAAGTCCGACTTCGCTTCAAGGCGATCCGTTGTCAACGCAAACTCGATCCCGGCCGCATCAACTCGCGAAGGATTCTCCGGAGCAATGTCCCAGTGCATCAATGACTGCAGAGTCGCCTCCTGAGCCAGCTCCGGAGTACTCACATTCGGTGCTTTGGGGAACGCCAAAGGAAGGATCATCGGACGACGAGTCGCGGCGATCTCAGACAGCCTTCGATACTCTCGACCATTTCCGACAACGATCATCGACAGTCCAAACTCCGAGGCGAATTGATCTGCTCGCATCACGAACTGCTCGTTTGATGTCTTCACAACGATCGGCTGAGAACCACTCAAAACAGGCTGCAACGCTGCAAGAGCTTCATTCTGTTCCGGCAGTGCCAGCGACGAATCCGCTTCAACCGCGATGCGAGCATCACGATACCATTGAGCATCGTACAGAGCCTGCCGTGCCAGCGCGACGGCTCCCATTGGACTTCCCGGATAGGTCTCCCGACCTCGTCTGGAAACTGTCAGTTGCAGATGCTGAGCCACATCAGATGCAAGCAGAGTCCTGTTCAACTCATCGTCGCTCGTTGCAACCACCGCGCTGCGCCCCCGAATCACTCCATCAGCCGGGGCAATCAACTGCGCGACAATTCCCTGTTTGCGAAGTGTCCTGAGATCCTCATTCTTCGCCAGATGTCGCGCCATGGAGATTTGCGGCGTGACCTGGCCATTCCAGTAACGAGCTGTTCCGGCCAGGGGTTCGCCAGCAACAGACTGCTCTGAGTAAGCATCAATGAATCCCGGGTAGATCGTCTTTCCCGCCATCGAAATAACTTGTGCGTCAGTCGGAACAATGATGTCGCCGACCGCTTCAATCTTACCTTCGCGCACGATGACCGTGGCTTTCTTCAGCGTCGTGTCGGGGCTCACCACCACGCGAGCCTCCGTCAGCGCAAAGACGGCCGGCGGGTGACTTCGCAACGCTTGCTGGGGCGTTGATGTTTGGTCTGCAGAGAGTTCAGAGTCTATGCTGGCTGTTGCGAAAAGACCGGCGACACAGGCCAGAACCAGTAATATGTGTTTCATCGACGAACGTCCCCGCTGAGATCGAAAGCCTGGGCTGGGCCGTCCGTCACTCTCGCCTCATTTTGCTGAGGCCGCGACGTGTGTCTGTTTCCTGAGAGGCCCACCGAATTCGCTTTATCAAACTACCGAGACGCCATGCTAATGTCACGGAAATGGCGTGCAAAAGCAGGGGGAACAAAAATTCTGGGATAAACAACCGGAATGGGCAGATTGAAAGCGTTTGGGGCGAGTCTGGTTCTGTAACTGATTTACTGTCAGCGCTTGCATTTGAGACGCTGCTGTTCAGATGCATCGTGCGGCGACTGCTCTTGGTTGCCCGGAGTCATAATGGAGAATGATGTGAGAAGCTTCAGTCACGATGGTCTTCGTATTTGGCATTCAAATAGAACTATCCACGATCGTGGCGTGTGTCACGGAGTCTGTGGCTTCCAGGCAAACGAATCGGCCGCCAGGGCGGCATATTGGGTTCGCAGCAACTCGGTGAGACGTTGCTCGCCTTCCAGATCACGGCCGACAAGGTTCAGGGTTTCACCTGGATCCTGTTCCAGATTGTAGATCTCAAAGTCTGTTAAGTCGGCGGCCTGAGCTTCCTTCAAGGTTTCCGGAGTCAGGTTTTCGAGCCGCGGAAATGCGCCTCCGTTGAGTCGCGCAAGCACTTTCCATTGGCCATGACGCATGGCGACTCGAGCATCATTGATGGCGTTGTAATAGACCCAAATCAGAGGTCGAGTTCTCTCGGGAGCCGTCCCCGTTCTCAGTAACGGGGCGAGGCTGATCCCGTCCAGCTTTCGGTCTGCCGGAACAGAGGCATGAGCCAGTTCACAGAATGTGGGCAACAGGTCGAGCGAGGAAGTGGCTGTTTGCACAACGCGAGGCTCTTTAATCCCAGCTGGCCAGTTCATAATCCCTGCCACATGGAACCCACCATCATGAGTATGCAGCTTCATGCCTCGCAGAATTCCGGTTCGTCCCCATGATCGATTTCCGTTTTTGTAACGATTCAAGGTCTCTGGCCCATTGTCGGATGAAAACGTCACGATCGTATTCTCGCGAAGTTGCATTCGCTCCAATGATTCAATCAATCGGCCGACGGCCAGGTCGACGTTATGGACGTTAGCAAAATACTGCGCCTGGTCTTCCGAGAAGGCGACATCTTTGTACCGGGCAACCAGCTCAGCAGGCGACGCAACAGGTTCATGCGGTTCATGAAACGGCAGATACAAAAAGAACGGCTGCTCGGGGTGACGTTCTTTTTGCTTCTCCAGCCAGGTGACTGCTTCGTTCACGACAATTTGACAGCTAAATCCTTCCATGCGGCCGACTCGTTGCCCGTTGCGGACGTAGTTCACGGGATTCTCGTGTGAGGGCCCGGCGTTGTTTTGTGTCGCCAGCCAGTGATCGAAGCCCGCATCGCCAGGCTGAGGCTGTTCCGGGCTGTTAAAGCGACTATTGCAGTGCCACTTGCCCGCCATACAGGTGGCGTACCCCGCTTGTTTCAGCAGCTGTGGTAGAGTTAACTCATGGCGTTGCAGGTGAACATTCTCGCGAGCGTCACGTTTTGGCTCATTTGATTCCGGTATCCAGTCGTAGACCCCGGCACGGTTTGGAGAACGACCTGTCATCAGGCCAACTCGAGACGGAGAGCAGACGGGAGCAGCCGAATAGAAGTCCGTAAATCGAATTCCGCTGGCAGCGAGCTTGTCGAGATTGGGTGTTTGAATGTGCGGGTGTCCGTTAACTCCCAGATCACCGAATCCCAGGTCATCGCACAGCACGATGACAATATTGGGCCGCGATTCCTCTCCGCGCAGCACGCTCTGGAACGATAACAAACAGAGAGCCACGACAAAGAACGTCAGAGTCAGGTGTGTTGCACGCATCTTCAGAAACCTCTTGATCGATCAACCAGGTTTTCGCCACGCTTGCGGGTTTATTTCAGTCCGCGATACTACCGGAATGAGTCGTGGAAGTACATCTGATTGAGGCTCTGAGGTGTCTCATGGGATCTGCTCAAAATCACCATGCCCGATGAAATCTGGAGCCGTTGGTCTTCGATGAGTTTGAAAGTCACAACACAATCCCTTGAAGTCCTCGGTCGACAGATTGTTTTTGATCTGCCGTCCGACCAGGAAGAGATGCTGGCTCTTGCGCTGGATGGAGAGGCCTCGGGCGGTTCTGAATGGGATCCCTATTGGGGACTTCTCTGGGCCGCAGCTCCTGTGACTGCTGAATTGCTTTTGTCACGACAATGGCAGACCGGTCTCAGATCTCTGGAGGTTGGATGTGGAGTCGGGCTGGCAGGGATCGCCGGACTCATGGCTGGTCTGGACGTGACCTTTACAGATCACGCGCCAGAAGCTGTGCGGATGGCGCAGCAGAACGCCGCCCGAAACGGATTTCCAAATGCAAAAGGACTCACCTTTGACTGGCGTGATCCTGTCAATCATCAGTTCGATTTCATTTTTGGCAGCGATATTCTTTATGATCTGGCCGTTCATGAGCCATTGTTGACGACTCTTCAGGCGATGCTGTCTCCGAAGGGGCAAGTGTGGATTGGTGACGCGGGCCGAACCAACGCTCCGCGATTCGTCGATCGTGCAAAGGCTTCGGGCTGGCAAGTGGAGCTTCGAGACAAAAGAAATCAGCCAAATCCGGCGCCAGGGCATCTCGAATTCCGCCTCATCGTGCTGACCCGACCGTCTATCCATTTGTGACCGTCGAGCTTTTGCGATCCCGAATAGATCATGGCCATTCTTCAAATGAAGGCCCCAATGGCTGAGACTAGCGACTGGACAGAGCACTCGCTGACTGTTGAGCTCATCAGCCGGAACGCAATAGTGTAGCGTCTCACTCAGATGGGATCTTATTGATGTAGAGTGCTATGTCTTGTTTAACCCGTGGCCGACAGGCCAGGAGCATAAAACACCTGGCCTGTCGGCCACGGGTTAAACGAACGGACGTGTGAGACACTGCGTTAACGTCCGGTTTTCGCCGCTTACCAGAACACCGCAGCGTGCTGTGAGAACCGGCATTTTTCAACCCATATTTGCTGAAAACCACAGACGATCAATGGAAGGCGCGGGGCAGCCTGTTAATCTGCAAAAGCGTCTGGCGCGGTGCCCGAAATGTTTGGTCCGTGAAGCGGGTAAAGGAATCCTGTCGGCGGAGCGACAGGTGTACGGTACTCCTGATTGCCGCAGGAATCGACAACGTGACAGTTTCCATGGGAGTTATTCCACATCAATGGCAGACGATTCCACAATCAAATCGCTTCGTGAAGCGCTGAACATTTCGCCGGACAATGTTGCACTACGAAAACTCCTGGGACGAACTCTGATTCAACGAGGGCAGGCTGCCGAGGCGGAAGCCGAGTTTCGTAAGCTTGTTGAGATGCGTCCTGACGACAATGACGCTCGACTGGATCTTGCCAGTGCGTTTTTTCAGCAGGGCAAGTTCTCTCCGGCTCTCGTGATCGTGGAGGATTTGGTTGCGAAACGAGGAACTCCTGCGGGAGCTTATCTGTTGCATGCTCGCCTTCTGATGCAACGTGGTGAGGTCTCGTTTGCTATCACGGAGTACAAGCACGCCGTCGCTGAAGATGCCGCTTTGCGCGACACCGCTCTGGAATCTGAACTGGGTCTTGAAGCGCCAACGAATTCGCCTGTGTCAGAAGGCCGAGTTCGTGCGCCGTGGGAGGGTGAAGACGAACCTGCGAAAACTCAACGTGCAGACTTCGAACGCCCAATGGTTAAATTCACGGATGTCGGTGGCATGGCGAATCTGAAAGAAGAGATTCGCATGAAAGTCATCTATCCGATTCAACATGCTGACATGTTCAAAGCCTACGGCAAAGCCATTGGTGGCGGCATTCTGATGTACGGTCCGCCTGGCTGCGGGAAAACTCATCTGGCCCGCGCCACGGCGGGAGAAATCAGTGCCGGGTTTCTGAACATCGGCATTCACGATGTGCTGGATATGTGGATCGGCAGCAGTGAGAAAGCTCTGCACGCGTTGTTCCAGACAGCCAGAACCAACAAGCCGTGCGTGATGTTCTTTGATGAAGTCGATGCTCTGGGGGCTTCGCGGGCCGACATGAAAACCAGCGGAGGTCGCCATCTGATCAATCAGTTTCTGACCGAAACCGACAGCGTCGCATCATCAAACGAAGGCGTCCTGATTCTGGCGGCAACAAATGCACCGTGGCATCTGGATCCGGCCTTTCGCAGACCCGGACGGTTCGATCGCATTATCTTTGTGCCACCTCCGGATCGAGAAGGGCGAGCCGAGATTCTGCGATTGCTGATGAAGGGCAAACCGTCCGGCACGATCGATCATGATGCTGTCGCGAAGAAGACAGAAGAGTTCTCGGGAGCCGACCTGAAAGCTGTTGTCGATGTTTGTGTTGAGGCCAAGTTGCAGGAAGCGATGAAGACTGGTCGTCCTCTGCCGATTGAAACTCGCGATCTGCTGGCCGCAGCGAAACAGGTGCAGCCGTCAACTCGAGACTGGTTCAGCTCGGCTCGCAACTATGCGTTGTATTCCAATCAGGGCGGGCAGTACGACGAGATCCTCAAGTATCTGAAGTTGAGTCGATGAACACTGACTCCTGGCTGCTGCGTGCCCGAGTGCTGATGAGTCAGAACCGCATGGTGCTGGCCGAAGAGCAACTGCGCCTGGTGCTGGCTTCAGAATCATCCCACAGTGAAGCTCATGCAATGCTGGCCTTGTGTCTGATTGAGCGAGAAGCGTGGGATGCGGCCACAGAGGAAGCTCAGCAGGCGATTTTTCACGGCCCCGAAGAACCGATGGCCCACTTTTCTCTCTCGCGAGTGATGCTGAAACGCAATCGCCTGCGGGAAGCTCGTGAAGCGATTAATGAAGCACTGCGGTTATCTCCATGGAACGCCGATTACTTTGCAACGCTCGGTGCCATCGAAGCGGCCGGAGAGCGATGGGAGGACGTTTTGAAGGCGGCCCAGCAGGGGCTTGAGGCTGAGCCGGAACATGAAGCTTGTGAAAACCTTCGTGCTGCTGCGCTCACGACACTCGGTCGACGCTCAGAAGCCGGGCTCACGATTCAGGAGTCCCTGAGACGCAATCCCGAGAACGCGTTTACTCATGCCAATGAAGGCTGGCGATTGCTGCATGTTCGGCAGCCGGAACAAGCGATGGTCCACTTTCGCGAAGCATTGCGACTGGACCCGAACATGGAATGGGCCAGACGCGGTATTGTGGAGGCGATGAAGGCTCGCTTCTTCATTTATCGCATGATGCTGGGATTCTTTCTGTGGATCGGACGCTTTCCTCCGAAGACCCGAATACTGCTTCTGATCGGCATGCCCATCGCTCAATCGGTGTTGCAGTCGACAGTGGAATCCGTTCCGGCCCTGAATTTTCTCGGCTTTCCGCTGATGCTGACTTACCTGCTGTTCGTCTGGATGACCTGGACGTCGTCAGCATTGTTCAACCTGGTGCTGATGTTGAATCCCTTTGGTCGGCTCGCATTGAATCGCGAGGAAAAAATCCAGGCGATTGCCACAGGTTCGTGTGTTGCGGCAGCATTGGCGTGTGAGATTCTGTTTCTGTATCAATCGCTGACGCTGCCCGCGATGCTTTCGCACGGCACTTATGTGGCTGCCCTTTATCTGGGGCTGGCGGTGCCAGTGATTACCACCACGAGCACCAAAGAGCGACCAAGAAAAACTGTCGCCGCCGCGTGGACCTTATTGGTGCTCTTTTTTTGCGTCACAACGACGTGGAGGGCGTGGCAATTTTCCGAAATCGCCGTGGCAACTCCGGAACCCGCGGCAATGCCTGCGGAGATGGAAGCTGCCATCGCCCCGCGCAAGGCTGGTGAACCCTTGAAGCTGAATATTCCTCAGAACCTTGAGGAATCGATCGAATCAGTGGCAGAAGATTTTGCAGGAACACAACGAATACCTGGAGAAGTTACGCATCCCGGGGCGAGAATTCAGCGGGCGTTTCAGCAGTACGGTGACTCTACTGATTCTGTCAACATGGATGGGACTGGCACTCATGCTGATTCCAGTCAGGCGGTAGTGTCTGTTCACGACAGGAACCAGACGCTGACGCGTTCCAGTTGCTGATTTCAACAGCTTGTGACATCAGGAACGTTGCTAAGGGTTTGATCTTCTTCTCTCGTTTATAGCCCGAATAACTCAACGCAATTGTTGTGGAAGATGTCTTCCACCTGTGAGTCTGTCATATGAGTCGACATCGTGGCGACCTTGAGTGTTCGGAGAGATTCATGTCCAACCAGTGCCAGTTCCAGTTTGGCATAAGGGACATCAAGCTTTGCGTTGTCGGCCGAGATCCACAGAAAACTGTCACCCAGAGCAACACATCGGCCACGCAAGTGGGAAACCGGGAAGTCGGAGCCATACAGGACTCGCTTGTGCCCCATAACATTGATGATCGCTTCGATAGATCCCGAGTCTGTGACGGCGCTGGTATCAAACCAAACGTTGGAAAGTCCGCGTAACGACTCAATGCCCATGATCGTGTGATGGGCATTAAACCCTCGTGCTGCATGCGCGAGGATCAGCCGCATATTTGGATACGTTTCACAATAGCGGCGAATCGTCTGCTGATTTGCCGGATCAGATAACGCTCGTGCGCGGACCATATGCAACGTGATTGAGAGTCCTTCTTCGTGAGCGATTCGAACCTGCTCCTCCGGCAGATACTCCTCAATGAAAGAATCAAACGTCGGTCGCCTCGAAGAGTAAACGTGATAACACTTCAGGCCAACGAAGCCACAGCGCCGCACTGTTTCTCGAATGAACTCCGGATCCTGCTGCATCGTGATCAGCATCTGGCCGCGTGATTGTGGTCGCTTTTTCAGTTCCTCGAAGAGAAACTCGTTTTCCCCGTCGACGTCAACGGTCGCATTTGGAAAAGGAAAGAACAGTCCTTCCGTTTTGCGCCCCGGAGTAATCAACTCCATCTGGCGATTAAACTCGTCACTGCCAGCCACAGGTGGTCCCGATTTCACAAGCCCCGGTACAGAGTCTGATGGGAAGTGGTCCGCTCGATACCAGTGTGCATGGGCGTCAAAGATTTTCTCTGGGACATAACTATTCAGCTCTCGGTCGAATAATTCTCTGTCCTGTTCCGTGGCAATCCAATCCTGCATAGAAGACCTCAATTGTTTAACGGTAAGCCGGATTCAGATTCGTTCGTAGTGCCGACTTCAGTCGGCATTGTGGTCCGGGTACGAGAGCTTGTTGGCTGAAGCCCTCGCTACAAGTTGCATGTGATTATGGTGCGGTCACGACTGTTTCTTCGAGCTGCGTCGGAGCCATCTGCAGTTCCGCTCGATGCTGCTCCACCGCAGTCCTGACCTTAGCGACCACGTCCGGGTTCATCGCCGCGCGATCCCAGCGTTCACCGGGATCAATCCTGACCTGATACAAAAGTGGTGGCTCATGAGATTCCGCTTTCGGTGTTCCGTAAGCCGGCTGTGTCAGAAAATGAGCTTTCCATGGTCCGAGGCGACAGGCATATAACGTTGCTCCGCGGTAATACATATAAGGAGGTCGATCGACTGAGCCAGTTTCAAGCAGTAACGGAGAGATATCAATTCCATCGATCTTTTTATCCGGCAGTGTTGCTCCGCCCAGCAGAGCGCAGGTGGTGAAAACATCCATCGTGTTGGCCATTTCACGTTGAACACGGCCGGAAGGAATTCTCTTTGGCCACCAGAAAATTCCAGGGACGCGCATGCCGCCTTCCCATGTCGAACCTTTGCCTTCTTTGAGGAGTCCGGCGCTGCCGCCGTGGTCATCAAAAATCAACCACGGGCCGTTGTCGCTGCTGAACACGACCAGAGTCTTCTCGTCAAGGCCTTCCTCCTTGAGCGTGTTCAGAATCTGCCCGACGCTCCAGTCCAGCTCTTCTACAACATCGCCATAGATACCTGCAGGGCTCTTGCCACGAAAGTTCTCGGATGCGAACAGCGGAACATGGGGAAACGAATGAGCGACATAAAGGAAGAATGGCGAGTTCTTTTTCTCTTTGATGAACTTAACCGCCTCGTCGGAGTATCGTCTGGTGAGCTGTCGCTGATCAGGATGCTCTTCAATGATCTTTGTGTCGCGTATCAAAGGCGTCTGCCAGTAGTCATTATTTTCAGCAAAAAAACGCTCTCGCCCCTTCGGTGCGTCTGGTGAAGGCATCATGTCATTGGAAAACGGCATTCCGAAATAGCTGTCAAAACCATGATGCGGTGGCAAATGTTCCGGAAGATGTCCCAGATGCCATTTCCCAACCATCCCCGTGGCATAGCCCTGAGTTTTCAAAAGCTCAGGAAGGGTCACTTCATCCTTCGGCAGCCCACCTTTCGAGTTGTTCCGGAGAACTCGAAATTTGTCATGACACATCCCATTTCGCACCGGATAACGTCCCGTCAGCAGAGCTGAGCGACTGGGGGTACAAACTTCGGCGGCTGAATAGAATTCCGTAAATCGCATCCCTTCAGCGGCCATGCTATCCAGGTTTGGGGTTCGAATGGTCGGATGGCCATAGCATCCCAGATCTCCGTAACCCAGATCATCGGCGTAGATGATGATCATGTTCGGTTTGTTACTCGCCTCGGCGGTCGTTGCTATGGCTATGGCCGCGCAAAACGAATAGAGGATTGGCAGTATATTTCGCATTCGTATGATTCCTGGTGACATGTTGTGAAACCTGCTGAGCCTGGCCTGTCATTTCTCAAATGAACAAGGATGAACAACGTGGTAACTCTCAATGACTCGAACTGCTGAAATTCTAGGCCGCGTCGTTTCGCCGTTGGCGTCTTCTCGAAGCGATCGCATAGTAGGCTACACCAGAAGCAATCAGACCCAAAACAGCAATGGTTTGCGATGGCCGCTCTATCACCAGACTGAGAAATGCGCCGAGATAGGCGAGAATCAATAATGCCGGAGTCACCGGATATCCCCATGTTCGATAAGGACGAACGATCTCCGGGCGAGTTTTTCGCAGGATATAAACAGCCGCAACAGCCATCCCGTAAAAGATTACTCCGGCACAAATGACGGAGTCGGTCAGACTGTCGAAAGCCGCTTTCAGTCGGCGAGAATGCTCTTCTCCGGAACTCAACGCAGCGACAGGTGCTTTGTGAGTCGCTGCTGCCGCTGTTGCTGAAGTGCCTGCAGCAATTCCAGTGGTGCTGACTGTCTGTGAAGTCGCCGGAGCATTGGGATCCCAGACTGAGAACAACAAAACCAGAAAGATCGCCCAGGCAGCCTGAAGCACGATCGTGTTGCATGGAGTGTGATAGCGATGGTGAATGCGGTGCAGCCAGGCGGGGACAAGCCCATCACGAGCGATCGCGAGATAAATTCTCGGGCCGGTGATCATGTTGGAGTTCGTCGCTCCGAACGTGGAAATCATTACTCCCACAGCCGCGACTTCGGCGCCGACTGGTCCAAACATGACCTGGAACACATCCGCCGCGACCGTACGACTGTTCGCCAGATGATGAATGGGCAGCACCAGATGATAACTCAGGTTGGCTCCCAGATAGACGACAATGACAACGCCCAGTCCAATCGCCATCGCTCGCGGAACATTCCGGCGAGGATCCTTGATGTCTTCCGCCACTGGCCCCAAATTGATCCAGCCGTCGTAAGGCCAGAGCACAGCGACCATCGCGATTCCCAGAGCTTTCAGAAATCCCATGGCCGCGCCGGGCTGATTGGGCATCTGAAACAAGGGCTGCAGATTGGTGGTATCTGTGCTTCGAAACAAAAACGGCAGCACAATCAGCGCGACAAGAAAGGCTACTTTGGAAACGGTCGCCGTTCCCTGCACAAAAGCTCCCACGCGAGTACTGAAGAGGTTTACGATGGCCAGTCCAGCGATGATTGTGACAGCCATCGAAGTCTGGCCAACCGGTGATAGCGGGACGACCTGATTGAAATACAAAACCGTCGCACAAGCGAGCGCTCCGACGGAACCGGTTCGCACAACCCAGAACTCCGTCCAGCCCCACAGGAACGCGGGCAGTTTGCCGTAGGCTTCGCGAATGTAGAGATACGGGCCGCCAGCGTGAGGAAACATGGCTCCCAGTTCCGCCAGCGCCAGAGACCCGCACAGCGTAATGATGCCCACGAACAGCCAGGTCCCAATGATCGCCAGAAACCCATAAGGCTCCAGCGCGCTGTCGACGGAACTGACTTTCAGGAAGATTCCCGAGCCGATGATGGATCCAACAACGATCATCGTCGCATCGAACAACCCCAGAACCTGCGGCAGGCGTTGAGGTTCTGACAGGGAAGTCTGCTCGGACGAAGGTCCAGCGGTCTCTTGAGGCACAGGCGTTCCCGCTCAAAAAGGAATCGAGGAAAGCACGGGTTTTAATCTGACCTGATACGCTGACGCAAACGCCAGGCGAGGAAATACTCAATGCCTCTTGCTTCAATCCGCGGGAACACGTCAGCGTCACGTTTTGCCCCGTTTTGGACTGCTTGCAGCCCGCTGCAGCTTTCCTCCATCAGCAGCCTGGTGCTGAGCCAGTCGCGATCAATTCTCGCGCCGCTCGACGACTAAAGAAGCGCTGATCTGACTTGCGATCGTCTGATGTAATGACTGTCGGTGAGCAGATTGAGTGGCCATGTTTGCATCGTAAAATAGCAGTCTCGCTCCGTCGAGATGAGGCCTTGCATCTGGCCCGCGAGTGAACAAACTCAAGTTCAATTCTCATCACCCCTTCATCAGTGCTGCAGTGAGGATCACAGTCGGCTTCGGATTATCATCGTGAACCGTGCATGGCTCGTCTCGAGCGGAGCGAGACGGCTACTTTGAGAATCGCCAGTTTCAAGTCCAGCCAGAGTGGTTTTGTCACCACGAAAGACACGAAACACACGAAAGGGCGGCGAGAGTTTGCGTGACTTGATTGCTATTCATTCGTGTGTTTCGTGGTTCACTAAGAATTGCGATCCGGGCATCCCTTTTCCAGCCTGACCTGATACGCTGACGCAAACGCCGGGCTGGCAAATGCGTACCGGACTGTCTTTGTGCCATGAGAATACCCTCGGAGAATTTCTGCGTGAAAACGTGCTGGCCAACGACTAATAGGGAATGTTCGTTAAGACGCTGTGTCTTTCACCGGATTGGCAGGATCTGGAATTTCATGAGTGCTCGTTGGCCAGGTTTTCAGAGTTTCCTTTTTGCTGTGGGATTGATCTTCCCGCTGGACCTCTGCAGCGGCGCGGATGAAACGGTTGCCGTCGCCGGAAAGCCAGTTGTCGCGTCGCAGAGTGTCCAGTCCGCGTTGCATGAGATCTTTGCGGATCAGCATTGTTCCGAATCGGCCTTGTCAATTTGCCGCCGCGCTCAGCAGATGGCGCTCACGGACCGGTATGATTATCTGTTTCACCTGGTCTTCCCGGCAACAGCTCCGGAGGCTGTTCAGGTTCCGACGGTCCGCATCGTGATTGACTTTACTCCCACGGATCCTGCTCCTCCGGTCGCATTCGGAAGCCCTGCTGTTGGCATGCAAGTTTCCACGGGGGGACAACTTATCTCCCCAGCTTTGGCACTTGTTGAAGCGGCCGAAGCGATCGGAAAGCTAGATGAGTTGTTAAACCATCTGGAGACCGTACCAGAGAACAACGTCCTGTCGCAAAAGAACCGTTCGGCACTGATCGCAATGGCTTATACTCGACAAGGACAGCCGCAAAAGGCCATCGAGGAACTCGACCGGTTCTGTAAACTCTCAGCGCAGGCTCAGTCGGACGACAACGTCTTTCGTGCTTCGGAATTGGTTCTCTCCGAAGCCTGTCGAAATCTCCCTGGAACCGCCGAACTGTTGCTTAGTGCAATCGATAATCTGGTGACTCGCCAGAAAAAGACCTATGCATCGATACCGTGGTATCGACAAGTTCGAAGCAGGCAATCCCTGTACTCTATTGCGGGCAATCAGGAGGAATCGGCTGCGAAGCCTGCTGACTCGCTTTGGGCGTCAGCCTCGGCAATGTCGCAGTTCACACGAGGAACCGGCATTCCGGCATCGCAATGGGTTCAGTCATCCGGCCGTACAACAAACGCAGTGAGTCATGGAGATGACTTTCTGTACTTCGCGATTCCGATGACAGGCCAGTTTCAGATTGAATGCGATGTCTCGGCGTTTGGCTGGATGGAAACTCGTCCCTGTGTTGCGGCTCAATGGGTATCTCCTGTGTACACTCAAAAGAATTTTGAATCGGGTAACCTCCGTGTGATACACCCATGGCGTCCGATTGTTCCGCCGCTCACACGCATTGCAGACTCACTTCATATGCGTTCTGCGGTGGCGGACCAGCAGATTACCACGTCGGCCAACGGGAGAATCATCCATCAGCACAAACTGCCTGCTCATCATGATCCATGGGTAGCTCTGCGCAGCGGAGCGATGCAGGAAGGCTGGGCGTCGAATGTTCGTGTCACCGGGAAGCCAGAAATCCCAGAGACGATCGAAATGACAGCCACAATGGAACTGGAGAGCTGGGTTCCTTACTGCGACGGCAGCGTTGGCCACCATTGGTTACCTGTTGACGGCGGTGGAATGCGGAGCATTCCAGTGTCCGCCGCAGTGGCTTTACCTGACGCCACGTCTGGCGAAAAGGCGTCCTACATCGATCCTGAATATCGCGAAGAGGCGATCTTCTACAATCGCCCGATGCTGGAAGATGGCACGATCGAATACGAGTTCTTCTATCGCAACGGTCAAATGAATACTCACCCTGCGATTGATCGACTATGCCTGCTCATGAAGCCGGATGGCGTCCGAGTTCACTGGTTGACGGACGGCAAGTATGAACGCACCGAACTGGCTCCGGACAATGAGATCATCGAGCCGCAGCAACGGTTGCTGCCCGGCACATTGCCACTGATGAATGAGGCATGGAACAAGCTACGACTCACGTTGCAGGGCGACATCATTGAGTTGTCGCTGAACTCGAAGCCTGTTTATCGTCGTCAGCTGGAATCATCCAATCGAAGGCGATTTGGATTCTTTCATTTCGCTGAACAGGAGGACTTGCTTGTTCGGAATGTTCGCTGGACCGGTTCGTGGCCGAAATCTCTGCCTGACCTGAAAGAGCAGTCACTGGCGATCCGAGAAACCGAGTTTCTTGACACAAATGTTGATCATCTGGCGGTTTCTTATCGGCATGATTTTGCGACAGATGCACTTCCCGAAGAAGGCATCGCGTTCATCCAGGGAACGTTGGACAAGAACTTTAAGGTGACGGATCTGGGAGTGGTTTCTTCAATTGTTGGTCCCGGCGGCTATAAGAACGCGACGCTCGCTCCGCGCATTTCCGTGGAAGGTGATTTTGACATCACGGCAGAATACCTGAACTTCGTCAGTCGGCCTTCACTGAAGGGCAGCGGTTCGTTGTTGCTGGTTGCCTTTTTGCAGAACCAGGCCAGCGAAGAATATTACGTTACTCGACGTCAAATGCTGAATACCCCGGAGAATCCACAGCACATTGTTCAGTGCGTCGTGGTCAGTAACGCGGGCGACACTTCGAAGCGTGAATACTTCGCAACAAAGAATGTGGAGGAACATAGCGGTCGACTACGACTCTCCCGACGCGGAACGAAAATGTATTATTTGACGTCGGAAGGTGATTCGCCCAACTTTCGCCTCATGGGCGTACACGATTGCGCGAAGGACCCCGTGCAGATGGATGGAATCCGGCTTGTCAATCAGATTCATGAGGTTGGTGAGTCGCAGGTCGTCTGGAAGAATCTTGCCGTACGTGCGGAACGTCTGACCGGGCCCGCGCTCGGGGCGACGGATGTGCGGCTGGTGAAACTCAACAAAGAACGTGATGAACTGCCGATTCACGTGAAATACGACTTCCAGAGCAAGGCCCCGTCGGAAACGGCCCTGTATCGCTGGGGTGACAAACGACCATGGAATCGAAATCTGCAGGGCCTTCTGATTCAGTCCACCGGGACGTCGAACTGGACATCATCTGGTATCAAGACGCAGCAGCCGATCGTTGGGGATTTCGACGTTCGTGTGGAGTTCGACAACATTCAGCTCAAGACACCTCAAAAAGGCCAGGGGACAGGGGTCTTTATGCAGGTCGATTTTACTGACGAGAAGAAGACTCAGATTAGCGCCATTTTTAATCTGACAGACACAGGGATCTACGAGTTCGATAGTCAGATGCGGATTAATGATGCGTCCGGCAAGCCGACTTATCGAAATACAGGACGCAGAAACACGTCTTCCGCTTCTTCACTCCGAATCGCTCGCCGAGGCACTCAGATTACCGTCATCTCTCAGGCCCGTCCTGACGCGGACGATTTGATTGTTGCCGAGTTTGCGGCAAATGACACGGCCGTTGCTGACGTGAAGGTGCACGTGCACACTGGCGGCCCAATCGGAGATTCCCAGGTGACATTCAAGGCAATGGATATCAAGGCCAGTTTCTATCAACCTCTGTTGATTGAGCCGTAGTGGTCAATGACACACCCGGATCAGAGCTGACAATCTTTGGCGCGACAGCGGCGCAGATAAGCACTTCCTGCGAAACTACTATTTCTGGTCTGCAGGCCGAATTGAGAGCATCATCTCGAAAAGAACACTGGGGACTATTGCCCCAGTTGCTTTGATCGCAACGCCGATGCTTCGACGGCGGACATGACGGCCGCGCGCAAGCCGCCGCTTTCCAGAGCATGCAGGCCCGCGATGGTTGTGCCGCCGGGGCTGGTGACAGAGTCCTTCAGCACCGCTGGATGAAGGCCTGTGGATAACTGCATCTCGGCCGCACCGGCCACTGTGGCCGAGGCCAGTCGAGTCGCTGTCGCACGAGGAAGGCCCATTTTGACGCCGCCATCACTGAGAGCTTCAATAATCTGAAACACGTAAGCCGGGCCGCTGCCGGATAAGCCTGTGACCGCGTCCAGAAGGTGCTCAGGGACGATCTCCACAATGCCCGTCGTCTGCAACAATTCGGAGACCAGTTTGACATCATCTGACGTGGCCGTTGACCCGGCCGACACTCCGCTGGCTCCTTTGCCTATCAACGCTGGCGTGTTCGGCATGACTCGAATAATGCGGCTGCCTTCGGGCAAACCGGACGACAGTTTCTGCAAAGTGATCCCGGCTGCAACGGAGACGATAATCGGCGATGAATCAAGAGCTTTAGAAACCGTAGCCAAAGCCTCCGCCATGATCTGAGGCTTCACTGCGAGTATCACAACTGTGGCTCCCTTGAGCACACCGGCCAGATCCGCAGACACGTTAACACCAACTCCGGTTTTGTCCGCAAAGGCCTTCCGTGCTGCTTCATAGGGATCGTAGCCAGCAATCTGATCGGGCTTCAGCAGACTTCGGACGAACCCGGCTGACAAGGCTGTCGCCATTTGACCGGTGCCGATAAATGCAACTCGCTGTGTGGACCAATTCATAGTCAGGGGACTCAGTTCAGGAATTCAGGTTGATAGTGTTATGTTCAGCAACAGGCTTCGTCAGTGAAGCATTTCTTTGAATGTTTTTCTGCAATTCCGGGCCAAAGGCCCAGTCATTTCAGATCGCCTGGGCCATGGGCCCAGGTTTGTGATCCCACGTGTTTTCCAGAGGCCTTATGTTCGCATACCGGTGGCTCACCGGCGTGTTGATTTAATCTGTTTATCAGCCGTCGGGCGCTAGCCCCGGTTGAATTTGCTGTGTTTTTGCCACGAAAACCGGACGCTTACGCGTTCCGGCTGATGAAATCAACGCGCCGTCACTCTGCCGGCATTGGAGTTGTCGGCCCTCCGAGCCTGGAAATTCGCACGCGGCCCGCAGTATATCTCAGAGCTGGTGGTAACTCTTGTACCACGCCACAAATTTCTTCACGCCTTCTTCAATTGGTGTGCTTGGGCGAAAACCGACATCTCGCTGCAACGCGTCAATATTTGCATACGTCGCCGGGACATCTCCCGGCTGTAACGGCAGCATATTCTTTTCTGCTTTACGTCCCAGAGCAGACTCCAGTGTCTCAATCAGATGCATGAGTTCGACTGGCTGATTGTTGCCGATATTGTAAACTCGGTACGGAGCCGCCGTGGTACAGTCTTCCGCGTCGTTCGCCACAGCTTGTGCCGTCGGAATGGTATCACTCGTCCGAATAACGCCTTCGACGATGTCATCAACAAACGTAAAGTCACGCTTCATACGTCCATGGTTGAAGACGTCAATCGGCTTGCCCGCAAGAATTGCTTTCGTGAACATCCACATGGCCATATCCGGTCGGCCCCACGGACCATAGACCGTGAAGAACCTCAGTCCCGTTGTTGGCAGTGAAAACAGATGGCTGTACGTATGCGCCATCAGCTCGTTGGCTTTCTTGGTGGCGGCGTACAAACTCACTGGATGGTCAACACGATCTTCCACGGAAAACGGAATCTTACGATTCGCGCCGTAGACGGAGCTGGAGGAAGCGTACGTGAGATGTGCGGTCTTCTGATGACGACAGGCCTCCAGAATGTTCACAAAGCCAACCAGATTCGCATCGACGTAAGCCTGCGGATTGGTCAATGAGTATCTGACTCCGGCCTGCGCGGCCAGGTGAATAACTCGATCAAAGTGATGTGTCTCAAACAGGCGATTGATTCCGTCGCGATCTTCGAGAGCCAGCTTCTGAAAACTGAATCCGGAACGACCTTCCAGACGGGCCAGTCGATCATACTTGAGCTGAGGCTGATAGTAGTCATTGAGGTTGTCTAAGCCAACAACCGTGTCGCCTCGATCCAGCAGGCGAGCGGCTGTATGCATTCCGATGAAGCCTGCTGCTCCGGTGACCAGAATATTCGCCATACTCAATGAATCCGTTGAAATCCGATTGTTCGCGAGATCTGCGTCTCTGTCCGCAGCTCCGCCCGATCGATGTCTCAAAGTCGTTAGAACCGTTCACCCGGCTCTGATTATCTTATCTGGAGTGTACCTGACTCTGCGAAAGGTGGCCGAACCGAGCGTTCAGATTCCATCGTTCATGGCGGAACTGGCTCGACATGAGCCATACAACCGCGCCGCTGGCACTGGGGGTTGGTCAATTCCAAAACGTAGGTTGGACATTCCTGTCCGACAAACCGCGACACCGGAATACTCATCCGGCGCAGAGAATGCGCACACGAAATTAAACCCGGGCCGGTGGAAAGATATGAAAAGCCTTTTCACGTCACAGTCACCGGTGGCTAGCGCCATGCCGCTCACTCGGCGAGGAATCTCTCACTGACTTGGCGGCGGTGTCGTCACAGCCTTTTCGACTTCGTCCAGCATTTGAGCACGCCGGAATGGTTTGTAGAGCACAGCCTTCAAACCTTCCTGCCGTGCTTTCACGATCGAATGCGAAGCGTCATAGCCGAAGGCCGTCATCATGATGATCGGGACATGCCCGTTGATCTCACGCAGCTTGCGGAAGCATTCGTACCCGTTCGCGTCAGACAGACGAATGTCAGTCAACACCACATCGTAGTGATGATTTCGCAGCATCGCACAGGCGGCCGTGGCATTCTGGACGGCTTCGACTTCGCAGCCCATTTGCCCCAACAGATCATGAGCCTCTTCGCGGGCGGTCGCGTCCTGATCCACGACAAGGACTCGCTTGCCCTGAAGGGCTTTTCTTGGCGGTCGGAACGGAACAGACTTGCCCATCATTCCGCCAGTGTCACCGGCCGGCGCCACAGAACCAACATTCGCACTGATCTTGCGAATGCGGTCAGTAATCAAATGCAGTCGCTCACACACATCCGGATCATGACCAATGTAGCGATCCAGAATCCATGTTGCCGCGTGAAGAATTTCGTCCGATGGTTCCGCCACCTCACGGCGCAGGCGGTCAGAGTTCTCAGTGGCCGCTGTCACCTTCTCAGCGGCTAACAGCTGAAGCTGATTGAGCGAACTGGCCACGACACGACCAAACAGCGTGAGAAAGTCCAGGTCCTTTTGATTGAATGACAGAGTTCCGGGACTTTCGACATTGAACGTCCCCAGAACCGAATCGCGAATGGTCAATGGAACTGTCAATGAACTGCGAGCATCCGCCGCGCCGCAAATATAAAGTCGGTCGTTCTTGGTATCCGCACAAAGGTAGCTGCGATTGCTGAACGCCACAAATCCCGTGACGCCGTTGCCCGTTTCCGCTGCGAACAATTGTCGTGAGGCCGCCTCGGGATCCATGCCGAATTCCAGCAACGGCATCAGTTCCTGTGTCTCGCTGTTCAGAAGTCGAATCTCAAACGTATCGTAGCCCAGCACTTCCTGAGTTAACTGCAGGATCTGTTCCTTCAGCAACGAAACACGCTCCTCGTGAGTCATCGCAGTGACTTCGTCCGGAGCAAGATTTCCCATCTCCAGACCGGCGCGATAAATCGCATCCTGTTTTTGCTTCTCCAGCATCTGCTTGCTGACATCGCGAACGGTCAGAATCATCGCGTTGTGCTGATTGCCACCCAGTGAGATCGTTGTGCGAGCCAGACGCAGGCCAAGGCTGCTGCGATCTTCGCGACGGACATTGAGAGATGCGGCTTCTCCGGGATTCGAAGGTACCATGACTCGCCGCAGATCCGTGCCGTCTGCCGGGTTGATCACATCCTGCAACGTCTGACCAACCAGCGCCGCATCCGTCTTCAACAGATTGCGAAACGTCGAGTTGTGCCACAGAATATTCTGGGAATCATCCAGCAGAACAACCCCGTCCGGCAGCGCGCTGAAGAGCCCCATGCCGCAGACCTGCATGTCAGACATCAGGCCGGGCTCAGAACTATCCACGACCATAAAGTCGGCCGAGGAATCCGGAAGTGGAACATCGTTGGCGGAGACGACATCGACCTGCTCACCAGTCAGCTCTTTGATTCGAGGGACAGCGGCCCCTGTTCGGCCCATCACCAACATTCGTTTTCGCGTCGCAGTCACGTCAGGTTCTCCGCACTGTGTGAACTGAAGCCAGACGTTCGCGGGATATCCTGGAGAGGATTCCTCAATCGTGGCCACACACAGATTAATCCCTCAAGCCTGTGCCCACCGCTTGCATGCAATCTTCATGGGCACCTGACGGATTCTGCCTTGCCCGACGCAGAACCGCAAGAAGGATTCCCGATTCTCACTCCCAACGATTCAGATTGGGCCGCTGGAACGTCGATGGAAAAGTACCTGTTTCGAACCAGGCTGGTGATTCAATCTTAACCCGATGCGTCACGGTCTGTTGATTTAATACCAACCCGAAGCTGCCAGCGAGGCAAAGAACGCAGAATTCCTCGCTGGCGCTTCGGGTTAATAGGCGTTTCTCTTCAGTATCTCGTCTAAATCAACAGCCCGTCACCATCACTGCATGAACTGCGGCATCCTGTTGAATTGAAAAACCCAGCAAATTCAGCCCTTCGACTGCTCTTTTGCCCACTGATCTTTCAAGGTGACCGTGCGATTGAACACAACGTTTGAGGCAGAGGAATCAAGGTCGACACAAAAATAACCGAGCCGTTCAAATTGAAAGCGATCTCCTGGTTTCCCGGCCCCCAGAGCTGGCTCAAGCATGGCGTTGCCAATCACTTTCAGTGAATCCGGATTCAGATTGGACTTCCAGTCCAGCTTTTCGTCAGCCACTTCATCTGGATCCTCTTTGAGAAACAGATGATCGTACAGGCGAACTTCCGCCTTCACCGCATGCTTCGCTGACACCCAATGCATTGTCGCCTTAACCTTGCGGCCATCCGGAGCATCCCCACCTTTGGTCGCCGGATCATAAGTGCAGTGGATCTCGGTGATCTCTCCGTTTGCATCTTTAACCACGTTGGTGCAGGTCACAAAATAAGCCCAGCGGAGTCGAACCTCCTTGCCCGGTGACAAGCGGAAAAACTTCTTGGGAGGATCCTCCATAAAGTCGTCTCGCTCGATGTAAACTTCCCGACTAAACGGCACCTTGCGACTACCGGCCGAAGCGTCTTCCGGGTTATTGATGGCTTCCATTTCCTCGGTCTGATCGTCCGGATAATTCGTAATGACAACCTTCAGAGGATTCAGGACCGCCATACGACGCTCGGCCCGCTTGTTCAGGTCTTCGCGGATGTGGTTTTCGAGCACTCCCATGTCCATCGTGGCGTTGTGCTTTGTCACGCCGACATAAGCGACGAACGCTCGAATCGCTTCCGGCGTGTAACCTCGCCGACGCAATCCGCGCAGCGTGGGAATGCGAGGATCATCCCAGCCGTTCACATGCTTGCCCTGCACCAATTCCAGCAACCGGCGCTTGCTCATCATCGTGTACGTCAGGTTCAATCGATTGAACTCAATCTGCTGCGGATGATGAATTCCCAGAGCACTGCAGTACCAGTCGTACAATGGACGATGATTCTCGAACTCCAGTGTGCAGATCGAATGCGTAATTCCTTCCAGTGAATCCGACTGACCGTGCGTGTAATCGTACGTCGGATAAATGCACCACTTGTGGCCTGTACGATGATGTTCGGCATGGCGAATGCGATACATAATCGGATCACGCATCAGCATATGTTTGTGAGCCATATCGATCTTGGCTCGCAACACATGCGCGCCATCGGGAAACTCACCCGCTCGCATCCGGCGGAACAGATCGAGATTTTCTTCGACGGAACGACTGCGATAAGGACTGTCGACACCGGCTTCTGACGCACTGCCGCGACCGTCGCGAATATTTTCCTGAGCCAGACTGCACACGTACGCTTTGTCATCGCGAATGAGCTGCTCGGCCCACTGATAGAGCTGTTCAAAATAGTCAGACGCGTAAAACAGACGATCTTCCCAGTCGAAGCCGAGCCAGCGGACGTCTTCCATGATGGAATCGACGTATTCGACTTCTTCCTTCTCCGGGTTCGTGTCGTCGAAACGGAGATTACACTTCCCGCCGTATTCTTTGGCGATGCCAAAGTTCAGGCAGATCGACTTCGCATGTCCAATGTGCAGATAACCGTTCGGCTCGGGTGGAAATCGAGTATGCACACGCCCGCCCCATTTTCCGGTTCGCAGATCTTCGTCAATAATCTGACGGACGAAGTCGCGATGAGCAGGTACAGAGGGTTCGTTCATAGTTCCAGTCCGGAAACAGTCATCCAGTGCGGAAGCTGCGTCGAACTGAACAATCAGTGAACTCACATCTCCCGCGATTTGACGCGAAAAATACAAACGAGGCGTGATCGTCGGAAGTCGACCTTTACGAATTGCCAGACTTTGCTCAGCAATGCACGGGTTTCTCAAACAAACGGCCGCTCAGCAACGCGAAAAACCAGACAGCACCACTTCAGGCCGCTGGCCAACTCCCGCCGCCACTTCCCTTCGCGGCTCCGCGCCTTCGCGTGAGAAATGCGTTTCCTTCAATTCCCCGAATAGCCGCCTACTTCGCAAACAGAGCGTCCACGAACCCTTCCGGATCGAACAGCTCAAGGTCGTCCACCTGTTCACCAACGCCAATGTATTTCACTGGGAATCCCATTTCCTGCCGAATCGCCACGGCCACACCTCCGCGAGCGGTCCCGTCCAGCTTGCCCAGAATCAGGCCCGTGCAGCCAATGGCCTGAGAAAAGCTTTTGGCCTGACTGAGCCCGTTCTGACCGGTTGTTGCATCCAGCACCAGCAAGCTCTCATGAGGAGCGTCCGGAACAATTTTCCGCATGACTCGCCGAATTTTCTCCAGCTCATCCATCAGATTCTTCTGAGTCTGTAATCGTCCGGCTGTATCAACGATCAAATAGTCAGCACCAATTTCAACAGCCTTCTGGACGCCTTCAAACGCCACGGCTGCCGGATCGGAATTGCTCTCTTTGCGAACAATCGGACATCCCAGACGTTCGCTCCACATGGTTAACTGCTCCACCGCCGCCGCGCGGAATGTGTCGCCGGCAGCCAGCACAACTTTGTGGCCGTTCTTCATCAGCAGATTGGTGAGCTTCGCGATCGACGTTGTCTTGCCAACGCCGTTGACTCCCGCAACCAGAATCACAGTTGGTCCGGAAGCGGCTTTCGTGATCGGCGACAGCGGATTGCTGAGATCCCAGCGGATGCCGTCGTTGCCTTTGAGCAGTTCAATAAGCTCATTGCGAACCGTTTTCCAGATGGCGTCGACGTCGACCGTTCGTCCGCCATGATCCGCCTTTAATCGCGCGGTGATGCGACCAGCGGCCGTCACACCCATGTCGGTGCGGATCAGTCTTGCTTCGAAGTCCTGCAGCAGACTGTCGTCCAGAATTTGCCCGGATCGAAACAGGTCGCGAACATCAGTTCGCAGAATCTGCTTCGTCTTTTCGAGCCCACGTTTTAGCTTGTCAAAAAGTCCCATGATCCTGCCTGATGCCGCTGAGGCACCGCCCTGCTACAGTAGAAATCTCGATCCCAAGCAATCTTTACGCCACCGGTCCGGGCATCTTTACGCCACCGGGTTCACCCCGGTGGTTTACCGGCTTCTGCACTACTCGCCATATCAACTAAGTCGTGAGCCCCGCTCAAGTATCGCGAGCGTAGTGCAAAGGCCTGTTTCCACCGGGAGTAAACCCGGCGGCGGATTCAGTGGCGAATACCGTCCCCACTATACCTCACAAATCCGACGGAATCGCTCCCAGGCGTCGTCCCATCCGTCATTGTTCTTCGGATGAAACTCTGTAATCGATTCAGACCGACGCACAACCTCGCGAATTTCATGCAGCGAAGAAATATCACCGGCTGACATCGCCTGAACCAGTACATTCCGAGCCGCCGTCGCTTCCACCGGACCCGCGATCACCGGAACTCCGCAGGCATCGGCCGCGAACTGATTCAGCAGAGCATTCTGCACTTTCCCCGCCGACGACATGGATCACTTTCACTTTGACACCGGTCAGCTCTTCCAGCCAACCCAGCACCATTCGATACTTCAGCGCGAGGCTTTCCAAAGCACACCGCACGAATTCCCCTTCGTTCTCCGGAACCGGCTGACCCGTGCGACGACATTCTGAAGCGATCGCTTCTGTCATGTCGGCCGGGCGCAAAAAATCAGGGCGATCGGGGTCAACCAGCGAACGAAACGAAGTTGCCCCGGCGGCTTTGCGAGTCAGCTCGGCATAATCCACCTTGAGTCCTCGTTCTTCAAACGCGACCTTGCATCGCTGCACGAGCCACAGGCCCATGATGTTCTTCAGAAGACGATAGGTTCCGCCGATGCCACCTTCGTTGGTCACATTGCGCTGAAGTGCTTTTTCCGTCAGCACAGCGTTGTTGACCTCAACTCCCATCAACGACCACGTACCACTACTGATGTAAGCCCAGTCCGGATTGCCCGTGTGAGATGTCGGCACGGCCGCGACTGCTGAACCCGTATCATGTGTCGCTGGCGCAACCACATGCACTTTGTTCAGGCCGGTGAATTCACTGACATCTTTTCTAAGCCCGCCCAGTTGAGTTCCCGGGGTCACGATCTCCGGGAACATCTGAGTGGGGATATCAAGCCGTCGCAGGATATCGTCGGCCCAGGTGCGAGTCGTCGCGTTCAGCATCTGCGTGGTGGTCGCATTCGTAAACTCGACAACTCGACTGCCGCACAGACACCAGTTAAAGAAGTCCGGAATCATCAGGAAGCGAGTCGCCTGAGACACCAGTTCCGGATCGCGTTCACACATCGCCAGCAATTGGTAAAGCGAATTGATCTGCATAAACTGCAAACCGGTTTGCCCGAAGATCTCCGCCCGTGGAACTCGCTGCAGAGCTTTCGCGAGCATACCATCGGTGCGAGAGTCGCGGTAGTTCCATGCCTGTCCGAGCATCTCGTCGTTGCGATTCATCAGGACGAAATCCACGCCCCACGTATCAACACCGATGGATGAGATCGAAGAACCATAGCGTGAAGCCGCTTCTCGCAGGCCGTTCTGGATTTCGGTCCACAACCCGACAAGATTCCAGCGGAGAGTTCCACCCAATCGAATCGGTCCGTTGCCAAATCGGTGAATCTCATGCAGCGAGACATGCTTGCCGTCGAACCGTCCTGCCATGACGCGTCCACTTTCCGCGCCAAGATCCACAGCCAGATAGGTTTTTTCCGCCATAAATGCAAAACAAGGGCCCTGCCCTCGCTCCAGTTTTGTAGTCGTCGACGTCAATGATTCCCGGCAGGCCCCGAAAACTCAATTTCGCTGCAAAAACGCCACCTCGCAAAGGGACTGCTTAACAGCGCGGAACACTAACAAATCACACGGATTTCTTCGAGCAAGCCTGCGGGCGGATTCCGTCATTCCTCAAACAGCAACGGTAAACTTGCTGTAATCGCGTTTGCCGTAACATGAAAGATTGAGTTTCCGCCAGAGATAACTCCGTCACGCCTGCCAATCTGGACCGCGTCAGATTCAAAGCGAACGACTCCAACAAGCATCGCTCAGACGAGGTGCCTGGCTCTTCCTTTCAGCCGCTGACGCTTTCCTCCATTCCTGCGACTCTTGTGGGTGTTCGGTGTATTCCGTGGCCAAACAAATCACGGCTTCTACCACGGAATACACCGAATACACGGCAAGGACGAACCCTGCCAGTCGACCGGCAAACTAAGACGTCCTTAGTCCTGGGCGCTGTCCAGCATGCGAAACTCGAACAGCCCTGTCGTGCAACGGGATCCGAGATCTCAGGCTTCAACAAATTAAATTGACTACTCGGCCAGTGGTTTGATCCAGATGTTTCGGTAACGAACAGGATTGCCGTGGTCCTGCAAATGCAGAGGACCAGGTTCTTGCCCTTCGGCGACAGGGGCTGCCGTTGTCGCGTGAGGCAGCTTCACTTTGTCATGAATCGTGACACCGTTGTGCTTCACTGTCATCCATGCATCTTCAGTCTTCTTGCCGGAGCCATCAAATTTGGCTGCGTGATATTCGATGTCATAAGTCTGCCAGCTCAGTGGTGGATAGCACATATTCACGGAAGGCTTTCGAATCGAATAAATCCCGCCGCACTCGTTGTTCTCACCAGCGAGCCCGAATGAGTCGAGCATCTGAACTTCATAACGGCCCTGCAGATAGCAACCGCTGTTGCTGCGTCCCTGGCCCCGAGCATTCGGCATGAAGGAAAGCATGAATTCTACGTGCAATTCACAGCTGGGGAATTTTTCTTTGCTGGTCACTCCCTGCATCAGCAGCTTGTCATCAGACATTTTGCCACCGTCGAAGTGCTCTGCCGTAGTTCCGTCGAACAGAACGACTGCTCCTTCTGGAGGTTTCCGCCCCATTGTGGACGACACGCGAGTTGTCTTTGCAATTTCGCCGATGCGGACATTGTCGGCCGTGAAGATCACAAGACTGCCATCTTTGATTTCTCCACGTCCCGCGTCACCCTTCAGGATTCCTTTGTCGCCCTGAATTTCACCGGCTCCTCGCATCGGAGTATTTCCGTCCCAGCCATCGCCAGGCAGTCCACCAATGTAGGCCACCCACGCCAGTTTATTCTGGCCTTCGGAAATAACCTGCACGCCAATCTTCACTTCTCCGTCGCCGGTCTTGAAGCCTCCTGCGTATTCTCCCTGCAATGCAAATGCGGTTCCCGCCTCGGCTGCGTCCAGATAAGACTTGTTTGGATCATTGGCATCGTCCGCAGCAAGTTGTGACAAAGACAATAACAGAGCCAGAGTTGTCAGGAGTGGAAGTTTCATCAGTCTGATCCAAAACGTTGGAGCGAAAAATACTCAGTGGGACGGTGATGGTATTGTCAACCAATGAGCTGATGCAATCCGCATGGGATGCGAAAACTTCCTGACTCAGTGAATTCCATTTCGCCCGCGACTTGTACTGTTGGAACCTTCCTGGCAACATCCGTGCGATTTTTGAACGGCGATTGCTTTGAGATCACCAACTGTTCCGAAATAAATGTATCGCAGTGATTCCGATCGCGGCCCCGATTCAATCACCGCGAGCCTGCAAATGACAACTGAGGTTATCGACATTGGCAACAAATGAAGATGCGGGTGAGCTGACTCAGTTGTTGATGCGAATTCAGACCACTCGCGACGAAGAAGCCTGCGCAAAGCTTTGGGAATCCGTCTATGAGCGAATCGTGATGTTTGCTCGCGGTCGACTTACGCCGAAGAGCCAGCGAGTGGCAGATGAGGAAGATATCGCTCTCAGTGCCATGAATAGTTTTTTCCGCGCAGCCGAAGCCGGACGGTTTAAATCCCTGACGAACCGTGATGAACTATGGCGAATCCTCATTACGGTCATGGCGCGCAAAGCTCAAGCATTTCAGCAACGGCAGGCTGCGGAAAAGCGGGGAGACGGCCTTGTTCGAGGCGATTCGGTTTTTGGTTTCACACCCGAAGGCCGCGTGGGGGGGATCAATTCGATAGCGGATCCGGCAGATCCTCATCGCTTCGTTGATGAACTCCTGGGGGAGTGTCGCGAGCGGATCGAATCATTGCCGGACGAAATCCTGCGTGCGATCGCTGTTCGAAGAATGGAAGGATTTGAGGTTACCGAGATTGCGGCGGAGTTAAATCTGTCCGTGGCCACAATCAAACGCAAGCTGGCAAGGATCCGAGATCTTTGGGCGGCCGACGCGCCGCGTTGACCCCGCAGCCGGATTCGTGATTATCCCGACTCCGGGTCAGTGGCGTTTCATTCATACAAGGACGGACATTCGGAATTGCGTGCCACTGCAGATGGCAACTTGCACAAATTCAGACTCGGGCAAGGGGATCCGCGAATGGGGATGAA
>JAXMBU010000019.1:0-114226 GCA_046349735.1 Planctomycetaceae bacterium
GGCTCATGAGGCGTTCCGCAACGAACTCTGATCGACACCAACGAGTTTGATGTTGTTTCAGTAATTCGGTGCAACTCAACGATTGGCCGAATCGATGAAATTTGCGTCGAGGTTCACATGTCGTTCCCCTCAATCAACATGGGGCCTGTGGGAAAGTGCGAACCATTAACTAGACGTGGCAAATGCATACCAAGGTTTTCAGAATATGGATACGACAGAAACAAACCCAACACCATCTGAAGACGACTGCTTTGAAGTCAATGAGAAAAGTTTGAGTGAGTTCAACTTCCCTGTGGAGTTTCGCGACGTATACGTTGATCTAAGATCCGGCGATAAAGGCCTGCTGTTTCCGGGCTCCATGGTCAAACAAGAGAAGCATCTTGCAGTTGTTGACGTCGATCGAGAGCACACATTTGCGATTGTGAGTCCAGACTACGAAATCGTATCCAACCTGAAGGCAGTCCAGCTCGCCGAAAAATGCTTTCAGACTGTGTTCAAATTGACGGACACCAGCGAGATGAAGCTGTTCAATGTCATCATGCCAAAGACAAGGTCACAATGTCACATCGACTTTCTGCATCGTCAATCTCGGTTTCATATCCAGGACGGTGATCCGTGGGCACCGTTTATTAGGGTTTCAAACAGTTTTAATCGTTCTCGCGCATTAAAGTTTGACCTCGGATTCTGCCGTGGAATCTGCCGGAACGGTCTGATATTTGGGAAGGAAAGCATTGAGTTCAAGTTCTCCCATACCAGAGGTGTTTCTGTGCTGGCCTTGGCTGAGTTCAAACTTAAGGGCGGTGAATTCAGTCGGCTAGAGGCGCAATTCAGGGGCCGTCTCGAGAACTTGCAGCGCTATCATGTTTCGTCGAAACTGATGTGGCCACTATTGTGCAAGGTCTTTGCGTTATCGCCACCGAGTAAAGAAGCGAGCGCAAGAACAAAAGCGAACTGGGAAGAGCAAAAATCTGTAGTTGCGAAACTAACGAAAAAGTACTTCGAAGAACTCGAACCGACGGGGTACGCCGCCCTCAATGTCTTGACGGATTATGCGACGCGTCCACCGGCCGTAAGCTTTGGTGTAGGTAGAATTCATGGATTGCAGACGACCAGCGGTCTTTGGGTAGAGGACTTTGTCCGTGCGATAAGCTCAAAAGAGTTCGATTTCAAAAAGTATCTCGGTGAATACTACGCACTTGCTACTTAGTTTTGAGGTGTCGTATCGTTCAATACGTAAACGATCAAACACGCCCATCATTTGCTTCGGAACTCCGCAAAGTTCTTGAACGCGTCATCATCGAGGGTCGCAATCTGCGATGTCACTGACAGTACAGATTGTTTGAAAGAAGTGCATGTTCGCGAAGGTAAACGTGGTATTGACCGTTGCCTAATCGCAGCTTTGCGGTCGCTTGTGAGCCCACGGCAAGCAGATCAAAGATATTTGTAATTCACAGTCCGACGCTCAGCAGGTCGATCGACTTATGCATGAGTGTGCCCAGGCGTCCCAATCACGTTTTTCGTTAAGACAAGACCGCTGGGATCAACTCTTCGCTGCCACGGCAGTAACAACGAATTCCGCAAACCTGTCATGAATCGCCAGTCTGTTGCCGCATGAACAATCAGTCTCTTTACGAAATCTTACAGGTTCGCCTCGACGCATCCCCAGAGGTGATCAAGGCGGCTTACAAGACCTTAACCGCGAAGTATCACCCGGATCGGGACTCGTCTAAGGAGGCGGCGAGGGCGTTCGCAGAGATTCAGCGGGCATATGAAGTCTTGTCTGATCCGGTGCGTCGTCGCCAGTATGACATGAATCCGAGTGCCAACAGGACGGCTGCACCGGAACCAGTAGCAGTTCTCAGGACCGATGGTTCCAGCACGTTTCTAACGCTGGCAGAACACCAGCGTCGAGGTTGGCAAGAGGCTGCCGGATGCGACCTGAGCAGCCGGGACTTCTCAGGCGTTTCGTTCCAGAACGCGAAACTGGTCGGTGCCAGGCTCGACGGAAGTCGCTTCATCGGCTGCGATTTTCGAGGAGCAGATCTTACCAATTGCAGTGCTAAGCGATGTCAGTTTGACAAGGTTGATTTCGCCAGGGCGAAGTTGGTCAATTCCGATCTCTCGAACTGCAGCATTCGAGAGGCCAAGTTCTTCGGGATCGGCAAACGGTGGGAGTCGGTCAACGTGGATCCTCGCGAACGCTTTACAGAATCGGATTACCTTAAATGAAAATTATCTCGGTCTGAGGATGAGGAGGACGGAGCGATCCTGGACAAAGTGAACTTCCGTCAGTCGGATCTTTCTGTCACAGCGTTTTCCAAACCTCATGAAACGGGGACTGAATCCAAACAGACCACCTCAAGTTGGGGAACCCAGAAAGAGACAAAGCACTGGACCAAGCAGTTTTTCCGAAGTGCTGTTATCACGAGCTGCGATTTTTCACAGGCTGCACTGACGCGTTGTAGCTTTGAAAGATCATCACTGGTTGGGGCGAGGTTTGAGTCCGCCAACCTGCAGCAGGCCGATATGCGATCCTGCGACGTCGCCGGTGTTGATTTGAGTTCGGCGAACCTCCTTGACACAAACCTGACCGAATGTCGGTACACGGAAGGCACAAAGTTTCCAGATGGGTTTGCTGTGCCAAGGGGGGCGACTCTGAGGAGACACACTCCGCTGCAGAATTCAAATCAAGCCTCGGAGTTGAACGACGCGAAAGATGGCTTAGTCGCAGCCTTTCTGATCGCGCTCGCCTGTTTCATTTTTTTTATTGTAGTCATAATGAAGGGCTGACGACTGCCTCCCCGTCGATTCCGTGTTTACGCTCGGTTTCGCCACAGCCATCAGTTCTTGCTCGAACCTGACCCGTCAGCACCACCAGCATCTCATACATCGCCCACCCGATGAGTGGAAGACCTGCGGCGCGGCTTGTCAGCTTCAAGCACTCCGCTCGCCGAGTTGAATCAGTTTCCTCTCGGACCGCCAACTTCCGACACGAGGTGTTCCAGGAGAGCGAGAGACCGGCTGATGTTGGTCGACCGAGCGATCTGGCTGGCAGTCTTCTGGATGAGCCACCCTTGCTCGGGGGCACGCTTTGCCGATGTCGTGCTCGGGCTGTAGCGGCGGGGCGCGCTGGTGCATTCAGGCGCCGGTCGCTCGATTCCGAAATCGGGCGATCAGCGGGAAGACGCCATTCAGCACAGAGACTGCAAATCCGGTCGGGCTCGGCCGCATCAGGTTCACCGGTTTGGATCGGACTGCCCTGCTACGTGATTTTGGCGATTGAACATTTTACCGACCTCCGGGTTGCTGGCTGGTAAGAAAATTTGCAGTGAAATTTGTACAACGATGCCTTTAACGTCAGGCAACTGCAGAAAAAACTGGTGCTGCAGCGGTTGCTGCAGTTGCGGCAGTTGACTGGTATTCAGTTAGGTCGTGACGCAGAACTGCGTTACAGGAAATCTACGCACACAGGGTGAAGATTTGGTCAAACTCCATTGAATAGTATGACGGGCAGGCCGCGAAGAGGCAGTTTGACGATTTGAAATGTTTACCGAGTCATTGCAGATTGGGGACGTAAGAACTACACAGGAAAAAAAGTGCACGACCCATTGGTGGTTGTTTCGGAACCGGTACTGTGTTGTGTCACTGGTGCTGAAGAAGTGCAGACAGCACTTTCAGCAGTTGCTTTTTTCAGCACTCGAACTCAACAGCTTGCGATCTTGGAATGGCAGTCAGTACTCCAGTTCATGAAACATCAAGTCCACACTCAGGCTCGAGAATGTCTTCGCTCTGTCAGGAAGCAGGCAAGCTCGGTCATGTTGATGCAGCAACCGTGTGCATTAAACATGCATTCGCTGATTGCGCCGTGATGTTGATCTCAAACCTGCCAGCCGGAAATCGCCATTCAGCAGTTGTGAATAAGTACGATTTCACGAAATCAGCATCTGAAGCCTTGCAGACAATGGCATCATGAATTCCGAGGGCGGGCGCCCTGAAGCTATGTCCATCAAAGATAACAACATGATTAGTGCCTCAGATGTCATCATTTCGATCCCAGCGTTGCAATAAAACAACTTGTTGATCTGCGGATGAACTCTTCCGATTCGATCGACGAGCTTTGGGAAATTCAGACCTTCGACTGCCTTGAAGAACTCGCGAAACTGCTCGTCGTACAGGTACCGACGACAGTGATATGCGACAGCCTGTTTCGCGGCTGCTTTGGATGCAACGTTGAACATCGTATTCATGGCTTTCTTCAAGCAGGATCTGACAGTCTTGAGAAGTCCGCGATCGACAGACGCAGCCGTATCAATGAGGGGAGCACCTCTTCTGGCAGTAAGAATCTCCAGCAGCCTCAATGCCAAGGCTGTGATAAGCCATCCGAGGCACCATGGAGGAAAAGTCAGTTCGATGGTTTCTTCACCATCAATAGTCATCGTGCCACGAATACTTTTTCTTCAGCGACTGAGCGGAAAGCAATCCGCTCACCGTATGTAAACGCGGAGCCCGGTTCCATTCCCCGACATGAACTTGACGAAAGCGAAACTACAGGTGAAAACGATACTCCGGGCGAAAGTTGGACCTTCCAATTATGCATCGCATTCTTTTGATTAATGTCAGCTACAGAATCTTCCAGACTCCGCAAATACCCGAATAGTGGTTCTTCCCGATGTGGAAATGTTAAAGGCTTACACCGTTCTGACTCCGGCCGTTTTTCTCCTGTCTGCAGATCAACCTTGCCGGAATGTCCGAATACAATGGCGAGGCGGATGGATTGGTCGGGGAAGTCGGAATTCCTGACGAGTGGCTCCGAGCTGAAGATAGCAAAGAATGACGGGAGGTAATGAAGCAGCTTGGGTGTCGCTTCGTATCGAGTAAAGAATTTCCCCGGACGAGAACCGCGATACATCGTACACCAACCCTGCTCGACCAGGAGGTCCCAAAGTTGTGTTCGAGACTTGACCCCGCGTTTAGAGGTATTCCTCGTATCTCTGACGAGCTTGCGCCTCAAAGCTGCGTAAAGAAGTTGGTACAAGATCCTACATAGAAGCTCTTTTTTCCGAGCAATCTTATTTCCGTGCAATGTGAGCTGTGGTATCAGCTCATTCATGGCGAACGCAAAGAATTGCTGGTAACCATTTTTGTCCGACAGTTCATCAGGCGCGCGCCAGTTGATTGCCTTGCTCTTCTTTAGCCCCGTTGGCACTGGTTTGTCCGGGTGTTTTGTTGATCGACGTTGCAGTTCTGGGCAATGGGGAGGAAGTGACTGCTCCATAGATGGCTTCCAGTGGACGGAAAAGATGGTAGGTAGATCTGGCTTACTCTCGATGCACTGATACGCGAGCATTTCGTTATGGCAAGCATTCGTTTAAAGGGAAGTAAGGCCTGGCCTTACCCATTTATACAAACGACGTTTTCCTAATGGCTTATCTGGAAAGACGTTGCGTCACATGCTTTTTCGGGGGATATTGGCTGCTCGACAGGAAATTTACTGCCGTTGACGGCCGGGTCACTGATCCAAAATGGTTGACTTAGTTTTCCCGGGATCTACTCAACAGCCCCATGATTCCCTCGTAGAACGCAACGAGGCGAGGCGTCGGCTTACTATTTGCCATGCAGCGTTCAAAAACTTCATGCCAGTCACGCAGCAACGCCTCAAATCCGCCAGCCGCCACGATACTTACCTCAAGCAGCGTTGCCAACTGCCGAGCTGTGCGGCCCTCAGATTTCATTGCCGTGGCCAACGACTGCATCCTTCGGCCAGTCCGGATCGACCGATGATGTTTACGGCGGCATCTTTCAGCCGCGGCATGGCATTCCCGACATTGGTACATCCGATCTTCCCGGTCGCGGTATCGTCGCCGGAATTCGGTAAGCGGTTTGATCTGGGCACAGTCTGAGCAGACACGCAGGTCTTCGTCGATCAGAGCATTTGTCATCGTCAGTACTCCCTTTAACCAGAAGTTTGCTCGTCTGGGGGAACGAGCTGCAAACTCTTGCAGTCAAAAGGCATTGGGCGACAATGACCTGAATTGTACCATCACACGGGGCCATGTTGTGAAGATCGAAACTTGGTTAGTACATAGACCACTGCCAAGTTTTCCCGGCGAGGACTGGGACTGCATGTAAAAATTTTTACCGACACCGGCTACAGCTGGTTGACTCACCGCCATGTAAATTCCTTTACGTGACTCATGTAAATTTTCTTACGTGTTACCGGAATCCCTGAGACCTTCAAGACTGACGGGCGTCACAGACATCGCACGGAGAGCACCGCCACACGTTGAACCAGCATCAGGAGCTCAAAGTGTCGACGGTGGTAGGCTCCACCGTCGGAATACCCGCGATCCAATCGTCAAACATAAGAAGGCATGTACCGAGCTGACCATATGTAGAACACGGTAATGGAAAGAATAGCGCGGGGCTGTCGTCACGACAAAACTTAACTCCCTAAAGATGTCCATTCATCTGCCTCTGACCGTAAGACGGTATACGGGGTCCCGGGGCCTGCCAGCGAAAGACATGGCGCCATTGCCGCAATATGAAGCCCTTCGATGAGTTCCAGTGGCACATGTGGGGCTCGACAATTGCGAGTCCAGACTTCCGGTTCCGGCAACTACTGTTGAGCAATCATTGCTACCTCTGCGACGCTATTGGCAGAAAGAAAAAGAATCGCCTGTCGGTAACACAGCTGGCGTTTCGATTCTGATGACACTCCACTGGCAATCACGGGAGCACGTTTTTGTACGGAGACGGAGTTTGCACGGACATGTCAAGAGTTGAAGGCAGTGCAATTAGGGGTGTGGTTGATCGACTTTGAATTGACTGGACCGCGCAGTCTGCGGCATTTATCGCTTCGATGTATTCCGCACCCGTGGCTCTGATCCTCTCAAGGCCACGACCAAAGACTGACGCCTGTCGTTTTAACGTTACGCGGAGCGTTGCTAACGCGACAGCAAGCGGATCCGCATCACACCGCTGCACAAACTCAGTAGCTGCATAAACTGTATCTGGATCGATAGTTCCTTCCGATAGTTGTGAACGCAGAGAGGTATTCTGCGCTGAACAAGGTGATCTTTTTGCAAGCTGCGAAGCAGCCGCACTGTTGAAATCTCCAGACAGTGGTGGGTTTTTCGCTTCCGAACTGCAAGCAACGCTGCGGCTTGCGGATTGCGGTTTGCATTCGATCGTTAGTGGATAGAGCTGCGGGCGGTTTAGCCATGTGGGCGGAATTCCGGGGATGCAAATGAAGACAGGCCGGTCTTTTACCAGTTCGATAACTCGTCGCACTGCATTGATGGCATTTAGAAACTCTTCGCCAGTTGCTTTGACCTGATCGTTTACCTGTGCAGACATGCCGACTCCTCGAAGGTGGTATATCCGCTGTAAAACCAATTCCTTTTCTTGGTCACTCAAGTTCGTGGGCATGTCAAGAAATTGACCGACCGTGTAAGTGCGTGAAGGGTTGATGGGGGGATTTGAAACTCGTGTAGCCATACATGAACTCCATGAAAAATGAAAGATTGCTGAGTGGCGTCAGTAACGCGTGCCGCCCAATCGCTTTGATGAACTACTGCGTGTCCATAGGGCATTTGGTTGGGGCTGTGGACGACATCGTGATTCTGGCAACCGCGACGAAAGACGGAGAGATAGTGCTCGGTCGAGTTCAGCACAGGACTGAGTTGCCGAGGATTCCATCGTCACGCAGCACCTGCCAAGGCACTCGAACTGAACGACCAAAGCGTCGAGTTTCCAATTCTCCGCGTGGATCATGGCATAAATCTGTGACCGGCTGAGTCCCGTCGCTGCGACTACTTCTGCGACACTGGCGAGTCCTGTAAGCGGGTAACCATCCGCCGCAATCGGACGCCCCTTTTCATCTCTTCGAAAAGCCTTTTCGTCTGCCTGAATCATTCCTGTTTCTCCGTTGGGTTTGCTGAGGCCATTGCTGCCACGGAGTCGAGAGTATCACAGGACCGCCGACGTACCAGATCGGGCATTACGCCTTTCGCTTCCTTTCAAGGAAGTGCGGTAGTTGAAGAAATTCGGGAAGTTGTGGAAGTTGCTTTGAGCTGTTCTATGACTTTTTCGTCCCGCGAGGGTTTGGGTTTTGTTCAGGTCTCTGCGGCCTTTTTATTGCATCCCGCAGCGCGCCCTCGGTAGGAAAGAACGCTTCGTAATTTCCCTTGACATGTTTCTTGATGAAGACAGCCCCACTGATGTGTTTCGTAAGTAATGCACCACTTTTCGACGACCATTGATTTGAAATTTTTCAGAGCAGGTCTGACACCTTTCCCCGGATCGACGTAACTACTTTTCCATTGACAACGATTTGTTTTGGAACTTCTCCTGGCACCTCATCTGTACTAGCAGCGAATTCGGCGTCTCGGGGCGGAGGCGGTTGTTTCTTGGTACCCTCCCATTCGGCAATCAACGGCAGTGCCGCACGAAATGCCCCTACATGATTATCGAATTGCTCCTCCCAGTACGGCTCGTCGAAACCCTGATCTGCACCCAATAAATCAAGGTATTCATCTATATCAGCTTTAAACCGCTGCATCTGAGCATCCAGTGGATGGGGTGTGGGCGGATAGGCTTTAAAGCGTTCACTATTGAATGAATTCCAATAGTCGTGTCCGACAATGGAACATTGTGTCAGCCGAGTAGTTCGACACGGCGACATCTGCAAGTAGTTCCTGCAACTCAGAGGAAATGAGTTTCGTCCGATCCTTATACAGAGAGAGGCTCCGGCTAAAGGACTCTATTTCCTTGTTGGTCTGCTGTGAATGAATTGGTCCCTCGTAATCGCTGGGAAAGCAGAAATCCACTGGGGTGTTTCATCGGGGCCGTTTTGGTGTGTGGACATGCGAGTCGTTCAATCAAAAAATGGCGTACTGGTCTACCCAAGTTCTCTACACATCTGCCTCTTCTTCGCGTCGTAAAAATCCATTATCCAAGTTCGCCAGTGTAGCCACAAAATGTAGCCACGGCAGTGGAAATTGTGGACGGAATGGAATCTGACAGCGGCGAAAACTGTCAAAAACATTGACAATAGACGCAATGGACTGCCCACGTTCGAACTTCGGAACCGAAGGTTGTAGGTTCGAGCCCTACCGGGTGCACTTAGAAAAGCCAGTGTTTTGCCAATTGAATAGGCAGCAGGGCTGGTTTGTTTCGCCTGTGTGCCCGGCAGAAGTGCCCACTCGCTTTTTGCAGTCATCATCTCCTAAAGTTGGCTTGTCGCTTCAGCCTGAGCACCTTGGAGTAAATGCTTCTACGATTTTGCCGCAGACTCGAACTTCGAGCGACCAAGCTTGGCCTGATTCACCTTTTTGTTGACACGTGAACAAACGCAAACTCGCTTGAGTGTGACGCGGAACGTAAACGTGTCGGGAATTTCGGCCGCTTCCAGATCCGATGCACCCCGTTCTGGTCGAAGTTTTGAGACCCAACAGAATCAGCTGCTACAAGTCAGGGTAACGATCACGACAGATGCGGGGGCCCGAACTTTCGTTGGTTGCTTTCTGTCGTTGGCGTTTAATGCTTGAATCGCCCTCGTGCGTCCGTGCGATGTCATTGGCTGTATGCTGGCAAACCTTTCCTCCGGACTTCCTGCAGCGTCCCGCGAGCCAACGGAACGCTCTCTCCAGGAATTCACTGCCAATCAAAGCCGAGCTTGAGAGATTCCCGACTCCGACGCCCGTCATCGCCGTCGGTTTCCGGGGGAGATCGCCCACACGATGTTTCGCTGTTCTCGCATAATCCGCATCGATCTCTACGCAGTCTCTCAGCAGCGGAATTCACCTGTCGCTGTGCTGGTTCACCAGCCATTACTCGCATCACACTTTGACAGAAGACGCGGCAGATCGCTGGGCAGGAAGAGACGGCTTCCGCCCTGCAACTACTTGACAGTATACCCGGTATGCGGTAGAGGTCATTGTCTTACGTCAGGGCAAATGAGAATCCGTTCGATGTCTCCAACCTGGGCTTTCACATGATTGCGAATAATGAACCTGCGGTCCCTACTCTCAAACAGGTGAAACAGTTTCTCGAGATTATTTATTTCTTCGCAACAGTTCGAATGAATGCCTCATCAAAGATTGTCCACCAATACGGGGACTTCGAATTCGCTACAAAAAAAACACGTACCGACGAAGTTCGAATTCGGTGGATTAACAAGGAATTCCGGGACTTTTTTGGTCTCGATGTCTTAGTGCACCTCAATCCAGATGCCAGAGCTGCTGAACCAAAACGTGTCGGGCTTGCTGACGGCCTCGAGCAGCATGTCGTCGCAATGGAGCAAGTTCTGTCGTCTTACAGGAACCTGCCCTATATATCGGCAACTACGCGCTTGGCTCGGGATACTAAACGACTAACCGTTTCCGGTTTCCGTTAAGTCTGGCGCTTGCGTCATTTTTTGTTCCAGCGTGTGTTCTGGCATTTCGTCGTATTCAGACAAGGGACAACAATCAATTCGATGTGAAGGTTGCGCACGCACTGCCCCAACATGTCAGAGAACAGATCCTTCAATGCAAATCTGCAATAGGGATCACTTCATTTTCCGCTCAGGACGTAGACGCATTCAGAAAAAGCTGCTCATTTGCTAAGGAGGATAATCATGGCGAGAAGCATCACGAGATCAGCAGATTTCACTCTGTCACACTGCCAATGTATCTCTTGATCGATCGGTACAACGACCTCAACAGAAAACGCGAGACTTCACTTTCCATTCAGGAATTACGTGACTCCGGACTGAGACTCGTAGTGCAAGGTGGGGATCGAGTGCCCAAACCGGAGCTTGATCGAAGCTTGATGACATTGCCCCGAATGGTTGTAAACTCGTATCAGGAAGCGTTTTCCACTGTTCTCTGTGGCGGCAATGTTGGTTGTCTCGCTTATCCACAAATAATGTCACCATGGGATCGCTCTCAGTATCGAATATTCGAGCTGAAAGATGCGCAGACGCCAACGATGAATCTGGGATTAGCTATGGCGAATCTTAGCAAAGCCAAAGCCCCTGCATTTGCGAGGCATGAGTTGGTGCAGATTGAAAGTTTGTACGACGTATTCAAGTCTGCGATGGACTCATTAGCAGCAAACTCTGCGTTTCTCCATCGAAACACGATTCCAGAACTATTCCAGCAACAAGACTGGCGTTCAGTACATGTTTCGCTCGATGGAGACAATCGCATATGGCGCCACGGTTGGATCAGGAATTTTGTTGTTTCCAGCGACGGCGTTGTTAACGGAGATCAGCATTTTGAAGTAGAAAATGGTCAGCAGCAGATTTCACTGACTGGAGATATTGCCTTCGGCGAAGCGAAAGGGGTAATGGGGCAGCGGGTCGCAGATCCGAACATTTTCCATTTAGTCTTCCGAGGTCGAATCCCCGACCTTGGAGCCGTTAAGGATGGCAAAACAATGGCAGACGCGTTTTCCATTGCCATCACGGCAAAGATGGACGAAGTGGAATCGGGAATGATTGTTGGAATCTGGATCGGGAGATCTTACTTTTCGGAGCATAGACCGAATGCACCGGATGTTGGGTACTATGTTCTGTACCGCGATTCGGCCATTCCATCCGAATCCGGCCCTCTCGATTCGGACGCTAAACGCCGCGTCGTTCAGTTGGCACAGAATGCCATCGAAAAACACCAGAAGCTATATGCTGGCGGTAGCTCTGTTAACCTGCCTCTGCCATCAATTGCTGCGCAATCTGAATGAAAGTGGCATCATCAATTGTTTCTCCACTCTCGCACAAATCTACGATTCTTTCCTTCAACCGCACGATTGAGAGTTTCTCGGGATCTATGCCAAGAGTGAGCATCTTCTCAACCAGGGAATGCCGCCCCGAATGTTTTCCAATAGCGAGTTCAACTTTCCCCGCTCCAACTGTGCTCGGATGAATAAACTGATAAGTTTCGGGATTGCTCAGGATTCCATGTTGATGAATCCCTGATTCGTGGCGAAAAGCATTCCGCCCCACGATAGCTTTGTTTGGTGCCACGCCCATCCTCGACTTTTCGGAAACGAGGTGTGACAGATCGACAAGCTTTGTCAAGTCCATCTGAGTTTCAACGTCAAATGCTGCGGGATGAGACTGTATCGTCATTGCAACTTCTTCGAGCGATGCATTGCCTGCGCGTTCCCCTATTCCATTGATGGTGACTTCAACTTGCCTGGCTCCTGCCTGAATACCGAAGATTGCGTTCGCGGTTGCCAGGCCACAGTCATTGTGCGTGTGAGCACTTATGATCACGCCGCTGAATTCGTCGGTCCAGCCAACAACTCTGGAGATGAGCAAGCCATATTCCTGCGGCAGACATTTGCCGACTGTGTCCGGGATATTGATGATGCGTGCCCCTGCATCAACCGCCATAAGCACAGCTTCCTTCAGGAATGGCTCGTCACTCCGCGTCGCATCTTCTGCCGAGAATTCAACTTCTTCACACTCCATCAATGCGACTCTGACACTATCTCTGATCCGATCGATTGCTTCCGAATGTGTCAATCGATGTTTGTACCGCAAATGAAGATCGCTGGTTGCAAGGAAAAGATGTATTCTTGACTTTGCTGCAGGCCTTACACATTTAGCCGCTTGTTGAATATCATGGGTGGAGCAACGGCTTAAAGCACATATCGTTGCGCGGCTTCCAAGTTCTTTACTGATCAGAGAGACAGAATCCGCCTCGAATGGGGACGAAGCAGGAAAACCTGCTTCGATAACGTCCACACGAGCGTCACAGAGAGCTGTCGCAATGAGCATTTTCGCTTCGCGGTTGAAGGCGCAGCCGGGTGATTGTTCGCCGTCTCTGAGCGTCGTGTCGAAGAGTACAATCGATACCATGCTGCCCCCCCAAAGTTGGTGGTCTAAAAAAGCGGACGGTCAGCAGAATTGCTGACCGTCCCGATTGTCGAAAAAAGCAGCAAAACTATTCTGGCTTTACTTCCGCAGTCGTGCTGCGTCGATAGGTTGTCAGAAGCCAGGCAAATGCCAGGACCCCGTGTCCCATGACCAGGATTGCTGCTGAGAATCCACTGGAGAACGCACAAACCCAATGTTCGGCGTGACCGTGATTCAGTTGCATCCACATCGCCAAAGTGGCAATCGGAATGAAAGTCATTAAGTTTGCTGCACCCAACAAGAGAAATTGCATCGCCCTGGATGAAACTACCAGGGTGCGATAGGCGACGAAGAAGATGGCATTAGTGCCAAACTCAAATCCAGTCATCGAAATATCCGCCAACACATGATGCGTTGGGTCAGGGTGAGAACTCGCCCAGAGAATCATGGCTACAAGGCCGATCCCGGCCAATGTAAAGACGGCTCCTGCGCGAACCACGATTTGTGGCGGAATATGACTTAACTCGGAAAAGAATTCCGGGACTTCAAACGCAATAAACTGCACCAAAAAGAGCAATTGCCATGCCAGCACCGCAAGTCGCCAGAGTTCGTACTCATTCTCCGACCCGGGATACGGCAGAAACTCTGAAGTACATATGAGTCCCACGAACGCTCGTGGAATTGCTGACTCCAGCCGAAAACTCTGGCCGAAGGCAATCCACAGACCATGCATTGGAAGCAAGAGAATCAGACCGAAAAACGCCAGACTAAGCTTATAAAGACTGTATCGCCGAAAGCGATTCGCCCGTTGATTCCATCGTTCGACATCAAAATCAACGATGCTGTTTTGCAGGAGCTTTGTAAAATTCGAGTCAACGGCGCCAAAAGGCATCATGACGCTCGAAGCCATCCAGGTCACGATCTGGACAGCGTTTCCCCAAATACTTCTGATGATTGAAAACGGTTTCATAATATGGCTTTTCCTTCTCACTGAAAATCAATTGACTAATGAGAGGAAGCCCGGCAAAATCCAATTGTCGATGGATTCGGCTTCTGCCGGGTTCACCAGAGGATCTGACAGGTTGGCGCTTGTCAGATCCTCTTTCCTATTTGGTGAGTTTGAGTTGCTTCGCGAATCAAGTCGATGATTTGAAGCATGTCGGAAATCGCATCAAAGTCGCCACCTCCGATCAACTTGACCAGCATCGCATGAGCCCGTTCGAATGGACGCAGAATCCCTGATGCAAACCTGGTTGGGTCTGCGCCCGAGTCAAGCAGGATCTTCACGCCCTGCACGTTCACTGTGTCGATTGCTGACTCCAACGGAAGTTTTCCGCAGAACTCCGTGTTGATGTCGCCGCTGTTCCTGGTTGCCGTTTGCCATTCATGTTGGTTGTGGGCATTCGGCTCCGTATCCGACGTGATACTTCCGAATGACTCGGTTTCGGTTGTCACGTTACACGGGGTCTTTGTGACGCTTGTCGTGTTTGCGATTTGTACCATTGTTCTGGACTCCACTTTGCCACGAACTGCCTGTTGTTTGCCTTATGACGATCGTAAGGCTGTCTGGAGTCTAAGAAAAATTGACCGCAGGTCGAGAGCATTGTTTTTCGTATCTGACTTCATCCGAGGGCACGTCATCACGAATTGCAGTACTCTTTGACCGAGGTGCTGCAATTTTTGTCCGCGAACATTTAGACACTTACGTTTTTGCTGTGGTTTTCACGGACTTGTTGTCTTCGTGCATCATTTCGATCATGGAATAGTGCAGAAAAATGATTCAGTTTTTTCTTTTTTTTCAGTGACTGAGCTTTAGGAAGATGTTCACCGCAGGAACAAGTGTGGGTGATCGTTGAAAAGGGCGAGGAGCCGTTTTGCTCAAATCGGGCCTTTACTGCAACGCTGATGATGACCACTTCTGTCGCTCTGATTCCAATCTTTGTTGCCATGCTCGCTGACCTTTGTCAGCGTGGCGAAGAGAGTATTTTCTTAGCTGACAACGTCGAGAGCCCAATGTCATGCGATAATCTCCGCGGCGGCAAATTTCCCGCGTTCTTACTGTGAAATGGCGGCTGGCACTTTCATCGCGTTCGTGACATCCATCGTTCATCGCACGCCGCCCTTCAGCAGTTCCAGAAGCCACGAGACCGGTGCGACTCGCCAGATCTGGCCCGCCAGTCGCACTTCCGCGACGTGGTCCAGTCGATAGTCGCGAAGCTCTACTGGCTTGCTCAACTTCTGCCGACTCGGACGCTTCTTTTTGAAATACGGGGCAAGCTGCTTTTCGTCGATCGGGGCGAACGTCACCGCGTCAAAATACAGGCGTTCGACGCGCTCAATCTTGACTTCGATGTACAACTGCAGATCGTCGGCGACATGCAGTACCAGCGGACAACCGCGGACGCGCTGGCCCCACTTCCGAGGCGCGGCGACGAAGTCAGTCGAATGCTGCTCGCGCTTCTGTTGTTTCCGAACCGTGGTCTGGTACCGGAAGTTGATAAACCCGTTGACCCGTGAGCGCTTCAGCACTTTGCCCCGATACGGATTCCCGCGCTTGCGCATGTTGGGTTCGTGAATGGCGGTCAGCGCGATGGCCTGCGCGGCTGAGACTTTGGTGAGCTGCTGCTGCAGCTCTCGAAGGGTGAGATTGATCGTCGGCACAGTGATTTCCTCCGATCAACCATGCCAGCGCCCGATTTGATACCCCCCCCACCCCCAATTTCAATTTCGCCGGAATGTCGAGAAGACGACAACGCGGTATCCGTTGTTAAAAGGCAGAAACTTTTTCTTCCCCCTACCCGCTCCAACCTGCACCTATGGAGGCGACCGCGCTGAATTGTGATTCAACGTCCCTTCCCTTAGACTAAGGAGCAGTGCAATACCGTGCACCGTCTAGACGACACGGCACAACTAGAAGATCACACAAGGGCAACGCAGATGGTGATGAACGGGCGTTGACGAACACAAAGAATCTAGACTTCGCAGGTTCACTCGGCATCCTAACGTTGTTTTCTACGATCGGCGTTCTGATCGTCTGGCTATGGCTCGTGGTAACTACTCAGCTGGTGCTGTTGGCTCCAACGGGGATGCTGGTGTACTCGGCGACTTCCTTTGGTGCAGTTAATGCATTGCTCCTTGACTTGCATTGGCTGGCGTGATCGTAGCGATTCACCTCCAACATACAGAACTAGATGAGACTCGTAAGTCGTACTACGTCAGCAGCATGCTGAAATGAAGGTGCAAGCCGAGCGTGGCCAGCAGGAAGAATTCGATTCGCGATTCTTCGAAGTGGTCTTCCGTTTTTTTAGAAATACTCTGCACGAGGTCGAGTTTACAGACGAAACGGGCTCGAAGTTCGGGGTAAATGCCTGCCAATCTTATGGATTCAAGCTTAACGACTTTGAGTATGCGGCGAGTCTGAGTCCCGGAATAAAACCCGTCGAAGCAATGTACAATCAATTCGACGACGACATCGGCCCGCCATTGCAGATTCTTCATTCCGCCGTACGAATGCTGGCGGACACAAGAGCCTCCCGGTTTCACGGAGATCTGCTTTACGTAAGTTGTCCTCTCAAAGCTCGGACACTGTACTACAGGTTACTAGTTGCTGGCTATCCAACACTTCCGGCAGACTCGACCATTAAAGCCGCCGTCGACAAAAATGCATTTTTTCGGAGGTGTAGATCCGACCACTACAAATGATTCAATTGCCGGCCCAGAGAGTTTTGGACGCTCCACTTGATCGTTCTCGTCTGATCTCAGCGAATAACGAATGCATCGGGCTGGTGCTGAATTTTTCTTGCGAAAGAGATAGACAATCGTCTCGCATGTCGATACAATAATTAGCAGAGGGGAACGGTTCGCCGGGTTGGCAAGTGGCCCCTTCGGATGCTCGCGGAGTTCGATCCGATAAAGGTGCGTGCGAGGAACTCCGGACGCTCCGTTTATGGATCTGATCCATCGACAACGGCAGGACTGAAGGAAACCGAGAGCAGCAAGTGCCCGCGAGATCGTCCGGACGAAGCAGCAGCAAACAGCGAGACTCGCTTTTCCTTCCTCTGAATAGACAAATGTCCCGCATGTGAGGAGAGAATTGTTAATGAACCGCGACGATCTTTACACCAGAGTGACCAATCGAATCGTCAGCCAGCTTGAAGCCGGCACCAAGCCTTGGGCACAGCCCTGGAAGGCAGAGCACACCGCCGGCCGCATCAGTCGACCGCTGCGAGCTAACGGCGAAGCCTACAACGGAATCAATATTCTGACGCTGTGGATGCAGCCGAAACCGCTGGCTATAGTTGCCCAAGCTGGCTGACCTACAACCAGCCGCAGGAGCTGGGCGGCCAGGTGCGAAAGGGTGAACGCTCCAGCCGCGTTGTGTATGCCAACACCTTCACAAAGAAGGAGCAGGCGGAAACCGGCGAAGAATCGGAACAGAAGATTCCGTTCCTCAAGGAGTACTGTGTTTTCAATGCCGAGCAATGCGACGGTCTGCCCGCAGAATTCACCGCTCTGGAGCTTCTCGTCCACTCGACACCGCCAGAACGTCTCGACGTGGCTGACCATTTCGTTCGAAATACCGGGGCGACGATCGAGAACGGTGGAACTCGGCTCGCTAAGCGTGATCAGCCGCGACGTGATCAAAATGCCGGACCTGCAGACGTTCCAGACGCGAAAGCTACTACGCGACAACACTGCACGAGCTGACGCACCGGACGCGACACGAAACCCGACTCAATCGTGATCAGGCCGCAAGCGATTCGGCGACGAAGTGCCGCCGCGATGAAGGAACTGGTGGCCGAGCTGGCCAGCCGCGGCTTTGTGCTGATCTGCAAATCACTCCAGAAGATCGAGATGACCACGCGGGCTTGCATGGGCAGCTGGCTGAAGGTTCTGAAGAACGACAGCTGGCGCGATCTTCACCGCTGCTTCAGCCGCGTCAAAGGCGAGCGACTGCAGGCGTTTCAGGTTTGATTCCACGTTGTCCGTGGTGGGATAATTGGTTTTCATGAAGAGCCCGCGACGTTGCGGGCCTGACAAAGGCGGATCCAATGAAATTTGAACCCAGCGAACTCAGTCTTATCAATCACGCACTTTCCGAATTCGTCGACATCCCGAAAAGCACTCTTGACCGTGCGCCTCACGTGGACGACTTCAGACATATGCCCTCGGCACTCAAGGCGAAACCCGCGTTGTGAGAATTGCCGACGTCCTGAACTTCAACACGCATCACTACCAACCCGAGAAGGCGAACAAGCCGAAACCTGAGCCCAAAGGAAAGAAAACCAAATGACCCGAGCAGCTTCTCCAACCGCCAGACGTAAAGCCGCCCGCGAATCGTTTAAGAATGCCGCAGATGATCATTGGAATGATCGAACTGGGAATGAGTCTCTATACCACTCGCGGGCAGTGGCCGGGTCGATCGACGCCGTGTTGCATGTTCTCGATCAGGTCGGCCCAGCTGCCGTGAGTCTATGGACCTGGACCGTTGCCGAGTACGAAGTGCAGGTTCTCACGCGTCTCCGGATCGATAAACGAATCACCGCCGGACGCCCGTGATCGACCACGGAGCTCAAATAAAAATGCCGACATCATCGCCGACTGGAAGAATCAGTTCGGGGCTGACTCAGTTCGCTACGTTGTGAATCACGCGAAGATTGCGACCGTTGAAACGGTTTCTGGCCTGAAGTTTCTTCTTCGTGGATCAATGAACTTGAATTTCAACCCGCGGTTCGAACAGTTTGACATTACCGAAGGCGGCCCCGAGTTTAATCTGGTGAAAGAGATCGAAAACGAACTGCCAACGCTCGATGATGACTGCAGCGGGAAAGAAGTTTATGAAGCCACCAAACTCACAACGCGTTCAGCGCGGAGCAGCTCCAGCTCTTCGAAAACCCAAGCCTGAAGCCAAACGCCCGCCGCCCCAAATAGCCCGCCAGAACTCGACCGCTTTCGAGTTCGACAAATACTCGAGGAAGACAACCCCGGTGCCAAGGTGGACGACGTTGAGTTCTACACTCACCAATTCCTCACCTACATTGAGGCAGCTCAACGTCCTTGAACTCGGCACCATTGCTGCCCATCCGAACTGGTGCACCGATGGAGAACCCATACGTCAAAGTCAGGGCAACTGCTCAAGGGCAGCTAAAGAAGACTGCAAAGATCAAGAAAACTTGATCGGCTATGGATGGTGGCGCGTTTGCCTCGGATCAACCTACACTACCGAATTCTTGGATGTCTAATCTTTGTCAGAGCATGATCAGCTTCGTTGCATACCATTTAATGTTTCGAGCGGGTTTACCTGAACTGAATTCCAGGAAAATGCTGCTCAAACTCATCGATTTCGTCATGAGGGGCAAAGTCCGATGAATACATCACTTTCCTGAAAGTTCATCGCACCAACGCAGGCTGGCACTCGCCATTCTCTCTCCCAGTTGAAAGTCAACGTTCGTCTGGTAATACTGATGCGCTCTCGGTGCTGCGCTACGCTGCAGGCCAAAACGTCAATCAATGAAGCAGCATCCTTGCCTCCGTGTTTTGCGCATTGAGCAACGAACAAACCGTTTGCAGGAGTGCATCCGCAGCCAGTCAACGTTATTCAGGTACAGGACTCAACGAAAATTTTTCTGGCCAACACATCTTTCAGGAATACGAGTCCGTGTGGGCGAAAGTTGGATATTGCAGTTGGCGATTTCCGCAGGCAGTGAATCTCGTTTAGCGGTGGTCTGCAAAGCAAATAGCGAAACGCATCTTTCGCTTCATCCGGAATACGGTACCGAGTACTAAACCTGGAATGACTGCATCGTTTACTTCCTGGCACTAGCTGCCGTTCTGTGATGATCTTCGGTATCTCCTTGAAGAAGATTTCACTACCATTTTGGTCAAATGTACCAAGAACGGGGAGATGTCCGTACGGAAGTTCAGAATGTCGTTGATGTCTCTCATTCACTCGACCTTTGAATTGGGTAGCGAGCACAAGAAGCCAGCTGAAGAAAAAACACTCTTGACGAATCCCAAAAGGACTTCGAGTGTTAACCTGATTTTGATCGCCCGCAACTTGTGAAACGCTTTCCCCAGCGATGGAGACTGGTGCATTTGAATTGTTCACTAGTACATTGTCACCAGAAGCAGATAACTGCTCAATCTTTGAATTCTCAATATGAAACGATGAAGAGTTATTACTCACGGAAGTTGTTCCCAGAATTGTTAAGTTGTTCAATGGTTGAGTCAGCGATGTTAAAAGTCACAGTGCTCGCCAGCCGACGTTCATCATCACTGAAGCTCATATCTCGCCTGCACCCCTGTCGTTCCAATTCCAACGCCCTCCAATCGAGAACCCGATCCTTAACGGTCTCCAGGTATCGCCTGCACCTGTGTCACGTTGACACGTACACAATGTGTGACTTGCGGGCAAAGTTGGAATTCAAACTGGTACGGAGTTAGTCGTGCATGCGACTCGGGAATCGTAATCACCATCGCTTCCCGTCCATTAGCCGTTTGCTCGATGTTGGCCAAAATCTCTGCCATGGTTCTGGCATCGGTGAATCGATTGGCTAAGCCCCTCCGACACCTCAATAAGACCATCAATCGTCATTCCCCATCCATATTGGACCGGGCCATTGGTGTAGATTGCCAACGAGCTCCGGATCTTGCGATATCGCGGAATTATGAAAAATCGGTATAGCCCTCCAGTTCCGACCTCAACCAATCGTCGATGTCATTGAGAGCTAGCTGAGGCCAATCTTCGTGCCCGACGAAGCACCGCCAGGACGTCCTCTTGTTCCGCGCGCTAACTTGAAGTTGATTGACAAGATCCATGTCGCCCCCATTTCTTTTGGGCGAGTGTATTACTCGCTCCTAATGAAGGCAAATGACTTCGCCGGTATGAGGCCCCTCGTTCGGGCGCAAATGATCTGTCTGCCCGTTCAGTCCGAATTCTCCCGGACGTTAAAGCCAGTCAAGCTATACGGAGCCACGTTCTTCGGAACCGAAGGTTGTAGGTTCGAGCCCTACCGGGTGCACTCAGAAAAGCCAGTGCTTTGTCGACTCCATCGGCAGCACTGGCTTTTCTTTTGCTGCCCCGAGTCGCTTTAAGTGAGACGACGCAGTATCGCCCACTTGAAGTAGCAGCTCGGGCCTGACTCGGTTCGCTACGTTGTGAACGCGCGAAGATTGGGGAATCACCAATGGGAGAGCTGCGAACAAGGCTGTGTTGCAGAGCCTTCAACTCAGCTTCTCATCTCCACCTCAGCGACATGGCGATTTCACTGACCGGGCTTCAGGATCGGTCCGTCGCAAAGTAATCCTTCAGGATCATTTCGAACCCGCCTCGTAATGCTCCCGATGTTCTTGGCATACACAGATCTTGTGGCTCGCTCGGAACGCCATAAAAGTAGAATGTCCCTTTCGCGATCCGAAGCAACGACCCTCTGGAGTCCAAGGGCAAAGCCAACCGTCTTCACGGGTATGCACGGCGGCGCAGTGTTTCAAAATGTGACAGCCTGTAGGGGGTGACAAGCAACGCGCGGGCACACCAGTTGGCAGCAAAAGTGGTGTTCCGCAACGTCCGGCGCCGGTGCGCAAAAACGCGAATTCTTGATGTGAAACCCCGTTGGGGTTCATGGGGTTCTGTGTTTGTTTTCCCGGGGTGCACCGTTGTCACGCCGCCCCCAGGCTTTGCTGTGAAACCCTGATGGGGTTGAGTGTGCCGGCAGAGATGTTTGGCTCCGCAGGCAGGACCTGCAGAAGACCGCGACTACACCCAGCCGGTCGTCGCAAGCTGCAAAACAACCTGGAAGTTAGTGTCTCTTCCGTAACGCTGGCTGGCGGCGAAGAAAATCGTGGCGGTGGAATCGCTGCGGAAGGCGGTCTGGTGGTCCGCGGTAGCTACGGTGAAGTGATATTTTCCCTAAGTGTTTTATTGGAATGGGTTTATGGATTATTTATGCCGTGGCATTCGACTTCGGGCCGCCTCTGAAAAACGGCTGGGCAAGCATTGCCCGACACTGGCCAAAAAATGATTTTCAAAATTGTAAAAATCGTTTATCTCAGTCCCCTGATTGGATCTGCGAGTCCTTTGAACGCTGACATGAGAGCAGAACGTGAGGGCTCCGCTTGACGGGGTGAAAATGATAGCTAAATTGCCCGCCAGTGGTGGTTTGTGGGGAGAAGTGGGAAGCCGTGTGGGAGCCGCGGATTTCTGCAGATTACCGGGTCAAAGTTCACGCAATGGCGCTCACGGGAACATACGAACGCACGATGGATGACAAGCTTCGGCTCGCCATTCCTCGCCCCTTGCGTGATGGGTTTCGGGAGCCTGAGTCAGAAGATTTTTTTCTTGCACCGGGAAATGAAGGATGTCTGTCCCTCTATTCGCCAAAGGGTTTTGAAGCCTTCACAGCGAAGATGGCCAGCGTTTCGACGGGGCGAGTTCAGGTTCGAAATTTTCTCAGGTTGTACTACTCGCAGGCGGAGTCCGTGCAGGTAGACAAACAGTCGCGAATCCGGATTCCGGAGCGACTGGTGAAGATGGCTGATCTGAAACATAACGTGGTCCTGATCGGAGTTCATGACCACGTGGAAATCTGGGATAAGGATCGGTGGGAATCGTTCCTTTCACAGAATGCGTCGTGAAGCCGATGCGTTAACGGCGGAAGCGTTGTACCTTTCCTTGCCATCCTGAGGATGGCGGTTGTTGTGCGTGTCAGATTGCAAAGAGGCGGCTCATGGAAGTGCTGCCTGTATTCGCCTCTTCAAAGAGGTTTCGGGAGTTGGGTCGGTGTGAAAGTACCGACACGGTTCCTGACACCTTTTCGATGAAGCCGTGTGCGAGATGCAGGGTTGGCGTCGATCACACATTCAGTCGGAAACTGCCGCATGTCTTACCGGGCTTGGCGGATTTTTGACGATAGCATGGAGGCGATTCGTCCCGGGACGGCCTGAAAAGGCCACAGCCGCCTGCTTCCGATCACCGACATGGATGTCGGAGGAGGCAGGCGGCTGAGTTCTCTGGGGTTGTGCTTCTGCACTTCTGCCGACAGCGATTTTAGAGCGTGCTTCTCTTCATGCTGCTTTTCCGTAGCCGGATTCGTGAGAATTCGGTGCCTCCACTGCGACACCTGTTCTCACGAATCCGGCTACTTCAAATACGTGCCGCTCAGGAGATTGTTCATCGGTGCTCGCCAGTTAGGACCTAGGTCCAAACACGCCGGTAACGACTCGTTCATTCCCGCACAGATCGCGGCGAATCGTCACCGACTCGACCCCAGCCGCTTCCAGCATCCCGCCAACGATTTCACACTGAGCAGGATCCAGTCTATCGTGAGAGAAACGCACCGGGCTTCAGAAGTCCCGGCTCGAGCAATGATGCGGCGGACCACATCCAAGCCATCAGTTCCCGCAAACAGCGCCGTGCCGGGTTCATGGACAGCCACCTCGGGCTGCAACGAGTCTCGCTCATCATCGCGTATGTATGGCGGATTGCTAACCAGTCCGTCGAACCGGCGACCGTAGTCTTTTACCGGCTCCAGGGTGTCGCCGACGAGCAACGTGACCTGAGTCGTTAAGCCCAGCTTCTCGCAATTGCGGGCAGCGACCTGAGCCGCGACTTCAGAGATATCCGTGGCGACGACTGCACATTGAGGTCTCTGTTTGGCAATTGTGATGGCGATACACCCGGATCCGAAACCGACTTCCAGAATCTCCCGAGGCTCCTCCTTCGGAATCAGTTCAAGGCAGGCATCAACAAGCGTTTCGGTCTCTGGTCGAGGAATCAGAATTCCGGGGCCAACTTCGAAGCTGCGGCCATAGAATTCGCGAGTCCCAACGATATAGGCCAAAGGCTCCCGCTTCGCACGACGCTGAACCAGTTCGCGCATGATCGCTCGTTCATCGTCGGTCAACAGTGTGCCGAAATCTGTGTAGAGGCGAATTCGCTGACACTTGCGAGCATGTGCCAGGAGCAGTTCCGCTTCAAGTCGAGCTGACTCCACACCTTTTTGCTTGAGGAACGTTGTGGTCCATTCAAGAATTCGCTGAACGGTCCAGCCTTCAGTCGTGGTGGCCTTTGGGTCGGCAGGAGCATTCATCGGTGATTCTGATTACCTTCCGTGCGTGGGAACTTCCGTTTCGACGCGCAGATTGTAACCACTTCGAAGATTTCCTGAAGCGGCTGGGCTCATGAGTTCCGTCATTGAACGCGATTGACAATTTGGACCGCGGCAGCCTGCTGCCGCTTTCGAATTCACAGCCTGCTGTGATCAGTGGGTTTCGTGCGTGCAACTGTGGACGCGTTTATGATGTGCGGTCTTCCAGCCCTCACCTCTGGCGAAGACGCGCGTCCCGAGGGGCACATGGAGCGGATTCGTCGGCTCGATGGAGTTACCCAATAATGAACTCATGACTGAAACTTCCGTCTTCGTTCTGCAGAATGTAAAGACTCGTCGCATCGCCCCAGGTACGCCATCGGGGGACGAACTGATATTGGTTGCTGTATCGATAATCGAAAAGATCTCGAATTTCGAGCAGTGGAGTGGAGACGTTGCCGAAAGGGAAGGGCCCATCACTTACGGGCTTCACTGGTGCGAAACAGCAGACGACAGAGCGTGTCATTGACTGGCGATTTCTCGACAGCAAAAACGGAGCATTGGAAATCTGTGTAGCAAATATTTCTGACGCCCCAATCGCATAGTATTCCGTCGACGCAGTGAATGACCTGTTCTCCGGATTGGTATAGGCATCCGGAAAATTTTCTGTGCGCCATCGAGTCCCGTAAAAGGTGTCGAAAGCAGCCTTACACGGAAGGTCCTCCAGATTCACAAGTTCGGTATCGCTGGCGGCCGAAAGCGACTTCCATAGAAGAACCACTTCCGGTGAACGTTCACGAGAGGGCACGTCTCCAAAAATAAGGAGCAAATCACCGGGTAACTTCTGCTTCAGGATATCGGTCGAGTCCTGAAAATTCATCTGTCCCACAAACGGGAGGGCCTTGCCGCTGGAATCGGTTGGCCAGGAATCACTACGGTCAAGATAGGGCATGCCGCCGATTTTCGTCTGATCACGGCGAGGTGCCTCACCGACGGAAAAAATGAAAACATCAGATGGCACTGGATCGCCAAATTTGTACCCAGCCTTTCGAAGTTTATCCCGATGCGAGACAAGACAAACTGAGTCAAGCGGGCCCACGACAAGTCCAGCGACATCTTTCCAGGACGTTATCCCGGAATCGGCCAACCATTCCGACGGAACAAACGGATCGTTTAACTGCAAAACCATAGCAGGGTCATCCTCGTGACTGTTCTGTACGCACGCCGACGCAGGCAGGCAAGCAATTGACGATGCACATTGCAACAGGAACCGCCTGCGATGTGATGAAAGCCGGGGACTGTGCATAGGGGACTCATTGTTTATAGATTTCTGACAACGCAACAGCATCGAGCCCTGATCCAGTGTCACCTCCGACCACTCGGCGACTCAGATCAATATAACATGGCAACAATGTAGCCGTCTCGCTCCGTCGAGACGAGCCTTGCCGCCGGCCTGTTGATGCAGGATTCTCGGGCGCGATCCTCGGTGCCAGCTGCAACCATGCTGTGTGAGGATTTTGTTTTTTTGACAGATAACGCACTGTACAAGGCTGCTGCCTGTCTCGGCGGAGCGAGACGGCCACTTTGGGCCGCATTCAAGTGACAGACCCGTCTGTGGAGTCCTGATCGTGTTGCAAAAATGGATCTCGATCGGCACGCTTGTCATGTCTTTCTGAGATCAGCGAAATCATCCGCGACGGGCGTCACTTCTGACGTCTCATGATCCCACCAGTAGATCGTGTCTTTGAGAACCGTCGCGTTGTCCACCATGGGCTTCAGTACCAACAAATCTCCGCCGCTATTGTGCCCGATAACTATCAGTTCCTTCTGAAAGTGATCCCAAATTCTCATGGAGGAGGTCTCACGGCAAATACTGCTGCACGTTCGTTGTATTCGCTTGCGGCTGCTCTCGTCGAGAAACGAATAGAGCCAGAACATATCGTTACCGACATCAACGGAACCACCGTTAGCTTTCGCCATCGCCGCCACAAACGAAGGTGGAAAACGAACCCCGAGTCTCGCCTCAGTCTCCGCAATCCATTTTCGATCGACCGGGAACGGCATTGACTTGTCCGCATTGAGTGACGGAACGAATCGCAAACTATTCGTATGAAGTTCATCCGGGAAAGGAATTCTGAGGGCACACCATTCTTGTTCTGGCGTGATCATCCTGCCCGGGCGGTTCAGTCTGCTGACACATGATGCCAGCGCCGCCCGCAAGAAGTTGGCGGGCAACAATGATGCTCGAGTTGATACGCCCGGCATTGAGGTTCAAATCGAACGCTTCAAGGCGTCTGGGAGAGCAATGTCGCCTGCTGATAAGCTCGGAAGGAAACTTCCTTGATGCTTCCGGAAGTCAGGCTGTCTTCCCAGCGAGCGATTCGCTGATGATCATCGTTAGTGATCTTCTGGGTGAGCTGATGATCGGCTCGCAGACGGAACTGTTCCGCGGGGCGACGATCCAGCTCAACACTGATCGGCATGCGATCTTTCAATTCTCGCAAGGCTTTGTTCAGAGCCATGCGGGGTTCGGGGAACAGGCTGCCGGGATGGAGAATCGAATTCAGTTGAGCGGTCCAGTCGGCATACGTCAGGTATTTCTCAACCTGCATCGGATCGTTCCACTTGCGAGTTTCCACACGGTACGTGAAAGATGGCGAAGACAGAACAAGAGTCCCCTTCATGGGATCAAACGTCTGGCTGAACTTGGGATTCATCTGGAAGCGAATGGAATCGGCGATCTTCTTTGAGCCAGAATCCGGCGTCGCGGCCAATTCTTTTAAATACTCATTGGTTCGAGGCTGACGACTGTCCATCAGATGCCGGATCTCGTCGAACGTGATGCGCGTCGACATCGCACGAGATTCGTTCAGCACCGTAAACCGCTTTTCCACCAAATCGAAAATGATCACTTCATCAGCGGAATCGACGTAGTCGTACACACGTCCATTGTGAATCAGGCTCAGGCTGCTGCTGACGATCTGAGTGGGTGTACGAGTCTCGGACTTCGAAACATCGTAAACATGAGTTGAGATTCGCAGTCCCTGCGCGAACGATGTCGTACACACGGCCATGACAGCCGAAAACAGCACAGTTCGAAACATACCTTGAGCCTCCTGCTCGAAAATTAACCGTCAGCCATCAACCGTGTCAGCAGGAATTTGCCGCTGCTGCAGTCTCCACACTAGCAGCTTGCGGCAGATTTTTTCACAGGAAGTCTGCTGATTTAATCCAACGCCAATAAGCCAATCGCAGAGTGCCGTCCATTTTCGGCAATTTTTGCTTCGGCTGGATGAATGTCACATCAATTTGATATTTCAAATTTGAAATCTGAGATCTCGGGGAAATGATCTCCAACAGACTGCGTGCCATTGAGTTGTAAGGATGGTCGAAGCGTTTTCTCAAACAGGCTGGTGAGCATTCGCTTGAGCACTTACCATTCGTGCCCACAGGGCAGATTGAATTCCAGACGAAAGAAGAATGATGCGGTTCCTGATTACGAATGATGATGGTTACGATGCTCCAGGGCTTATCGCGCTTTATCGAGCACTCAAACCTTTGGGAGAAGTCACGGTCGTGGCTCCGCTCGTCTGCCACAGTTCCAAGGGCCACGCTGTCAACACGAAAAAGTCCATGCGACTTGAGCGAAGGCATGTGGATCCGTATGGTCCAATTCACATAGCACATGCGTCTCCTGCAGACTGCATTCGCGTAGGACTCAAGCATGTGATGAAGGAGACGCCTGATTACGTCATCGCCGGAATTAATCCGGGAGCCAATTTGGGCGTCGATATGTTCTATTCCGGGACCGCCGCCGCCGCCAGAGAAGCGGCCCTGCTGGGTGTTCCCGCGATTGCTCTGTCGCGTCTTCTTAGCACGAATTTGCCCATCGACTGGCAGATTCTTTCGAAGCACGTCACTCGAGTCGTCAGGACAATGCTGGCAGACGAATTTCGCCTGCCGTCGGGGCATTTCTGGAACATTAACTTTCCGGCCGTCCCCGAGGAGAAATACCCCGAGGAGATTACCTTTGCGCCGCAGGGAACGGACGGTCACGCGGTGCGTTTCGAAGTGCTGGAACGGGACGGAGACAGCGAAATCCTTTCATATTCCGGGATCTACCGGGAACGCGGTCGCTCGGAAGCCTGTGACGTTCACCATGTTTTCAATGACAGACTGACGGCGACTCCGATCGGGCCATCGCTGACGTCGGGACTGAATGACCGGCTCCACTCTGCAGTTTCTCTTGTTAGCGCAGCCTGCGCTGATTGACACTGGTTGTGGTTGTTGTCAGCATGTGCCTCGGCGTCGCAGATCTGGAAATAGCCCGAGTTTCGTCGATTAGACGGGTTTTTTCTCCATCCCATTGCCTCAGTCGGAGCATCGGCCTCAGTTCGCCGTCCAAATACGTATGTACGAGCATTTGACGATTCTGAGTGGCCGTGCGAATCCTGAACTCGCGAAAGAAATTGCGACCTACCTTGGCATTGGACTCGGGCATGTCGACGTCGGGAATTTTCCTGATGGAGAAATCAGTGTCAAATTGAATCAGAACATTCGCGGTTGTGACGTGTTTCTGATGCAGCCAACCTGCCCGCCCGTGAACGAGAATCTGGTCGAACTGCTGGTCATGATAGACGCATGTCGTCGAGCCAGTGCGGCGCGGATCACAGCGGTGATGCCGTATTTCGGGTACGCTCGCCAGGATCGTAAAGATTCCGGGCGAGTTCCGATCACATCGAAGCTGATCGCGAATCTCATCGTGCAGGCGGGTGCTCATCGAGTTCTCGCGATGGATCTGCATGCGGCACAGATTCAGGGATTCTTTGACGTCCCGGTCGACCATTTGTACGCCGCACCGATTCTGGATCGGCACTTTGCCTCGATGGCGATTCCTCAGGATGAACTGGTTATCATCAGCCCTGATGAAGGCAGCATCAAGAGAACTCTGCAACACCTTGAGCATCTGGGCGGTTCATTGGCGATTGTCGACAAGCGTCGAGCGAACGCGTTGGAAACTCGCCAGGCGAATTTGATCGGTGGCCCAATCAGCGGTAAGACGGCTTTAATCTTTGACGACATGATTACCACCGCAGGGTCAATCTGTGGCGCTGTTGAAGTTGTGCGTGCTCATGGAGCGAAGAGGATTTTCCTTGGAGCCACCCATGCCGTTCTTTGCGGTCCCGCGATTGAACGTCTTGAGCGTGCTCGTGTCGACGGAATTGTTGTGACCAACACATGCCCGATTGCACAGCCTCATCGTATTGCCAATCTGACGGTCGTGTCTGTTGCCGAACTGCTGGGTGAAGCCATTCGCCGCGTGCATCGCAATGAATCGGTCAGCTATTTGTTTGATTGATGGTCGCGAGTTCGTGGCGCCGTAGCCGATCCTTTGTAGCGTTGGCTTTAGCCAACATGCGATTGGCGGCTTGACCGGTACAGTCGACGCCACGCACAAAAGCTCATTGGTTCAATGGAAATCATTGAACGCCAGCATTGTTCCAATGGAGCGTTGGCTTTAGTCAACGAGCAATTGTAGTGGCAACGTCGACTGAAGTCGACGCTACGAAAGGACGCACAGTCGCCCGCGGCTTGACGTTAAAGGAATTCAGGCAACGCCCGTTTCCAACATGCTTACAGCTCTTCCAGAATCTTCGACGCGTTCCGGTGCGTGATCTGGTCTTTCGCCTGAGCGGGTAGTTCCGACTCCTGGAGCTTCAGCTTTGCCGAATCAAACGCGAAGAATGGCGAGTGCGAGCCGAACAGCAATCGCTCGGCGGGAAGGCTCTGAACTTGTCGCTCAAGACCAGCCAGTCCTTCCAGCGTGGCAATGTCAAAGTAGACTTTCCCGGCTGCGGCCAGTTGCCCATGAAGTTCGACAGCAGAGCTGGAAACGGCATTCAGCATGACAATTGGCAGCTTCGGGAAATCGCTCAACAGTGGCAGCAGCGGTTTCAGGTCAACGTCTTTGGTCATGAGCAGCCGATGTTGCGTGCGAGGATCCTCCTGACGCACTGCGATCTGTAGCAGCATCCTTTTGTCCGCGAGCCAACTCAGCAGCTGGCGGAAGCGAGTATCTTCCAGCGAGTAGTCATGATAGCCCGGAAGAATTCTCACGCCCTTCATCCCGTGCAGTTCGTGGCAACGGCGGACGTCGTCTTCCCAGGCGGGCAGACTAAGATTGATGGCTCCGATTGGCAGTAGCAGTTTTTCATCAACGGAACGACATTGATCAGTCAGCCACGTGTTGGCTGCGGCCAGATCATTGTGCAGCAATCCATCTAATGTTCCGGCCCAAGCCTGGCTGGCACCATTCTGTCGAAGAGCCGCAGCCAGCTTTGATGTTTCATCAAGAGGTAGTCGCCGATTGGGCCACCGAGACAAAGAAACGTTGACGTCGATGATCACAGACGAACTCCTTTGGCCTGCAGGACAGGAGACATCAGCCGTCGCAGATTCTGCCCCAGAATCATCTGCTTTTCCTCGGGCGTAATCTCGGCGGCAGTCACTTTTCCCAACTGCGATGCAAAACTGCGACCGGCCACATCACTGCCGTAGAGAACTCGTGAAGCCCCCAGTTCGCGGACCGCCATTTCGACGAGGCCGGCCGTCGGATCGCCGCCACCGAGATCGACGCTGACATGCGGCAGATCGCGAATTGTGCGAATCCCGAGTTCCCAATTGCCCCCTGTGTGGCCACAGATGATGGACGCTTCGGGATGGCGAGAAGCCAGGGCATGCAAGTCGGCCGGAGTGCTTTCGCCGTCGAGATTCCCGGTCGTCTTAAGCCAGGTATGCTGATAAATGATGGCCTTGAGTTCGATCGCTCGTCGAACAATCGCATCGACGCTGGCGTTATCACAACGTTTGGCAACCCAAAGCTTGATGCCGGTCATCGGGCCATCTTTGACGCAGCGATCCAGTTCCTGCAGGCTTTCCTGTACGTACTCGGGGTTCAGATAAACGAATCCGAAGGCTCGATGATGCCAGTGACTGATGGCCTGAAGAACCTGATCGTTCTGTTCGCGAAACTGTTCGGGCGTCGGAGCCGTCAGGAACGGTGCTCCCATAAAGAGCACCAGCCGTTCAATCTGCATTCGATCGGCGACTTCAATCAGACGAGCCATCTGCTCATCGGGAGTACGCCCAGGGATGCCATTCAGATGACAGTGCAAATCCCAGATCACAGGACCACCTCGCGATCAGAAGCAGGAGAGCTGGTCGCGATGACTTCCGAGGAGTGACCGATAACGTTCAGGCAACCAGTGAGTCGGAGTCTACCGTGTTTGGCCGGCGGCGAAAGCGACGCACGACAGGGATTGCTGTTGCCATCAACGTCAGGAAAATTGCACCGCCGGGTTCCGGGACAGCGGCTGTTCCCGTGAATGATCCAGTGACAAATGCTACCTGGAACTGCCCCAGATCGCTGAACATCGAAAATGCCTGGGGAATGACAGGAGGGTCGAAGGCGTTTAACGTTCCTCCGGACGTGATAACGTCGTTGTCAGCTCCTGAAAAGAAATCAGTATCTTTGCTCAGGACTCCCCGATCACTGCTACCAAAATTACTGAAGCCCACAGTGGAAAACCCGTTGAAAACTGCACTTCCACCAACGTAATTCGATAACTGCATGACAAATCTCAAAGACTCCTCCCCATTTGTTCCGTTGAGCGTGTTGCCTCCGGGTATCGTGCCAACAACTCCCAGCCCTCCACTTAAGCCTGACTGTTCCTGGTAGCCGATGATACTGTCACCGGAAGTGGTGATTGTTGCTATCGCCGTTGCGGTAAACGATACGCCGCCGTCGACAAGTCCGGTTTTGACAATGCCGTAGGAATTTCCCAGGAGCCCCAGGCCTGAGGTTCTTAAGATCGTACGTCCAAATGACGGCAGCATCGCAACGCTCAATTTGCCACACGAGCAGTTGCAGAAGCACAATTAATCGAATCACGTTGCAAATCACGGTGGTCTCCCCGGGGAAAGGATGGAGTCCCGGGAGATTACCTACCGTTGCACGTGAGTCAATTACTATGTGTTCTGCGAAATCCAGGATTTCTCTGGATATTCTAAGAATTTGTGCTTTTGACCTCCTAAGGCATCACAAACTGATGTCCTTCGGGCTTTACGGTCAGCACCGGACACGGCGATTTTCGGACAATACGTTCTGCGACGCTTCCCATTAAAACATGCATGAGTCCCGAGCGTCCGTGGGTTCCGATGACAAATTGCCCAAATATCCTGATGTTCTTTTCACGAGCGTAGTCGATGATTTCCATGAACGCCGCTCCGATCCGCGTCTCGCGAACCACCTGCTTTTCATTGCTCCATCCTTCTGGCAGCAGAGTATTCAGGGTTTTCATCGATTCAACCCGCAGCATCTCTGTCTGGGCTTCCATCGACTCCACAGAGAACGCAGCGGCTTCAGGGACAAGCATCGCCGGGTCGGGCACAACATGCAGCAGATGCAATTCCGCATCAAAGCGAGCCGCCATAAAGCGCAGCCGTAGGTCAGGGCTGGCTTGCTGAAGTCACTGAAGTCTGTCGGAACCAGAATTCGATCGAGCTTAATCATTGACCATACTCCTGAAGACGTTTCGAGCCAGCCGATGGCCATTACGCGCGCATCCTTAATGGACATCACAGCGATGCTGACGATCGCAGCACCGGATAAGAGCAGCATAATCAGCAGACCAACCTCAGACAGTTCGGATGCCGTCATCGGGAAGATCTTTTGTGAAGTAACTTACGAGCACCACACCGCAGACCCATGACCAATGCAGCATCACGTGGACCAGAATTCCAAAGGCCAGAGCGCCAGAAAAAAGAACTGCACACTGCACCACTGCCCAGGTTCATGGACCACAGTGTCCAGCCTTTCGCAGCAACTCCCGGCGGAAATATAAATTGAACGATCACTGCAGTGATAGAATGCAGTGCAAAGATCATCAGCAACAGGCTGTCGAGCCGAAATTCACCAGCCGTTCTGAGACGCGAGTACCGTCCGAAGCGACAACTTCGGATTTGTGCATAACGCCATCAGTATTTGGGTTCATCGTCGCCGACACGAATGTGACGCTCCCGTTTTGTGCAGTCTCCTCCCGGTCATTATCGTCCGGGATCAGGGTTTACTGCGAAACTGCGAATTCACTGTCACGCTTCGCAAAATGGGATGCCGTACCAGCAGGAATGGTTCGTTTGCAGTTGGAGCACAGAAGCGTGCGGGGATGCTCATGCTTTTTTGTGGTCGATCAAGTTCGCACTTGCGAGCGATGGGGCACATCAACGACTACTGTAATCGGAATGGAGGAACCCGATATGCAGAATGCTGGCTGTTGTGCTCGCCGGAGGAAAGGATCTCGGCTGGAGCCGTTAACTCGAGATCGCGGTAAGCCCGCTGTCCTCTTCGGCGGCTGTTTCCGAATTATCGACTTCACGCTGTCGAATTGCCCCAACAGTGGGCTGCGAAAAATCCTCGTAATGACGCAATACAAAGCCGCCAGTCTCGAGAGGCACATCGAACTGGGATGGCACTTTCTTCCGGCGGAGCTGGGAGAATTCGTCAGCGTCCGACCGCCGGAACAGCGAGTGGACGAGAACTGGTATAAGGAACGGCCGATGCCATTTACCAGAACATTTATACGATCGAAAAAGTCCGCCCGAGGCATATTGTGATCCTGAGCGGCGATCACATCTACAGGATGGATTATTCAAAGTTCATCAGGGATCACATCACATCAGGAGCCGATGCCAGTATAGCCTGTCTGCCGGTTCCTCTTGAGGACGGTCGTCGGTTCGGTGTCATGCAGGTTGACGAAGATCGTCGCGTTGTGAGATTTCGAGAAAAGCCGGAACAGCCGGATCCTATTCCGGGGCGTCCGGAACATTGCCTCGCCTCAATGGGTATCTATGTCTTCGACACAGAGTTTCTGTTCGAGCAGCTCTGCATTGATGCCAACGAACCTGGCAGCCACCGCGACTTCGGAAAAGACATTATTCCGTCGATCGTTGATTCCAGTCGAGTCATGGCGTGGCCGTTCGAAGATCCGGAAACCGGCGGTCCAGCGTATTGGCGTGACGTGGGCACATTGGACTCGTATTATGAAACAAGCATGGATCTGACATCCGTGAGTCCTCAGTTGAACTTGTACGATCCGGACTGGCCCATTCGAACCTGGCAGCCTCCCTTGCCCCCTCCAAAGTTTGTGTTTAACAATCACGTTTCGGGCGAACCGCGAATCGGACATGCAACGGACAGCTTGATTTGTTCGGGGTCGATCGTGTCCGGCGGAAAAGTTGACCGCTGCATTTTTTCGCCGCGCGTTCGCGTGAACAGCTTCGCCTCCGTCACAGGCTCGATTCTGTTCGAGGGTGTTGAAGTGGGCCGCCACTGCGTCGTGGAACGCGCCATCGTCGATAAAGGGGTGTCAATCCCTGAGGGAACTCGGATCGGCGTGGATCCGGTCGAGGATCTTGCTCGCGGTTTTACGATCTCAGAAGGGGGAATAACGGTTGTGCCGAGAAATGTTAGATTCGTCTGAAGACTTTGCTGGCATTCCGCAGTTGCACGACGATCAATAATTCATCAGCATGACCCTTTTTGACCGGCTCCCGGATGTCCAGGGCTAACGCTCGAAAGTTTTGTTATGTCTGACTTTGAAGATCGATTGCAGAAGGCAATTCAACGTGGCCAGCAGGCTCGCGTCGCCGGTGATATATCACAGGAAGCCGATGCTGCCACCGAAGAAGAAATGCGGCTGAAGCATTCCCAGTTTCGTAATGAGCTTTCTGAGCACATCGAAAACTGCCTGAGAAAGCTTTGTGATCATTTCCCGGGCTTTGACTACAATACCGTGCTGAATGAAAAAGGCTGGGGGGCACGCATCAGTCGGGATGATATTAAACTGGGCCGAGGGACCGCGAAGAACGAATACAGCCGTCTCGAAGTTCTTGTTCGCCCGTTCAACGACACGCACATCGTGGAGATTTCAACGAAGGGCACGATCCGCAATCGCGAATCGCTCAACCGCAGTAACTTCAAGTTCCTGAAGGATGCAAGCAAGGACGGCCTTAAGCAAATCGTCGACGGTATCGTGCTGGAATTTGCCGAGCAGTATTCTGCACATTCGTAGTGCGTTTCACCGATGACACTGAGACGCTAGCCGATTCGCCTGCGAAGATTTCAATGCTCCATGAATTGCCGGAACTTGCTTCGCTCGGTCCGGCCTATGAAACAAGGATCCTCGATTTATTGCCAATCGCCCACCGGTGCGATCAATGTTGATCGGCGGTCCACGTTTCGGTGTCCAGCAACTCGTTCGTGGCTTCCGCCGTCACAGATGTTTTCCATTGCAAAACACCGAACGGCAACTGATCGCAATACTGCACATCACAGCGATGCCAGACGTTCCCCAGTGAGGGATCACCAACGACAACTCGTATCGCAGCCCGCTCAACCTTCCATGCTTTGGTGGAATCCTTGCGAGAGGCAATCCACGTCGGACTTGCCGCGTTGAAGGCTCGTATGGCCGGCAGCCCCTGAAGTAATCGCTCAATCTCAGCCAGGTTTCGCTCTGATGTTTGCACATCGGGCTGATCCTGAGGAATGCTCAACCACCTTTGCCCTTTGGTGAAACGACTACGACTGCCAACAAGCACATGTGTCTCCGTCGCTTCGCCGCTCGGCGTCAACCGAACCTGCAATCGCATTGTCTCAGCTTCGGTACTTACGACGGAAAGTTGCAGCCTCGTGCCGCGACTGCTTGTCCATGACATCGATGCTTTTGGGTCCGACGGCAATTCGCCCAACACGCTAAATCGAGCGGGATCGAACGGCTTGATTGGTGTGCGATAGTTAATCCAGCCGGCAGCTTCCATTTGCTCGAACAGCCATGAAGGCTTCCATGGACGATTGATGGACCAGTTCACCGAAACGATCGAGACAGCTAACAGCAATCCGCCGACGAAATATGACCAGTGACGTTGCATCTTTTCCAGAGCCGGGATCATCGCAATCCACCAGAACGGTGACAGCCACATCATCCAGCGAAGACCCACGGAGTTGCCGCCATAGTTATAGTTCTCTGTGCGACTCAGATAAAAAGCCAGTGTCACCAGTGTCATCAACGCACCGGCAGCAATCAGCAGACGCGTGCGTTCCGTTTTTCTCCGTAACGCCGCGAGGGTTCCAACGACGGACACGAACAGAACCGGAGTCAGCGACAGCAATCCATGATGCCCAAAGATGCAATGGAACAAGTAGACGGGAGTTGATTCGGTGTTGGCATCGAGATCTCGCGGATTCGTCCAGTAACTCGGAATGCCATTGTGTTCATAAACGTAGGTGTCCGTTCCGTATGTGGCATAAAATGGTTTTACTCCGCCTGTTGCCATCCAGTTTGTGACAAAGAACGCAATCAGTGGCACGGCCGCTGCGGGAAGAAAACCCATCAAGGCTTTGCGGGGACAAACAGCCATCGCCAACACAAATGCCAGAACTCCCATCTGCGCGGCGGGCAGTTCAAAGCAGCACGTCAAGGCTGTGAAAAACCCGAGCAACACAAAGTCCCGTGTTCCCGGCCCAGCGACTTCACTTGTCCCGCCGATAGCTGCTTCGACGCGCGACCAGAATTCTGGTCGCTGCGGTGATGGCAAACATTGCGCAGGCGACTGCCGGTGTGTGATTATTTAAAGTCGTGAGATACGGATTCGGGATAGAGCCAAACCCTGCGACAGCGATGACAAACATTCGAGCATACCGTCCACTACCCAGAACCTGCAGGCACGATCGCAACGAACGCAACGACAAATAGAATGGAATGACATTAACAACCAGCAGCAGTATTCGCGCACGGAAAGCAAAGCCAGGATGAACTTGCGCCATATCCGAGCGTCGCTTCACCAATCGCGTATAAGCCGGCAACCATCGTGGACATTGCGCAAAGGCGGCTTTCGAGGAATAAAAATGCCATGGTTCTGTTTTAGAGGCTCGATAACGAACCTTGTCGATCGTGACCAGGCTCCGATCGCATCGATTTCGTCAATCTGAAACGTCCGACGTTCGACCAGAGACCAGACCGTCGCCCATGAGATCGGTCGTCGCTTTGGCAAAGGCCGCCTGAGCACTGCCGCCGTAATCACCGCTGTGGCGGCCAGAATCAGAATGTTTTCGGATCAGGCCGCTGTGCGGGGATTTTGGTCGTTCGACGGATTTGTTCAGTCATCGTGTTGCCAATGCTTTCTGTTCAGACCGTTAGCCAGACCGAAGGTGCCGCCGCACTGTATACTCCACGTCGCCACATTTTGCCTTTGCCACCTGCTCAGACGGAACGAATCTCAATGATTTTGCCGCATCCGGCCACTCCGGACGCGCCGTTGAATGATGTGGCCGGATGTTTGATAATCTATGGCTCCCAGGATTTCGTCCTGAAACCGGGCCGAGAAGCCTGCTGTCTGGTCCCTGCCACGAACACTCCCGGAAATGGCCCCGCCGGCCGAAATACGAATGAACGCTGCCAATCCTACCACTCCTGCTCGCCCTTTTGCAGGACGTCAACATTATTGGACCTCTCCGCTGATTCTCCGGCAGAACTGAAGCGGGAGTTTCCGGTTTCGTCAGCCATCGCCAACCACGTGGCGGACTCGCGAGGCGTCGTCGAGAACATCCTTCGCGGAATGATAACCGTGTCATCGCCATCGTGGGCCCGTGTTCGATTCATAATTACCGATAGCGGTTCTGGAGTACGCTCGCCAGCTGAAAGCCAGGGCCGACGAAGCCGTGCGACCGACTTTTCGTTGTAATGCGAGTTTACTTCGGAGAAGCCTCACGACTGTCGGCTGGAAAGGTCTGATCAACGACCCTCATCTGAACGATACGCCTGATATCGCCAGACGGGCCCGCAAGGCTCGCCAGATTCTGCTGGACATCACCACGGTCGGTTTGCCCGCGGCTACGGAAATGTTGGAACCGATTATCCTCAATACATCGCCGACCTGATTACTCTGGTCTTTCGATCGGTGCTCGCACTACAGAATCTCCGGATTTACCCGTCAGATGGCCAGCGGATTATCTCATGCCGGTTTGGCTTCAAGAATAGCAATCGAAGGTAGTCTTCGAAGTCGATCAATGCCATGAAGGCGGCGCGAGCTCAGCACAATTTCCTCGGGCATCGATCATGACGGCAAGACCTGCGTCATGAGTACTCGCGGAACGAATTGGGGCATTTGATTCTGCGTGGTGGCCGCAACGGCCCCAACTATCGCGGTCGAGTACGTCAGCGAAGCCAGTCAGATGTTAAGCGATGAAATTACGCCACGACTGGTGGTCGACTGCAGCCATGCGAATTCCAGCAAGGACTATCGCCGTCAGCCGGAAGTCTGGCGGGATGTGATTCAGCAGCGTGCGGCGGGCAATGAAGAAATTGTTGGGCTGATGCTGGAAAGCAATCTCGTCGAGGGGGCTCAGGCTTTTGACGGAAGATCTTTCGAAGCTGAAGTACGGTGAGCATTATCGACGGCCGCATCAGCATCGAAGAAACCGCGAGCCTGCTGCGAGAAGCCGAAAACACTGGCGTAGTTGCCGATATCGTGGGCGGAACGCGCCAGCCGCCGGTGCCTGTCACGAAAAATCATGTCAGCACCCGCTGCCCAACAGGCCATGGTTGAATAGCGTCTTGATTGTTTTCGCTGATTGGCGAGCCGTAAGGTGGGCGAACCCAGCAGAAAGCCTGTGGGGTGCCGCTAAGAAACAGTCCCGAAATAACATCCGCATTTTCCTGAGGCGAGACATCACAACCTGACACGTCAGCGAGGGATTTTGAGCCAGACGTCGATCCTTCGCTGACGCTTTTTGAAGCTGCGCATTTTGGGTTAGGCTGGAAGCCCGGCACATCTTCTGCCGGTGGCGAGAGCCACTGACTGCAAAAAACAATTAGTTTCGCCGCCTGAAGGGCCGACACATCGCCCCTTGTGTCGCCCGCTGGGCCTCAGATTCCTGAGGCCTGCACACTGGTGGCTCACGCGACCGGCATTGAAATTGTCGGCGCCTCGCCGGGCCTAAAGATGCGAAACTTCAAAAACTGACGCGTCGGGTTGTGATATTGGGAACTTATTTAGGGACTGTTCCTAAACCAACAAATCAGCACCTGCGGCTAGTGCCGTACGGCTCACGAAATCCGACTACGGCGACATCACGTGCTGCTATACCGAGCCTGCTCGGCGGCGGCTACGGCCAGCACATCGCAGCGTTCGTTTTCCGGATGACCCGCGTGGCCTGGAACGAGCTTGAACACAACCTGGTGCTTCGTCAGCAGGGCATCCAGCGCGATCCACTGTGACTCGTTCTTGATGGGAACGAGCTTGTTGCCGTCTTTGCGTTTCCAGCCGTTGCGCTTCCAGCCCGGCAACCATTCTTTGGAGCCCTTCGCGACATAGGTGCTGTCAGTCACGACTTCCACGCGCGATTTGCGAGTCAGCAACTTCAGGCCCTCAATAACGGCCTGAAGCTCCATCTGGTTGTTCGTTGTGTTGGGATGACCGCCGCTGAATTCTTTTTCTGTCGATGAGGCCGGATGTCGCAGAATCACTCCCCAACCACCGGGCCCCGGATTTCCTCGACAGGCACCATCGGTGAACAACTGGACGAACGGGAGCGTTGAGGCGGTGCTGGTCATGTCACATTCACGTCAGGCCGACATGCCTCGAGGGCAGAGGATAAAACCACACGCGAAATCAATCAGCGTTCGTTGATACACAATTCGACCTGTTTCAGGTCGTACGGAGACACTTCCACAACCACACGGTCACCAGGCACGATCCTGATGAAGTGCTTACGCATTTTACCAGCAACGTGAGCCATCACCTGATACAGCCATTTCAGCTCCACGCGAAACTGAGTATTCGCGAGTGCTTCGATGACGTTGCCTTCAACCTGAATCGCTTCTTCCTTCGCCATTCCGAATTCTTCTTTCGCCCTTTACGAAACTTGCTGCAGAGCTCAGCCGGCTTGTTGACTCGGTCAGCGGTCCGACCCAGCCGCAGGTGTCACCGGGAAAACCGACAATCACCGCAGGTCGCCGCCAATCGGCTCACTGAAGTACTAAATCAACAAGTTCAAAAGCTTCGGTCCCAACATCACAGACGTGACATTTTAAGGATTCCCGGACAATTGAAAGTCAGTTGCCAACGGCCCGGAGTGAATTAAGCTGCATGGTGACGAAACTTCGCCGGAAACTCAAGCACCAAAATGCTTTGCGGAATTGAGAAACCGCAGGTACGAAAACGTTGCCCTTGGTAGGTTGGGCATTCTTGCCCGTCGCCTGGCCCCGTTCTCCAACAAGCGAATCTCAGTCGGACAAGTATGTGCAGCCTACAAAAGCGCAGTGTGTCAACGCACTTGTCTCAACATGACGTGGATCCCACAAATTCGAGGAAAAACTATTGATTTAGTCTGTTTGAACGCGGAATTTCAACCAACTCCTCGATGTGAGCTGAACCAGACTTTCAGGAATGTGTCGATTGTCCGGCAGGCTGAGGAAGTGAATTTCTCGGGAAGAGTGCTTCGGAGTTGCGTCCGCTTGAATCTTTCGGGATCAGATTGATATCCTTCCGCCGCACCAATGAACTTCTCCGAATGGACAGACCTCTCTGCTGTCGCAACGTTTTCGGACTTGGGGTGTTCGCTGACTGCCTATTGCAAGTGGCGGCGAAATTGGCAGACGCGCACGCTTGAGGGGCGTGTGGGCAACCGCTGCAGGTTCAAGTCCTGTCTTGGATTAACGAAGGCTGTGATCAGATAACGATCACAGCCTTTTTCTTTGCAGCCGGCCACGTCGTTACTCGACAGGCCTCTCAAATGCTTTGATAACCGCACTGTTATCCTGCTGGTTTTACCCCATAGCGGAAGCTCGTTCCAGGAGTTGTGAATGCAATTCGCTCAAGGGCACTGCCGCATTCATGTTGCGGCTCAGTTCGAGGATTAACGGACGTTCTTCCAGTGCCGATCAAGGCGAGCCTGAGCGGTGAAGTCCCCGCTGATCATTTTTTCTCCTTTGACATCCATTACTCGCGAGTACGCCGCACCGCTGCGAAGAATGTCGAGAATAACGTTTTGATCCATCTGACAGGCCCTGGCCAGATTCAACGCTTCAAGTGACCGGCGCGATTTAAACCCAGCACCAGATTCACGATCAGCTTCGCCGTTGTCTGTGCCGGACGGCCCGTGTAAAACTGCTTTGTGGAAAAGGACTTCAACAATCGCGCGCGGTTGCAACCGTCGGAGCTTCCTTCTCGATCAATGTCGTGACCTGTCCCTGTCGAGCCTGCTCACTCTGGATCCAACGACGGTGGCATCGAGATAGCAGACTCCGCGAGTTTCAAGCTGAGCCTGCAAGGGCGTCGGGAGTCTTCCGGGGCACCAGTTGTCGTGTCGACGATCAAATGTTCATGGATTACCGCGATAACGCCCATCAGCAACTCGACACAACTTTGCGCTGTCTGCAAACTCAGCACCACCGTCGAGCAGTTCTCAAAGACCGATTTCGGCTGAATCATCGGGAACTCCACCATCGGCCCCAGCAGTTCTCTTCGCTCTTCGCTGGTACTCAAATCCCCTGACTGAATATCCGGCAACAACAAATCGTTCTGCCAGCCGCGTTTCGAGAAATATCCAGTCCAATCAGTCCCAGCGGTCACGGGTGGCCTCTGCGTTCAATTCAGTTTTATGCGGGTATGAACCAGATGATGATCATTCCGACAACATAAATCAGCCCGCTCCACATGCCCACCTGAGCGTAGTCGCCTTCAAACAGGTCCATTCGGAACGCTGTCAGCAGTACAACACAGGCCGCAATCACTGTCCGGTGTTGAAGGAAATGCCGTCCCTGTCAACGACGAGTTGGAACAATTCCGGAAGAACAGCGGGAGCCAGCCAAAGCAGGTCGTCGCCGCCGAACAGGCCCAGCAGAAACGCATAGGGAAACAGGACATGCGGATTCAGCTGGAGGAACAGGAATGTGCTGACTGAAAAAGTTGCCAGACTGATTAAAAAGTACGATAGGCGTCGACCGACCAGGCTGGCGATCATACCGCCCAGCAAACTCCCCACGATTGCGCCGGATGATCGTTGAATCTGTGTCAGTGCCTTCTTTCGCGGGTCCGCTTTTCTCGGTTTCGCCGGCGATGCTTCGGTTACCTTGTTGTCGGAACTACGGGCGTTGATGGAATCGCTGGGAGTCTGAGCAGACGCCAGTTGATTCTTCTTTGCGGAGTCCGCTTGAACTGATCAGTCCATGGCACGACCCATAATTTGCATTGGCTGCTGTGCCGATGACCGGAATCGCCCCCAGGCCGATCCCCAGCAATGTTCGATATAACAGTGGCGGCTGAAAGATCATAATCATCGGCGGCTCTTTGACCCTCGAAGTCTGTTCGCGCGAGAGCCAGCGAGATGATTCCGGCACTTTCACAAAGATCCATGCCGCCAACATCAGCGGCGAGCGCCGACCAGCAGAGTCCACCGCCAGTTGGGCCAGTAATCGCGAACGAATAACCGATGATCTTCAAGAATCACGAATCCGACATTCGCTGCGGTTCCATCACTCCCGCCATCAATGGCCGCGACGCAGATACCGCGCTCTGAAACCAGTGCGACTGCGTTTGGCCACGCACCACCAAAACCCGAGGCAGGCGGTAAACCTGAGAGCCTACATCAGGCGTACGTCATGCACGAAGTAAATACAGCGTCAGTCCGGAATAAACAGGCCGGAAGCACCTGCCGCCATGGCACGAGTTCGCCTGATTCGATCTCCCAATGCCCCTGAAGATCTGCAGCCGCAAGCGGCTCCAAAACAGGAATGCGGATTGAAACCACGCGAACCATTCCGTGATGAGTTTCTCTGGCGTTGCTGAACCCAGCAGCTCCAGCATCATCTGACGATGAATCAGGATGAACAGTGAGTTTTCAAGCCCTGCAAACATCCACGCCAGAAATGCCGCCACCAGCATAGTCCTGCGATGCGTCTCGTTCGTGCCGACTTGTGTATTCACGGCTGATCCTGAACACATGCAGTGGGCATCGTTTTCGTTTCCCGTACTGTGCGAAAAGCAGAACCTTCGCTTCGCCTCACGGTATCGTCGCTCTTCCGTAAAGGTAGCCGTATCAATTCGCATTGTCGAGCAGTCGAGATATCAACCTGCCATTCGGGTGAGTCTCAGCTTACCATGGATCGATGACTGGATTGCTGCCGAAGGAAAGAAAAACTCTCGCTACGTCGTTGGCTCCTTTGCCTTCCCTTGCGGGCCGAAGTGATTACGGTGTTCGCAGTGATTACGGGCGACACTGTATTACGGGCGACACTGTGAAAGAGATTCGGCAGGAAACGCGAGTCGCTTCGGTCACAGATCGGGATCAAACTACTTCCTGAGAGGCTTTGGATTTATTGTCAATCAATCGTCCGGGCACCCAAAAGCAAGCCCGAAGCGCCTGTTTTGAATTTGCGCATTTTCAGGCCCTTCAAGCCTTCAACGCAGGTTTGCAGTCCGCAGGAAGCCCTCGGTGTGTTGATTTAACCGCCACCGACCCTGCGTCGGTAGTGAACGGCTTTGCACCAGTGCCGAACAAATGAGCCAGTGGTGCAAAAGTCGGCAGGCCCCTGAGGCAGTCTGTAAAGATTAGAACAACACGCCGTCACGCCAACGGCAGAGGATGTGGGCGGCTTCCAGCCCTACCGAAATGCAACTTCAAAATGCGGCAGAGTGGGCCGCAGGCAACCGATCGCTCACGCTGGCGTTGGGCTTGTAGAAATCACAACCCTGGAGGACTGATTTCCACGGCAACGACATTCCGACCTGCTGGCGGATGCGGGCGAGATTTTGCATGCGGGATGGGAGCGCTTTCGCGGCCGTTGTTTGACGAATCCTCGCTGCTCAACGCCCTGCAGACAGGGCTTATTTGTTGACACTCGGTACAGCGATCAGCTATCCATCGTCAGACCCAGACCAGCGACGCCAGTGGATTCCACCACGGCTTTTGAGGCTGCTGGAGGGCGCAGCGGGTTGTAATAGCTCGGGCGCAGTTTGTTGAGACTGACGCTCGCGGCATCGGACGACACGTAGTAGGTCGCCTTTGCGAGATGTTCGAAGTCGCTATCCGCTTTGCTCAGCACATCCTTGAGTTGAGCAAATACGCTTTGAACTTCGGTGTCACCGTTCGCGGCGGGATCAGAATACCTGGCTCGATCGTGATCCGAATACAGCCCAGAGACATAAATAGTTCCCGGATGATTGATCCGACAGACGCGACAGTAAATCGTCGGAGTCGTCATCCCGGGAGGTGTCAGGTATTCCATCGATGGAGCGTTGTCTTTCGGCTGACCACCACCAGCGATCAACTCAATTTCGATCGGCACGGTCGCACCGGATTTCCATTCGACCAGAATCAGGGGCATGGGAGGCTGCCCGGCGTAAAACGCGTCCACCTCGGCCTGAACTGTTTTCCAGTCCTGCATCGGCTGAACAAAAGCTTTCAGCTGAACGATGTCAGCGTCGCTGCGTCCCAGAAACACCAGCGTCTTCCGCAGACTCTCCAGGGTTTTGCGAGTTGCAGAAGCCAGAGACGTATCCTGCTCAGCCTGACCGGACACATAAATGCGCGATCCCTTCGGGAGTTCTCCGATTTGTGCCGAACGAGCCACTGCCGGGCGATCCTTTTCTGTTGCCACGGCAATCAGGTCGGCCGCAACATCGGCAGTCGGGTCTGGCAGCCTCGTGACCACCAGCGAAACTGCCGGAGGATTCTGGGGGAAATGTGTCGGCAGTGCCTTCAGAACGTCAGCGGCCACAGACTCACTGGTGACATACAAATTCAGCTTTACGATGGACCCCGCGTGAACTTCGGCAAGCGTTTTTTTTCCCTGCTCAAGAACACTGAGCAACTGTTCGGCCGATGATGTTTTGCTCTTTTCGGTGGGAGCTGCGGAGAAAATCTGCCCGGTATGAATCAAGCGTTTGTTGAGAACACTAACGGCCGCTGAGATTCCCTGTTGTTTTCCCTGATCAATGTGTCGTATCGAATCGTCGGCCATCAAACAGGGCTCCACGAAGAGGCTGACTAACAACACACAGACGAGGGAAAAGCCAGCTCGCATCATTCACCTGCCTTGAACACCATCTTCACAAAAATCATACGACCCGCGCTGCTCTGCAGAACGCTGGAGACAATCACGTTGATGTCCTTGCCGATCATATTGGCAGCGTTTTCGCAGACAACCATTGTGCCATCATCAAGATATCCGACACCCTGTCCAGGCCCTTCGCCTTCTTTGATAACCTTCATTGCGAGGCGTTCGCCTGGGATGTATCGCGGCTTCAACGCGTTAGACACGTCGTTCAGGTTAATCACAGGAATCCCCTGAACGCTGGCGACCTTGTTCAGGTTGAAATCGTTTGTGATGACTCCGCCGCGAATCTGCTTGGCCAACGCCACCACTTTCTGGTCGACGGTCATCATCTTGAAGTCCGTCCGGGATGTTTCCATGACCTTGACGTCGACAACTGTGCTCTGTTGAAGTTTCGCCAGCACCTCAAGGCCTCGACGACCACGAATACGCCTGTTCTTGTCACTGGAGTCAGCGACATCCTGAACTTCAGACAACACAAAGTCGGGCACGACCAATTGTGATTCGATGATTTGTGTTTCCACGACATCGGCAATTCGACCGTCGATGAGTGAACTGCTGTCAACAACAAGCGGGCGGCCGCTTTTCAGGTCTCTCTGGAACTCCACGTACGGAATGACGAAGCGAAAGTCGTCTTTGGTTTGCAGCAGCAGAGCCACGCAGATGTAGGGCAGAATCAGCAGGGTCATCAGGACGACTGCAGTGTGGTAAGGATTCGTGACGGGCACGACCGGAGTCAGGGCCTGAATCATGAGATAGGCCAACAATACGCCGATCAAAATGCCAAAGTAGATGGCCGAAATGACTTCAATCCGCTTCTTTCGAACGAGTACGTCAGCGATCGTGACGATCTGCGAAATAAAGAGCAGGACGAAAAAAGCGATGCCCTTGTTGTTTTCGATGATTCGTGGCAGCAGTGCAGGTTGCCCCGCCACCGTCTCGGTGGTGATATAGGCCAGAATCGCTCCCGCAGAGATCAGCAGGTAGGCGACTCGAAGGATGATCAACAGCATAGTCAGGGCTCACAGATTGGTTTGCAGGGGCGCGGCGAGTGAGTCAGGAGTTCTCGTCGGCTGGCTGGATTTTCGCAGAATTCAACTCGATGACAACTCGATGTTCGCGGAATGGGCAGATTCTCAGGTGATCCCCCTGGAGTATTCGGCAAAGATTCACCTGCACGCGCTGACGCGCTTCGTGCTGATTTCCTGTTAGGCGATTCTTGCTGCTGGAGTTTTTTCTCACGGATTGTTAGAACGACGTTCCAGGAAGATTGTCGTCCACATCTCTTGCAATGTCATGACGACACCATTTGTTTTTGTGGGAGTTGCCATAATGCGTGCAGAACGTGTTTTCTTGCGAGCTTTGCTCTCGACTTTCTTAATTCTTTCGTTCTCTGATTCCGGAGTCCATGGTGACGATGTCGCAGATGCTGTCAAGTTGTTGCAGTCTGTCGAGCCCGGCGGAAAGGGCACTGCAGCAGCTCGGAAGGCTGTCGAAAGTCTGGCATCCTCCGGCGCGATGATGCCGGTGCTCAAAGGCTTCAAAGGCTCCTCTCCTCTTGCTGTGAACTGGTTGCGTAATGCTTTCGAGGAAATTGTCGAAGCCAATAAGAAGGCGACGAAACCCCTGCCTGCTGACGAGTTGAAGGGGTTTATTACCGACCGTTCTGAGTCGCCAGTCGCGCGTCGCCTTGCGTATGAAACGCTGCGAGATCAGGACGCGACCGTGGAGGATCAGCTGATCCCGGAGATGTTGCTGGACCCGAGCGCCGAATTTCGTCGTGACGCGGTGGCGCGACTAATCAAAGAAGCGTCCGCTGCGGAAGCCACTGCGGCAACGCCGATTTACAAGAAGGCTCTGTCCGGAGCCGTTCATGAAGATCAGGTCAAGCAAATCGCCGAAGCGCTGCGCAAGGGTGGCGAATCGGTGAATATTCAAAGGCATTTTGGCTTCTTGTCCCAATGGATGGTGATCGGTCCGTTCGACAACAAGGATGAAAAAGGGTTCGCCGTCGCCTACACACCGGAAACCACAGTCGCTGAGGGCAAGCCGCTCGACCTGGCCGCTGAATATGATGGTCAGCTGGGCAAGGTCAAATGGCAGTCCGTGGTGACGGAAGACGATTATGGTGTGCTGGATATTGCGAAGCAGATTCAGAATTACAAAGGTTCGCTGATGTATGCATCAACGACCTGGAAAAGTGATCGTGAGCAGAATGTTGAGATTCGCCTCGGAACTCCTAACGCATGGAAGTTGTGGGTCAACGGTAAGCTTGTCTTTGAACGGGAAGAGTATCATCGCAGCTCCGCGATGGATCAGTACAAGGTCCCCGTGTCGTTGAAGGCCGGTGATAATGTTGTGCTGCTCAAGGTTTGTCAGAACGAGCAGACTCAGGATTGGGCTCAGAAGTATCAATTCCAATTGCGAGTATGTGACAGCACAGGGTCCGCCGTCCTTCCAGTTTCTACAACGGCCAGCAAAGATCTTTCAGCAGGAGAAAATCGATGATACGAAGGATTCTGGCGACGTCTGTCCTGGCGGCTTTGGTCGCTGATGATTTTTCTTATGGAGCTGACTGGCGGCAGTTTCGCGGCAACGCTGCGAACTCAGTGGCTGTCGGCGAATCGTTGCCAACGGAGCTGAGCGGAGAAACGATCGCGTGGAAAACGCCACTGCCCGGTCGAGGTCTCTCGGGGCCCATCATTGTCGGCGACAAAGTGTTTGTTTCATCCAGTTCCGGGTATGGACAGGATCGACTGCACGTTCTCTGCGTAAGCGCGGAAACCGGCGAGCAGCTCTGGCAGCGCCAGTTTGACGCCACTGGCCGCACGATGACTCACGACAAGATGTGCAATGCAACGCCGACAATGGCCAGCGATGGAGAACGAGTTTATGCGTTTTTCTCCAGCAACGATCTGATTTGTCTGGACATGCAGGGCAAGTTGCAGTGGTTTCGAGGTCTCGGCAGTGAGTTCCCGAATGCCAGCAACAGTCTCGGGATGTCATCGTCGCCGGTTGTAATCGGCAGCACTGTGGTTGTGCAGGTCGAGAGCGACGCTGAAGCCTTTGCATGCGGTGTGGATGCTTTGTCCGGTGAAACCAAATGGCAGATTGAGCGACCTCGGGCGGCTAACTGGACGTCACCGTCGGTCCTGCCGGCAACGAATGATCATCCGGCCCTGGCTCTGCTGCAGTCGTCGAAAGGTCTTACTGCGGTCGATCCGGAAACGGGCAAGGTCCTGTGGAACTTCGAAAAAGGCGCTTCTACAATTCCGTCGGCGACGGTCAGCGACGGAGCCATCGTAATCCCCTCAAATGGTCTCACTGCCATACGGCCATCGGGAGAAAAATTTGAGGAGCTTTGGAACTCCGCCGGGCTGAGTCCGGCAACTCCAAGCCCGGTTGTCATCGACGGGATGGCCTATGTTATGAACAATGCTGGTGTCTTGTCCGCCGGAAACACAAAGACCGGTGAGCGAGCCTGGCAGCTGCGTCTCAAGGGGAGTTTCAGCAGTACGCCGATTGCTGCGGGCGGATACATTTACGCGTTTAATGAATCCGGTGTTGCGTTCGTCGTGAAACCAGAAGCCGACAAGGGCGTCATCATTTCTGAACTTGATCTGGCTGAGACGATCCTTTGCAGCCCCGGTGCTTCCAATGGCGGGCTCTATGTTCGCAGCGATCAGCACCTGATCAAGCTGGCGAATCCAAGATAGCTGTGATCGCAGACAGGAGGCTCTTCATACTCAGGTGATGAGCCTCCTGGTTGATGAAATCCTGAAACGTTTCGGATGTTGACTTCAAGCAAAGGCAATCATCCGAGATGTCCGGGAAGTCCCGATCGCACGATCTGCCCACCGAGTTTTCCCGGACCGGGTCCCATTTCGATTTCCCAGTCTGCACGGGAAATCAGAGCCCGATCGTGATCGATGACGATGACGGAATGGCCGGTTTGCAGCAGAAAATCGATGCAGCCTGCAAGACGCTCGATGTCCTGCATGTGCAGACCGACTGACGGTTCGTCCAGAATGAACAACGTGCGTCCGGATCCAGCGAGTTGGGCGGCTCTGCGATTTTCGGCCGCGACTTCCCCGTCCGCCAGAGGTATCCCCGCCAGCATCGCCGCAATGCGAAGTCGCTGGGCTTCTCCCCCGGAAATCGTGCTGAGCGGTTGCCCGAGCTGCAGATATCCCAGTCCAGTCTGACGAATCGCGTTAAGGCGTTGTTGAATCCGATGGTGCCCATTGAAGAAAGTAAACGCCTCGTCAGCCGTCATATTCAGGATGTCAAAGACCGACCGATCACGGTAGCGGACTTCAAGGACTTCCGGACGGAAGCGTCGGCCGCTGCATTCTTCACAAACTGTTTCGATGTCCGCCAGGAACTGCATCGCAACCGTCACAATGCCTCGTCCTTCGCAGACCGGGCATCGTCCGCCGGAAGCGGCATTGAAGCTGAACATTGCACGAGAGTAATTTCGTTTGCGGGCCTCATGAGTTTCTGCCAGCAGAATTCGGATGTCGTCAAACACACCGATCCATGTACGGATACTCCGACGAGATCTCAGCACGGGGTTTTGATCGCAGCACCACGTGATCAATATTGTCGGCTCCCTGAATCGCGTCGAATGTGCCGATGGCTTCGCTCTCAAGCGTACCTGCAAGTGTCGACACAGCGCAGGAAAAAGTGTGTCGACAATCAGTGAATCTTCCTTGCCGCTCCCGCTGACCCCGGTTACCGTGCAGAAACGCCGAGCGGGAGAGCAACATTGAGTCTGTTGATATTGTGGCAGGTGACGTTCTGAAGATTGAGCCACGCTACCGGTACTCTGCGGATGCCGTAATATTGTTCGCCGTCCCGTTTTGATTCGTTCGTGCTTTTCCGCCGTCAGGGTGTTTGCACTCAGCAGTTGAGCCACAGAGCCTGGAATTCGACACGTCCGCCCTCCGGAGCCTGCCCCGGGGCCAATTTCACGACTTCGTCGGCTGCTGCAATAAACTGTGGATCATGTTCCACCACAATCACAGTGTTGCCCGCTCGTTGCAGTTTTCGGACGCAGTCGATGATGCGATTGCGTCGCGGCGGCGGCCGGCTGTTGGTTCATCCAGAACATAAAGTGTGTTGATCAGGCCGGAGCCCAAAGCGGAAGTCAGCATGACTCGCTGAGCTTCCCCGCCGGATACAGCGACTTCGCGTGGAGCGATCGAGCCGCCAAATATCCCAGCCCGCTTTGAAGGAGAAAGCTCAGTCGGCGAGTTGCATGTCTTGCCGCTGAATGCAGGCCAGCTTTCATTTCTGCGGTCAATGCTGCAAATTGAGAATCCAGCCACATCGCAAGGTCATTAAGCTCCAGCCGTGAAACCTCTGGCAATGTCAGCAGGCCCCAGCGGATGTTTCTTGCCTCTTCGTTCAGCCGCGTTCCGTTGCAGGACAAACATGTTGTATGTGACGAGGCCGTTTTCTCCAGCGGGCGTTTTCGTTTCGAGGCTGTTGATGCTGCCGACTTTTGTAGCCCCGTCCCTTCGCAATCCGCACAAGCTCCGCGAGGCGAGAGGAAGTTGAGCAGATCAGCTGAGAGTTCGGGAAACTCGCGGGCACAGTTCGAGCAGGCCCGACGATGGGAATACCGCAGGCATTGCCAGGCAGCACCGTCGACCAGCATAGTTTCATCGCTGACAGGTGCATTGCCGGTGCTGGTCGCTGATTCGACCAGCACCAGGCACGCAGCACTCGACAGAGAACTTGCGTTCAGGACGGCTTCGGAGATTCGAGCGGCCGCAGGGAGGTCGGCTTTGAGTCGATCGGCGATGATGATTAATGGCGATTGAATCTGCGACAGGTCGAGGTCCTCGAGTCGTACGGTTTTGTCGTCGACAATGGCTCGCGGGAATCCCTGCCGGATCAGGTCTGCTGCCAGATTTTGGGGGGGCGAAGAGTCGAATCCAATCACCGCGCAGATCTGGATGCGGCGGTTCGCTGCCTTCTGGAGGATCTCCGCAGCCGCGTGTTCGGCCGACATCACATTGATTGGAGTCTGGCAATTGGGGCAAAACTGTCGACCGGCCTGAGCGAAGAGAATTCGCAGAGAATCCAGAACTTCGGATCGCGTTCCCAGTGTATTGCGCGCTCCGTCGGACCGTAGTTGCTGGCGAATGGCGATGGCGGGAGGCAAGCCGGAAATGCGATCCGCCGCTGGCCGCTCGATGCGATCCAGGAATTGACGGGCCGATGGCGAAAATGTCTCGATATACCGCCGCTGGCCCTCGGCATACAGAGTATCGAACGCGAGGCTGCTCTTTCCGGACCCGCTGAGTCCGCAGATGACCGTCAAAGTATGGTGAGCGATCTTGAGGGAGATACCCTGCAAGTTGTGAACTCGCCCTCCTTCCAACTCTATAAACCGTGAAACGGACACCAGACAAATCCCCCCGAACGAAGAATGCCCAAAAAAAGGGGGCGGGAGTCTTTTTCTGGAAAAGACTCAACGGTCTCCCTGTTGAATTGAACTGTGCGAATCTCCGGCCCGCAGAAAAGGACTCCCGACCCCTTTATTGATCTGGGTTTTCGCAACAAAATTGCTTCCCAATGCCAGGAGCGCCCCTGAGCCGGTTGCGTCTCCAGGGGGCAGTTCTATAATCACACGAACTCTTTTCTGAATGCCATCTTCCTGCCTTAAAGAGCGATTCGCAAGGCCGCGACCGGGGGTTGATTCCCATGTTTTTGTGGTTCCGCAACGTCTGGATGTCTGTTGTGACCGTCCTGCAGGGGATGTACGTCACGCTCTTGACGATGTTCAAGACATACAACCGGCGCACATTTACCGAGGTCTACGAGTACCCGGAAGTGCCGCTCAAAGTGAAGCCTCGGTATCGCGGCTTTCATCGATTTGATCTCACCACATGCATTGGGTGCGAAAAGTGCGCAGCGGCTTGTCCGGTTGACTGCATTTATATCGACAAAGAAAAAAGCCCGGTCGGAAAAGGCTTCCGCATCAATGGCTTTACGATTGACTACACCAAGTGCATGTTTTGTGCGTTGTGTGTTGAACCTTGCCCGGTTGACTGCATCTTCATGGGGTCCAATCACGATCTCAGTTGCTACAGTCGTGACGGGTGTATTGTGGACTACGCAAAGCTTCCACTGCAAATTGCATGGGGCAAAGCAACTCTGAATCCAACGGTTGTTGCGGAATCGAAGGTTCTGCATTCGCCGGTCTGGGTCAAGGGCGAGCCGAGTCCGTTTGAGTTTGCCGGGGCCGAACACTAAGGATGTTGAGAGTGTTTGGTGGGAAGTAGAGGAAGGCATCGCGGCTGCTGAGCGTTGTTGCGGTGTCAGGTGAATTCGAAGCTGCAGGCCGGAGTTTATGATCGATAGAATTCCGGTTTTTGTGGTTTGCCGTGTTTGAGTGGTAGTGCAGATTCGGTAGAGATCCTCGACGGAGTTCGAGGATGATTGATCGAGTGTACTTTGCGAAAAGCAGAACATGGTTGCTGATGAAACGTTGCTGACAGTGGATGAGGTGAATCAGCGTTTGCCGCTGGTGCGGTCGATTGTTGGGGATATCGTGACTCTTCACGCGGATATCTCATTTCGTCGACAACGTTTGTTGTCGCTGCGAGAGCGGCATCCGGCTCCGAAATCGAACGATTCTGTTTATGAGCAGGAGGTCCTGCAGATGGAATCCGAGCTTGCCGATGATGAGGTTCGGCTTGGGGCGTATGCCCGTGAGCTTCTGGATATCGGTGGAGTTTTGACTGATCCTGCGGAAGGGCGAGTCGACTTTCCGGGAGACCTCGGCGGGGAGCGAGTTTTCTTTTGCTGGCAGTCGGGTGACGCAGAGGTGTTGGCGTGGCATTCCGGGGCCTGTGGCGAATCGGAACGCATCCTGCTCGATCATGTACTTGGAAGTATGACGATTTCAGAGGGTAAGTGATGGCGGATCTCGTCGGTCATTTTTTGGTATTCGGATTGTTGGCCATCGGTTTCCTGATGGTGCCGCTGCTTGTTGGGCGATTGGTACGCCCGAGTCTGCCGACACCGGAGAAGGACGCGATCTACGAATGCGGTGAGCCAGCCATTGGTTCCAGCTACATCCAGTTCGACCTGCGGTTTTACGTTGTGGCGTTGCTTTTCATTATTTTCGATGTGGAAATCGCGTTCTTCTTTCCGTGGGCGTCAGTTTACGGGAGTGCGATGCACCTCGCGGATTCTCGCATCACTGATGTCACGCGGTCTGATCTCAGTGCACGTTTGCTGAGCATTGATCCGACCACGATGACTCCGAATCACGTGATTACTTCCGAAGCCGCACTCAAGCTGGGTTGGATTGGCCTCGCGGACATCCTTGTGTTCTTCGGGGTTCTGCTGGTTGGGTTCGCGTATGTTTGGAAACGTGGAGATCTCGACTGGATTCGTGCTCTGACGAAAAAGTCACAGCAGGCGAAGGACCAGACGGCTGGGGTGGCTTAGTTGGAGAAGAGTTCTCGTAGCGTCGACTTCAGTCGACTATGCATTTTGAGTATGAGACAAAGCGGGCTGAAGCCCGCACTACGAGATGTGTGGTCTCAATCGTCGGTGAGTTAGACTTCAAAATTGGATCCACAGTTCATGGACATTCAGGGCATTCATTCAATTCTGTTGGAACGATTTGGCGAGGCGGTCGTTGGCAGTCAGATTCACAAGGCGATTGATCCATGGATCCAGGTGGCTGCTGCTTCGATTGTGGAAGTGTGCACTTTCCTGCGTGATGAGTCTCGTCTGCGGTTTGATCATCTGAACGATCTCTGCGGAGTGGACTATTTCGAGCCGGATGCGAAGAAAGCCGCGAAGTTTGGCCATGAGCCGCATGTCGAAGTCGTTTATCAGCTGAGCAGCCTGAAGTTACGCCATCAGTTGAAGTTGAAGGTGGTCGTTCCTCGCTGGAAAGACAATATGGAAGGCCAGTTGCCTGTCGTTCCTTCCATCAGTGCTGTTTACGGCATTGCAAACTGGCATGAACGCGAAGCGTATGACCTTGTCGGGATTCACTTCGAAGGCCATCCTAATCTGCGTCGGATTCTTTGTCCGGAAGACTGGATTGGTCATGCCATGCGGAAGGATTACGATTTTCCGCTCGAGTATCATGGTGTGCGTGGCCGCTAGCGGCTGTTTGATCAGCCGCAGGGCGTTAGCCCCCGGTTGCATTGCGGGTCTACATGGAAAACCGGACGCTAACGCGTTCCGGCTGATAAAGTCGAGAGTGCTGGTAGCTGGGTTCCTGAGGAATATTCGAAGAGTTGGCCCGGATTTATTCGGCCAGGAGTTCTTAGTCCATGAGTTTGCAGATTGAAGATCCACGGATTGTGGAGTTCGACGTTCAGACCGATGAGATGCTGGTCAACATGGGACCACAGCATCCCAGTACTCATGGTGTGTTGCGACTTTTGCTGAGAACCGATGGCGAAATTGTGCACGAATGCACTCCGCACATTGGCTATCTCCATCGCTGTGCCGAAAAGATCGGCGAGAATCTTTCTCCTCCGCAGTACATTCCGTACACGGACCGGATGGATTATCTGGCCGCGATGAATATGAATCTCGGCTTTGCGTTGACCGTCGAGAAGCTGATTGGAATGGAAGTCCCTGAAAAGGCCATGCATCTGCGAGTGTTGATTGCGGAAATGGGACGTATCGCCAGCCATCTCGTCGGCATGGGTACGTATGGTCTTGACCTTGGAACCTTCAGCCCGTTTCTGTATGCCTTCCGCGAACGCGAAATCATTCTTGATCTGTTCGAAGAAGTCTGCGGCGCGCGTCTGACATACAGCTACATCACGGTTGGTGGTGCGACTCACGATCTTCCGGACGAAATCGAAATGCCGGATGGATTGGCATCGCTGATCGGCAAGCACAAGGGTGAGCGACTGCCGTTTCTGGAAGTGATTGAGATCTTCCTGCAGTGGCTGGAACTCCGGATTCGTGAGTACCACACGCTGCTGACTCGCAACATGATCTTCATCAGCCGCACCGCTGGACTCGGCATTCTGTCACCGGAAATGGCCGTCAGCTACGGCTGTACAGGTCCAGTTCTTCGTGGCAGCGGAGTTGATTTTGACTCGCCGTGACGGCGAAGCGATCTACACCCGAATGTACAAGGGCTATGATTTCGAAGTTCCCGTAGCCCCGTTCAAAGAGGCTCCTCGGGAAGTCATTGTCGGTGACAACTGGTGTCGTTTTTACGTCCGCATGATGGAGGTTGTGCAGGCGATCCGTCTGGTTCGTCAGGCGATTCCAAAGTATAAGGCCGCCAGCGGTTCTTATCGCGAACCGTTCAAGATGAACACGAAGCTGCCGAAGGACGAAGTGTATCTTGAGACCGAAGCCCCTCGCGGCCAGATGGGCTTCTACCTCGTAGGCAACGGCGAAGGCAATCCACTCCGTCTGCGAGCCAAGAGCAGCTGCTTCTGCAACGTGTCCGTCACCGACCAGATCTGCCAGGGCGTCCCACTCGCTGACATCCCGGCGATCGTCGGATCTCTGGACATCGTGATGGGTGAGATCGACCGATAAACTCGGAATTCCGCAAGCCTTTATTTTTGAATGACTTGACGAATTGCCGCAAGTGCGCCGAACAGGGTTGAATTGATCTCTTACCTGTATCGGCAATGCCTTCTGTTTCCCGCTGATGGCCTCTACGGTTTGACCTGAAGCCCAATCAGGATCGTCGTCTCTGTCCTGGATGGGTCTTCGCAATGGTGTCCGTAAATCTCCACCGAGAGAGCGGCGATGACTTCTTGACGAGCAGCAAGTTCGGCCTTCAAATCTTTCCACTTTTGAGGCAACGCCTGATACGGGCCGACGTGGATGTGCTTCAAGTACCGCTGTAATTCGAACTCCAGCGGTTCAAGCCGATCGGGAGTTGCAGTCTGCTGTGAGTCCAGGAGTTCAACACCGACGAACATTCTCCCCGCGGGCAGATAAACCCAATGGTTGATGCCCGTGTTCGGGATTCTCGAGTCTTTGACGACCTGCCACATTTGATTCATCAGACTCATGCCGACTTCTCCGTAGCGTTCGTTCTCAACAGCGCCACTGACGCCATACAGATGTAATTGGATTGGTTGCTCAACGATCTCAAAGTTCATTTTGATTTCCTTGGTTTGGTCTTCTTCGTTCTCTTCCACACCAGCTTCTCGTTGTCCTCCTTCACACGCCGTTTCAGGATTCGTTCGATTGGATTGAGAGATATGGGAACCAACTGATCCCACGCCGGTGTGCAAACTCTTGTAACATGGCAACTTGAAGACATCCCTGGTGGCACCCGCCTGATCGTAACTCATGAACAGTTGCCCGACGACTACCTTCCCTTGTTTCGTCCCGGTTGGAACCAAACAATTCGACATTGTGCAGAACAGCTCGACTCAATCAACAACGAAGGAGCATGACCGATGCCCGTAAAAACATCCAGAGTGCAGGGCCGCAGGCAGGTCCATTACGACTCTTATGCCGACCTGATGACCGATGCCGAAGAACTTGCGAATACCCGAATCAAAACGCTGGGGAATTGGTCATACGGACAGATTCTGAAGCATGTGGCCGAGGCAACAGACTCTTCGATTGACGGTTCCGGCTTTGTACTGCCGGGGCCAGTGCGATGGATATTCTCTTTGTTGATGAAACGGAAGTATTTGACGCAGGCCATTCCAGCAGGATTCAAGGCTCCCAAAAGATTTCAACCACAGGAGACCAGTGTGGAAGACGGGCTTATGCTGTTGCGCAGGGCAATTGCTCGGCAAGACTCCGAAGATCAGCGAGTTATGCACCCGGCATTCGGGATGATCTCAAAAGACGAATGGACGCAGTTCAACCTGCGTCACGCGGAAATGCATATGAGCTTTGTTGTGCCCAACGATCATTCGTGACTGATGCCACAGGGGCTGTCGATATGACTTCCTGGGAGGGCATTTCAGCTGCTTACGCTCGTCGTGAACATCGTCACCAGCCGTGCCGAGGAAATGTAATCATGAAAACTCGGCGTCCTGTCGAGCCAGCGAAATCAGCATTGTCTCCGGCAGCCTGTCCGCACCCGTTTGGCGAAACATGTTGAGTACCTGAGCTGTCGTGTACTGTGCGTGAGTGCAGACGTGAAGCAGCACATCGGATCGCCGGGTTCCATATCGCTTGCCGAGCCCATAACTAGTGCTTTTCTTGTACACGAGCTCGTCAAGCGAATCTGGCGTCAGCGACGTCAAATAGCTGCTCCATCGTTGTTCGAGGGCGATCCATTTTTGCCGAAGGTCATCGAGGTTCTTAATTCCACCTTCCCCTTGTTGGTTTCCCGGCAGCTTGCCAGGGAGGTCGCCCTGAATGGTCGGGTCTTCGTTGCCGAGCAGGGCTTCAAGCCATACGAACTCAGCCGCATAAAGATGGACCAGTGACTTCCAGATCGAACCCTGGCCAATCTTGAACGGCGTCCGCAACTGCTCATCTGTGAGGCTGACAGCGGTGGTTAACAGATTGCCATTCACCCATGCTCGGTGCTGGTGGAGACGTTGGACTAAATCGACTGCGTTCATATGTGGCCTGTGCATGCACGAGAAATTCGGCTGCCCCAAAGGTAATTCTCAGGGTGTTCGTATCACGAATCATACGAATGTCGGAGGTCGAAATCCTGTCTCATTGTTATGCCATTTTTTCCGCTTTACCATTTGTGCGGCTCGTTGCTAAGTGTTTTCGATTCTATGTGGAGACAGAGCAATGTTCGGACAATCTGAATGCGACGATCTGCGAACGATCGATGAGCTTGTTGGATCCGCTCTGAGTGAAACCCGCGAGGAATCGTCATGGCAGGCCGTTTCTGTTCTTCACAGGAGAGGGACAGGAGAAGTACTTGAACATGCGAAACGACTCTCGGCAAGTTGTAGCAATCGTGAGCGCAGGCTCGGTGCGGATATTCTGGGACAGCTGGGAGTCCCTGACAGAACATTCCCGGCGGAATGCTCCGCCATTCTGTGTGGCATGTTGTCAGTAGAGGAAGATGCTCAGGTGCTGGCATCCATTCTGATCGCGTTATCGTTTCAGAATTGTTCCGATGCCATATCACTCGTCACAAGGTTCTCGGAACATTCAGATCCTGCCGTGCGACATGCGGTCGTGCTGGCACTGGCCAGTGCAGAATGCCCGGATGCAATTACAAGTCTCGTCCGCCTAAGCCGAGATGTGGATGATAACGTCAGAGACTGGGCGACTTTTGCACTGGGAACTCTTTTTGAATCAGATACGCCGCAGATTCGTGATGCACTTTTTGACCGCATCGCCGATGGTCATGATGACACTCGCGGCGAAGCACTTCTGGGCTTAGCTCGTCGAAAAGATTCAAGAGTCGTTGATGCCCTCATCGCTGAACTGGGATCTGACCACGTCGGGACATTGGCCATCGAAGCTGCAGAAGCCCTGGCCTCACCGGCGTTATGTCAGCACCTCCTAAGACTGCGGCCATGGTGGGATGTCGATCCTCAATTATTGGCACGTGCAATTGCGGTCTGCAGCTAAACATAAATGGCTTACGTGAATTCGGTCAGTGACGAGGCTGTCAGTCAAGAGTATTCAGGTGCAGAGTTCCGGCGGACCTCCTGGGAAATGAACACCAAAAGAATCCGACCTAAGTCAAAAATCAGAACCCGTGAATGGTCTCTCTCCTGGCCACGCGGCGACGACAATCTGCAAGGTTGGCGGTTTACACTCCTTCGCCAATATGTCCGACGACACCTTCCGATATCGCCGTCAATCGGGCTATGTACTGCATCAGCAATGTTTCGCAGTGAGGATCGAAGCAAATGGCGCTACTGCGAGCATTGTCATCCGAGAGTTGATAGATCCAACGACCGCGAGACTGTTTGGTCTGGTAACTTCGAATCAGTATGCTGCGTTTCGCCGGAGGCATTAATGGGCAGATATAATTGGATCGATGCCGCAGGCCCGATGGAGATGATGTCGAGCCCGCTTTTCACTAGCTCGATGTGCATCGGAAAAGCAAACGCCGCCGGAGATGTAAGATCATCGCAATGAGAACCGAAAAAGAAAAGATGCTGGCCGGAGAACTTTACGATGCTCTGGATCCGGAGTTAGTGAGGGCCAGAGAACGTGCTCGGGATCTTTGCTGGGACTTGAATGCCACGCGTGAAAGCGAGCAGGAGCTTCGCCGGCGCATTTTGCAGGAGTTGCTGGGAAGTGGCGGGGATACCGTCTGGATGCAGCCGCCGTTCTTTTGCGACTACGGCAGCAATATCTATCTGGGCGACAGGGTTTACTTTAACTTCAACTGCGTCATCCTTGATGTGTGTGAAGTCAGGATCGGCGACTTCGCGTTTTTCGGTCCGGGAGTTCAGATCTATGCGGCCACTCATCCCATCGATGCGAGATTACGGCGTACTCAGGAGTACGGCAAACCGGTCACAATCGGATCGGATGTCTGGGTCGGCGGTGGAGCGATCATCTGTCCCGGAGTTACGATTGGTTCAAGAACTGTCATCGGGGCTGGAAGCGTAGTGACGAAGAACATTCCGGACGTCGTCGTCGCGGCAGGCAATCCCTGTCGGATCATCCGAGAAATCACCGAGGAAGATTGTGATCGACAACCTGTTTGAGAACGTGCCGACTTCAATCCCCACAGAGCTTATCCAGGTGCTTGCCGCGAATCACCACGGACGCATCGAACGAATCGTTTCATGCGGACATGCTTCACCGGACGGATTCTGGTATGACCAGGAAGAGCACGAATGGGTGATCGTTCTGCAGGGGGCTGCGAGACTGCAGTTTGAGGACATGACCGTCGACTTGAAGCCTGGCGATTTCGTGAATATTCCGGCTCACAAAAAGCACCGAGTCGAATGGACCACACCTGACGAGCCGACAATCTGGCTGGCCGTGTTTTTCAGTTCTGTGCGAGATGAAGTGCCCACACTTGAGGCCCGGGGGGTGAACTGAACGGTGACGGTTTTCCAGGAGCCGAGCGAAGTGTCAGTAAAAAGCAGCAATAGCCAGGAGACATGGATTTGAACCGCTGATGAACACTAATAACCGCTGATGAATTCAGAAAACACAACGAAACAACGCTGTGGTTCAAACGAGTCCGCGTAATGTTGATGTTCGATGATGTCTCTGCGGCGAGCTGTAGCGTTGTCTTAACAGCCATAAGCGTCTATCAGCGTTCATTAGTGGTCTCAACAGCGATTCCGTTTCTCATTACCATGCTGCCCCAAACCGCCCCTGAATTTCTTTGAATGTCTCCAACATGCCGTTTCGAACAACAGTCAGTTATGATCTGGTGATCTGTGATATTGACGGGTGCTTGTCGCCGGAGTCGCATGCTCCAATTAACGGGCCTGCTCTCTCCATCATTGCAGAACACAACCGTCAGGCGATTCAGCAGCGAGATCGTCCAGTTGTGACGCTGTGCAGTGGACGACCGATTGGATTCGTCGAATGCCTGACTCGCCTGCTCCACAACTCACTCATTCCCACCATTGGTGAAAATGGCGTCTGGATTTGGCGACCTGCTGACAACACCTTTCAGTGCGATCCGGCGATCACTGAAGAGCATCTGGAAGTCGTCCATGAAGCTCGCAAGCTTCTCAGATCACTCTATCAGGCTCGCGGCGTGATTCAGCAGCCGGGGAAGTCGGCTTCTGTTGCCTTGTACCATCCCGATACGGAATACCTTCGGTCCATTTATCCGAAGATTGCCGATGAGTTTCAGCAGCGAGGCTGGCCGATACGGGTTTCCATGACGTGGCTGTACATCAACTGTGATCTGCAGCACGTTAACAAGGGGACGGCTATCGAACGCCTGTTGGCCGAGACCGGCATCGATCCTAAACGCACGGCCGGCATTGGCGATACGATGGGAGATCGCTTTATTGCTGAGCGTGTTTCCTGGTTTGGCTGTCCGGGCAACGCAGAAGCAGAAATCAAAAAGCTGGCGACCTATGTATCGCCGAAACATGAAGTGGAAGGAGTGCTCGATATTCTGCAGCAATTCTCACGCTGACGAACGCGAGGTAGTCGGCAACTAGCGAAATCGTGAGCGAGGTTCGGACATACTGATCTTAGTGAATTAATGTGAGTTGCTGTCGCTTCATTGGTCGGCGGTATGCACTCCAATATCCGGGTTCGTGGATTCGGTGTCGAAGGGAAGCCAACCTGACAGGAGATCACAATAAATCAGTTGCTTCACCAGATATCAGACCACTGATGACATCATCTAAGGCGCGAAAATACCAGTCAGTGCCGGTCCCGCCGACGAGAGTGTCCTTTTCGTTATTGTCATTAAGTACATTGACTCTCGCCTTGAGCTTGACTTGTGGCATTCCCGTCCCGGTCCGCAAACCAGAAACCCGAGATGAATATGAGGTCGTTGTCAGCCAGGCCGATTGAATCAAGTTCAGCTCATTGAAATTGGAATCGCCTGTTGTGCGTCCGGCGATCAGGATATCATCGTCATCTCCCCCTGAGAGGGAATCAAGTCCGAGTCCACCAACGAGAATATCTCGACCACCATTGCCAGTCAGTTGGTCAATCCCCGCATTTCCCACCAGATTATTCGCGGTCGAGTTCCCTGATATCACATCATTGCCGGCTCCGCCTGCTACGTTTTCAAACTCCGTTGCAGAATTAAGCTTCAGTGAACGGTTCATGTGGACTGATTGCAGTGAAGCCGAGGCCAGCGACAGATGAACTGGAACTGTCAGGCTGTGAAAATCCAGCGTGTCGATTCCACCGCCCGCGTTCTCGACAAGTGAGTCCTCTTCGGCGGTTGTAGAGTTACCAAGAATGTAGTTGTCATTTCCGATACCGCCGACCATCGTGTCGTTCCCGGCGGCACCGATGAGTGTATCGTTCCCTGAATTACCGTCCAGACGATTGGCTCCAGCATTCCCGGTGAGCATATCGTTCGCTGAACCACCCATGGCATTTTCAAACTCTGAAGTGGTATTCAGTTTGAGTGACCGGTTTGTATGGACCGATTGCAGAGACGATGAGGCGAGAGACAAATTGACAGGAATCGTCAGATTATGAAAGTAAAGCGTGTCAATCCCTCCTGACGTATTCTCAAGCAGCGAGTCAACTTCTGATCCAGACGCGGCTCCGAAAACGAATCCATCGTTGCCAGCTCCCCCGATCAGGGTGTCACTGCCATCGCCTCCGATCAGCGTATCATTGTCTGCACCGCCATCCATCGTGTCGTTTCCGGCACTGCCATTCAGCTTGTCGTTGCCGCCGCCTCCATTAAGAACATTTGTCAGGCTGTTGCCCGTCAGTTTGTCAGCAAAAGAAGTCCCGACAATTCGCTCAAATGCGTTGGCCTGCCTGAGAGCCAGTTTTACTCTCGAACTGACTGATTGAGTCGTTGAAACCCCCAGATTGATACTGACCGCGATCGGGTGTTGCGAGAAATCAAGCGTGTCGTCCCCACCCCCGGCTTCATCAAGTTCCGTTGTCACAGCACTCGAGGGAGCCGCATCGTTTGGAAATGCATAAGTATCGTGACCGGGGCCTCCGATCAGAGTTACCATCGCGACACCAGTGATCGAAATCCCGCTGCCATTCACGGTGTGGGCCTGGTTGTATCGAGCGAAGGTGTCGTTATTGACTGTCCCGATGACTCTGACGATGTCGTCGCTGGTTAGATTTTCAAAGAACAATGCGCTCGTCAACGAATAGGTCCCCTGATCAACGGGCGATTTGCCATCGGTGGAAAGCGAGATACTCACCGAACTGGCTGCATAATTCATGGTGAAAATGTCGGTTCCTGTTGTGCCATCAAGGAGGTTTCTGACTTTGACCACAAGATTTCGTTCAAACGCCAAACCGTATTGATCCTTTACTCGAACACGGATCGAATACGACGATCGCGATTCAAAATCGAAAACTGCCGCTGCATAGAGTGTGTTGCCTTCTATCAGAAAGCTCGAATTGTCCGTATCGCCCACGCCGGAGACGAGGCTGAAAAGATGAGTGTCATTTGCATCATTGTCAGAGCTGGTCAAGGTGCCGACGATGACCGGCGCTTCCTGATTCTCATCGACCATGTTTGAGGATAATGTAATATCCGCTGGGGCCGTGTTGGGATCACCTTTGAGTCTCAGAATCACCGTGTTGTCTCCGGACGAATCCGAGGCATCTCCGGCGAGGTAGATTTTCCCATCCGTCCCCAGCGCCATGGCTTTCAATTTGTCGTGTCCGGATGATCCGGTCGTCAGATCAACAGGATAGACACGTCGGCCGGTTCCGAGCGCAGGATAGAAGTTGATGTCGTTGTCTCCGTTTGGCATCAGCCTGACGACGGCAAAATCATCGTTTCCGTCCCGCTTTCGAAACGTACCCCCAGCGATGATTTTTCCATCCGGCTGAACCAGGACCGACGTGGCATAATTGTAGACATTGCTGGAACCCGTGACAGAACTGGTAAAGGCGACTTGCCGGGATCCATCGACTCCAAAGCCGGTATCCGGGGTTCCGTCAGTCCTGAGCCTTGCGACCAGCATTTGAGTGATCGGGTCGTTTCCTGTCGACCTGATGGCACTGCCGGCGATCACAATTTTCCCGTCAGGCTGTACGGCAATGGCTCGTGAATCTGCTCCGATGTCAGTAGAAAACGACTTTCTGAGTTGCATGCGGCCGTCACCACTGAACGAATTGTCCAGGACAAAGCTGGAGTAATCACTTGTTGATTCTGCCTTCAGGCGAACAACCAGGCCTCGAATGCCGTACCGTACGTATAGCCCGTGACCAGCACTTTGCCGTCAGTTTGAAGCGCGGCATCAAATGTTCTTGCACTTTCTGTTGTGCCTGTTGCGAAGGTTGTTGGAGCGAATAGAACATCTCCGCTCGCATCCAGTCGGGTCATGAACATTTTTGTTGTGGTACTTGATGTCTTCGCTTCACCAACAATCACGATCTTTCCATCGGACTGAACCAGAACATCCTTCCCTGCATCCTGATAGTACTGTCCATTGACAAGGATGATCTTTTTCCCGTTCCGCTTGTGCCGAAATCAGGATCCATTACCCCGGCCGCAGTGAGCCGTGCGACTCCAACATAAGAATGACCATCTGCTACCTCGACGCTCCCGACAATGACCAATTTGCCATCAGATTGCAGAGTCGCACCATATGCGAAATCCGCATGAGCACCCCTGGTCAAAGGCGATTCTCTTGTATCCGCCGTTTCCGAAATTCGGGTCCAGCGAGCCGTTTGCCAATCGCTGATGGACCATGAAATCCCAGTCACCATTTCCGTAGCTGACACTTCCCACCGTGATGATTCGACCATCCGGACGGACAAGGATTTCTTCAACCAGGTCCGTCGGATAGCTGCTTGTCGAGATCACCAGCTTTCCATCACCATCGAAATCCGTGTCAACATCGGAGGCTGACAGCAGCAACCGAGGTTCACAAGTTTCTGTGTGGCTGAAGCATTGCCAATGACAGTGTCGCGGTCGGCGTGGAGGAAAGAATTCTCTTCGAAACTGATCGTAAATGCCTGAAATCAGCGACATAGTCTTTTCCGATGCGGCTACAACGAATACGGCCGACGCCACACAAAACCCCGTAGTGTTCCGTCGTGTCACTTTGTTAAACGAAATCAAACCGCTGATGTTCTGACGTGAGGTTTAGCACATGAAAAACAGACCATCCCTCTTGGGGATGCGCTGATCCGGAAAACCGGAACGGGAATTTTGAGCAGAGATGAAGAATCTCAAAAATGCTTCGGCGCGACGAAATCAGGTGTAGATCCTTATCCGGCCGTGTGGTAGCCTCTTTCCAGGAACATGTTTCGTATTTCAGGCTGCTGCAGATGGCACTCCGCGGTGATGTTTTTTCTGAGGTCCTTGAATCGTGCCGCCGTTTCCTGCTGGAAATCGCGAACAAAGAAGTACCGGCTGACCTGAGAGCCAAAGGCGGAGCCAGTGATCTTGTCCAACAGACATTTGCAGCCGCGCTCCGCTGGGAGTCTCAGTTCCGTGGGGAGTCTATAGCGGAGCTGAAGGCGTGGTTGCGTGAGATTCTGCGTACAGAGGCTGCTGTTTTTCGGCGGCAGTATTACCAAACGGCGCGTCGTGATGTCTCCAAAGAAGTGGCTATGAATCCGATGGAAGTTCGCCATGGAAGCACGCCACAGTCCGTTGTGATCAAGGCCGAAGAAACGTTGCATCTTTCATCGGCGTTTTCAAATCTGCCGATTGACTATCAGAAGGTTGTCATGTTGCGAATGGAGCAGCAAATGACATTTTGTGAGATTGGAGAAAAACTCGGTCGCTCGGAAGACGCTGCCCGAAAGTTGTTTTCCAACGCGATTCGTCGTCTTCGCCTCGATTTGGCTGCGACAGCGGATGAGAACGCATGACCGGGCCTGACGTTTCTCCGGTGCCGATTGGTCGGGAGACGGTGCCCATTTCGCCAGGGGCGTTCGAACGGCTTGGAGAACTTCTGACGGGCCTTGATCGTCTGGATGCATTGCTTGCACTGCCGCAGAGTCCGAATCGTTCTGAAGAAGGAGTCCCCTTCGCCCATTTTACGCTTCGTTCCCGAATAGGAGCGGGGCGATTTGGCATCGTGTTGCTTGCAGACGATACGCAACTTCAGCGTGAAGTGGTTGTTAAAGTACCACAACCAGCCGTGCTGGCAGATCCTTCTTTGCGGGATCGATTTATTCGTGAGGCACGGGCCGCGGCGATGCTGCAGCATCCAGGAATTGTTTCAGTAATGTCTACTGGTTTTGTAGACGGGTTACCTTTTCTTGCCGCAAGCTATGTGGCTGGCCCTTCCCTGAGTGACTGGCGAAGGCAGCACCCCGACCGGATTCCGCCTCGTGCAGCCGCGAGATTCATCCATGACATCACGATCGCGATGCAGCATGCGCATGAGCGAGGAGTGCTGCATTGCGATCTTGCACCGTCCAACATACTGCTGCAGGAGGAGAATTCCGAGAACGATGGGCTGAGCAAATATGCTCCCGTCATCACCGACTTTGGACTGGCTCGAATTGTTGACGACGATCCTTCGCTGACAAGGACTTATCAGATCGCGGGAACACCGCTGTATATGGCGCCAGAGCAGGCAGCAGGAGATCGACGAGGGCTAACGGCCCGCACAGACATTTATGCCATCGGTAGTCTTTTGTACGAGCTTCTTGTCGGTCATCCGCCGTTCTCCGGCGATACGATGTCAATTCTCAATGCCGTGATAACAAGGTCTCCTGAAAAACCACGACGACAGGTCCCTCAAATCTCCAGGGATCTTGAAGCCATTTGTCTGAAGTGTCTTGAGAAGTCTCCGTCAGATCGATATCGCTCAGCGCTGGAACTCGCCGAAGATCTCGACAGGTTTCTTCTGGGGCGGACGGTCTCGGCGCGGGCCCTGCATCCATTGGTCCGATGCGGTCGATGGTTATTGGAGAACCCGTTTTCTGCGCTGAGAGCGGTCGCTGTTGTTGCGGTAATAACCACCGCGATCTCAGTGGCGGTAGACCGCCAGTTGAAGGAAATGGAGGCACGAAACGCTTTTGCAATCCAGTCGGCCGAACTGAAAGCTGTGTCTATTCGTGCTTTGTCCGCCGAACATGAGGCGAGAACCGCAGAATTCTATTCGACCCTGGAGACAGTTCGTCGCCGAAGGTTGTCTCGGCCACCCGGGTGGGTTGAGCAGAATGACATGGACCTTAAGCGACTCCGTGTCAGTGACTTTTCGGAAGAGATTGTTCGCGTCCGATCTGAAGCCGCTGCGGTTGCTGGCGGAACAGATCTTGGCGAGCGACGGGATTTGGGCATAGGATTTCGTGGCTATGATGTGGCATTCTCGCCGGACGGCGATGTTCTTGCTGTCGGTGGATTCATTCCAACAGACGATGGACAGGTTCCGTTGCAGTTGATCAGCATCCACACTGGCGCCGTAGTCAGGGAATTGGTATGCCCCGTAGATTCAGAGTGGGAAGCCAGAGCGCAAGGTCGCCGGGAAGCCTGCTGGTCTGTGATGTTTGATCCGACGGGAACAAAACTGGTCGCCGGAACTCGCTCCGGCTGGATCGCAGTCTGGGATCTCAGCCAGCCAGGGCGGCGGCGGTCGAACGATGGCGGCGTCGGCGCAGCCGGGCAGCAGCAGTCACCGTCCGATATGATCGAGTTTCTCGTCTGGGTTTGATCCTCCATCAAATCTCTGGACCAGGGATGACGATTCAGTCGCGGTATGCGGAACCCTGGCGCTGTGGAAAGTTGAACGTTCTCGGATACTTCACGCGTCCTGCACCGGGATCAGGAAGCCTCGCACTGGAAGTGTCGAACGCGTTTCATGCCGAAGCGGCGGCAGGACGCTGTGTACAAAGAAATTACCGACATGCGTCTGGCGCTACGAGTAGCCAATGGCTTCGCGGGATGCTCTATCGCTGCGGAAGGCGATGTGGAGATGATATCGCATTTCTGACACTCTGATCAATCCCGAGCTTGTATGCATCGGCCTTGGAACACGCCCGTCATGTTAAGTTGTGGGATCTCATTCAGTCAGTACTCGCAGCGCAATATGGAGGAAAGGCAGTTTGCGAATGTCGATGGATCCGCGAAGGACAGTATCTGGCAGTGTGTGGAGTCAGATCGAGTTGCACTGTTCGAAATTCATCGCTCGGCGTGTCAGTTATCGGTTAAAGATTCAGCCCTGTCCGATTGAAGACACAGTGCTCTCACTGGACAGTCAGCATCTCGCAACGCTTTCGTTCGTCTCTCGGGAAGGTAAACAGTTGATCCTGCGAGTTCTGTCCTGAATCTGATATTTCCGTTTCCTCTGTTGTTGGAGAAGGACGCTGCTTGCCCCGGCGAAGCGATTCTCAAACGCGACCTGGCCCCTGTCTAACTCCGATGAGCATGGCGATTCTGCCATCAGGAGACCAGTTTGTGGAAGAGTGGATATCAACGCAGATTTGCAGAAGTTGGGCAGTTCGGTCAATTGCCGACAACTGATCGTGAATGATTCTGAGCGTCTGTGGGCCATCGGTTCTAACGGCGTCACCTCGGGCTTTGATGATTTGCTGGAATCTTCGTCTCTACCGGATACTGCCATAAGTTTGGCTGGGGAGAATGGGGCTGCCTGATAGGCCTGCGAAATGGTGCGATCGCGATGTGGATCGATGGAAAGTTTGAAAGTTTCGAGACATTGCATCGCACCGGTCGCCGATCGCTTCTGATGGGGCAACCATTCTGGCAGCTGGGGCGATGTTCAGTTGTTGGAAAGTCATGGTGTTACACAGGAAATTCGCGGTGCTCACGGCGATCAGATCTGGGCTGTTGTCAGGAGTTCTGAAGGCTGGTTCGTAACCGGCAGCGGCGATCGAATAGTCAGAATCTGGAACAGTGGCGGTCAGCTCTTGTTTGGTGCATAAACACGACCTGTCCGTCGTCTTTCTTGACGGATAACGATTCTCGACTGACAATTTTTGGGGAACGAGCTGTCAGGCAGTGGGTATTCACTAGCTGAAAGAACGGTTTCAGGGTTACGGACCTGATCAACCGACTGGCGTAAGTAATGCATCAAACCAGCGTGACGTGCCGCCAGAATACGGCCTGATCGCTTCTGCGGCAAGGAGTTCCGTCGAACAAGATCAGATACACCTTTCCAGTGTCAGGAACGTTCGCAGTTGGCGTTGGCACTCCATAATTCTCGCGACACCGTAAGACCGTCGGGCGGAGCTGGCTGACGTCGATGTACTGTTTGACCTTATTCGTCGCGATGGTCACTCATGATTCAAAATGCGGACTGAATCTCGCGAAGAGTCATGAATTCTCGCACTTGTTTAAGAATGCGGTCGGGCATCTTCAAACATAGTGTCAACGTCCGGAATCTCCAGTGTATTCGCTTTGGGAAGAGTTGCTTCTGGAACAGTCAGGAAAGTCATCGCTTTGGGAGTAAAGCGCAATCCTTCATGCCCCAGATCAGTTGCACAGGATGATTGCGGAACTTATCCAATAACTGTTCAACACCGGCCAGAGTCGCGTAGCTGCGATGGCTCTCACGCAGAGGAATGTCCTGCACGAACTCATGGACCGCCACACGGTTGTACCAGGAATTAGCGGAGCAAATAAAACCGCTCAGGCTGCGGGCGTCAGAGGTTTCTCGACGGTCATGAACAAAGCCGCACGAGCGAACAGATTGAATCAGATCGCCGATGGCTCCAGCAACTGGAATGCGGCACAGAAATTCGAAACGGGATGGCCTGACTGCGAAAAGCTCCGGTGTTCATCAACACGAAGCGTTCGAATCATCGGCTGCATTCTACCCTGCCAGCCCATGCCGATGGCACCACCCAGTCATTAGCCAAATAACACGACATTCTGCAGATTCAGTAATCGCGCCAGGGCCGGGAACTGAATGTGGCCGTCGAGCGTATACAGGTTCTTGTCCTGAGGCTTCCTCAGGAAAACCACAGCCAGGTGATCAATCGCGACAGCTCGATGATCATGACTGAGATCTTTCACCAGCTTCCGCCAGGCAAACGACCGTAATAGGGTTCCCATGAACCATCAACAGGACTCGTCCTGGCCTTCATCGATATAATGCTGAACGTAACCATCGACTTCAGAACCATCGTGATGCAAACGGGTACTCGTCCGCAAACCCCGCTCGATCGTCCGCTTGCGTTTGCGGAGTTCGAGGATCAATTTGCCCCGGCTGGAGCAATTGAGCAACGGGTTGTGATGATGTCATTGTGGAGTTGATTGGCTTTATGCAAAACAGTCGTGGCATTTTGTCGGGTAGCGGATGTAGCGATCGATTGTTCGTTCTCATTCATAGTGCCGACTTCGATCCGGCGTTGATCATAACCTGTTCATACCGTCGATCTAATCAGCCGGAACGCGTTAGCGTCCGGTTTTCGCCCCCAAACCCTTGAAAAACAACCGGGGGCTAACGCCCGGCGGCTGATGAGATGGGTTGGCGGCGAAGCCAACGCTGCGGACACAGCAACGTTGGCTGAAGCCAACGCTACGAACACTGAAACGTCGGCTGAAACGAACGCTACAGACGGTAGGCAGGAGACTATGCGGAGTTCCCCGCGATTCCAGCGTCTCTAACGTTCCGATTTCGAAACGTCTCGAAGCTGATACAGCGCCTGCCGGATCATCTCCATCGAATGGTCACAACAGACCGAAATTCGTAATCGGGCCGTCCCGGAGCCGCAATCGGCGGTCTCCGACCGGCACGAAAAAGCCCGACTCCAGCATCCGCCGACTGACTCGAACCGCGAGATCGTCATCGCCGATCAGCACGGCAATGATCGGACTGGATTCGGACTGGTTTGATCAAACGGCACGTTCGGCTGGCATTCCTGCAACGTCCGCCGGGCAAAAATCGCGGCTTCAGCCAGTTGCGAGCGTCGCTCAGGTTCGTCGACGATGATACGCAGGGATTCTGCGGCTGCAGCTGTTGAGCCGCTGGCGGCGACGCTCGTCGAAAAAACTGACTACGGGAGTTGTTCCAGAGCCATTCGCAGAGCGTTTCTGATCCCGCCACGAAGCCGCCGAGTCCGCCGATGGCTTTACTGAGCGTCCGATCTGACGGCAACTCGATGCTGAACATTCTGAAGATCACCAAACTCCACGTCCGTCAGCTCCGAATACTCCGGTGCCATGAGCCTCGTCGACGATCACGGTGGAATCGAACTTCTCCGCGATATCACAGAGTTGAGCGGCAGGGCCAGAGTTCCATCCATGCTGAGCAGAGTCCGTCACGATAAAGGTATGCTCGAAATCACCCCGCCGTTTAGCGATAGATTCACTCAGGCGTTCCAGATCATGCGATCGTACACAAAAATTTCCCGGCGCTTATGGCCGTCGATCAGGCTTGCATGATTGTCGCGATCACAAAACACCGCATCATTGAGCCCTATTTCAAGTCGTGACGGCTCCGTGTTGGCTGCATAGCCAGACGGGGAAAAAGAATGGCCGACTCAGTGCCTTCGAAGGCCGCGAGAGATTTCTCCAGATCAGCATTCTGTTTTGATCGTCCCGCAATCAGTGCGACAGCGCCGGCACCGACTTGTCGTGACGCGGCCTCAGCGAACACCCGGCGAGCTCGTGGATGTCTCGTCAGCCAGGTAGTCGTGGTTGCAAAGCTGATGCACCGACGCCCATCAACCAGGCATTCCGTGGTGCTGATCATTTCCGCACCGACGAATTCGCCGACGATGCGACGCCGTCAGTCTGGCCAGTGCAGAGCGATGGTCGTTGAAGGAATGCGAAGACATCGAAATGTCTCCTGCGATTTGTGGTAACGGATCGGATCGTCAAAACCTGCCTCACGAAACCCTTTAAGGCGCAGCGCGGCAGGAATCGCATTCGCCGCATGATGTTCCATCGGGCGGCGGGTCGTAACAGCACGGCTGAGTCAGTCCGTAATCAGCCCCCAACGCCATTCCTCGTTGGATGATCTCAGCCTTAGTGAGCGAATCAGCGGCGTATGAACATTCAAATGCTGACCTTCGACACCGGCTTTGGTGGCAAGATTCGCCATGGCTTCGAACGCTTTGATAAACTCCGGGCGACAATCCGGGTAACCGCTGTAGTCAACCGCATTCACACCGATGAACAGAATCGTTCGCTCCGACTGATTCGTAAGCGAGCCCCACAGACAGAAAGATCGTATTCCGAGCGGGCACATAGGTGACCGGGATTCCATCGGCCATCTGAGATTCGTCACGGTTGTGCGGCACCGGAATATCGTTGGTCAAGCGGACCCGCGAAAGATGCTGGTATCAACTTTGAAGACCACCAGTTCCGCCACGCCACGGCTTTCGCAAACTCGTCAGGCCGCCTCGAGTTCAAAATGATGTCGCTGGCCATAGTCGAAGGAGATCGCATGGTCTTCGAACCCTGCACTCCTGGCGATCGCGAGTGTGGTCGCCGGTCTAAACCTCCGCTGACGAGAACAACGGCCTTCTTTTTTTGCGACATGGAGTTACTCACCTTCGGACAGCAGAAGTCTGCGTTCTGACTTTGGCCGCTATTGCGTGGAGTACCATTGCCTGCGGCTTACCGTTCAGCGATTGGAAGATCTGGCCGGAAATGGTAGCCAACTCGCGGGCAATTGAGATCACGCCCGCGTAGATTCTCTTGTTCCGGCCACTTTCTCGATTGCTGAACGAGTCGCTCGCGCTGAGAGGTAATGTCTCACGCGTGTCGCTCGATACGATTCAGATTCAGCGAGCAGACTTTGAAGACCAATAGCGGATCATTTCGGCCGCCATTTCGTCGCAGGCTTTTGCCGCGTTGGAAGCTCCCCGAATTCACCACGGCGATAAAGCCGGCCTCCTTGTTCGGGGCCAGCCAGATTGTGAACCACGTCGTATTGCTGCCCGTATGCGTCAGAACTTTGCCAGCTCCCCAGGGACGTTCAGTATTGATCCACCCAAAACCATACGGATTTGGCTGTGTTACAAGTTGATCATCAAACTGCTGTAATGGGGTGTGTAGATGAATGAGGGTTTCGGGCTTCAGCAACGATTTCTTTGGTTTCGCATTTCAATATGCAGGAGCCGCCGTCGAGCCCAGTCATCAACATCAGGTGAACAGTTCCTGCCGGTCCAAGAACTGGGGCGTTGTCAGTCTGCAGGGGGTCTGCTGGCCTGATATTTCAATATGCCCCAGGGCTGATCAATGGCACCATTGATGCTGGGCGGATAAAGCTGCGCAGACTTCGTTCCCAGAGGCTTAAAAGTCGAGCAGTGATGAGTTCTTCCCAGGTCTGACCAGAGACTTTCTCCAGCATCGCCCCTGCCGCAACGAAGCCGACGTTTGAATACAAGTATGTTTTTCTCAGAGCGTGATCAGGCTTCTGAAAGAATACCTGTCGGATCATGGTGAGTCGTTGTTCCGGCATCGACTCGTCCACGCAACTTTCGCCACTCACGTTGGCCGGTACCTGCATAGTGCGACAGCAGGTGGGAGATCGTGACGGGTCGATATTCTTCATGGAATTGTTCGGCCATCTCAGGGACAACATCAATGATCCTGGTGTGCCAGGTGAGTTTCCCTTCATCAATCAGAATCCCCGCAAGAGTGGCTGTCATGGCTTTTCCACATGACCCGATGTGTACTTTGTCTTTGTTGGTGAATGCTTGGGCCTCTCCATGTTTTCGAACTCCCGAAGCGACCTTAAACGACGCTTTGCCGTTCTCGACAATCGCCGCGACACCGCCAGGTAAGGCGTGTCGCTTCAGGATCTCATCCACTTCTGACTGAACAGTCTTAGGAACATTGTCCGCTCCGACATTGCTCAAGGGGAGTGTCAGCAGGGAGGCGGTGAGGAACAGATACTGTTTCATCGAAGTCTCAGCGGGCTAACGAATAAAGTCGATGAGATGGCAACCTGCACGCAGGTGTGATGAGGCAGCATACCTGACACTCGGCAAAATAACATTCAATGGTCGTATTGTGCTGTTGATGGTTTACGGGTTGCTGGTCTCTCTGCGGTAAACTCTGCTAGATTGGTCGACTTCTGAAACGGGGCTGGCCCCGGAATGCAGACCTCAGGACACAAAAGGAACTGATTCATGCGAATTGCAGAGATTTCGAGAACCTTCTTACTTGCGGCAGGACTCAGCTTGATGACTTTGAACTATTCGGCTTCTGCCGACGAACCTCTCGTTTTCGTGTCTTCTTTTGCAGGTGGTGACCAGGGCGGCATTCATGCCATGTCGCTGGATGAGAAGTCAGCCACGCTCAAGCCGCTGCACAAAACAGCCGGCGTCGAGAATCCGTTCTTTATTGCCGTTTCTCCCGATCAGAGATTTCTCTACTCGATTTATGCTCCAACGTTTGGAGGCAAAGATCATGAGCAGGTTGCGGCCTTCAAGCTCGAAGGCCGCAGTGGGAAAATGAGTCCGCTCAATCGTCAATCAACAAAGGGCACCGCGTCATGTTTCCTTGAAGTTGACGCGACTGGCCGGACAGTGCTGATGGCGAATTATTCGACCGGTAGTGTGGCGTCTTATCAGGTGAAAGCCGATGGCTCTCTGTCAGAGCCTGTGTCCTTCGTCCAGCATCACGGTTCCAGCGTCAACGAAGCTCGCCAGAAAGAACCACACGCTCACTGCTTCGTGATCAGCCCAAACAATCGGTTCGCGTACTCGGCCGATCTTGGTATCGACCAGATCGTCTGCTACACGCTCGACGCAGCGACAGCAAAACTCACCCCGGCTGCTCAGCCATTTGTTCGAACTCCCCCGGGCAGCGGTCCGCGCCATATGACTTTTCATCCGAACGGCAAGTCTCTTTACGTCATCAATGAGCTGCTAAACACGGTCACGTTGTTCAGTTTTCTGCCGGATTCCGGCATGCTGATTGAACGTCAGACGATCTCGACTTTGCCGGCGGACTACGACGGAGTCACTCACACGGCCGACTTGAAAATCACGCCGAACGGAAAGTTCCTGTATGGCACAAATCGCGGCCATGATAGTATCGCTGGCTACAGCATTGCGGATGACGGCACGTTGACGCTGATTGAGATTATTCCAAGTCTCGGCAAAGGACCTCAGAATCTGGCCATCACGAAGAGTGGTGAAGTGCTTCTGTGTGCGAACATGCCTGGCAATAATGTGGCGGCATTTCGGATTAACGCGGAAACCGGCAAACTGACCGCCTCCGGTGCGCCAGTGGAGGTCACCGGGGCGTCCTGCATTCGTATTCTGGAATAGCTGCGGTCGTTTGCCTTTGGGTCTCGCCCGGTTTTCTTGAGATCGGGCGACTCCGAACTTTCAATGCGGTGTTAGAGTGTCTGAGCGGGGCTTTTTGATTTTCAGCATTCTTTCCCGTCGGAACCCAGTCGGACAAGAATGTCCAACCTAGATGTCTGAGGAATCCGCAATGATCACTTCACTGCTCACATTGGTTGTGTCAGCGTTTGCTCCCGAGGGCGTGTCGGCCCCCGACCTTTTTGTGAAGCTGGACAAAGATTCAGACGGTAAAGTGACGCAGGCGGAAATGACTGGGCCACAGCAGTCCATGTTTAAACGAGCCTTGCGAGTTGCTGATGTAAACGAAGACGGTGCGCTGAACAAGGATGAGTTCTCGAAAGCTGTTTCAGACCCCAGACCGGTTGAGCTTCCCGGAGCGAACATGGCTGAGCGAATGGCCTCATTTGATGCCAGCCGTCTGGATCGCAATGGTGACGGGAATGTTTCGATCGACGAAGTACCGGCTCCGATGCGTGACCGGTTCGAGCAGCTTCTTGATCGCATTGGCAAGGACAGCGTGCCAGTGGACAAGGTCCAGGCTTATTTGCGTGGCGAACGTCCGGGAACGCAGGCGACTTCCAAAGAGTCGGAAGAAATGATGGAAGCCGACAAGGGCCAAATGAATAAAGACGAACCGACAGTCGAGCCAAAATCGATCGCTGGAAAGTCTGCCCCCGGCAAGCCGGGGGATCGCAAGAACAATTCGAAGCGTCCAATGGAAACTAGCGGATCAGCGGCCATCTTCAAACAACTCGATCGCAACTCAGATGGCAAGCTCACCGGCAGCGAAATCCCGCCTCGAATGCAGGAGAATATCAAAGCCGCCGATACCGATAAAGACGGCAGCATCAGCCCGTCTGAAATGCAGGCTGCGTTGCAGCGCCGCATGCAGAATCAGAAGAAGTAGCCGCTCGGCAGCTCCACAAAGCCAGTCCGCAAACTACGCGGAAATACCAGCGACGTTTAACGCCAGTTCGTAGAGTGCTCTGGTTTCCAGCACGGCGGTGTTCGATTCGAACAGGGACGCCACAGCTCGCTTGTGCACCTTCATTTTCAGTCCACCCACACCCAGCGCGCCGTAGCAAATGGTGCCGTGTTTCTCGATCGCTTTGTCCATCACTCCCACGTCGGCAAGGCCAGCCGGTGGCACGGCGTTGAGATCTATCGCCAGCTTGACTTCGCTCAATCCGAGCCAGCGCGTTTTTCGCGAAGAAAACGGGCATACCGCTCCGGCAGCAATGATAATCTGCTGATTCATCAAGTTTCTCGAACTCTTCCGGAGTCGATGCTGCAGCGGCAGTCAGCCTCGCTGTGGCGACTTTGGCCCGAACCGCTTCACCGAGGCCGCCTCTGCACGATCCAGAGTTCGCGAGACCAGTGTCACGCGAGAATTCTCCAGAGCCAGCAACTCGGCAGCTCGCAACCCAACCGGGCCAGTCGCCCCAAACACAATCGCGGATGCGTCGGCCAGAGACGGAGTGTTTGCGAGCTGACGCGATGGCAGCGGCTGCGGTTGTGTTACACCCATTGGAATCCATCATCACGGACATGTCAGGCCAAAGAAGGTCTTCTGAATCCTGAACAATGCTTCGCCCGCTGACACGTCACTTCCCCCGACGAAGATCGCAGTATTCTTCAGGTCCGCAGGGCCTCGAGTAAAGATGGCTCCATGCACAAGCCCTGTGACGTTTTCCGGAGTCACGCCGCCGTAGGAGAACAGGTGCTCGACATTGGAATCCACGGCGACGACTCGATCAAAAACACTGGGAAGCGGATCGGTGTCGAACTGGATCAGAATGGATTTCATGACTTAACACAGTGAAGGTGTTTTTCAGGACGCAGAGATCTGTGGGAGGCCATCGCTGAGTGATCGGCAACCGAACAGTGGATGCAACAACTTCGAGGGGAATTGTAAAGAGTGTGCGAATGGCACTCAAACGCCCGCATTATGTATTGACTTAGCCGGGGTGCAGGACGCGATTTTTTCGGGTATTCCCGATCAAGGTGGACGTGGCCCGTCCTGTTGATCCGGTTTAATTGGCACGCTGGCATCCGCAGGCGGTGGTCGCGGCTCAAGACTACCGGCAGAAACTGCCCGACGTGGAAGAATGATCAAAGTGTTCACACAATCGCAGGTCGCCTCAGTGTTCCCATCTCTTCCAGACTGGTGATTTTCTGGATCATTCGTCTTACGCAATCTGTAACGATTATGCCGAGTTTCCTCAAAACAGGGGTTCGAACGGTCCGATAAAGGATTCAAGTGCTGGGCTATGTCCACACGACGGCTGGTTCTTTGGCAATTCACTTGAAATCATGATCGAATGCGAATTGATCGACCGATCGAACGCGCAGAATCGGCAGAGTCGGTTGCGTGAAACAAGCAGGGTAGAGATCCGGCAGGGTCTTGACAGTAAATCCTGATCCCATAAAGTTGTATCGTTTCACAAACTGGTTTTGCGTTCTGCTCTTACTCGGGAGAAACCCATCGTGACAAAGAAATCGTCAAAGCGATTTCAGATGAGTTGGGGTTAACGCAGCTGACAACAAGGAAATCGTGCAGAAGACCTTTGATGCAATTGTGGAAACGCTGGTTGAGGATCGCCGAATCGAACTGAGGAATTTCGGGGTCTTCGAGGTCAAGATGCGTGCCGCTCAACGAAGGCAAGAAACCCTCGAACTGGTGGTCAGGTTGAAGTCCCTGCCAAGTTTGTGGTGACCTTCAAGCCAGGTAAAGATGGAAGCGAAAGTCCGCGAACTGGAAGAACGGGAGGCGGCTCGAAGTCGAGCTGCGGCCGAAGCCGCCAGTAAAACCAGCGGATTGCCGCCCGCCTCACTGTGACGCGATATGGAGTCCGATAGAACGTGAGTCGAGGATCCGGGGCGATGAACTCGGGATACTCTGACGGTTCAAAATGACGGTGTTCCATCGACGCGTCGGGCAGTCTGATATGAATTGCGGTGGGTCTGTTTTCAAAGTGAAGAGTCTCGACACTTGTTGATGACTCAGGCTGGTGAACAGGAAACTGATCTGTCTTCCGAATACTGTGGCGACCGCGGGAAATGATCCCGAAAGCGGACAAGCGGGTCCAGGGAAGGACGTTTGCGTGATTCGAACGCGACTGATGGCAGGGCTCTTACTGGCATGTACCACGATTAATGTGGGTTGCCGTGCCAATCTGGAGTCTAATCCGGACATCAGAGCTCGCCAATTGATTTATCAGTCTGAAAGCTTGCGTCATATCCCGGGAAATCTGGGAACGCATCTGGGGACTTGACTTGCCCGACCTGGCAGCTCCGTACCGCGTTCACGGCGGCGTAATCTAACGTCCGTCCGCAGCATCATGGAAACCGCTCAGGCAGAAGTCACGGTGATCGGAATCGCTGCGGCGAGCCGATTGCTGCGTGAGTTCAACCGTTCTTCGTCAGGCAATCAGACAACGCCCATAGTGGCGGACTGTGAACTGAGAATCCTTAACGCGCAATCATGTGCGCAGACCTTCTGCTTATTTCTTCACGGCCTGGCACCACAGAAGGAGCTTTCTGCTCGTTTGCGGCAATTCACGGGACTGCCAACCGAGCTGCCGCTGAATTTGATCAACGCCCAGTCGTTAAACGAAGATCTGTTGTCCGCGATTCGCCCCACCAGTAACGCACCTTGGTACGTCTTCCTGGACGGTTACAGCTGATTGGTCCCCACCACCTTGTGTTCTGTAGGTTTCGTTTGATCGCCCGGATCAGTTCCGTATCAGGAAAGTTTCGCACTCCTGTGTTTGCCTGGATCTTTCGACACTTTGGCCCCGGACTGGGCACGTATGGCTCTGGCGGCGGCAGTTCTGCTGCTCTCTGATCTTCCGAAAACTGCGAAGAGCGAAAAGACCTTCAAAGTCGCGATGCTGCAAATGGCGTCGCAACCAATCATGGATGACGGGGCGAATACGGGTGATCGCAGGCCTCGAAAGCCGGGTTCGCTCAGGGCGGCACTTTAAATCTGTCACGATTCAATGCCGAAGGTGACATGTGCCAAACTCACGATGGCTACAGAACTTGTCAGCGGTCACTATGATCTGGTGATTACTCTGTCCCACTTCGTGTCTTCAGGCCGTAGGTAATGCCAATCGGCGAGGCAGTGTCCGACACGTCTTTGGACTGGTATCGGACCCCACTGTGGCCGGCGTCGGCATCGAAAGATCCGCTGGCTCATCCAGCCCACATGGTCGGCATTGGAACATTGCCTCCGGCGGACAAGTCATTTCAGATCGCTCGCGAGATGAATCCAAAGCTGAAGCGAGTCGGCTGCGTCTGGAATCCAGAAGTGAATTCAGAAATCGCCACCCAAAGTAGCTCGCGAAACCTGCAAGCAGCTCGGCATAGAACTCATCGAAGCCAATGCCGAAAACGCTTCGGCCGTGAAAGAAGCCGTCGCTTCCGTCGTGGCTCGCGACGTCGATGCTCTTTGGATCGGCGGCGATGTGACGGTGCTTGCGGCCGTGGATGTGGTCCTGCAGACGGCTCGCCAGGCAAAGATTCCGGTCTTCACGTGTATGCCGGGCAACGCAGCCAAAGGCGCGATCTTTGACGTAGGAGCGAACTACGCCGAAGTGGGGCTGCTGGTCGGAGCAATGGCATCCAAAGTGCTGAACGGCGACGAGATCAAACAGATTCCGTGGGAAACCGCGATTCCTCCGAAGTTGTTCATTAACACTACGGCGATAAAGGACTTGCGAGATCCGTGGACGATTCCTCAATCGCTGCTGGAAGAGGCGGATTCAATCATTGATGAGTCCGGCGAACGCAAACGTGAATCGGCAGCATCCGCTCCGGCGAAGAGTTCGCCTGCGACAATTCGAGAACTCTGTGTGGTGTCTTATATCAATTCGTCAGATGTTGAAGATGCGGAACGAGGTCTCAAGGCGGGGCTCAGGGAAGCCGGGTTTCTTGAAGGCGACCACTATCGCCTGAAGAGCCTGAATGCTCAGGGCGATATGGCCGGGCTCAACGGACTTGTCGATTCCGCGTTAGCGGATCAGCCTGATTTGTTGCTGACGATTTCGACACAGTCTCTGCAAGCCGCAGTGCAACGAAACAAGAGCATCCCAACGGTCTTCACGATGGTGGCCAATCCATTTTCCGCGGGTGTGGCGAAATCAAACTCGGAACATGAAGCCAATCTCACCGGAGCTTACGGCGCGCCGGATGCTGAAGCGATGATGCCGATCATTCGGCAGTTGATGCCCAAAGCTCGCCGACTTGGGACTCTGTTTTCTCCGGCGGAGGTGAACTCGGTTTACAATCATGAACTGGTCGTGGCTGCCGCGAAGGCGGCCGGGTACGAACTGGAATCGAAAGGTGTGAGTACGCCTTCCGAGATTTCCGATGCCGCTCAGGCGATCTGCGATCAGGGCATTGATGCGATCTGTCTGACCAATTCCAATCTGGCAGGTTCTGCATTTCCTGGCATTATCCAGGCCGCGCGCAAAGCCAGAATCCCGGTCTTTGCGTTTCTGGGGAGTATGTCGAAACAAGGCGCGACGGTGGTGCTGTGTCGAGATTACTACGACATGGGACGCGAATCTGGTTTGATGGCCGGGCGAGTTCTCAAGGGGGAATCCGTGACGCGTATGGATCTCAGGCCGATCACCTCCAATCGTCTGATTGTGAATCCTGAAGCGGCGAAAGAGTGCGGTCTGGTGATTCCACCGGCGTTGCTCAAATCCGCAGATCTCGTGGTGGGAAAGTAGAGGCATTCGCCATGCAGATCAAAACTCAATGCGATAAAGAATTTCGAGAACTTCAGGTGTCCGGACGACTGGATGCCGAGTGGGCCGACACGCTGCAGCAGGCCATCGAAGACGCCCTCCGCGAAGGGGCTCATTCGCTGTTGCTGGATTTGTCGGAAGTGGTTTACATCAGCTCCGCCGGGCTTGGGGTGCTTGTAAGTGCTCAGAAGCAGTTCCAGAGCATTCGAGGCACGTTCGGCGTGAAGGATACCGACGGCCCGGTTGGCGAAGTGATTCGTCTCACCGGGCTTTCGAAGATGCTGCTTTGGAGCGCCCAAGTGCTAAGCGGATCCATGGTCGCTCCGCCTGGTGCGATACAGGCCATCAGTCGCATGGTGTACGCGAAGCATGCGGACTTCACCGTGTACGATCTTGAACCCGGTGCCAAAACAGACTGGAGCGTGATCGGAAATCCGGCTCGTCTGGAAAGTGGTCAGTACGAAGCCGACGATGCTGCTCCGACGGAAATCACAGAAACGACGATGGCGTTGGGACTCGCCGCGTTCACGGAGGAGTACACCGATCAGCAGACGTCTTTTGGAGAGATGCTGGCTCTGGCCGGGACCGCCGCCATTCAACCCGCAGGGAAAAGTCAGCGAGCTGACTACCAGTCGATTCAGGGCGAGTTTCGACCGCAGCCGGAAATTTTATACGGGATCAAGATGACCGGTTCGCCCGCCTGTCTGCTGCGGTTCGATATCAATCAGCGAGATCGTTCCGTGGCGTTGACGGATCTTGTCGATGAGGCGATGGAGGCTATGCAGTACGAAGCGGCCAGCGTGATTTTTCTTGCGGAAACCTCGGGGCTCGTGGGAGCAACCTTGCGACGATCACTGACCGAACGAGTGGCTGGCGAGTCTCGTTTTGATCATCCCGAAATTCGTGAGTGGTTATCGTTTGCTCCCGAACGCATTCATGCCAATTCTGTCGTGGCGATCGTCGGTGTCGCCGTTCGAACCGCTGCGCAGGAACGGTACAGGAAGCTGCTGCCATTCGTGAGGCCAATGCGGTCCGGCGATGATTTGCTCGGACATTTTCACGCGGCCGTGTTTCCGTTTCAGCCTTTCAAAAAACGTAAGCTCGACCTGAACGAAAGCGTGGGTTCTTTGTTCTCTCCGGACAATTACAGGCTGTGATGCATTTGGCTGAACGATGATCGTCCCATCAGTGGGCCGGCGACAGTGAGTTCGTGCGGAGCCTGCTGGATTGGTCCGCTGGCGGAAGCAGCCGCTTTGAATGCCAAGGCCGCGGCGAAGAGTCGGCCAGATGACTCTGCTGATCGGTTCACTCGATGGGAATGATTCTCGCACTCCTGGCGTTTGGAGTGCTCATCAGCTTTCGGATCCTGGCGTTTCGCGATTTGACCGTGGATGTGGTTCCATCGCCCTCGGCGGTTCCGTCGCGGCTCGCACTCATCACTGTCAGCGGCGATTTCTCAGCAGGCAGCCACCGCTATCGCCGCCGTCTGCGGTGGAATGGCCGGAGCCATCACGGGCATCCTGGCAACTCGCTTTCGCATTAACGGTTTGCTGGCCGGTATTCTGGGTGATGACGGCGTTGTATTCAGTGAACCTGCGAGTCATGGGCCCGCAGCAATATCCCGCTGATGAATCAAAGAACTGTACTGAGTCCGATCAGGGCTCTCGCCGGTGCAGATGATCGGCTTTGAATCTTGGTCTCTGGGCTGCTCAGACGCAGGACTTGTATACGCTGATCACGATTGTGTTCGCGACGATAGCCGTGGCCGTCATCTTGTCTTTGTATTTTAGAACTCAGCTGGGGCTGGCCATGCGAGCCGCCGGTGATAATATCGACATGATCCGCGCGCTTAGGAGTTGACGTTGGCTGGATGACAACGCTCAGGAACAGCTTTGGCAAATTCCCTTGTGGCCCTGGCCGGAGCGTTACTCGTTCAGTATCAGGGTTTCGCCGACGTACAGATGGGCATCGGTATGGTCGTCTGGGGATTTGCGAGCGTCATCATTGGCGAATCTCTGGTGCGAGGTCGCAGCGTGGGGCTGCTGATCGGTGGAGCGATCATGGGATCGGTGCTGTTTCGCCTGCTGGTCGCGATCGCACTCCGCTGGGGCTTGAATCCGAACGATCTCAAGCTGGTCACAGCGTTATTCGTTCTTGGTGCGTTGGTACTTCCTGATGTATTAGCCCGTTTGAAGTCCCGTAAACTAAATGCTCGTAACGCGGCTTCGAGGTAACCGGCGATGCTGACACTGACTGATATCCGCAAGACTTTTCACGCCGGGACTCGAACGAAGTGCGGGCTCTGCGGGCGTAGACCTGAAGATTGAGCAGGGTTCGTTCGTCGTTGTGATCGGCACAAACGGCTCCGGCAAATCCGCGCTGCTCAACGCGGTCGCCGGTGCGTTCTTCGTTGATGAGGCCGCATTGAAGCATAGGCCACGATGTGACACATTGGCCCGAACATCGCCGTGCGGTCCATATTGGCCAGGTGTTCCAGAACCCTTTCACCGGCACGGCTCCGAATCTGTCCATCGCTGAAAATCTGGCACTCGCTGAACGTCGCGGACAATTTCGAGGTCTCGGCTGGGCGCTGAAGCGTCGCAGTCTGGATGAGCTGCGCGAGAAGGTCAAAGAGATGGGTCTTGGCATGGAAGACCGACTGAGCAATCAAATCGGCAGCCTCTCGGGCGGACAGCGTCAGTCACTGACTTTGCTGATGGCCGGCCTGCGTCGCCCGGATTTGCTGTTGCTCGACGAACACACTGCGGCCCTGGACCCGAAATCCGCCGATCAGGTGATTCGACTCACGGAAGACATGGTTGCAAAGAACAAACTCACCACCATGATGGTCACCCATTCGATGCAACAAGCGGCATCGTTAGGTGATCGTCTCATCATGATGGTTCGCGGCCAGATCATGTTCGACTTTCAGGGCGCGGCAAAATCGCGATTAACACCAGAATCCATCCTTGCCAAATTCGAAGAAGTCCGCAGACTGGACCGTCTGGACAAAGCGACGGCGGATCAGTTGCGCAGGGTTTACGTTTAGCGTTCATCCTTGACAGCGTGTTGATTTAATCCGCCGGAACGCGATAGCGTCAGGTTCTTGCTGCTCAAGCAACACGCCGGGGAGAGGCCGGAGACCGAAGTGCTGTTGAATGGGAAAGATAAAGCATTGCGTTGGCCGACGTTTTGGGAAGTATTCTGGATGCTGACATTGTTCGCGGTACCGATTCTCGCGATGGTGACAGCATTCGCACTGCGACACTGGTTTGGACTTCCTGCGTGGGCCGTTGCGATGAGCCCACTCCTTGGTCTTGGGGGCTTGTTCGCAATTGTCGGCGTGCTCGTGTGGTTCGACGATCAACGTCGGAAATAAGGAGGAATCACAAAAGACGGTAATCGACCTCAGACTCTCAAGACTCACACACAGCATTTTTTTTGATTCCCCACGGAAGACTTCGCTATGCCCCCAGTAACTGGACATACCCACTAATAGTGGGTACAAGAAACAGATACCCGTGGTCGCGGCTGGCTCGTGCCAATGTCACTGGGTTCGGCCTAATGTGCGTGATAAGCAGAACTCCGGTCAAAACAGACATTGTAGTCGTTTGAGACTCCGCCGATGTTTTGGTGTTCGACGGGCGTTGAAAACAGGGGGAATCCTTGAGATGTCTTCAACAGAAACTGAAACAGGGCTCATCGAAAAGCATCAGGAAAGTATCCTGCTGCAGTGGCTCAGCGAACTGCTGCAGTTTTTCTCTGTTCATCTGTGGACGGTATTTGCGGCGATTGCGGGGACTCTGGTTTTGGTCTTCATACCACAGATCTTTAATCTTTGGTGGCAGCGTCCTTCCGTACCATTGGAGTCATTTGGGTTTTGGCTGTTCCTTTCTATTCTGGCGATACTCTATCCGGTGACGCTGATTTGGCTTTGGCAGCGGACGTTGTTTAAATCGTGGAAGCCTCAACGTCGGGAGGCTTTAATCAACACGCTGCGTAAAGTGCCCGTGCTTTGGCCAATTCTCAATCTGCTGTTTCTGCCATCACGCCTGATGACGTCGGCATTATTTCGAATGGCCGAAATCGCCGTACCGCTGTCTCACGGGCTCATCGGAACGCTATTGATTGTTGCGATGGTGATCGGCGGATATTTCCTTGGCCGTGAGACGCCCCTGACGTTGCATACTCCCTACCTGATGTTTGGGGGCTTCCTGCGAATGCTTGGAATGGGGATGATTTTTGTCGCGATCTGGCTTGGTTTAGGCAAGTTCTTCGGAGCCGAATCCATGCTTAAGGAATCGGCTCCCGATGGTCCGGAAGCGGACTCCGTGGATGCTCGACGTCGTCGAGTTTGGCATGCCGGGGGGAGAGTGCTTTCGTGGATTGCGGTGGTTTCTTTTGTTGGCGAGGCGATCTGGGTGTCAGCCGCCGCCGAAGTACAGTATTCGTCCTTTCGCCTTTATTCCATCTGGGCGGCGTTTCATATACCGGTTGCCATAACGGTTCTGGCGGCCCTTGTGGACTATGCTCAGCAGGACGCGAAGTACCATGTGAGATTAGCTTCCGGGATCTTCCTGACGGTTTGGGCCGCATTTCCACACATCATCGGGAACAGGCTTGTCCAGGATGACATTCCTGTGATCGCTGAGCCCGGGAGTATCCCTGTCGTCGTATCAGCCGACTGGCTGGATTGTTTTGAAAAGAAGATTGACGGTTTGCCTGACGGCCCGGCAGTGGTGGTGGCAGCAAGCGGGGGCGGTTCCAGAGCGGCATTGTTCGCAGCTCTGGTCCTGCAGCATTTGGCAGATCAGCCGATGACATGGACCTCGCAGCCATCCGACGAGGCCGGCAATCCGTCGGACGGTTCCCCTGCGTCGGATGTTGCCTCACCAGCCTCCGCGACAACGTCAAAGGAACAACCATCGTCCCGTTGGGCCGACCATATTGCGCTGATCAGCAGTGTTTCCGGAGGAAGTTTGTCAGCAGGACGATTCGCTGCTGACCCTTCAGTCGCTGATCGTCGAATTGAGACATTACGTTATACAACCAAAGAAGAGTTGGAAAAAAGAACGCTCACAAAGGTTCAAGAGTGGATAAAACAGACGAAGTCCAATGGTGCTGTTACGAATGAAGACAGTGAAGAACTACAACGCCTTGCGACAATTCGCGAATCGATGGAGTCACCGAAGGATTCTGCCTTCGCCGCAACCACAGAAAGGGCCTTTGAGTCAGCGTTTGCTGATGATATGTGCGCGGACTTCATGGCTCCTATGCTTCGAGGTGCATTGACGCCTTTTTCAACTCGCGGCGACTGTTTGTATCATTTCTGGAACTATCAGTTTGGGTGGAAACAGTTACAGCAGAACAGCTTGCCGTTTGTGGCCCATGAGCAAACTGCGGCTGCAGATTCTGAGGTTTCTAAAACTGCCAGCACGCCACTCGTGATGTTCAATACGACCGATGTTGAGACGGGCCGTCGTGTCGTCGTAGGGTTCCCATCCATTCCTTCCGGATTCTTCCCCGGGGCGGAAACGTTTCCGCAGCAAGTGCAGGATGCCATGGGAATGCAGACTCGTTCAAAGTCGTTTGGACCGGTTTCTCTCGCAGACTTCAGTCCGCCAGCATCAACACAATTATCTTTGGCACGCGCCATTCGCCTTTCCTCCAATTTTCCCTGGGGCTTCGGCGTGCAGCAGTTCACGTCGGAGTCGGTGCCGAGCGTCGATATTCAGTCAACAGCACCGAGTGTCCGCGGAAAATCCAGAGACGATGGACTGCCGTCGCGAACGACCCTTGAGCTGATCGATGGTGGCGTGGTCGACAATACCGGGATCGACTCTGTCTATTCCTTGTTTGAGGCGATGTTCCTAAGGGCGGAGGCCGATCCTTTCGGACGCGAGGCTCGAATCATTTACAAGTTGCGGAAACGCGGCGTTGTGTTCGTGGAGATTGATTCTGGCGCAAAGCCGACCGGCAATTCTTCCGACAACAATGCGTTTGGTGAGGTCCTCCGGCCACTCACAGCGTTGAACAATTCGTCGTATACAAATTCATTACGAATCAGTGACAGTCTGATTCACAACTTGCTGCTTCGACTGGCGGTGTCCCAGCCAGCAGCACGCCTTTCCACGATGTCCTTTGGTGCGATCGGGACCGAAAATCCCTATTTTCGGCCACTCAGTGATGAGCAGGTTCACGCAGCGATCGCCATGGCGGTCCCGGCGGAATCGGATCCGGAGCGAGCTCTTCGCTCTTTCTATCACTTCCGGTTTTCCTGCAACCACGTTAGTGAGACCAAGGCGGATGTGATGACCGCATTTGCGCTTGGCCCCGCAGATAAGGCGATCGTCATGGCCATGTTTCTGTCTGAGGCACAGAAATGGAACTTGTGGCAGAGTGATACGATGTCGGAATACTCATTGTATCGGAACTATTTCCGTCAGCCTGAGCAACTGTCGAAAGACTCCGCCAGTCAACTGGCGTTTCAGCTCATCGACCGCATCCAGACGGAACTCGGCACATTGGCCGCGTTAACTGGGGCCAAAGAAAAAGTGGAACCGGCGGAAAAGGAAAAACGGCTCAAAAGGATCGTAACGCTGCTTCTGGGGTTGCGAACGCTTTCCAAAGTACCGGGGGCGTGGAACGAAAAGTCAGAACTGTGGCAGGCGCTGTCGTCGGTCACAACGAATCTTGATCAGACGAATCTGGCCGCCGCAGAAACCAACGTGGAGCCAACGGTCGGAGCCCCGTCGACAGAGATTCCGGTCGCTGGTGCACAGGCCCAGGTGGTGTACGACTTTAACCCGGATCAGCTTTCGCAACTTTATCAACAAACCAACAGAGCCCGTGCGGAAGTTGTGATCGAGCTCAGGGAACGTGGCATCACCGGAGCTACCGATCTTCACTCGATGCAGCCCGGCCCAGAAGGCCCTGTCACTGATGCTGCCCAAAAGGAACCCTCCCCAGCACCGTACGTAGGCAACGCCGTTCGCAAACAAGCCGCAGCGCTCAGAAAACATGAGCAGCAAAGTAACTTCTTTGAATCAAAGAAGTGATTCTACAGTGACCGGGGAGACCGGGGCCGTCCACTCTTGATTGATAAATGCTGACTGCTGCCTTCGAAGGCAGCACATGTGGCAAGCGGTTGAGACTGCAGGATGGGGCATTCTGCTTTCGCTGAAACGACGCGATGTCCCGAATTGCATTTCCCCACGCGTCGACGTTGTGTCCAATGGCGTGGAGTGACTGAGCGGAATGGCGCTAGCCACCGGTGTGTGTAAAAAAATCGCTGGAAAACACCGGCGGCTAGCGCCGTACCACTCACAGAAGAATCCTTAAGTCCATACCTCGGGTTCGAGTCCGGGCCGCATCACGACGCAACTGCTGCGCAGCCAAACGCAATGGCTCGATTTGTTCTTTTGGCCTTATCGATTGCTATTCGTGAGTCAATTTTCAGGGGGGCGACAATCGCCTAACGCGTTCAAGCAGCGATGGATCAGTGTCCTGCAATTTTTTCAGAACTTCAGTGGCCTCGCGAGCCTGCTCCGTTGGAACTCTCTTTCCGCCAGGACTTTGCAGAGTGACTTCTGTGCTGGATGCCATGAGATATCTGGCGATCGCGCGACGCGTGGCCGGAATCTTCAACTCCTGATTGTCGAGCATTGCAATCACTCGATTCTGAATACTCCAGTCCTTCGCCCGCATCAGTCGAGTGACGACAAGATCTGAGAATGAGGATCTGTCCAGCAAGAGGTAATACGACGCGAGCGTTCGTTCACGAGTCAACGTGGCAGGTCGAATTTCGAGAAGATAGTCTATTGCCTGCAATGCCGCATAGGTTTCAGAGAAAGGCAGTTGCACTTCCTTGCCTTCTGAATTTGTGGCCGTTCTGGCGATGAGTTTTGAATTCTCAACGGCCTTCAGTCCCTCTTCCCCCTTGAGCAGCACATAGCCCGCGATGATTCCTTCGAGGCCAGGTCGAAAATCTTCGTCGAAAGTCAGGATCTTCCGTTCCAGCAGGACTGCGTCCTTGCTGATGCCGGCGATACCCAGGAGGAAACCATACATGCCGAGAAAGCGGGCTGGTGTCTTTGGATCGGTAAACACCTTCCGAACATCCTCAATGGGAATGTGCGGGGCAAGCAAATAGACGGGCGTTGGGCCCGCGCTGAATAGCTCCATCATGGCATCGTTTCTGACCACCAGATCAGGATCGCATACATAGTCGGCAAAGATCCGTTGTCGGCGGTCCGGAGACTTCAATGACTTCAGCCTCTCGCCGGTGACTTTCATATATGTTGTAAGCGATTCCGTGGCTTCTCCGACAACCTGAGCCGCCTCAGACTCATCATCAGCATCGGCAAACACAAGGTACTGCGTGCCGAGGGTGGTTGGGACACTGTACCCGAAATTGCTGTTCTCGACTTCGGTGACAAATGTGGACAAACTCGCCTTGATGGTCTCACCGACCTTAAGACTGTCATCATGAGATTGAAACACTTCTGTGATGACAAGATCGCACTCGTCCGCTCCATCAGGTCGCCGAACGACTTCTCCTCTGGCAAAGTGTTTGCTCGCATGTCTCTGTTCATTCAGGCAGATTGACATGCTGATGCAGCATCCTCCCTGCTGGGCGAATATTGCTGACGACATCAGCAGAAGGGAGATCAATGCGAAGCTCAACACGAGTATTCTGCGAATCATGTGAATTCCGTTCGCAATAAAATGACAAAAACGTGCCCCCTCAGACTCAGTGGGGGAGTCCAATTCGAATGCAGAACACGTCGTGAGTCGTACGAAGCTTTACGCGTGACCTGACTTGTCGCTGAAACGACATCCCAGGAACCACGTCGCCGCAGTCGTCACTTCTCCACCGGTTGCACGCCAAGCACTCTCAATTGCTGCCCGTTATTGCCGTTCCAGAGATACACATTTCCGATCGCATCTCCTGCTGCCGCAACGGCATTGTCGGGTGTTGCTGCGACGGTATGCAGCCATGACGTCGGCGTGTTAAACAGACGCACCTGCCCGCCGTTTGCAGCGTTGTGAATTCGCATCTGCTTGTCACCGCAGGAAGTCACAATATTGTCGGTCTCACCAATGAACTGCACCGCGGTCACGTGACGTCGAAACGTACTGATCGTTCGCTGTTGATCACCCGTCTCTGCATTCCAGACTTTGACCGAGTCGTCCGCTCCGGCAGAAGCCAGCAACTGTCCATCACGTTTCCAGGCCACGCCCAGTACATAACTGGTATGTCCCTCAAAACGCCGGATCTGCTGGCCCATTGCGATATCAAACGTTCTCAGATACTTATCCGCTCCGCCCGACGCGATCCGTTTCCCATCCGGAGAGAATCTGGCCGCGTAAATCACATCATCATGAGCCTGAGGCAAATTAAAGACGCGGCTTCCGTCAACCGTGTTGAAAATCTGTAGTTCGCCACGACGTGAAGGAATGCCGCCAGCCACCAGAATCTGAGCTGAGTCTGCTGAAAAGTCTACGGCCGTGACTCGATGAGCAATCATGGCCGAATCATCCTGACTGCCAATCGTTCGCTCCAGAACCCAGCCGGGATTCGCATCCCAGATTCGAATCGACTGATCGTCCGATGCCGACACCAGTGTCCTGTCATCCAGAAAAGTGACAGACTTCACGGGACCTGTGTGCCCCGCGAACGAACCAATTGCTCCACCTGTCTTGCCGTCCCACGTGTGCAGGCTTCCGAAGTCACCGCTGGTCACAAGCACACTGCCATCCGGAGAAAACGCCACGCTGCGCTGCGGCAGATCAGATTCCTGAAGCGACTTATTTGCTGCTTCGACAGCCACCTTTGCTTCAGCTAACAATGCCTCTGCGCGAGTGACAGCGTCTTTACGAATTGGTACCAGTTCCGTCGCGGCCTGCAGTTCTTTCGCGGCGAGGGCTTGCTGCTGCGACAACAGATTCTGAGCAGCCTCGGCCGTCTTCAATGCCGCCACGGCATCGTTGTAAGGTTTCTGCACTGTCTCCAGCTTCTTCGCGGCTTCATTGGCCAGCGTTGCCATCTGAGTCGCTGCATCCGTCGGGGCCTGTACGGCCGCTGCCATCTGAGTCGACTTCGTCGTCGCCGCTTCCATTTCCGTCTGGGCAGCGGCAACCTTCTGTTTCAGACTCTCATTCTGCGGTTCCGCATTCGAGGCCTGAGTCAACCGCGTCAGCCTCGCCTGAATCACGGTCACGGCCGCTGCGGCATCTTTCGCGGACTGTTCAGCCATCGTCTTTGCAGTCAACGCGGTCTTGGCCGCCCCTGATGCGTCAATCGCAGCTTTCTCAGCCACAGTCTTCTCGTTAAACGTCGTCTCCATGGCGGTCTTTTTCGTCTGCACGTCGGCCGTCGCCGTGGCCAGCATGTCGGCCAGTGTTTTCTCCGCAGCAGTCTTCACCGGCAGATCCTTCTCCGCCACATCAGCCTGCTGCTTCGCGACGTTCAAACGAGTATTCGATGCCGCTTCGAACTGCTGAGCTCTGGTCAATGCAATCTTTCGGCGAATATCACTTCGAAGCTCCGCAATCTGTTGTCCGTTGATGTTGAACAACTTCGCCGTACGATTATCACTGGCGGATGCGAGTCGATCGCCTTCCGGAGAGACCGCGATCGCATGCACCGCTCCACCATGATTGTACTGCTGCACGGCCTGACCATTGTCCAGATTCCAGCGCCGAATCGTGTTGTCGAGACTTCCGGAGAACACCTGGCGAGCGGTCTTCGGCACTCGAGCCAGCGATGTGATGACTCCGTTGTGGCCTGCAATCTGCTTCCATGAAGTCACATTCCAGTGATAAACCCCGCTCGGTGATGCCGTCAGCGCCATCGTTCCCGGGATTTGCGAAACGCCATCCATCACTGGGGGCAACAGCACGCATCCCGCTGCGGCTCCGGCATGCCCCGAGAACTTTTGCAACAACGTTCCAGTCGGCAAATCGTGCAGTTGAGCCGTCGGCTTCTCACCATCTGCGACCGCCAGAATCTTCTTTGCATCGACGGAGAAAGCAACTCGCCGAACGGGACCAGTGAACCCGGCCAGCTGCTGCGGAGCGACTGCTGCTCCGGACGCATTCCACAGTCTCACAACGTTGTTTTCACCAGCCGTGGCCAGAACTTGTCCGTCCATCGAGATCGCCAGATCATTGATCGCCGCACCATGACTGGCAGAAAACGTGGCCTGACCATTCTGCACAGAGTGGCCTCGCAGAGTCCCATCAGCGACCGCAACATAAACCGTCTGATTGTTCGGATGAAACGCAGCAGCTCGAATCGGCTGCGTACTTCCGTCCAGATGCTGCAGGAACCGCATCGGCTCTGAAGCCATTCCATCCCCAACGCGTGCGACAATGATGCTCGCTGCATTGAAACTGAATAAAGCCGACTTCACTTGAGGGTCCACGAACGCTTCTCGAAGCCGCCCTGTCGCGGCATTGATAACAGAAACTCGACCGTCAGCATTGACGACCGACAACAGTTGAGCATCTGAAGAAAAGTTGAGCCCTGTTGCCGCCACCGCAAACCCCTGCAATGTTTGCAGCACTCCGCCATTGTCGGTCTGATAAATCCGCACCTGATTATCAGTGCCACCAAAGGCCATCCGCTGCCCGTCATTGGACACAGTAACGGCTGTCGGTGGAGCTGGCAGATTGAACGCGCGAGCCTGTGCCCCGTCAGCCGCATTCCAGAAGCGAACCGTGGAATCGAGACCGACCGAATACGGCTGATTGTTCCAGAAGCCCGTCGCTGCAATTCCCGCCGTATGACCAGCGAACTCTTTCAACACCGTTCCATCGGCCGTATTGAACAACTTCAGACCGTTGTCTGCAAAACCGGCCATCACCTGACTTCCATCGGCGTTGCTGCCGACGGCCGTCACGTTAGCCGCCAGCCCTTCGATCTTCTTCAGCTCTGGTGTGGCCGCGTTTCGCAGGTCCCAGATTCGCAGTGTCCGGTCATCTCCGCCCGACACAAGCCGCGCATCATCGTTTGAAAAGGCCAGTGACAGGATCGAGCCCGCATGTCCGGTCAGCAAATGAGTAATCTTGTTGGTCTCTGTGCTGCGAATCACGATCGCAGGCTGACCGTCTTTCACTCCTGTACTGGCGATCTGTTTTCGCGACGGACTTGTGATCGTCAACGCAAACGTTTCCCCGGCCGATGTTTCCAGAGGCACCGCCGCGGGATGATTGATCTTCCACAAGTACGTCGTACCATCCTCCGCGCCGGAAACGGCCATGGTTCCGTCCACGCTGCCGGCCACCGATCGAATCGGCGAACTGCCCGCCTTCCAGACGCTCAGCAGCTTCGTCTCAGCCAGGCTCCACAACTGAACGGAACCGTCAGGAGTGCCAATCAGCACGTTGTAGCTGTCTTTAAGGTTGTCCGCATTTGGTTCTGCGGAACCCGGGCGACGCACAAAGGCGAGTGACGAAATTCCACCTTCAACCTTCCATGCAGCAACGTCCTGCTCAACAACCGGAACCTGGGTCGTCAGCAATGCAACAATTCTCACGCTGCCCGCGTTGTCTTGCATTGCCAGCAGGCGACCATCGCGACTGGACACGGTGCGTTCAAGATTGGCAATGGACGAAGCCAGTCGAGTTGTCGCGGACGGCATTTGCCACATTCGCATGAGGTTATCACCGCCGCCAGTGACGATCCATTCGCCTGGCGAAGGAGCCTGCTCCGTTGGATTTTCCATCTGCACCACTTCAACCGCATTGATGGCTGTAGGAGTTTCAATTCGCCCCAGCATCGCACCATCGGCAACATTCCAAACGCAGAGCGACTGGTCCAGAGATCCTGAAACCAACCGCTTTCCATCATCTGTGAACCGCAGCGACGTGACGACATCGGTGTGACCCGTCATCACCGGCCCGGCGGCTCCGTCAGCCGCTCGACGAAACTGAATCGTATTGTTCGGACCGCTGGCGGCGATCAAACTTCGATCCGGACTAATCGCCATCACTGAAGCATTTACGCCCGCCGTAATGCTCAGCTTCTGCACATCTTTGGGGCGCCGCCACAACTTGACTTCTCGAAAGCCACCCGATGCCAATAAGTCTCCGTCAACGTTGAACGTGAGTGACTGCACGAGATCGCGATGAGCACCGCCGGTGGAACCGGCAAGAGCAGGATCTGTCAGCTGAGTCAGCAACTGGCCGGTTGGAACATGATGGAGCAGAATCTGGTTGCCTCGACTAAACGCCACATACTGACCATCCTGAGTCAGTGCGAGCCCTTGCACGGCGACCAATCCACGCGGCAGTCGATTCATCTGCTTCGGCGACAACGATTCAATTCCGCCGGATCCGATCGCTCCCTGATCGATCCATAGCTTGAGCAGTCCAAGTTCTCTCGAAGTCAGGTTGCTCGCTGCGACATCATTTCCTTCCGGCGGCATCACGGGTTCAGCCTGATGCGACGCAACCTGCAGTAGCAAGCTTTCGAGCCCCTTGCCGGGAACTGCAGCCGCCCCGGTATCGCCACCTTTCAGAATTCCCTGAGCCGTCTCCAGAATCAACTGCCCCGCTCACTGGCCGAGTGACAGGCGAGACAGTTCTTCTGCAGGATCGGCAAAATCTCTTTTTCGAAATTCACCGGCTCCGCGCGCTGGATCGTGTCGATCGCAATCGGAGGACCGGCCAGGCTCACGTCTGAATGCGTCAAGCCAACAACCAGCATCCCCAGCAGCCCTATCATTTTTCGCATGACGTCACATTCTCCGCTGCTCAAAGCGTTACGGCGCAAGCCGTCCGGTGAGTGTCTTGATCATCGCTGGACTCGCAAATTGACGAATCCCTCAAGGGAATCATTACTCCGCGAACTGAACCACACACAAATTGCACACTCCCAACCGCGCTGGAGTCAAGTCTCACAGCGAACTAACGTCCACCAATTGCAAGCCGAGCCCTATTGAGCCGCGAAGAAATCTGCGCACAAAAGCCCTTTGATGACTGTGCTCAGGCCGAAGTCCGCGCAGGCAGCCACCGACGAAAACTCGTCCCGATTGAGCAGCCGCTGCGTATTTGGAGGGTTTTGACGGCCCTTATCACCAAAACTGGCACGAATGTGGACGACTTTTCAGGCTGACTTGAAAACATCCCCCGAACCGCCGATACTTCCGCCTGTCTGAAACCCAGACACCGGGCGCTTAGCTCAGTTGGTTAGAGCACCTCGTTTACACCGAGGGGGTCGGGGGTTCGAGTCCCTCAGCGCCCATTTGCCTTAATGGCACAGTGACGAATCCAGATGAACAGCCGCGAATTTCGCGGCTGTTTTCGTTTTTGGACTGCTGGCTGGACAGCAGGACTATGCCACGCCCTGTTGCTGGTACAGATAGCGTTGGAACCCGGCGAACACCTGGGCGATTTCGTCCGGCTTGCCGAGATCGGCGAGCGCGTCGGGCAGGGAATTGTGATACTTCAAACGCAGTAGTGGCGTCAGCTTTTCGCGGTCGAGCTCGCCGACGCCTTCGTTGATGTAATGAGCCAGGACGAATTCGAGAAACGCCTGTTGCTTCTGATTAAAATGGACGGCGATTTCAGGACGGGCCAGCGTTGCCCGGTGTTCGCGAGTGACCGTCGGCAGTGCCCACGCGACGTGGGCTAGAACATCGAACAGATCACTCTTTTCGGCGTCGATGATCTTCTGCATTTCCGCCAGCTGATCGGCCCCGAATCCCTTTTCGGCGAGGCCTTCCAATAGCTTTCGCCGCGTGTCCGGAGCACTCCAGAGGGCTCGAAGTTCGGCTTCGTTTTTGAAGAACTCCGGCAGCTTTCCGTAAAGCATTTCCAGAAACTGCTGAGCGGACATTGGGGTTCCGCCGGGATGCCAAAAGGAAGTAACCATCATGTGCTGGATGTTGCGTTCCTTCCCGTCAGCCAGTTTGACTTTGACCTTTTGCTTTCGTTCGCAAACGCACTTCACCTGGAGACAGACTTCGCAGGGTTCGGGCGGACATTCGCAAGGGCGTTGGCCACAACGATTGCAGGGTTTCGGTTCCGGCTTTTCGCAAACGCAGGGCGACTGGCCGCACGTGTCACAGGCTTCGGGTTCCACCGGTTCCCCGTCCCACTCCGGATCGCTGAAGTGATGGTGAGCCTTCACGAAGTCGTATATCGTGAAATAGTCCTTGCCGTCGTACAGCCGGGTGCCACGGCCGATGATCTGTTTGAATTCGATCATGGAATTGATCGGCCGCATCAGCACGATATTCCGCACGTTGCGAGCGTCCACGCCCGTCGACAGCTTCTGAGAAGTCGTCAGGATCGTGGGGATCGTCTTTTCGTTGTCCTGAAACTCGCGAAGGAATTCTTCGCCCCGGGCGCCGTCATCTGCGGTGACTCGAACACAGTAGTTGGGGTCTTTGCTGGTTTTGTTCTGATTGATCAGATCCCGCACGGCGAGGGCGTGGGCCTGATTCGCACAGAACACCAGCGTCTTTTCTTTCTGGTTGATCTGTTCCATGAAGATCTGAACACGTTTCCGTTCGCGTTCGGTGATCTCGATGATTCTGTTGAAGTCCTTTTCCTCAAAGCGTCTGCCGGCTTCCACTTCACCCACCAACACGGAATCGTCCGGCGTGTAGATGTACTCATCCAGAGTCGTCTGAATCTGCTTCACTCGAAACGGCGTCAGGAAGCCGTCGTTGATGCCTTCCTTCAGCGAATACGTGAACACGGGCTCGCCGAAATACTTGTACGTGTCCACGTTGTCTTTGCGTTTTGGCGTGGCCGTTAAACCCAACTGAACGGCCGGCGAGAAATACTCGAGGATTCCACGCCACGTGCTTTCGTCATTCGCCCCGCCGCGGTGGCATTCGTCGATGACGATGAAGTCAAAGAAGTCCGGCGGATAGTCCCCGAACCATGGCGACGGTTCGCCGTCCTTGATCGGGCCACACATGAAGGTCTGAAAGATCGTGAAGAACAGACTGCCGTTCTTCGGCACTCGCCCTTTCTTTTTAATCTCCTCCGGAGCAATGCGAACGACGGCATCGTCAGGGAATGCTGAAAACGCGTTGAACGCCTGATCGGCCAGGGTGTTGCGATCCGCCAGAAACAGAACCCGCGGCCGGCGAGTTGGCTCGGTTCCCGCCTTCCAGTCTTTCAGGTTCCAGCGACTTTGAAACAACTTCCACGCCAACTGAAAGGCGATGAAAGTCTTTCCTGTTCCAGTGGCGAGCGTCAACAGGATTCGATCTTTGCCGGCGGCGATGGACTCCAGAACTCGGTCGATGGCAATGTCCTGGTAATACCGTCCCTGAAAGTAGCCGCCCCGGTCTTCAAACGGAACGGCCGCGAACCGATCCCGCCAGGCGTTCTGTTCGGCAAAGGTCCGGTTCCATAGTTCTTCCGGCGTCGGGAAGGAAGGCACTTCCCCTTCGGTCCCGTCCTGCATATCAACGCCGTAGAAGCCCTGGCCGTTGGTCGCATACGTGAACCGAATCGCAAGTTTGCCGGCATAGTCTTTGGCTTGCCCCACTCCTTCGGTCAGCGGCTTGTCCCACGCCTTGGCCTCGACCACCGCCAGCTTTGTGTTGCGATACTCGAGCACATAATCAGCCGTCAGTGCCTTACCGCGTCGGCCGTGGCCTTCGAGGCGTCCCAGCGTAATCGGGTACTCGCGACGAACACGGCTTCCATCAACAACGCCCCAGCCGGCGGCCGCGAGAGCGGGGTCAATATACTCGGCTCTGGTTTCGGCTTCGTTCATTGAAATTTCTCAGCCAGCCGATTTCACTGTGGGCACATGCTCAACATTGACGAGACGCGGATGCATCCAAACGCAATCAATATCACAGGTTAACAGTACGCCGCCTGCAGCCTTCGTTGTTGCCGCAATCCACATGTCGTTCTGTCCGGTGTTATGACCTCCGGCCATGTCTGCAGCGGAGATTTCAGCGTAGGCCTTGACCACATCCGGCAGTCCCGCATCAACGCGAACCAATTCGGCAAGGATTTCATCGAGTGAATTGAGCTTGTCTGTTCCCCACTTCCACACTTTTGCCAGTGCCCGGATCTCGCCTTCCACAACAGTAGAATAAATCGGTCGGTCTGTTCGCTCATGAAGGCGGTACGTGTCTCGTAATTGAATTCCCACAGCATTCTGGCGAATCCAATGAACCAACACGTTCGTATCGAGTGAGATGAGATCACTTGACCGAAGCGTCATGACATTCGATCCAGTGCGATTTCAATTTCCGCGTCTGTCTCATTCCCGGGCCAGCGATTCATAATTGCCGCCATCCCACTTCGTGGCCCTTGAGACTTTAGAAATCGGTCCGGGGCAAGTCGCGTTCCGTTTGCCACTGGTGGGGTCGAGAACAGAGCCGCCGCGTTCTTTCCATTCTCTATGGACTCTGCTTCGACACGTAACAAGTTTCCGGAGGCACGAAAAACGCTGGTCCCCAACACCAACACACGCTTTCGCCAAAGCTTTTGAAGATGGTCGGAAATCTCTTTGGGGTAAACTCCTGCCACACGCTCACCGGAATCGAGCAATAGGGAGAATCTTTGCGTGCTCGCTTCAATGCCGTCTAGTTGACCGACAATTCTGCGCTGCGGCCCCGGTGTTCGACCGTATAACTTCAGCGAGTTTCGCTTGTCGACTGAGTTACGTGGACTGTGTGACGAGCGTCACCGCCGCTTCGACTTATACGAAATCCCGAGAAAGGGCCTCCCTTAAAAAAACGCTTAAACCTTGAGACCTGGTTAAGTAGCTGAGGATCGAATGTATCGTTACTGTCCGCCTTTCCGTTATCAATGTCGCTGACAACGTTCATCAACAAATCAAGCCCGGTCAAATGTCCCTCTGGACGGCCAGATTCAAACAAGAACGCTTGTCGATAAACTTCGCTCGCGGCGGTGTCCAGTGATGGCAACTCAAATTGCAGTTGAGTCAATCCATTTCCCGCATGGCCAGTAAAGCGAAGGTCACTTGCTCGCTTCAGCCATTCCGGTTGCTTACCTAAAGTCTTGCTGCGATTGCACAATGCCATTGAAACAGCACCACGCACAGCAACAGGTAAGTCTGCCAACAGAAACCCCAAGTGGTGGCTCGGCAATCGACCGTCGAAGTGCTGTTCACTTTCGAGGCAAATCTGGTGTTTATGAATGGTCATTTTCAATTCCTCCGTTTCCGGGGCACGCGTTCCGCTTAGATGATGGCCGCAATTGCCTGGAAAACCAATTGTACCATCCTATATCCATTCCTGGTGCAAGAATATCTGTCCCAGTTTTTCGCAGGAAAATTATCAAAGTTCCCCGCGAAACGCCTGGTGCAGCAGGGACTTTTTCAGTTTGGGCCGCGTCCACGGGTGCGGATTTCACTAAGAAAGTTCAGCACATGCCGCTCGTAGATGGGACTCGGCTCGAGATGAATACCGAAGTATGGACACGAAAAAATGCAACGCACAGTGACCTCTGCGTCCGGGAATCACACTGAGGTCATTCAGGATTGTTGGGAAATCAATGTGGCCGTTCACTATCAGGGTTTCCACTGAACCGAATCTCAAAGTAACGATCTGAAGGCATCAGTTAATCCGGCTGTATTCATTCCGTCATAATTTACGAACTTCGTCGAAAGTAGCGGCTCGAGAACACGGCGACGATTCGAAGCAGTTCTTTGAGGTCCAGATTGCTCCTGTAGTCCTTTTCCAGAATCAACGGCTGCCGCTTTGTCTAACAGCGTCGAAATGTTTTTTCTCAAGAAGCATGATCACAGTTCTCCTGCAAACGCCTGATGCAGCAGGGACTTCTTCAGTTCGTCCAGAGCGGCGAGCTTGCGTTCGTAGATAAGGAAACGGCGAGGCGTTGCGTTTTTCAATGAGGGCGTCGAACTTCGCAGCAATCTTCTTTTGTTCTGCAACCGCTGGCGGTTCAGCCAAATAGAAACCGTGCTCTCCATTTGGATTTATTGATAATCGGCAACGTAGTTTGGCCGGACGGTCGTTGCTCCTGACATTGCGTTGAAATGTTTCAGTCAGGTCATCTGGTAATAAATGAACCTATTCGACGATCCATCGCTGGGCGTCGAGTGCGTTCACTTCGCTGGTTGGTAGTCACATCCTGATCGCAGTAGCCACATTTCCCAATCCGTTGACTATGCAGACGCATAAGAACAGAACCGGTTGTGACATCGATGCGGCCATCTTGAATGTTTGAGATACGAATGATGGGAACGCCCGATGGCTTGAAGGTGCTGCTTTTGAAAGCGAAACCGTTTTGAAAGCCGCAACTTCTTCGAGCGTCTGTTTCCACCCAGCCTTCGCCACGTTGGGTGAAGACGGATTGGAGGTGGCTTTCGAAGAGGCGCGGGCGTTTCGGAGGTTCTTTTCGGCGTTGGCTTTGGCGGTGGCGATGCCCTCAAACGCTTCGTCCAGAATGCCCACGATCCGCTGCTGCTCGGCGAGCGGAGTGGAGCACAATACGAATGCTGTTAAACTTCGATTTGTTAACTATGGGCACTGTCGCTCCCGATGCCAACGATTCCAACTGCTCTTTGAACTTTGGGGACAGCACTTGGAAAAACAGAAACTCAGAAATCGCTCGGCTTTCGTCGGGCAAAATGGCATTGATCTGTTGGTTAAACGCAACTGGAACGGTGTTCAGCCCAATCTTCCCAAGGTTCCCAATACAAGAAACCAAGTATCGATCGTGGTGGCAGGGTACGTGCAATGGCTGCCCCCAATTCAGTAAGCCCATCCTCTGCCGAGTCGAACAGCGAATCGCAAAGTTCTGGTGGCTTAACAAGTGGCATAAAGTCGCCGTAGAACTCAGCGTTGTTCTTCGGCGGCGTGTTGCCGGTCACTGTGGCAAATGCTTCCCCCAGCGTTGTCTCTTTCCATCCTGCCTTCATTGCAGCCCCCGGATGCTCTGCAGAACTTCCCGCACTCTCGGCATTCAGTGCCGCGATCTCATCCATGATGTCCTGTGGACTGCGATGAACAACTTCTTCGCCGCACCATGCGTCATCCCCGCAGGCGGGGAACCAGAACACGCGCGTAACACACTGGGTCTCCCCGCCTGCGCGGGAATGACATTTGTGGAGATCTCTGTGAAGAACGGATCGAATTCCGCGTCATCCCCGCGTAGGCGGGGATCGAGAACACGCGTGTAACGCACTGGGTTCCCGCCTGCGCGGGAATGACATTTGGGGAGATCTCTGTGAAGAACGGATCGAATTCCCGCGTTATCCCCGCGTAGGCGGGGATCCAGAACACGCGTGTAACGCACTGGGTTCCCGCCTGGCGGGAATGACATTTGGAGAGATCTCTGTGAAGAACGGATCGAATTCCCGCGTCATCCCCGCGCAGGCGGGGATCCAGAACACGCGCGTAACCCACTGGGTTCCCGCCTATCGGCGGCGTGTTGCCGGTCACTGTGGCAAATGCTTCCCCCAGCGTTGTCTCTTTCCAACCTGCCTTCATAGCAGCCCCCGGATGCTCTGCAGAACTTCCGCACTCTCGGCATTCAGTGCCGCGATCTCATCCATGATGTCCTGTGGACTGCGATGAACAACTTCTTCGCCGCACCATGCGTCATCCCCGCGCAGGCGGGGAACCAGAACACGCGCGTAACACACTGGGTTCCCGCCTGCGCGGGAATGACATTTGTGGAGATCTCTGTGAAGAACGGATCGAATTCCCGCGTCATCCCCGCGTAGGCGGGGATCGAGAACACGCGTGTAACGCACTGGGTTCCCGCCTGCGCGGGAATGACATTTGGAGAGATCTCTGTGAAGAACGGATCGAATTCCCGCGTCATCCCCGCGCAGGCGGGGATCGAGAGCACGCGCGAAACACACTGGGTTCCCGCCTGCGCGGGAATGACATTTGTGGAGATCTCTGTGAAGAAGGGATCGAATTCCCGCGTCATCCCCGCGTAGGCGGGGATCGAGAACACGCGCGTACCGCACTGGGTTCCCGCCTGCGCGGGAATGACGGGTGAAGCGAGCGCAATGACTAGCGGACTGTGTCATACATGTCCTTCCAATCGGGGTTCTTTTCTTCAATCAAACGCAGCTTCCACTCGCGGTTCCACTTCTTCAATCGTTTCTCGCGGATGATGGCTGTTTCCATGTCTTCGTGTAACTCGTACCACACCAACATGTGAACGCCGTACTCTTTCGTGAATCCTTCGAATACGTCGTTTTTGTGCTGCCAGACACGCTGCACCAAATCGCTGGTGACGCCGATGTAGAGCGTTCCGTTGCGTTGACTGGCGAGGATGTAAACTGCGGGTTGCTTCATGGCGTGGCTGGGTTCCCGCCTGCGCGGGAATGACGAGTTGAACTGGGTTCCCGCCTGCGCGGGAATGACGGGGTGTTAAAGCAAGTTGCGAATTGTTTCCAATACTGCGGCACTCTCCACGTCCAAAGCCGCGATCTCATCCATGATGTCATGTGGACTGCGGTGAACAACTTCCTCGCCGCCGTCCGGGTTCTTCACGGACAGATCAAACGTGGCTTGATCGATGGTCGTCGCGTCAATGCTCCAACTTTTGGGCGAGTCGGCAAACGTGGCCTGCAGGTCTACGAACTCGGCCAGGTCATCATCGTTCAGCGGGTTGGTTTTGCCGAGGTTTCGGCCGGGATCCAGTTTGTAGTACCAGATCTGTCGTGTGGGTGCTCCCTTCTCGAAGAACAGCACAACCGTTTTGACTCCGGCCCCTTGGAACGTGCCGCCGGGACAGTCCAGAATTGTGTGCAGGTTGCAGTTTTCCAGCAGTTGCTTGCGAAGACTCACCGAGGCGTTGTCGGTGTTCGACAGAAACGTGTTTTTGATGATCACGCCCGCTCGGCCGCCTGGCTTCAGAACCTTAATGAACCGCTGCAGAAACAGAAACGCGGTTTCGCCCGTCCGGATCGGGAAGTTCTGTTGGACCTCTTTCCGTTCTTTGCCGCCGAATGGCGGGTTGGCCATGACCACGTCGACCTGGTCTTTCGCCTGAATGTCGGCCAGGCTTTCGGCGAGCGTATTCGTGTGCAGAATGTTGGGGGCTTCAATGCCGTGCAGGATCATGTTCATGATCCCGATCACATAGGCCAGCGATTTCTTTTCCCTACCATAGAACGTGCTGGTCTGCAGAATCTTGTCCTGAGCGGTGGTGCGTTTCGGGTTCTGCTCTTTCAGGTATTCGAAGGCTTCACAAAGGAACCCCGTGGAACCGCACGCATCGTCGGAAATCTTTTCGCCGATCTTCGGTTTGACGACTCGCACGATGGCACGAACCAACGGCCGCGGGCTGTAGTATTCGCCGCCGTTCCGTCCGGCGTTACCCATATTCTTGATCTTGGCTTCGTACAGGTACGACAGTTCGTGCTTCTCCGATTGCGATCGAAACCGCAGTTCGTCGACGTGGTCGAGAATCTCGCGAAGGTTGTAACCGCTGGTGATCTTGTTTCTGATCTCGCTGAAGATCTCGCCGATCTTGTATTCGATCGTATTCGGTCCGCTGGCTTTCTGCTTGAACGCTTTCAGGTACGGGAACAGCTTGTTGTCGACGAAGTCGCGAAGATCATCACCGGTGGCGGATTTGTTGTGGTCAATCTTCCCGTCCGGACCTTTCGGAGCCGCCCATTGATCCCAGCGATAGGGCTCGTCGAGGATCCAGGTGTACTTCCGGCCTTCCAGTTCGGCTTATGTGGCTTTGTCCTATTCCAGCCCGTCGAGGTATTTTAGAAAAAGTAGCCAGGAAGCCTGTTCCGTGTAGTCGAGTTCCGATGTGCAGCCGGCTTCCTTCCAAAGGATGTCGTCAATGTTTTTGAAGGCTTGTTCGAACATGGGCTGCGGTCGATTCGTGGTTGGCTTGGCGTTCTGCAACGTTGGGCGGCTTCAGGGAGCTCAGCCACCCGAGGGGCCAAAGTGTATCGCAGCCCCGGAGAAATATCGCCTTCGCAGCATGCCGCCTGAGAATTGCCGACAGAATTATAACTGGCCTTGGTCTCCGACTGAGGGGCGTTGCTGTCGTGGGCGTGTTGAGAATTGATTCGCAGGATGGGATTATAAAACGTATTCACCCTTCCCATGTGACTTGTCGTTCATGTGAATCGCAGGATCATCGCCAGCACTTCCGAGTTTTCCTTTTCAGACGCCACGATTTCATTTGAAATGTTTCAACGCGAACCTGCTGCAGACATCCTTGCGAGTTCAATTCTTTGAAAGTCGTTTTCTCCGGCGACGAACAGCAGCTTGCGTTCTGAGTCCAGTAACAGTTCGTGAGGAAATCCAACGGTGGTCAGTTGCTCCGCGGTGACTTTCATCGTCGCCACGTCTATGGTGTGGATCGTCGACGCCTTTGTGGCGGCGTGCAGCGACTTTTGGTCTGCAGACCAAACGACACGCTGTGGCTCAGAAGGCAGCCGGACAAATTTCACAAGTCTTCCAATCCGAGGCTGCCAGATCCGAATCGTCCGATCGTCACTAATCGATGCGATCTGATCAAAGCTTCGATCGGATGCAGGGGTCTGTCGCGCGAGCAGGTTGACCGTGTTAACGTGATTATTCAGCGTCCGCAATGAACTGCCGTCAGCGACTTTCCAAAGCCGAATCGTCTGATCCACACCTCCAGAAAGGCAGTGTTCGGCGTCCAGATACTCAACAGTTAAGACTGGACGCGAGTGTCCTGAGAACTCACTTCTGACTCTCCCCGTCACCACGTCAATCACTTTGCAGAATCCATCCGCACCGGCGGTGGAAATCGTGGACCCTTCAGGCGACCATGAAGCCTGATAGATCACGTCCTCATGCGAGGAAATCGTTGAACGCAAAACGCGATCGGGCCAGTCCAGAATCTCGATGGTTCCTGATTCCCCAGGGACGCCCCCCGCAATCAACAGCTGTTGTCCGTTCGGTGAAAAGGCAACATGATGAATGTTCTGAAGCTGAGTCTTCAGAGAATCGGTCGCGGATAATGACGGCCATGACAACAATCTCAGCCCAGATTGCGACCCAACGATGACACCGTTGCCGTCCGGCGTGAAGACTGCCGCGGTGATGGGCGGATCGGCAGACGCAGACACCGGGATTATCGCCAGAACGACTGCAAAAACAAAAACGGAGATTGTCCGCATATGTCTGGTTGACGTCCAAGCGCACTCCCGGGTTGAGCAAGCGCGGCTTTTCGTATCCACGGATGGATGCTCAGCCATCACACCAGCCCTCGAATCATCTGTCCGCCCTGATTGATGGGAATCGGCCGACCGTCAGAAGTTCGGAGTTCCCGATGAGGGTCGATTCCCAACAGCGAATAAATCGAAAACGCCAGATCCGAAGGAGTAACGGGACTGTCACTCGGGCTTTCACCGACGCGATCACTGGAGCCAATCACTTGCCCGCCGCGAATTCCGCCACCGGCCAGAACCACACTGAACACGCGAGGCCAATGGTCACGGCCACCCCGAGTATTCAACTTCGGCGTTCGACCAAACTCTCCCATCGCAACTACCAGAGTTTCATCGAGCAGTCCTCGATCCGCGAGATCACCGATCAAAGCTGAAAAACCAAGATCAAACGTCGGAACAAGTCCGACGCCGACCTTTGCACCGGAGTACCCCAGTTTAAGCTGAGTCACCAACCCTTCGTGAGTATCCCAACCGGTATTCGTCACGGTCACAAAGGGCACACCGCGTTCGACAAGCCGTCGCGCCAGCAAGCAGCTTTGTCCAAACATGCGCGGGCCGTATCTCGCACGGACATCGTCTGGCTCCTGAGACAAATCAAACGCTGACTTTGCCTCTTGTGATGTGATCATGCGGAACGCCTGATCGAGATCTGTGCCTTCAGACGGAAAGTCTGAAGCATTCTCACGAGCCCGTTGCGTTCGATCAAACTGGTGCAAAAAGTCGCGACGACGCAGCAGTCGAGCTTCATCGACATCAGGGTACAGTTCCAGATTGCGAACCCGAAAACCCGGGCTCGACGGATCACCTTTCGTTTCAAATGGAGCAAACGCTTCACCCAGAAATCCTGATCCCCCAGCGCGAGATTCGGGAATGGCGATATGTGCTGGCAGCGTTGTCGAGTTTGCTCGCACATGCGACACGACAGAGCCAAAGCCAGGATACAGCAACGAAGGTGTTGGCTTATATCCGGTCAGGAGATAGTGATTCGCGATTCCATGTTCGCCCAGCGGTGACGTCATGGAACGAATGATGCTCAACTGCTGTGTCCGTTTCGCAGTTTCCGGCAATAGTTCGCAAATGGAGATTCCAGGAACGCTGGTTGCAATCGGTGCGAACGGCCCACGAACCTCAGCCGGTGCGTCAGGTTTCAGGTCGAATGTTTCCAGATGACTCGGCCCGCCGTCGAGCCACAGCAGAATACAGGACTTTGCTTTTCTCACAGACGGTGTGTCTGCGAGCGAAACGGCCGACGGAGAACAGCCAATCACATCCGAAAGTGAGACACCCCAGGCCGTCAGGACTCCGGCCTTTACGAAATCTCGTCTCGGCGAAGAGTGCGTTTTTCTGAACTGACAGCCGTGGTGTACATCATCGATTGCAATACCGCACGTGTGCTCCTGGCAATTCGAATTCCCGCCTCGCGACGCTCGAACACTTGATCGTTTCATCAGTGGTTCTCCCGGAAATCGCGACTGTTAAGCAGGCTCCAGACAAAATCCTCCAGACGCCGCTGCTGCTCAATCGGGTCGGAATCGTTGATTGCGGTCTCCCAGCGTGTCAGCTCATCCGCCAATGCATGTCGTCCAAGTCCACGCACATAAAACTCGTCGATGATGTCTCTGACGGACTTGTTCTCTGCGATCAATTTCTGAAGCCGTCCATTGGGATCTCGCAGCCGCATATTGATCAAATCGCCATTCAGCAAATGCAACTGGGCGGGGAGTCCTCCCGAGGCACTCTCACCTTCACTGCAACCATTCACTCGCTGGCAACGCCCCAATACATCCAGATCCTCTGCTGGCAAAGCCGAATCAATCACCTGCACAGCGCGGAGTGCCTTGTGAGATCCAAAATCTCCAGCAACATCTGTCACGTCCGCAATTGCATCCATGAATACTTCCGGATCCATTGGTCGTCGCAAACTACGCGAATAGAAGCGATCGTCGGTCTCGTTGCCTGTGACAACCTGATCACTCCGTCCATATGTCGCACTGAGCACCATGGTTCTCAACAGCGGACGCAGGCGATAGCCGTTCGCGGCAAACTCGCGTGCCAGTTGCTGCAGCAGCTCCGGATGAGTGGCCGGATTTGTATCGCGAAGATCGTCAACAGGCTCGATGAGTCCTCGACCGAACAGAAATCGCCAGACCCGATTTGTTGTGGCTCTGGCGAGTAACAGATCTTTGTCGTTGGTAATCCAGTCGTGAACCGCCAACAGGCGATCCTCTTCGTGCGTCAAATCACGTACGCCGGGAATTCGCGGAGTTGCTGGTTCTCCGGTGCGAAGATTGGTGACCTGTCCGCGTGATGTCATCTTTACATTTCGGGAGCGATCCCAAGGCGCGAAGACGGCGGCGAGGCCGTGATAATCATCCTGAGTCCACTTATCGAGCGGATGGTTGTGGCAATTGGCACATCCCAGTCGAACTCCCGCAAAGACTTGCCCCACGAGCTCCGCGTGCACTCGAGCATCCGACACCATGCGGCCAAAATTTGCCGGCCCGATCAGATGCGAATCACCTGTCGCGGTCAGCAGTTCCTTCGCCAGCTGATCAACCCCGACGTCAGCAGCGATCGCTTTCCGCAACCACGCGGAATACGCCTGCAAGGCCTCGGTTTCGTTTGGCAACGAATGCATTCTCAAAAGACGAGAAAACCGAAGCGTCCAGACATCTGCATACGACTCACTGTCGAGCAGACGATCCACAACCTGTTCGCGTTTGTTTGGTACTTCTGATGCGAGAAACTGTTCGACTTCCTCCGGTATCGGCAGTTGCCCCGTCAGGTCGAGCGTCACTCGTCGCAGCCATTGAGAATCCTCGGCCGAAGGCGACAGCGGAATCCGCAACTCCTGCAGAGCGTTGAGAACATGTTCATCAATCAGGTTTACTCGCTCCGCTCTCGAAAGATCAACGGGGCGATCTGCTAATGGGACGACAAAAGTAATCGGGATGACTCGATTAAGAAACCGGGCGATCACAACATGCTGGCCTCGCCGAATGATGCGGGCTGCCTGATCCTGTTCAATAATGATCGCGGACGGATCTGAGACACTGAACACGGTCCAGCGCGTGACATCAACTTTCGTCTCATCATCAAATGTCGCAATGACCTGCAACGGTATTGTAGACGGAACGCTGTCAACAACTTTCCGGCTCGGATTAACCTGCACTTCCAAAAGTCGCCTTTCGGCGCCGCGTTTTGCACCGGATCGAATCCAATTGAGCAATACGTCTCGACCTGTCTCGTCGTCCAGCAGCGGCGTGCCCCCTTCATGGTTGAGCTCCCCCGTTGGCTTGCGGAGCAGCAGGCTCAGTTCTGCCTTTGCCGTGTTGATTCGCCGACCCTCAAACTGATGAACGATGGCGAAATAGTCTGCTTCAGGATCGGAACCAAACAGCGACAGCTTAAAGGCCGCTCGCCCAGCCGCAGCACCATGGCAGGCGCCGGAATTACAGCCCGCTTTTGTCAGAACCGGAACAATTTCCGTATCGAAATGAATGCGATCATCCGTAGAGAGAGGCGGCCGGGCGACTGCGACTGCGGATGCCCTTGTGTTGTCGTGTGAGCTGGTATTGGGCACGTCCTGCACAAGCTGTACGAACGATTTGACCACGACGAACAGCCACGCAAGGCTCATCGGCCGGACTCCGATGGATCGCTCTTCGCTTTCGCCTTTCGAGGATCACCGAATTCCTGTGCCCATTTCTTCAGGTATTCCTGACACTTCGGTGTGCCGTAGTCTTCGAGCTTCCCGGCATCGATAATTGTGTTCGCAATTCGGCCGACTTCGTTTCTGATGGCGGGATCTGTCATGGCCGCGGCTTCGATCCTTGCTGCGGCTTCCACAACCTGCTCCTCTGTTGCGTCAAGACGAATCAAAGGCCCCAACAGCGGTCGCATCTCAGGAGCTTTGCTTTTCGAGTCACGCTGTTTCATCGTCGCCGGCATGCCCTCAAGATCCTCCAGTTTTGGGACTTCACCCCCAATAACCGAGATGACACTCTCCAGAATCTTTGGCAGGTCGACCTGAAGGCTGGGCTGAATCAATGCAAAATTGGCTGTGACCTTGTTCTCGTTGCCGACAAGAATCGTCAGCGTCACATTACGATTGAGCCCATAGCTGCCCGGACCTTCGCGACCATCGATGGAAGTTGCGACCGTGGCGTATTCGATATTTTTTGCCGCCTCGTTTTTTCCATCGTCATTGGCTGATGCAATTGACGCCGTGACCGGCCCGATCGCATGGCGCATACGTTTCAGCAGACTTTCCGCCTCAGTGGCGTCGTCATTCAGCAGAATCATTCCCGTGACCAGCCCCTCCCCCGTTCGGCTGTTCGTATACGTTGCCAGAATGCGTGCCAGACTGATTGACTGCCGATTCACATCATGGATAAAGATCAGAACGACAGGTCGCCCATTCGCAAGTTCCACATAGTTAAACTCCCTGTTGGCATATTCATCAAATACGCCCCGGACCAGAAACGGGGCAAGCTCTTCGCCGACCTGCGGCCCCGAAAAAATCGCCTCCGTGGTCTCAGTTTTCTGCTCAACATTCGCCGAGTCGGTTCGGGGTTCGTCGCAGAGCAGGTTGCCTGTCAAGTAAAGCAGCATGCCGACAACAGTAACGGTTGGAATGTGCATGAACACCAATCCCCTTTGACTAAACTATGGCACGGACGGCGGATCGGAACCCACGGCCGTTGCCTGAATCAGCGTCCTTGCTTCCAACAGCAACCGTCGATGTTGTGCGGCCGTCAGAGCAAACTGTTCGTTCGGGTCTCGAAGCCTCGCAAGTGTGGCTCTCGCTTCGTCCTGCTGGCCATCCTGAAACTGGGCCATCGCAAGTAAACAATAGAGTTGCGGGTTCCGCTCGACGCTGTCACCGCTTAATCCAACAAGTGCCGCAGCTGCATTGCGAGCAGCCAACGGGTTACCTTTGCCCACAGCCAACAAGATCGCGCTGGCTCCAACCAGAGCCGATTCCTCGTCGATTTTTGCATCCAGCTCAGCCGCTTTCTGAAGAGTCTCAACAGCGGCTGAAAAATCCCCGGAATAGTACAAAGCGGTCCCCAGCGAACGGTGGCTCATCGCATCCGAAGGAAGTAACTCAACCGCCCGTCGTCCCTGGACAACCGCCTTCACGGGATCGCGCAATGAGGTCTCCGGACCGACCGACAGCCACCACGCCGCTTGTTCCGCAGCACGAGCATCCTCCAGCAGTCGTTCGGCCGGATCAGTCAATTCCGACGGAGTTCCAGCCATCCACAGACACGCCGCCGTCAGGTTCTTCCAGTGGCGCACACAGACGTCTTTCTGATTTTTCTCCCAACAACGTTCGCACCATGGTCCGGTCCATTCCTGCATCGCTCGCACAACCATGCGCTCTTCTCGAAAATTGTTCCGGGCCACCGCCAGACGTTCAGCAAGCTCACCCCAACGCTGCTCACCCACGATTGCGTTGTTGGCATCGAGGCAGGTCCTTGTCTCAGCAATCAGCACATTGTAAAGATCCCGCTGATACTCATAGACCTGAGGATAACTTGTCACCAGCGGAGAGATTAACTCCGCAGCCTTTCGGAACTGACTCAGAGCCCCCGCGAAATCTCTCGACTGCTGCAACAATCCTCCCCGACTGACATACAATCGGGCGTATAACGAGCGATTGATCGTGTCCGAGGAGTTCTTCCGGAACAGACCCTCGCGAAGTTGCAACGACTCTTCAAATGCCTTCTCCGCTGGAGCATGTCCGTGAATCAGCCGCACGATGCTGGAATAATCGTGGAGCGCCAAAGCCAGTTCGCTCTGAGCACCCCAGTCGTTGGGATACTGAGTATGAACCGTTCGCAACGACTCCATGGCCTCTTCGTACAAAGGCAACGACTCCAGAAGCCGGTCCTGATTTCTGAGTGCCGCGCAAACGTTGATCAGAGCGTTGGCCTTCCCTTTCAGATGTTCAGGATCATTGGGTTTGACCTTCAGCGCATCATCATGTCGCGCGATGCAGAGGCGAAAAGATTTCTCCGCTTCTTCTGGATGACTGTTGCTGTTGTAAAGCGTTCCCTGAATCCAATGGGCGTAGCACACAAGGTTCAGCGAGGCGATATCATCAGGACTGCGTTCCAGTTCCTCGTTCAGCAGGCCAATGGCTCGCTGTAGAAGTTCCGTTGCCTGATCCGTATTACGCAGGGCATTGTGAATTTCGCCAGCACTCACAAGCGTTGAAGCCAGTTGCTGGCGAAGTCGTGGGTCATTGACCTGACTCTGGCCCAGCTGATCGTAGAGATTTAATGTTTCATCCAGAATTCGACGACTTGTGGCCTGTTGCATTGGAGTCTGCCGCAACTCCATCCCAAACTTCGCAAGCGACTGAACCGCGGCCAGCGCCTGCTCAAGATTCTCTTCTGACTGCTGTCTCGCCAGCTCCGCTTCTATTCGCGCACCTTCTGCCTGTCGACCACTTTGTTTGGCCATTTCTGCCATCGTGGTCGCCTGATGAGACGCAGTTGCCAGTCGACGTTGTTCTCAGCAGCTTTCTCTGCTTCCGCGAGAGGGCTTTCTTGCCTCACGAGCCTGCAGTTCGCTCTCGAACATGATTCATCTTCACGAATCGCGGCCTCCTCGCGCTCCCCTGAGCGACGGTTCTCGACAACGATTCCCGCAAAACCAGCACTCAACAAAACGATAATCGTCGCGACCATTGCGGCCGAAGCCGGATACCGGCGAATCAGTTTCCAGACACGTTCAATCCGCCCCACCGCGCGAGCCTGAATTGCATCTCCCGCCTGGACGGCTCTGAGGTCATCAGCCAAATCCTGAGCCGTGCGGTAACGACGATCCGCGATCTTCTCCAGACATTTCAGGCAGACTGTTTCCAGATCCGCCGGCACACGCGGCTGCAGCCGACGAGGCGGCACGGGCTCATCGGAGCGAACCTGCTCCAGAGTATCGAACAGTGTCGCACCTCGAAAAGGAGGCCGTCCCGTGAGCAACTCGTACAGAATTGCTCCCAATGCATACACGTCCATGGCTGGAGATGCTTCGCCGCCCGAGCCAGCAGCCTGCTCAGGAGCCATGTAACTGGGCGTACCGATGATCTGCCCGGTGGCCGTCAACTCACTGCCATGATCCAGAACTCGCGCCAGCCCGAAGTCACTGATCTTCACCGAAAACTGAAATGATGCATGTGAACCGCCAGAACGAGACGCCTCCTGCGCGACGGTTCGATCCTTATCAACACTGTCGGGGCGTTGTGTCAGCAACACGTTCGCCGGCTTGAGATCTCGATGCACAATCCCACGCTCATGCGCAAAGTGAGTAATCCGTGCGAGCTGCTCTACAATCCGACATGCTTCCAGCGGCGGCAAAGGCTGACCGTCCAGCCACTGATGCAGAGTTCCGCCGCCAACATATTCCAAAGCGAGAAACGGCAGGCCGTGATTCTCGCCCACCTCATAAATCTGCACGATGCCCGGATGCTGCAACTGGGCCACAGCGCGCGCTTCCTGCTGAATCCGCGCCAGCACTTCCGGCCCGGCCATGCTTCCACTCAGCAGCATTTTGATCGCCACAACGCGATTCAATAAACGCTGCTTTGCCCGAAAAACGACAGCAGTTCCGCCGCGACCAATTTCCTCCAGCAACTCATAGCCCGGAGGTGGCTCAACAGGTCGCCGTTCCTTTGACCGACGCGGCCAGAGCGGTGTATCTCGGTGTGAATCCGGTGGCTGGCCGTCCAGATTCTCCGTCGGCGTAACCCCGGAATCGGTTGCCTCACGCGACCCTGATCGCCCCGCAGACTGCTCAAGGCGAAGCACCACGGAACTGCCGCTGGTGTCTTCCGGCAACGCCGCTTCGTCCGACCAATCGTCGTCTTCAATCGCACCATGCACGGCAAACAGTCGCTGCAAACGATCCGCATGCGCCGGAAACCGCTGCACGAAATCTTCCAACCGAGCTGCTGTCCCGAATTCTTCTCGAATCAACACTTCGTGATAAATCAGGTCCAGCAGATGTTCTTCATTCTTGGCCACATTCTCAAACTGCGGCCCCAGAGCTTCGATGCCAACTCGCGCACCATTACGCCAGCGAGATCTCAATTCAGCGGCCAGCACTTCGATTTGATTGTGCAGCGAAACCGACAGACTTTCGACATTCTCCTGGATCCTTAAAGGCGGTTTCGAGCTGCCTTCCGATGACGATGAGTTTTCAGGAATCGGATCAGCCATGAGATTGCTCCAGGCCCAACTCCGCAGCAACTCGGTCCAGCGCTCGAGTCAACCGCATGCGGACAGAGTTTGGTTGCTCTCCCAGCGACTGCCCAATCTCACTCCAGCCCAGCCCATCAGCCCTCTGTTGCATCACCGCAAGTTCATCCGGCTTCAGACGATTGCGGACCAGTTCAATAAGTTCACGATTGACGAGTACCGAGCCGGGGCCTGATTCCTTCGAAACCACCTGATCCGCTCCGCCATCGTCGAGCGACACATCGCGTCGCCCATCACGGCGATCGGCCTGAGTTCGTCTGGCCCAGTCGATGACACGATTGCGAGCCATCGTGACCAGCAGTTTCAGAAGCTCTTCCGGCGTCTGAATATCGTATTGACCGGCCGCCGTGCGAACAAAGAAACCCGCGAGCACTGACTGACAGATATCAATCGAATCCACGAGACGCCGCATGCGGGCATCCGTCATGCGAACCCGAATCGCTCGCCGCACTTCCGGTTCATACGTGCGCACAAGCTCTTCCGCAGCCGCGGAGTCGCCCTGCCGCACTCGTTCCAGAAGTTCTCGAACCGTCGTTTCAGACACGAATCGTCCTCATGGTCTGCTCGGGGATTCTCTTTGACAGAATGAGTAAAAGCAGATGTTGTGTATTCTAAACCGGTGCGAGAGGGAATGGAACGATAGAAGTCCCGTAGACCATGGCACGGTTGCAGTCGCGGAATTCGCAGATCGTCCTTGCAGGGGAGGATTTCGCGGCTTGCCGCGACTGTGTGTGCAGTGGTTTTGATCACGTCGGCTTACTTCTTTCGACTTGCATCGCTGTGTTCACCTGCACTGTGTGGGCTTCAGCCCACGCTACGGAAACTCAATCGTAGTAGTGTGGGCTTCAGCGCACGTTATGGAGAATCAATCGTAGCGTGGGCTTCAGCCCACTTGAGCATGAGTCTTTCTCACGACACGGGTTGCAGATGAAATGATGCCCCTTGCCGGCATCCAACATGGGCCAACGCCACCGTCCCCTGGGCCACAACAACTATTCCGTTCCGTACACTTCATTCTTTCGCAGAGCCAACACACTCCGCTCAATGTTTCTCATTCCCCGCCTCGCGCGCTATGCTTCCGACTCCACCGCTCAGGATTTCGTATCACATGGAGCTGTCAAATGGCTGTGCGTCATCTCATCACGTTCGCAATGGTTCTGGCGTGGCAATGCTGTGGCCAACGATTGATCGCTC